>JADGAT010000028.1:45644-54568 GCA_015231885.1 SAR324 cluster bacterium
AAAGAAGCTCCGCCTGAAACAGTGCCTGTTATTTCTGAAACAGCAATAGCCCAACAAAGAGCAGCGAGGAAAATTACAAATAAATCTGAGGGGGAAAAGGTGGTGGCATCCAGTAATGCTGAAGCAAAAACCATGAGGGTGGATGCCAGTCGCTTGGATCGATTTATGAACCTGATTGGCGAGTTGATCATCACAAGAAATGCTTTCAAACACTTGGCTGATACAATGGATGAGGAAAGAACCGTTATTGAAATTATTCAAGATATCAAGCAGATAGAAAATAGTATCAGTCGTATTTCTGATAATCTACAGGATAATCTAATGGACATGCGATTGGTTCAGGTGAAAACGGTGTTTCAACGTATGCCCAGGATTGTCCGAGATATTGCCCGCAAGACCAATAAAAAAATCACGATGCAGATGATTGGAGAAACGACGGAAGTGGACAAAAGTATTGTAGAAGAAATCGGGGATCCTTTAGTGCATATTGTGCGAAACAGTTGTGATCACGGCGTAGAAACTCCAGAAGCACGAGTGGCAGCCGGTAAATCAGAGCAAGGGACTATTACCCTCAAAGCCATGCACATGGGAAGCTTCATTGCCATTGATATTATTGACGATGGTGGTGGCATCAACCCTGTCAAAATTAAACAGCTTGCTGTGAAAAAAGGAGTCATCAGCCAGGATGAATCAGACAGCATGGGAGACGATGAAGCCGTCAATTTAATTTTTGCTCCGGGTTTTTCTACTGCAGAACAAGTGTCTGATATTTCTGGACGTGGCGTGGGAATGGATGTGGTCATGACGAATATTCGTAATATCCAGGGCTCTGTCGAGGTAACTTCCAAGTTTGGGGAGGGAACTCAGGTGAGACTGAAACTCCCACTGACGTTAGCCGTCATTGAAGCTTTGATTGTTGGAGTCAACGGAACCTCTTATGCTATTCCTCTAGATGCCATTAAGGAAACGGTACAAGTGAAGAAAAATGCCATTAAAAACCTGAAAGATAAATCGGCCCTGGAATTGAGAGGGGATATTCTTGGAATCACTCCGTTGACTGAATTACTGCATTTGAATGCTTCAGAAATAGAGGAACAGGGCGGTGACAAAGATCTATCCATTGTAGTCCTCAATGTTGGAGGACGTGAAATAGGAATTTCGGTTGACCGCTTATTCAATCAACAAGAAGTAGTCGTTAAACCCCTGGAAGATTATTTATCGTCCATTCCTGGCTTAAAAGGCTCCACCATCATGGGGGATGGGCAAGTGGTTCTTATCCTGGAACCTAATGAATTGATGGAATTGGCAACTGCCAGCTTTTAGGGAGGACGAAGAAAATAAATTACCGGAATTGCGTAGGGGGTTTCGAGGAAAACAAGACGCTTGATGGAATATTTGGAAATCAAGCAACGCTGTTTTCGACGGAAAAGACAAGCAAGATGGTATTTTATTTATTTCTGCATCCCTTAGGAAGGCGAAAATAATAACATGCGAAAGTTACGCAGGATTTTCATCGAGGTTCAAGGCGTTTTATCGGGCGCATAGCGTGCTATGTCACTGGTAAAGCAACGCAGAAGATCGTTGAACAGACAAGTAGATTTGCTGAGTTATTGTTTGAGCATTCCTTAGTGATGGGGAATTTTATATTTCATATTACGTTGAAAATAGCTTTTAGTGGTCGAAATATCTTTATGTCCCATTATTTTTTGCAGCTTCTTCCAATCTTCTCGGCAAGAGGGGTTGATTTTTTTGAAAAGTCGAGTGACATAGGTTTTTCGCATCCGTCTTGAATTGATCTGGATGCGCAATTCCCTGCTCAATTCCTTAAAAAATAAAGTGACGGTCCCTCCCAACATCCGTTTGCCAGTCTTTTGAAATACCCACCTGGAGGGCGATGTCAAATTCAAAACGAGTCCCAATAATGATTCATCAATAGGAATTTTTTTAAAGCGAGGGCTGCGAATGCGTGGTTGCTTTGGGTCAGGCACAGTAATTTCTCGTTTTTTCCAAAGGTCCACATCATGCCAGGTTAGTGCCAGAATTTCATTTCTCCGCATCCCTGTCTCCAGGGCAAACATGAAAAAATAATAATACCACTCATCCTTCTGTTTGATGGCATCACAGATTTTTTGGATTTCCTTTTCACTGAAAGCGTCAACTTGAGGTTTGTGTAATTCTTTCTTCATATCAATTTTTATAGGAAATATTAAAAACGCATTCCTAATCCTGCTGCCAGAGCAAACCCTTGACCATTAATGATTTTATTTCGAATACCTGGTTTTCCATCAAATTCAAATTGATATACTCGCAATGTAGGACGCAAATAATAGTTCCATAAATGATCAAACATTACGAAGTGACTTTGCAGAGCGGAGTGTATTTCCCATCCGGTTGCATCGGGCAGTCTCCCATATCTATCGAGTCGATCAACATCCAGATCTCCAATTCCTCCTTCAGCGCCGACTGACAGACGAATGGGGCTATTGGGGCGAATGGCAATATAGTCGATGCCTGCTGTGTAGAACGTGAGGCGAAAATCAGAACCCCGGTAATATCTTAAATTGAGCGTTCCCAACCAATTTTTAAAATCACGATGAGACGTCAAGCTGGTGATGCCAACACCTTCCACACCATCTGAAATAAAAGAGGCAACAACGTGATTTTTTTGTTTAATTCTAACCGTATCCTGCAATTGATAGCGGCTCACTTCTGCCTGAAGCGTATTGGTGTTAATATCTGGATTCATGACATTGGCAAATATCAAAAGACTGCCGATAAAAACGAGTAATCCCATAAACTATCGTCATTTACAATATTAATTAAGGAACATTCAACAAATATTTTGCACAATTTTTTCGTGTGATTTGTGATACACAATCGCCTGTTTGAATGATTGGAAACAGAACTGTTTTACAAGTCGGCAGCACAGCGAAATCCAGTATCAGGCCACGCAAAATTAGCAGGGGTATGCCCGCGATAAAACCCTACGGCCTCATAAGACCTTTTTGCCCAGGAGCTGCCCCGTATTACTTTCTCATTCGATCCGATGGTTTGACCGTCATCGTCACCGCCAGGATATGGACGGTATAAATCGGAAACAAATTCGCGGACATTGCCGGCGAGATGATGTATTTTCTCAGGAGTGACATCTCGATTCTCTGTCATGACACTAACAGGGGCAGTGGCTCCTGATTCTAAAGTGACAGAAAAAGAGGGGGAAAAGCTTGGGCCTTTCCATGGAAATTTCCTTCCTTTAAGTCCGCGTATTGCCCTTTCCCATTCTGCCTCAGTCGGTAGTCTTTTTTTACGGAATTGGCAATATAGCTTTGCATCTTCCCAACTAATCCCCACAACCGGATGATTCGACAGTGCCGTATCAAATACTCCATTTGCCCAACTGGTGGGGAATCGATGCTTTTTGGCATCTACAAATTCTTTATATTCTTTATTGGTGACTTCATATTGGTCCAGAGCAAATGGTTTGATGCGTACTCGACGCGCCGGTGCTGAATTGTACAAAGGGTCATTACTCCCCATGATAAAGTTTCCTGCCTTGATGCCTGCCATTCCGGCACGAAGACCTTTCTTTTGTTTACGCTGCCTGATTTTGGCATCAAACGGATTGATCAGATTTGTTTTATTTTCCTTGACTGGCAGGTTAAATCGGATCAAATCAGCCCAAATAATCACTCCTGTAAAAATACTCATCATTTTTAAAGATGCAATATAGGAATGGTTTCCTTTATCTGTGATAGAACCATACAAAAAGGCATCCACTCCATATAATTCCCCCAAACGGCGTGCTTGAGACTCATCAATAAACACCGCCTGGTTGAGCTTTTGTTCATTGACAATCATTTGCAGGTTTTCTCGATCGATGATGGTAAAAAGTTGGCTTTTGGAAATGGAACCAGTAAGATAATCCATAGCTTGATCCGAGGAAAATCGGCGAGGTACGTCTATATTCCAGAAACTAATTTTAGTGACTTGGTCTTTTTTTATTTTAAGAGCATCATTTTGTATGGACTGAGAAAAATTTTTCCCCAACTCATACAAAAGGAGGTGGTTGATACTGTTCGCTTGCAGGGTGAACACATCAGCCCATGCAATCGCAGAAGTTTGTACATCGATTGCTTTTAAAACAAGAGCATCATTAAACAGGGTTCCATAAATAAACAATTGCACTCCGGCAATTTTACCCAACTCCTTGTATTCATTTGGTGTCACGGATTCTGAAAGTTGAATCTGTTGCTCTTTAAGAATTTTTTTGAGTTTTGTCCGGTCAATCACTCTGAAGCGACGGCCTCGTACAATTTTGACATTGGCGTAATCAATCAATTCATTGGTGTCTAATGACAGACTGCCTTTTCTTTTTTTTATTCGTGAAATTGCAAGAGTTTTGTAATGGGGACCGGGTAATTGCTGAATCGATTTTGCAATACGGCCAGACAGCGAGTCGGTGTCTACCGCAATTCCTGCTGTTGGGCTAATCCACAAAAAGGAAACTCCTAAGATCAAACCAAAAATGAAGGCTCTCCATTTTTTCAATAATGTATATAGCATAAATCTTCCCTGTCTGTATGAAATGATAGAGTTTTCTTTTGATGGACAGAACGAAAGAATCGAAATCATTTGTTAAATTTGTTCACTGGAATCTTAAAGAAATGCTCAAACATAACTTAGTCAATCTACTTGCTTTTTCAACGATCTTCTGCGTTACTTTACCGGTTACATAGCGAGCTATGCGCCTGATAAAAAGCCTTGAATCTCGATGAAAATCCTGCGTAACTTTCTCATGTTATTATTTTCGCCTTTCTAAGGAAATGCATATTTTGTTCAATTAACGGCAATTCATATGCAGGAAAATAAGAATTTCTAGGCAAATTCTTATTTATTTAAAAATTTTTGTTCTATTTTTTTGTTTCTTTTTGCTATTTTATGGGGCAGGTCGAATGATTTTATGAGTTAACAGGGTTTTTATCACTATTTTTTATATTAATCTAAATGAGTCACATTATGCAATTCTTTATCAGAATGGGTTTGTTATCATTGGCACTTGTTTTTTCCTTTAATGTTTTTGCCGTAGAAACCTTTTCTTTACAAAAAAACACACATAGTACAGTGGCTTTGGGGGAATATCAAATATTTCCTGAAAAGCGTATGGGCAATGCCATTTATTTTCAGTACAACTGGTTAACCTCTTTCCCAAATCGTGTGATCCTTGATGTGCTTCCCATTCCGGGCACACAGAGCTTGGTGTATCTGTATGCGGATGAAGAAAAAAAATTAGCAATTGGGTTACACAGTATTGGAGAAAACCAACAGGCAAGGATCAAGAGAGTCGATGATGAATTCTACGAAGTTTGGGTATTATCCCATGGGTTGCGTGCCATTTTTCGGATTTATCAAAACAAGCTCATGCGAATTGCAGGACACTTAAGAACAGCAACGGGGGTGACTCCTTCGCATAATCACGTTGCGTTTTATCATATCGTCAATTCAGAGCTCATCACAAAAGAGGAAGGTAAACTGGAACGAGTCTATGATTTTCGTATTCATATCATAAAGCGTACTGCAGAAAAACCACAAAGGCTGGATATTACAATACGAAATAATGAAGTCCGGCTTCAGCTTTCCTGGGTCGATGCCGGTATACTCCGCTATTATCTTTCCGATGGTACATTTGAGGATCTGGATGTCGCTAAACTCTTGCCTGATTATTTTTAATACGGCCTTACCAACTATGTTTTATGCGTAATCACGCAATAGCAATCGCTATTTTGTCCGGACACTTGGTTGTCTTGTTGTTTCTGGATTTGTTTATCAACCCTCATCCTGACATGCTGGATCACTGGGTTTGGTCCCGCCATCTGTCCCTGTCTTATTACGAGCACCCACCCATGGTGGCTCTGGCCATTCGGCTGTTCACGAGCATGATAGGCAATTCTGAATTTGCTTTGGAACTGGCAGCCCAGGCTTACAATATTTCTATTTTGGCATTGTCCTATGCCATTTGTTATTCTTTCTTTGGTAAGCGTGCTGCTATTTTTTGCTTAATACTGCTTGAGTCGATTCCTTATTATTTATTGGGATCGGTTTTTCTGCACATTGACCAGCCTTTTCTTATTTTTTGGCTCCTCAATCTTTATTTTTTATGTCGTTTTCACCAGACAAATTCCAATAAATGGCTAATTTTGCTTGGTATTACAGCAGGTCTGGGTGCGCTCTCAAAGTATATTACAATTCTATTTTATATTGGATTATTCTTGCACCTGCTCTCCTATAAGGAGCTGCGCCATCATTTGAAAAATCCATGGCTGTATCTGGCAGGCTGCATCTCTTTATTGATTTTTACTCCAGTTCTGCTGTGGAATTATCAAAACGATTGGGTCTCTTTCCGTTTTCAATTCAAACGGGGGCTTTCTGGATCTCCATTAGGACAAAATTTTATATTTTTTACACTCGGGCATCTATTTCTTTTTTCTTTAGTCTGGTCGTGGTGGGGTTTGTATCAACTATGGAATAAAAGAAAAGCCTTTGTCATGGGTGCCCAGCCGGAGGCGGTCGTGCTCTTTATTTCCATATTCCCATTGTTTTTTTTCTCTGCAATGAGTTTGCGGGGATCCATTGCTGATCCTCACTGGGCAAATGTTGCATATTTGGGAATAATGATGTTGTCAGGAAGAGTCTTGGGCAGCATGTGGGA
The DNA here is from genome assembly GCA_015231885.1 of SAR324 cluster bacterium. GTDB lineage: Bacteria > SAR324 > SAR324 > SAR324 > NAC60-12. The sequence goes on from JADGAT010000028.1 coordinate 52,351, forward strand.
TGCGAACCAGAGGAGTTTTATAAAAAAAATGGTGGGGGGCGGCGCATTTCTGAATATTGCGATTCTGATCGTTGCTTTTATTTATATACAGCATCCCTTTGTCGAAATTCCACAATACCAGCTTCGGTATTACAGTGCCTTTGAGAAGCAAGGAGTTCCTGAAGAGGTCATTGGCAAGTTGCGCACGTTAAAGCGAATTCCCCCACTCCGCAAAGAAGAGTTTCTTCAACGTGTGGCTGCTCTCTTGTCTGCAGAAGAACTGCAAAAATACAAAACGGTTATTTTAAAGATAGCAAGAGATCCTAATTTTGATCCTGTCAACCCTGCTATTGGATGGGAACAATCGACTGCTGAGCTGCTTGCTCTTCTAGAAGAATCAAAGCTGAACCCGATTGATTATATCATTTCCAAGGAGTTTCAGCTGAGCAGCGCGTTTTCTTTTTATCTTCCCAACCAACCCTGGCCCTACAGCCTGGAAAAACCAGAACGGAATCAATGGAGCTCCATGGAAGATGTTCGTAATCACACCAGTATTTTAGTTTGCAAACCCCATAGCTGTTCCAGGGTACTTCGCCGTGCAAAAAAACGTTTTGAACGTGATTTTAGCTATCTTGGAGAAATAACTACCAACGGTAATGGTCGACTGATACGGCAGCTAGAGGTATATCACTTGAACCCCAATTGAAGTACGGGCCTGTAATCAACGATGCCACTACATACCAATAATGGACTTTTTTGAACCCTGGATCTACTGGAAATATGTCTAAACTTTTCTCAGTCCTGCCGCTCTCCATTTTCCTCTGCATCCTCATTGCCTGTGGCGGTTCTGGAAGCAGTTCCACTAACAAATCCTCTACAATTGAGCAGACCAATCAAATTTCTTCCTTACAAGAGAACGACGAATTGACCCATGGATTTATTGCTTACTACCCATTTACTGACAGCGCCAACGATGAGAGCGGCAATGGGCATCATGGCACCGTTGATGGAGCCACTCCAACCACCGATATAACCCAAAATTCTAATCGTGCTTACGTTTTTGATGGAGAGGATGACTATAAGTACCTGACCATATATTTTTTAACATACCGTCATTGCGACGATACTCCGAAGCAATCTTAGGAAGAAAGAGATCGCCACGTCACTCGTTTCTAGTGATGACAGTCAAAAAAAATGTTAAAATACTTTTGACCTAGTACTTAGGCAATGTGGTATCAGTTCAAAATCACCCTCATAAAATCGTATCTATTGTAAGAACCAATTCTCATGAGTATTCCGTGAATGTTGTTTCCCGAATGTAATTTCAGAGCAACTTTTCCAGAGAAGCTAAGATACCGATGCCAATGACGAGTAAACCTCCCAGTCGGATGATGAGACGCATTTCCATTTCCTTGAGGTCTCTTTTTAAGTCGGCTTTGGAATCTTCCAGATCCCGTTTCAATTCGGCTTTGGAGTCTTCAATGGCTTTTTCGAGACGGAGGATATCAGCTTTGGTGGCCAAATCATGCTCGATGATTTGTTTCATGGTTTCCGCATGGACCTCTGCCTGTTCTTGAGGAACACCAGTTGCGGTCAGCTTTTTGGTATATTCGAGGGTGTCAAAGACGAGCATATTTATTTCTTGTTTGAGAATGAGACTTTTCTTCTTATAGCATGTCCAGTGGGACTTGACAAATGAGATTTTTTGGGCTTGGTCGTAAGTTCGGCCACCCGATCTAAAAATTAGTAGAAATTGCAACTCAATCAGGAGTAGGTTATTAACAATTTTTCCCAAATATGTTAATCCTACATCCCCGATTGAGCCATGCAATCAGACTCTAATCCATTAGAAGAATCAACATCAAAACAATTTTGGTCACGCTCAGAGATCGTAGCCAACGTGATCGATTTTGAACAACGCCCGAGCGAATTGAGCCAACGTCAATGGTGCCAAGAAAATGATGTTCCACGCTCTACCTTGCAGAATTGGCTTGCTCGCAAGGATAACATTGATAGTGATAGCGACGTCATTCACTTTTTTGAAAGTCCTTCTGGTTTATGTTTTCTCCATCGTTTGATGGTTGGATTGCATTTTGTTTTCACAAAAGTAGGAGTTGCCAGTACTCATAATGTGAGTGAATTTCTGCATTTAAGCGGTTTGTCTGTAAGTTGTCAATAAGTCCGAGTAATGATGAAAAATTATAATGGGCAAATCTAAAAGCTAAAGGTTTGTGTTAAC
>JADGAT010000029.1 GCA_015231885.1 SAR324 cluster bacterium
CCGAAGAATCACCAGGAGAAGCGATAGGCCCCAAAGCCGCGATTCTTTATGACTTAGATATCAACTGTTTGGTTATTCATCATAAATTAGAAATTTATCTTCGCTATAACAAGCACTATTATCAGCATGAAACAATTGAGAAGATTGGAGCAAACTTCAAGCAGCAACTGAAAGAAATTATTCACTACTGTATGCAAATCAAAGAGACTCACATCACTCCCAGTGATATTGACTATGATGGTTTGAACATTGATGAGCTAGACGAAGTATTGAACAGTTTGTAAAACACAAAACTGTTAATTTGCAGGATGGTAGGTCTCTTTCAATACCTTATTGATCATCACTTCATGAAATTTATTCGGCTCCTCATAAGGCACCATATGTGCTGAACTCTCAAAAGGAATCAATTCTTTTTTGGGTGCTTTTAAATTGTGGAGAAATTTTTCTGCTAACACAAAGGCGGTTTGATAATCATGCCGCCCTTGTAAAATATAGATGGGGATTTTTAATTCTTTAATTTCACTCATCAAATCAAATTCGAGCACGCGGTCAAAGAGGAGTGTCACAGAAAACTCTTCTCCATCAAAATACCCCAGTTTGTCACTCAAAGAGTATTCTCTGAAAAAGACAATGGGCTTACCCAGGATTGTATAAAAATTATCAGCCTGATAAACAGCACCACCAAAGGCCCGCACCCATTGCCGTTGCTTTATCATGTCCATTGCTCCTCCTTTATATTTACCATCCACTGGGGCACCTAATGCTTCCAAGGATTGAAGAGCTTCTGTATTTTTATTTTTTTTTGCGGTCTCCCAAACAAATTGATAACTGAGCATTTCACTCTGTTTCTGGTTGGCAACCTGCCCAATGCCGACATAGGCATAATAGTCATCAGGGTATCCATGGGCAGTGCGAATACCTAGATAAGACCCCCAGGAATGTCCCAATAAATAAATTTTCTTCTGGTTAAACCGCTTTTTTAAATATTGTGTCAACTCATGAACATCTGAAATAAATTGCGAGATCGTCATAGATTCTGGTGGAATATTTGGAGAATAAGATCGGCCTGCACCGCGTTGGTCCCAGTTGACAACGACAAAATGGTTTTCCAATTCTTGATTATAATACACAAAATGGGGAGATTGTGGAGTTCCTGGACCTCCGTGCAACAAGAGAAGCACTGGATTGTTAACATTACGTCCTCTCATCAAAACAAATTGTTTCAGCCCCCCTAATTCAACAAATTCGATGACAGCCACACTGTCTGGCACAGGATTCCCCTGGTCATCTTTAATGGGAGCCGTAGTTCCAGGACTGATGAAGATTAGCCAAATCCATACCACCCCAAGCAGGCTGCATAAAACAATGAAAACTCCAATACGGAGCCTGAATATTTTTTTCATAATCGATTATGCTTGTGTTGAGTTGATAATAAGATGTACTTTTATGCAATGAAAGAATCCATGATTCACTACCTGCTTGTCAACCATAAATTTTGTTTAAAACTCAAAACCTGTACAAATAGAAGCTCACAAGTCAATTAATTTGATAATATATTGGAGATTCGCTAACATTCTAGACACGCTAAGTCATGGGCACTTCCGCTAACTAAGTTCGAAACCGTTTAGATTACTAAAGGATAATTTAATGAGTATTAAAAGAAAAGTTGCGTTCATTGAGCTTCATGCGTTTCAAGGAGTTTATCCTCTTGCTTCCGGATATCTGCAAGCGGTTGCTTGTCAAAATCCTCAGGTGATGGAACATTTCGCATTTGAAGCACACTCTCTGTGCATCAATGATGTGACATTTGAAGATAAATTGAATGAAATGAACGCAGATGTTTATGCGTTTTCCTGTTATGTCTGGAATATGGGATTTATCAAGCGCTGGTTGCCCATTTTGCTGGAAAAACAACACAATGCTCAAGTCATCCTTGGGGGCCCTCAGGTGATGAACAAAGCAGATCGCTATTTAAGCCCACATCATGAAAATGTTGTTCTCTGTAATGGAGAAGGAGAGCACACTTTTGTCAATTACCTGATACAACTTTGCTCGGGAAAACCCGATTTTCAACAAATAAATGGACTCAGTTTTTATCAGGATAACATCCTTCTCACGAATCCAAAACAAGACCGAATCAAAGATCTGAATGAGATCCCGTCTCCCTACCTGCAAGGGTTCTTCAACTCTCAGGAATATGTTTGGGCGCTGATTGAAACGAATCGTGGCTGTCCCTTCAAATGTACTTATTGTTTTTGGGGAGCAGCAACTAATGCAAAAGTCTACAAGACCGATTTAGAACGTGTTAAGGCAGAGATTACCTGGCTTAGTAAAAATAGGGCTATTTACCTTTTTATTGCTGATGCCAATTTTGGGATGCTTCACAGAGATGTTGAGATTGCTCAACATATTGCCGAGTGCAAGGAGAAGAACGGTTATCCTATGACGGTATATTTCAGTTCCTCTAAAAATACTCCTGAGCGAGTGACCGAAATTACAAAAATTTTGAGCAAGGCAGGGCTGGTAGCTACTCAACCGATCTCTATGCAGACCATGGATGCGAAAACCTTGGAAAGTGTGAAAAGAGACAACATCAAACAAAGCAGTTATACCCGTCTGCAGGAAGAATTGAACCGAAGTAAACTTTCGTCATTTATGGAGATGATATGGCCACTTCCAGGGGAAACTCTGAGTTCTTTCAAAAATGGCCTAGGGCAGCTTTGTCGTGCTGGAGCGGATTCATTCATTATTTATCCTCTTTTGCTGATCAATAATGTTGAAATGGACAATCAGCGCGCAGAGTTTGAATTTCAAGTGAGTGAGGATGCAGACCCTAATAGTGAAGCTCAAATAGTGATTGGAACCAGGGATGTCTCTAATGACGATTATCAAGAGGGAGTACGGTTCAGTTATCACGTCACCAGCCTGCACAGTTTGAGGGGATTGAAATATACAGGTCGTTATCTCGATTCATCTGGAATTGTTTCTTTCACACAGCTAATATCAGCCTTCACCGACTTTTGTCATCACGTCAACAATGAGCCCTACATCGATTATATCGAAGATACTATTGCTGTATCAGGACAAAGTAAGTACAGCTCTGTGGGAGGAATTCTTCATGTTGCATTGCATGAAAACCGTGCTGAGTTTGACGAACTGCTCCTGAATTTCATGAATTCTTTGTATTTACTGAATGACGACTATGTCCGGTTTTTATTTGAACTCGATTTGTTGAATCGTCCATATGTCTACAGCAATACCCCAATTAGCAATGGACAGGGTATTATCGAAAATATAAGCATTGTTTCTCAAGAAGCCGGTTGTTATACTGTTAAGATCCCTCATAAGTACCAGGAACTCACCAGGAATCTCCTAGGTTTTGAAAAAGAGGAAACTGTTGATCATTTAAAAATCAAATACCGCACAACACAAATGCCTTATATGAAGGGAAAATCCTATGATGACAACTTTTCCTATTGCCAGGATAAACTGCATAAAATGACTAGTATTTTACCCGTGTGGAGTGTGATGTAGTATTTCAGTAGTCCTCTCAATTGCTTAGGAATGCTCAAACAATAACTTAGCAAATGTGTCTTTTCAACGATCTTCTGCATTGCTTTACCAGTTACGTAGCAAGCTCTGCACCCGATAAAACGCCTTGAACCTCGATGAAAATCCTGCGTAACTTTCACATGTTATTATTTTCGCCTTCCTTATGGAAGATTGAGCATTGATATATTTTTCTTATGAATGAATACATCTTTTGCTACTTTTCCAATGACATTATTAGCCAGCGCATCCATTGCGCCACATGCGATACCTCCCACAACAGGAATGAGTCTGCCTAAATGTATTCCTCCCTTTTGTCCAAATTTTGCAACTAGTTTAAACCCAATAGCCTTGTTAATCTCTCTGATGACTTCAATAGGAATGCCGTACACCATCCTTTGAGTCAGATTGACTCCAGCCTGAATGCCTACATCCGTGAGGAGATCACGAACAGCATTTCCACAAAGGCATGCCAATACGAGCGTTTTTACTTTTTCATCACGAACGTCATAGTCTCCCATGATCGCAATTGCCGCAATCATCCGTACTTGTAAAAATATACCATAACTGATCGTTGTCGGGAGGGTCACGGGTAAAAATACAAAGCCTCCCAACCCACTAACAAATCCGGCAGTCCCTGTTCTTGTATTTTGTCCTCGGATTAAAGCATTAACTTGATTTTCCAGAGACCCAGATGGCTTACGGAACTTATTAGCCAAATCTTCAGCAGAATCCACATGACGGACCCCAGGATCTAGTGCTTTTTCATAGGCCCATTCCAGTGTTTTCCTGATCTTGTCTTCTATTGCCTCTTTGTTCATTTTGAATTTGTTATTTAAAATAATTCAGTCAACCATCTTTTTATAAATTTTCGTCTCGTGTTTTTATTCTGATTTTTCTATCATACAAAAATTTTGTTTATAATCATAGATGATAATATATGAATCTGGAGTTGAAAACGATGTCATTCCGGACTCGACCCGGAATTCAAAAGAATTCCCAGAGTTTTCTGGATGCCGGATCAAGTCCGGAATGGCAAATCACTTTTTGTAAAGCATTGTTTTGATAAAATAAATTTGAATTCCGGCTTCTCATATGATCATTGTAGTGAATATCAACACGTGGACAAAAGAATATAAGGAGGCAGTATTAGCAAGGTTATGGAAAAAGACATGATGCAAGTACAAGAGCCATCAAAAAAATTAGCAATCAGTTACGGAGAACCACTGGCATCCGAAGTTAATGCTCCAATCCGTTTAGCTGGTATTTTGGAACGGGCGGCACAGACAGACAAGAATCTGGTATATGTTCAGTCCGATGGCGCTCAACTTTCTCAATCCTATCAAGACTTGTGGCAGGATGCTCAGCGAATTCTGGCAGGTTTGAGAAAATTAGGCATAAAACCGCAAGACAAGATCATTTTTCAGATAGATAACTCCCAAGATTATGTTCCAGCATTTTGGGGCTGTATCCTAGGTGGTTTTATTCCTGTTCCTATTTCCATTTCTCCCACTTATCGAGAAGTGAACAGCACCCTCAATAAGCTCTATCATGCCTGGCAAATGCTTGAAAATCCTTTGGTGCTGACTACTACGCGATTGGCTGACGATATTCGTTCTTTGTCAGGACTGTTAAACATAGAAAATTTTTCAGTGGAAACTGTAGATCATGTCAAGGCGAATGACCCTGATGAAACAATTCATTTGAGTGATCCTGATGATTTAACATTGCTGTTGTTGACTTCAGGAAGCACAGGGCTGCCCAAAGCGGTGATGCTCACTCATAAAAATCTATTGAGCATGCTGAACGGGACGGGTCAAAAATTTAATTTTTCCAGCCAGGAAGTGATTCTCAACTGGATGCCCCTCGATCATGTCGGAGCGATTGTCTGTTTGATGTTGATGGCGGTGAATTTTCGCTGCAAACAAGTTCATGTTCCTACTGAATACATTTTACAAAATCCGGTACGGTGGCTCGATTTGATTGATCAGCACAAAGCCTCAATTTCGTGGGCTCCCAATTTTGCTTTTGCTTTGATGAATGATCGGGCCGAAGAAATCAGAAAACACTCCTGGAATCTTTCTTCAATGAATTTTTTGATCAATGCGGGAGAACAAATTGCTACCAAAACCATCCGTACCTGTTTGAAGCTTCTCCAGCCCCACGGCTTGCCTTCTCACGCAACACGTCCTGCCTTTGGCATGTCAGAAACCTGCTCAGGGATCTCTTTTTCAGAAGGATTTTCCCTGGAAAATTCATCAGATGATATGCCTTTTGTTGAATTAGGACCGCCGATTTGCGGGTCGGCGCTTCGTATTGCAGATGATGAAGATCATGTGCTCCCGGAAAGGGAAGTGGGCCGGCTGCAAGTAAAAGGACCTTCGGTGACGAGCGGCTACTATAAAAATCCTGAAAAAAATAAAGAAGTTTTTTCAGCTGATGGCTGGTTCAATACCGGAGATCTCGGCTATTTAGAAAATGGTCGTCTGGTTCTGACTGGCCGTGAAAAAGATGACATTATTATCAATGGAGTCAATTATTACAGCCATGAAATTGAAGCCGTTGTTGAAGAACTCGATGAAATAGAAACTTCTTATACTGCGGCATGCCCTGTACGAAATGCCAATAGCAAAACGGATCAGTTGGCAGTGTTTTTCCATGCTTCAGTTACCGAACATGATGATCTCAAATCCTTGATGAAAAAGATACGGGGAACGGTTGCTAAAAAGATAGGAGTGAACCCCGAGTACATGATTCCCGTTGAAAAAAAAAGAATCCCCAAGACGGCTATTGGAAAAATCCAGCGACCTCAGCTCAGTCAGCAGTTTGAAGAAGGTGCATTTGATACCATTCTTCTGCAGTTTGGAATTGACCGCGAGAAGGTTGCCCGTAAGGGGGAAGATCAGCAAGTCCGCCAAGTTGTCGAATCAGGGCAGGGTGCTACTATCCTGGAAGAATTGGAAAAAGGAGCCGCAGCATGGTTGTACCAGCCTGTTTGGGAATCTCGAGAACGAGTATCTTTTGAGAAATCCATAGAAAAACAAACGGGTCGATGGTTCGTGTTTACGGACCAAACAGGGGTTGGACAACAGTTGATAGAAAAATTAAAACAGAATGGAAACGATTGTATTGTCGTTTCTGCTGGACAATCTTATCAAAAATTAGATTCCAAAAATTACTGTATCAATCCTGCCAATTCTGCAGATTTTGTGCAGTTGTTTCAAGAGCTTCTCGAGGAGAAATGCCGTGGTATCGTCCATTTATGGAGTTTGGATCAGAAAAGTGAGTCTGTGGATTTTGAACTTTCTCAAAAACTGGGTTGGGAAAGTGTATTGTATCTGGTACAGGCACTGGTTCAAAGTGATGAATCCGACTTGCCTTTCCTTTCTATTGTAACTCGAGGCTCACAAGCTGTATTGCCTGATGATACTTTGCCGCAACCGCATTCTGCTTGCTTGTGGGGATTGGGAAAAGTCATTCCTCTGGAACACTCTAAATTGCTTTGCCGGTTGATTGATTTGGATGATTCAAAAGAGCAGGAGGGTTCTCAGTTTTTGTTGGAAGAGATGCACTCTTCTGATGGGGAAAACCAAGTAGCTTTTCGGCATGGGAAACGCCACATTGCCAGGTTGACCTCACATTCTAAGACGGAAGTAACGCAGGAACAGGTGCTGCATGACGATGGCAGTTATCTGATTGCAGGAGGTTGCCGCGGATTAGGTTTGCTGGTTGCCCAATGGTTAGCTGATCAAGGAGCAAAGCACCTGATTCTTGTGGGGCGCAGTGGTGCGTCCAATAATACACAAGCTGTAGTCGAACAGCTGGAGCAAAAAGGTGTTAAAATTTTGGTGATACAGGCCGATATTGGGGATTATCAAAATGCCGTTCAGATGATGACAGAAGTGAAAAAAACAATGCCTTCGCTGCGTGGTATTTTCCACACAGCTGGGGTTGTCGATGATTCCACACTGCTCGAAGAAAATAGAAATCATTTCAATCAGGTTCTTTTTCCTAAAGTACAAGGAAGCTGGCATTTGCATACACTGACCCAAGATATACCTCTTGATTTCTTTGTTGGTTTCTCTTCGATTGCTTCTCTATTTGGTGCTGAAGCAAAGGCCAGTTATGCAGCGGCTAATGCTTTCATGGATGCCTTGATGTATCACCGCTGCAGCAAAGGTTTGCCTGGATTGAGTATCAATTGGGGGCCTTGGGCAGAAGCTGGAATGGTTGCGAATGATGAGCGGATTCAAAAGAGATGGGCTGCTCAAGGGCTAGGCAGCATTCCCTCCAAAAAAGGACTTGATGCTCTCCAATTGCTGCTTCAAGGGAAATTTGCACAAGTTGCGGTGATGCCTGTCGTGTGGGGGCCTTTCTTACAAAAATTTCTTGGACTGAATCAACTGCCATTCCTGGAAGCATTTGAACATGAATTATCTGACACATCGGCTGGAACGACTATCCCAATCCTAAAGCAATTGGAACAAGCTTCGGCCAGAGAACGCCGTACTCAATTGGCAGCACACATTTGTGATCAGGTTGCGGCATTATTGAATTTGGAATCTACTGAGCAAATTGAGTTACAGGAAAGTCTTTTTGATTTGGGAGTTGACTCTTTAACAGTGGTCGAACTAAGAGACCGGTTTGAATCCAGCCTGGGATGTTCTCTTCCTTCTACTTTATTATTTGATTATCCCACGGTAGACTCACTTGTTGAATACTTTGCGACTGAAGTTATAGAGATGGATATGCCTGCTTCTGATGACAACTTAGTGAATACTGAGGAGACGGTTTCTCCATCTTCTGATGACGAATTACAAGACCTTACCGAAGATGAACTTGGATCACTTTTGGATACAAAACTGAGTAACATTGAAAAAAATATGGGATCATAACAAGCATGTCGGAAAGTAAGGTGATACATTCAGCCCATGCCGAGAGGATGAAGCGGGCATTGCAAGTGATTGAAAAAATGCAATCAAGGCTGGATGAATTGGAAAGTGCTCAGCATGAGCCGATTGCGATTATCGGGATGGGATGCCGCTTCCCTGGAAAAGTAGATAGTCCTGATGCGTATTGGGAACTTTTACGTGATGGCGTTGATGCCATCACGGAAGTTCCTCCAAAACGCTGGAATATGGAAGCCTACTATGATCCAGATCCTGATGCTCCGGGAAAAACGTATGTTCGCTATGGCGGTTTTTTTGATTCCTTCGACACGTTTGACGCTAATTTTTTTGGAATTGCTCCCAGAGAAGCGAACAGCTTGGATCCGCAGCAGCGTTTAGTACTGCAGGTGGGGTGGGAGGCTTTGGAGCATGCGAATCAAGTCCCTGAACAATTATTTGGCAGTTTAACCGGAGTTTTTATTGGAGTTCTTTCTTTTGAGCATGCTTTAGCGATGCTTGAGAAAGAAAAGATTCCTCAGACTGATGTTTATTTCACCACAGGGGGTGCTCTGGCCGGGATTGCTGGACGATTGTCCTATACCCTGAGTGCCACTGGTCCCAGCATGGTTGTTGATACAGCATGTTCCGGCTCTTTAGTAGCGACTCATCTTGCTTGTCAAAGTTTACGCAACCACGAATGCAACATGGCATTAGCGGGAGGTGTCAATTTATTGCTGGTTCCTCAGTGGTCCATCAGCTTTTCCAAGGGACGTGTCCTCGCTCCTGATGGTCGTTGCAAAACCTTTGATGCGTCTGCCGATGGGTATGTCCGTGGAGATGGTTGTGGTCTGGTTGTGCTCAAACGCTTGTCAGATGCCATCGCCGATGGCGATCAAATTCATGCTCTGATTCGTGGATCTGCCGTCAATCAAGATGGAGCCAGTGGTGGGCTAACCGTTCCCAGCGGCATTTCTCAAGAAAAGGTAATTCGTCAAGCCCTTGAAAATAGTGAAATCGAACCCGATCAGGTTGGTTATATTGAAGCACATGGCTCTGGAACACCATTGGGGGATCCCATTGAAGTGAGTGCTCTGGGGAAAGTGTTTTGCCAGCATCCTCGCTCGTTTCCTTTGACCATTGGCTCAGTAAAAACTAACTTTGGTCATCTCGAACCTGCTGCTGGAGTAGCGGGTTTAATCAAAACAGTACTTGCCTTTAAAAATAAGAAAATTCCACCTCATTTACATTTTAAAAATCCCAATCCTCGTATCTCCTGGGACCAATTGTCCATTGAAATTCCTACGGAATTGCAAGACTGGCCAGAACGAGAAACCCCAAGAATTGCGGGAGTGAGCGGGTTTGGTTTCACGGGTACCAATGCCCATGTGGTTCTTCAAGAGTTTCAACCTCTGAATTCCGATGCACAAACTGCGTTGTCAGATTCCAAACTTCAGACTTCAGCAGTAGAGCGCCCCCTGCACATTTTAACTCTGTCTGCAAAGACAGAGGCGGCCTTACATCAATTGGTCGGAAGGTACAAAAATCTATTAGACAAAAACAAAGATCTCAATTTGGCCGATCTTTGCTTTACTGCCAATACCCGGCGTTCTCATTTCAAACATCGCCTGAGTGTGGTCAGTTCTTCATGTGAGGAGCTAAAAGAGGAATTGGAAATTTTCTCAGAAGGAGATGATGTTTCAGAGTGGAGTCAAACGTCTCCGAAAGAACCAAACTCTCCTAAAATGGCCTTTTTATTTACAGGACAAGGAGGCCATTACATCGGTATGGGACAACATCTGTATGAAACTCAGTCTTTTTTTCGCCAAACCTTGAGCCAATGTGATCATATTCTGCAGCCATTTTTAAAAAAATCACTACTTGAAGTCATGTTTGCAGACCAGGAAACAGGATTATTGGAAACAAATCATTTGGAGAATACAATTTATACACAGCCCGCACTGTTTTCCCTGGAATATTCACTGGCAAAGCTGCTGTTATCTTGGGGAACCAAACCGGTTGCTGTGATGGGGCACAGTTTGGGCGAGTTTGCAGCAGCCTGTATTGCCGGTGTTTTCAGTTTGGAGGATGGATTGAAACTGGTGGTGGAACGGGCCCGTCTGGTCAGTTTTCTTCCTTCTGATGGGCAAATGATAGTGGTTCGAACAGATGAGGCTACTGTGACAGAAGCCCTGAAACCCTATGGAGAGGAGGTATCCATTGGTGCGATCAATGGGCCGGAAAATATTGTAATCTCTGGACAAGGTCAAATAGTTGAGAAGATTTGTCAAGATTTGCAAGGAAAAGGGATTGAAACGACCCAATTGAATATTCCCCATTCTTTCCATTCACCTCTTGTGGAACCAGTGATGGATGAATTTCGGAAGATTGCCGAGACCATTGCTTATTCACCTCCCAACATGAATTTGGTTTCCAATGTCACCGGAACTTTTGTGACAGACGAAGTGACAAACCCCGAATACTGGGTTCAGCATTTGCGCCAACCCGTACGATTTACCAGTAGTGTCCAGACTCTGCATCAACATGGATATAATATGTTTGTGGAGATAGGACCCAAACCTGTCCTTTCCGCAATGGCACGTCAGTGTCTACCAGAAGATGCAGGAGTGTGGCTGCCGATTTTACGAGAGGGGTGTGACGACTGGGAACAGATTCTCAAGAGTTTAGGAGAATTATATGTTCGCAAGCTGACCGTGGATTGGTCGAATTTTGATCAAGGATACCATAGAAATCGGGTCGAACTGCCCACCTATCCGTTTCAACAGGAATATTACTGGATTGATACAGATGTCCCAGGAGTTCGTACAGGAGGCCCTGCTGCTTTTTCACCCAAGCTGCACCTTTTAATAGATAAAAAGCTCCAATCGCCCCTGCTTCAGCAGGTCGTATTTGAAACGAGCTTTAATCCAAACACACTGCCGCTTTTAAAGGATCACCTCCTTTATCAGAAAATAGTGGTCGCGGGCGCCACTTACGTTTCTATGGTATTGGCAGCTGTTGAATTAGCATTTCAAAAAAAACAATGTGTTTTAGAAGATGTTCTGTTTTCTCATACTCTCGTAATTAATGAAGATAAAGATTATACCGTTCAGCTGGTGATCACTCCTGAAAAATCAGATGCAGCAGAATTCAAATTAATCAGTTTTGATGCAGATGAATCTACTAACCATCCTGACTGGACACTTCATACAGCAGGAAAAATTCTGACGGAGGAAATAGAAATAATAATCCCACCTGTGGTTCCTGTTCAGAAAATATGGAAACGTTGTTTCCAGGAGATGAAAGCGGCTGAAATTTATGAAATCCGAAATCAACGTCATGTTGAGATAGGTGAAAGCTTTCAATGGCTGGAACAAATGAGAAGAGGAGAGAATGAAGCAATTTGTCGGCTAAAAATTCCTGCTTTGTTTGGTGATAAAGAAGTTTCCGAACTCCATCCTGGGCTACTGGAAAGTAGTTTTGCCACATTGGCCATTGCCATTGCGATAGACAATTCGGCAACGTGGGTACCTTTCCGAATAGGAAAAATTTGTTTTCATGGCCCCCCTTCCTCCAATTCCTTATGGGCCTATGCGTCCCTGAAGCAAAAAAACAATCTGGCAGAAGATCATAGAATTGGTGATATTCAATTATTCGATGAAACTGGAAAAGTTTTTCTGGAATTTTTTAGTTTTGAGGTAGGAAAAGTAAACCTGGATGCTCTGTTACGAGAGGACTATCGAGAGTGGTTATATGAAACAACTTGGATTCCGAGTACCGCAACATCGAAACAAGTGGCTACGGAAAAAGAAGATTCCTGGTTGATCTTTACAGATGCCGGGCAAGTTGGTAGTCAACTGAATAATCAATTAAAGGAAAAAGGGACCGAGGGTATTTTGATTTCTATAGGTCAGGACTATCAAAAACTGGGTGAAAAACAGTATGAACTCAACCCTGAAAAACCCTTTCATTTTGTGAAACTGATTCAAGATTGCCTGAAAACTCATCCATGCTATGGCATTGTATACTTATGGGGGTTGGATGAACCGAGCCTGGATGAAAAAGGCCCTTTTGCATTAGATGCTGCGCAGAATCGGAGCTGGATGGGTTTGCTCCACCTGGTACAGGCTTTGATTCATCAGGAGTGTTCCCAGTTGCCGCGGTTATGGATTGTCACCCGTGGTACTCAAGCAGTTACAGAAGACCATTCTCCATTGTTACTGAATCAGGCTCCATTGTGGGGATTGGGGAAAGTGATTTCACAAGAGCATCCAGAATTTGCTTCTGTGCTGCTGGATCTTGACCATGCGACAGATTTGAATGAGCAGCAGAGCCTTTGGAACGAATTATGGTCTACTGATGGTGAAACCCTGGTTGCTTTCCGAAAAGGAAATCGCCAGGTTGCTCGAATCAGCCGATATACTCTCCCCCGGAAAAAGCAAATAACCGCAAAAAGCACAAAACAAAGACTGCTTTGTGAGGAGGGAAGTTATTTGATTACAGGAGGTTGTGGTGGTTTGGGACTCAAAGTTGCCGAATGGATGGTCAAAAAACAAGGAGCAAAGAATCTAGTGCTTGTTGGCCGCCGAAAAGAGGTGGATATTTGCAATGAGGCAAAAGAAACCATCCAGGAATTGAAAGAGGCAGGAGTCCGTGTGCTGGTGGTACAAGGAGATGTTGCCAAGTGGGAAGATATTTCTTGGATATTTTCAGAAATTGAAAACTCCATGCCTGTTTTACGGGGAATTATCCATGCTGCTGGAGTGATTGACGATGTGATGCTGCTTGGAGAAAATACAGAACGTTTTCACAGGGTAATGCTTCCCAAGGTTCAAGGAAGTTGGAATTTACACACTTTGACTAAAAATATGGCCTTGGATTTCTTTGTATGCTTTTCTTCCATAGCTTCGTTATTTGGCTCAGCAGGGCAAGGAAATTATGCGGCAGGTAATGCCTTTATGGATGCGCTGGTTCATCATCGACAGGCATTGGGACTGCCTGGGTTGAGCATCAATTGGGGACCTTGGGCACAAGTGGGCATTGCTGCTAATTTTGACAAAATCACCCAGGAAGGATGGATGAAACGAGGATTGGGAATGATTCTTCCTGAACAGGGATTGGAATTAATGGAACGGTTAATAACTGAAGATGTTATACAGGTTGGGGTGTTACCCGTTATTTGGCCCACCTTTCTACAAAATTTTTATAACAATCGAAAGCTGCCATACTTGGATTATTTTCGAAAAGTAGAAACGGTCTCGACTGTTCCTCGTAAATCCAAGCTGCTCCGACAATTGGAAGAGGCTGCGGAGGAAGAACGTTATTCTATTCTGGCAGAACACATTCATGAGCAGGTTGTTCGAGTGTTGGGGTGGAAATCTCCTGAGCAAATAGCACCACGAGAACGATTGTTTGATGCGGGTATGGATTCCATGATGGCTGTTGAAATAAGAGATCGTCTTCAATCCAGCCTGGGATGCTCATTTCGTTCTACTCTTTTATTTGATTATCCTACGGTGGAAGCCCTTGTCAATTATGTTGCAGAGCAAACCATTGCTTCTGATGGATTTTCAGGCGTCAATAACAAAAAACGACCCCTGGAACAAGAGATGGATTCGAGCAGTATATTAGATGAACTGTCTCAGGACGAGATTGCAGAACAGTTGGCACAAGAATTACAAATGCTTGAACAGGAGAAAAACCAATGACCGACCATGCAGCGAATTCAAATCCACAAGCTTTGATGAAAAAAGCGTTGCTTGAGCTGCGGCAGATGAAAAGCCAGCTCCAGCAGTTAGAATACTCCAAAAAGGAGCCCATTGCAATTATCGGGATGGGATGTCGGTTTCCTGGGGGCGCAAACAACCCGGAAGCTTTTTGGGATTTGTTGAAGGAGGGAAAAGACGTAATTACAGAAATTCCTCCTGATCGATGGGATATTGAGGAATTCTATGATCCAGAACCCGATACTCCTGGAAAAATGTATACACGGTATTGTGGATTTTTGGATTCTGTAGATACATTCGATGGCAATTTTTTTGGTTTATCACCACGAGAAGTAATCAATACAGATCCGCAGCATCGCCTTGTATTGGAAGTCGGGTGGGAAGCCCTGGAGCATGCCAATCTGGTACCGGAAGAATTGTTTGGCAGTTCTACAGGGGTGTTTATTGGAATGACTACTTTTGATTATTCCATGTGTTTAGTAAAACAGGGAGAGGATACAATCGATACTTATTTTGCCATAGGCAATGGATTTAATTCAGCATCTGGAAGGCTTTCGTATCTTCTGGGGTTAATGGGACCCAGCATGGCAGTAGATTCTGCTTGTTCTTCCTCGTTAACAACGGTTCACTTGGCTTGTCAGAGCTTACGAAATAAAGAATGTGACCTTGCCTTGGCAGGAGGAGTCAATCTGATCATTACTCCAGAGGTCAATATCAATTTTTCTCGTACCCAAATGTTGTCTCCGGATTGTCGGTGCAAGACGTTTGATTCAGCGGCAAACGGTTACGTACGCGGAGAAGGATGTGGGATGCTGGTCCTCAAACGTTTGTCTGATGCGAAGGCAGATGGAGACCATATTTTTGCATTGCTTCGTGGAACTGCAGTCAACCAGGACGGTGCCAGCGGTGGATTGACTGTTCCCAGTGGCCCTTCTCAAGAACAAGTATACCGCAAAGCCTTAGCGAGTGCAGGAATCGACCCTCAAGAGGTAAGCTATGTTGAAACACATGGTACGGGCACGCCTCTTGGAGATCCTATTGAAGTCCGTTCACTGGGAAATGTTTATTGTGCTGCTCCCCGTAAACGTCCTTTGATGATCAGCTCGGCTAAAACCAATGTAGGGCATTTGGAAGCAGGAGCCGGAGTGGTTGGTATCATGAAAGTGATTCTTGCCATGCAATATGGGAACATTCCTCCCCATTTGCATTTGAATAACCCCAATCCTCATATTCCCTGGAATGACGTACAAATAGAAATCCCTACCAAATTGACAGAATGGCCTAAAGGAAAAAAATCCAGAATAGCTGCGGTCAGCGGTTTTGGAATCAGTGGCACCAATGCCCATGTGTTGATTGAAGAGCCTCCTGAAGATCCCGGGACACAGGGACCCGAAGTGGAGAATTCTGAGGCACAATCCATAATCAAAAATGAGGAACGTCCTTTACATATTTTGACTCTGTCTGCAAAAACCGAAGAGTCTCTCCGTCAATTGGCAGCGAACTACAAAGATTATTTGACGAAAAAACCGGAGTGCAATCCGGGGGATCTCTGTTTTACTGCAAATACATACCGTTCACGTTTCAACCATCGCCTGAGCGTGGTCAGTCCTTCCTGTGCCGATTTGCAGGAACAATTGGCTCTTTTCTCAGAAAGTCGGGAAGTCAAAAGATCTTTCCAAGGTCCATTTCACAGTCTGAACCAGCCCAAGATTGCTTTTTTATTTACAGGACAAGGCTCCCAGTATCTCGATATGGGACGTCAACTGTATGAAACACAATCCACGTTTCGCCAGACAATGGATCAATGTGACAAAATTCTGAAGCCTTATCTGGAGAAGTCGTTGCTGGAAGTCCTTTATCCTGAGTCGCAATCCAGCACTCAACATTTCGATTTAGACGAAACGGCCTACACTCAACCGGCCCTGTTTGCATTGGAATATGCCCTGTTTGAATTATGGAAATCCTGGGGCATCAAACCGACCGCCGTGATGGGGCACAGTGTGGGAGAGTACGTGGCAGCTTGCGCTGCTGGAGTGTTTTCCCTGGAAGATGGTTTGAAATTGATTGCAGAACGTGGCCGTCTGATGCAGTCACTGCCTCGTGATGGAGGAATGGCTGCTGTACTTGCAGAAGAATCATTGGTTTTAGGAATAATTGAACCATACTCTAAAAAAGTCTCTATTGCCGGAGTGAATGGTCCAAACAATGTTGTCATTTCTGGTGATCGCCAGACAGTAGAACAGCTTTGTTCTGAGTTTGAAAAAAAACAGATTGAAACAAAACCTCTGAATGTCTCTCATGCCTTTCATTCTCCATTGATGGATCCTATTTTGAGTGAGTTTGAGAAAGCAGCACAGCACATATCTTATTCTCTCCCACGCCTTCGTCTCATTTCTAATCTCACCGGCAGCCTGATTTCAGAAGAGGTCACCACCCCGAAATACTGGGTCCAGCATATCCGCCAACCGGTTCGCTTTACTGCTGGAATTGAAGAGCTTCATCAGCAGGGCTATAAAGTGTTTGTAGAAGTGGGCCCCAAACCTGTCCTTTTGGGAATGGCACGCTATTGTCTGTCGGAAAGCGATGAGGTGTGGCTGCCCAGTTTGCGGGAAGGCCTGGATTGGCAACAAATCCTTTATAGCCTGGGAGAGTTGTCTTCGCGTGGGGCCTTGGTCAATTGGCTGGAATTTGAGAAGGATTATTCACGCAAGCGTATCCATATTCCGACCTATGCCTTTCAAAGACAAAGGTACTGGTTTGAGGACGTTCGAGGCACTAGAACAAAAACAATGGCCCGATCTCAAAAAAACACAAATTCAACGGTTCATCCTCTGCTTGGTCAGCGATTACGCTCGGCAATGAAAGAAATTCAGTATGAATCGGAGCTGTCTCATGATTCTCCAGCATTTTTAAACGATCATCGTGTTTTTCAGCAAGTGATCTTTCCTGCAGCTGCTTATTTGGAACTGATGCTGGCAGCAGGATCCGATGTTTTAAAATCGGAACAATTGATCATAGAAAAAGTGGGGTTTTTAAAACCATTAATTTTACAGGAAAATAAAACCAGTGTTGTTCAATGTATTCTGAATCCTGAAAAGGCGGAACAATATTCATTTCAATTGGCTAGTTTTCTAAAGGATGAAGAAGAAACAGACACTCCCTCTTGGATGCATCATGTCTCTGGAACCATTCGGGAGGGCGAACATGAGCCAAGAACAGATAAGTTAGATGTGACTGCTTTGCAAAGCAAGCTTACGGATAAAATATCTGGAGAACAGTATTATCAAGATTTTTTAGATGTCGAAATAGAATATGGCCCCAGTTTTCAAGTCAATGAACAGCTTTGGTCATCACAAGGAGAAGTGTTGAGCAAGATGCGGTTGCCAGAAACAGTCGTTGCCGAATCAGGAAATTATTATTTTCATCCTGTTCTACTGGATGCTGCGTTCCATCTCGGTTTTCAATTGATTCGGGCGACTTTTCCTGATTTAGACACCGCCGATCCTTATTTGCCTGTGTATTTGGATCATATTCAAGTATATCAGCGACCGAGTGAGCATCTTTGGGGACAAATGCAAATAAAGCCTAATACCGAAGCAAATCCTCAAAGGGTCAAGGTCGACTTGAATTTACTGGATGACGTCGGCTCATTGCTAGCCCGGATCGAAGGTCTTACTTTTCAAAAAGTGGATCGTGATATCATTTTGCAGGAGTTGCAGCAAAATCTGGACAATTTTCTATATGAAATTGTCTGGGAACCGAATTCTTCAGAAAAATTAGCCGAACAAGCAGATTCCGAAGAACCAGGAATTTGGTTAATTTTTGCGGATTCCAGCGGCACAGGAAGCCGGCTTTCCTCTTTGCTGGAAAAAAAGGGATACCGCACTTTACTGGTTTTCCCAAAGCAGAAAAATAATTTGGATCCAGAACGTATAGGAGATTCTGACTACTATCTGGATCCAGCAGACCCTTCTGATTTTCAACATTTACTCCACGAAAAATTCTCAGATCAAACTTGCTGCGGCATTATCCACTTATGGAGTTTGGAGGAGCAGACACAAGAAAAGGTCGATGGTGTTTCTCTACAAAAAAATCAAATTTTGAGTTGTCGGAGTGCCTTGCACTTGGTACAGGCATTGGGTCTTTCTGGATGGTCCGTGTTACCTCGTCTCTTGTTGGTCACTCAGGGAGCTCAACAAGTGAGTAATCATCCAGATCCTTTACAGCTGCAACAGTCTCCATTGTGGGGATTGGGAAATGTGATTGAACAGGAATATCCAGAACTGCGTTGCACACGTGTTGACTTAGATCCGGCCTCTAAAAATATGGCAGAGGCATCGCAGTCGTTGTTGGATGCCATATCTAATCCTGTACAATCTGAGATGGCCTGGCGGGAAGGTACACGATATGTGCCCAAAGCAAGACGGTCCATTCCAGCTGCCGCACAGCCTGGAACAAAAATCCCTCAGGGAGAAGAGCCTGGAGCCATGATTCATGCGGAAGGAACCTATTTGATCACAGGAGGATTGGGTGCGCTGGGTTTGCTTCTTTCTGAATGGATGGTGCAGGAAGGGGCACGTCACCTGGTATTGATGGGAAGAAGCGGAGCGAAACCTGAAGCAGAGCAGCTGATTGAAAAGCTGGAAAAACAAGGGGCTCATATTAGTGTCATGCAAGGAGATGTGGCTTGCGAAGATGATCTGAAAAGAATTCTCTCAGAAATTGAAAAAACGATGCCCGTACTGAAAGGAGTGATTCATGCTGCTGGTGTGCTGGATGATGGCATGATTGCCCAACAGAATTGGGAACGATTTGACAAGGTGATGCAGCCAAAAATAAGAGGGGCTTGGAATTTACATGCTTTGACACAGCAATTCCCATTGGATTTTTTTCTTTTATTTTCTTCGGCCTCATCTGCTTTGGGAACCCTGGGACAAAGCAATTATGCTTCGGCCAACGCTTTTTTGGATGCGCTGTCCCATTATCGAAGAGGAAACGATCTTCCTGCTATTGCTATTAACTGGGGACCTTGGGCTGAAGTAGGCATGGCGGCTCAGGAAAATAATCGAAATCGATATACCAATCAGGGAGTACACAGCCTGCTGCCGGCAGATGGCCTGAACTTGCTCCAGCGTATTCTTCGTATGAATCGCCCTCAAGTCTGTGCGATTCATATTGATTGGACTAAGTATGCCCATTATGTCTCTGCAGACAGAAAATCCGGTCTTTTTTCAAAGATGATTGCAGAGGTGAAGAGTGATCACATTGAGGAAAGAGCGGAAGAACAGTCGGAAATCATTCAAAAATTGCAGGAAGCCTTGCCGGAGCAAAGGCCGAAAATCCTTCTTTCATTTGTTCAGGAATTGGCAGGGAAAGTTATTGGCTATGGGGAGGCAAATGCGATTGTAGAAGATTCTCCATTGATGGAACAAGGCTTCGATTCTTTGATGGCAGTTGATTTAAAGAATCGATTGAATAAGACCATGAACTCTAACTTACCGGCATCATTACTTTTTGAATACCCTACCTTAGAAAAAATAGTAGATTATTTATTAGAAGATATCCTGTTTTTTGGGGACACAGAAGTCGTCGAAGAAACCAAACCTCAGGAAGATTCCAAGTTGTCCGCGGCAGCCCTCCTCGACGAGATCGACGATTTAATACAATCCAAACATGAGTAAACAAAGATGAACATTACACTCAGCGGGGTGACAATACGCTCAATTGCAGCGGCTGTTCCTAAAGACGAAGTTGATTTAACAGAGCTTTATGGAATCTATGGAACCGATGATGTGGATCGAATTATGGCGCTCAACGGAATATCCCACGTTCGCCTTGCCCCGGAAGAACTATGCACTTCCGATCTCTGTGAAGCTGCGTCCCGTGCATTGCTGAACGAAGAAAATCTGGAAACTGTAGATGGAATTGTTTTTGTTTCACAAACTCCTGATTATATTTTACCGGCAACCAGTGCGTTGCTTCAACATCGTTTAGGATTGTCGCAAGATACGGTGATTTTCGATTTGAATAGTGGATGTCCTGGCTATGTTTATGGACTTTATCAGGCATCGCTGCTGGTGGCTTCGGGAAGCTGCCAAAATGTATTGGTTTGTGTGGGCGATGTGATCACGAGATACGTCAATCCCCTGGATCGTTCATCACGGATGGTATTTGGTGATGGGGGCAGTGCCTCTGTTGTGTCAAAAGGAACGGGCAATATTGCGTTTGGTTTCCGAACAGATGGTTCTGGCGGAGAACACCTGATTATTCCAGCAGGAGGATGCCGTTATCCTCTCAATGAAGATTCTGGGATGGTAGAAGTAAAAACGGACGGCAATATGCGCTCAGATGAAGATATTTATATGAATGGATTGGACGTGATGAATTATGCAGTACGTGAGGTGCCTCAAATTACTGAAAACCTGCTTCAGAAAATGGGTTGGAAATCTTCAGAAATTGGACTGTTTGGGTTTCATCAAGCCAACCGATTCATGCTTGATAATTTAAGAAAAATAATGAAACTTCCAAAAGAAAGTGTACCCATTACCATGGGGAAGTTAGGAAATACGGGTTCTGCCTCCATTCCTTTGATGTTATCCCAGGAACACAGACGATTGGCAAATGAAAACCGATTACAAAAAACAGTTTTGTGTGGTTTTGGTGTCGGTCTTTCATGTGCTGCTGCGGCATTGGATCTATCTCAAACAAAGATCTTGGATTTTATTGAGGTTTGACAGATGATCGCCAGGATTTTTCAAAAAAAAATGGCTCTGCCTTTTCTGAAACATGGCGGTAACCTGTTAAGAAAAATGATTGGTTTTCAGACAGAAGCCTTGCAATGGATTGATTTATCATCGGGTTTGATAGAGTTTATCCCTCGTCCTGAAGACATTTTTATTGTGACTTACCCTAGATCTGGAACTACCTTAATGCAAATGCTGCTCCATCAACTTACAACCGAGGGTCATGTCGGATTTACACATATTTCGGAATTTTCTCCTTTTCTCGATCGGTCACTGGCCCATCACATTCACTCTGCAAAAGATTTTGAAGATTTACCAAATCCTCGTGTTTTGAAAAGCCATTTGGGCTATCCTTTCATTCCAAAGGGAGCAGGACGGTACATTTATGTCGAAAGAGACGGAAAAGATGTCGCAGTTTCCTATTTCCATTTTTACAAATCCCACCTTGGTTTTCATGGCTCTTTTGCTGAATTTTTTAATCTGTTCTTAAACGGAGAAGTGATGTATGGCTCCTGGTTTGAGCATGTGGCAGGATGGCGTGCCCATCGCAAAGATCCTGATATTCTGTATCTCCAGTATGAAGATATAAAACAGGATATGGAAGCCTGCCTGCATCAGATTATAGATTTCTGTCGATTGGATGTTCCCATGAAACGCTTCCCTGAAATCTTGGAGCAGTGCAGTTTTGAGTTCATGAAACAGCATGAAGACAAATTTGACCATATTACTGGAATGATGCTGGAAAAAGGATATAAAACAAGTGCCTTTATTCGAGAAGGCAAAGCCAGTAGTGGAAACGAGTATTTAACAGCATCTCAGCTTACACAATTTGAGGAGGCACAAAAAACATGCATGACCAGATCGTAGATATTATTATTCGTGAAGTCGAGGAAGTGAATAAAAAACTTCCCAATCGCGTTCCTGTGGAGCTAAGAAATAATGCTCCTTTGTTTGGTACTGATGGAGCATTGGATTCCATTGGTTTGGTGACTTTGCTGGTTGCCATTGAACAGTCAGTTGAAGATGACTTTGATTCTCCCCTCACTTTGGCGGACGAAAGAGCCATGTCCCAAAAGAACAGCCCTTATCAAACAATTGGTACGTTGGCCAAATATATTGAATCATTGCTAGGTGGCTCTCATGGATAATCCACAGAATCTCCTGATTACCGGGACAAGAAAAGGAATTGGTAAGTACCTGGTAGAGTATTATATCGAGCAAGGATTCCGAGTTATCGGTTGCAGCCGAAGTGCGGCTGATTATGAACTGGAGCATTATCAGCATTTTTGCCTGGATGTCTCAAACGAACCGGCTGTGAAACAAATGTTTTTTGAAATTCGTAAGGGGTATGGCGGTTTGCATGTTCTCATCAACAATGCTGGGATTGCTTCTATGAATCATGTTCTGTCAACCCCCATGAAAACGGTTCACAATATTTTAAATACCAATGTTGCCGGGACATTTTTATTTTGTCGGGAAGCCGCTAAATTGATGCAGATTGGCCAATATGGAAGAATTGTTAATTTTTCGACAGTTGCAACCCCCTTACAACTAGAAGGAGAGGCTGTCTATGCGGCATCAAAAGCAGCGGTCTTTTCTCTGACCCAAATTTTGGCTCGGGAATTATCTCAGTTTGGTATCACGGTCAATTCAGTAGGCCCCACTCCTGTGGCTACTGATTTGATTCGCTCTGTTCCAAAAGAAAAAATAGATCATCTTCTGGCCCGACAAGCTATTCCCAGGTTGGGTACTTTTGAAGATATTGCCAATGTGATTGATTTTTTCATCCAGCCAAAAAGCGAATTCATTACGGGACAGAATATCTATCTCGGAGGAGTTTCGTGAGCATTGAGGTACTGCTTGAACGACTGGATCAATACTCCACTAATGAAGCAATTGTTCACAATGGCCAAGTGTTTTCCTACCACGAACTTCAAACATTCATTGCACAATGGTCTGACAGTCTGGCAAAAAATCAAATTTTGTCAGGAACTGTTGTTGCCGTCATCGGGGACTATTCATTGGATGCGATCGCACTAATGATTGCGTTGATTGACAATAAAAATATCATCCTTCCCTTGACTTCATTGGCAAAATCCCATTTTATAGAATACTTTGAGATTGCTCACACGCAGTTTGTTATTGATCTCACACAAACGCCTCACCACATCACTCAACAACCATCGAATCCTTTGCAAAATGAATTGATGCAGCAACTCATCGAGATGCAGCATCCGGGACTCATTCTCTTCACTTCGGGTTCCACTGGTCAACCGAAGGCAGTGGTCCATGACTTTGAGAAACTGTTAAAAAAATTCATCAATGCAAAGAAACAGTACCGTAGCCTCGTTTTTCTAATGTTTGACCACATTGCTGGAATTGATACTTATTTTTATGCGCTTTACAGTGGGGGAACGATGGTATTTCCCGCTTCCAGGGCATCAAAACAAGTGTGTCAATTGATAGAAAAATATAAAGTAGAAGTGCTGCCGGCCTCGCCCACTTTTTTAAACCTTTTGCTGCTGTCTGGCGAGTACCTGAAATACGACCTGACTTCCTTAAAAATCATTACATTTGGTTCTGAAAGAATGCCGGAGCCTCTCTTAAAACGGCTGAATGACGTTTTTGATGGAGTTCGGCTCGTACAAAAATACGGAATCACTGAATTGGGAGCTCCTCCTTCGAAAGCGATGGAGGACGATGCACTATGGCTGAAAATCGACAGTCCCCAGTATCAGTCTAGAATTGTTGATGGGACTCTGCATATAAAAACAGATACGGCCATGCTGGGGTATCTCAATGCTCCCAGTCCATTCACTCAAGATGGATGGTTTGACACAGGAGATCAGGTAGAGGTCGATGGAGACTACGTCCGTATCCTTGGTCGGGCATCAGAGCTGATCAATGTCGGCGGGGAAAAAGTTCATCCTGTTGAAGTAGAAGAAGTGATTCAGATGATGGAGGGAGTGGAGGATGTGATAGCCAGTGGTTTGTTCAATCAAATCACAGGGGCTCTTGTCCAGATTCATGTTAAACTGAGTACGAACGAAACTCGTTCCCAATTCCGCCAAAGGATGAGAAATTTTTGTGAAGATAAACTGCCCCGTTATAAAGTTCCGCAGAAGGTGACCGTGGTCCAAGAGTCACTCCACGGGGAACGATTTAAAAAAATAAGAAGATAAGGTTTCTCATGTTCGATAAAAAAAATGTGAAGAACATTTACGCATTGACTCCTGTTCAGGAAGGAATGTTGTTTTATGCCCTCTATGACAAGACATCCTTGGCCTATTTTGAACAGGTTTATTACCATATTTCAGGAAAATTAAGCGTCAATGCTTTTGAAAGGGCCTGGAATGAGCTGGTGAAACGTCATGATATTTTAAGAACCATCTTTGTTTACAAAAATGTTCCACAACCGTTGCAGATCGTTTTGAAGGAACGTCAACTGGAGATTCATTTTGAAGACCTGCAAGGGATTTCTCCTGAAGAACAAGAAGCTCATTGCCAACAATACAGGAAGACGGACCAAAGCCTTCCTTTCGATTTGAGTAAAGATGTGTTGATGCGGTTTGCCGTATTTCAATTGGGAGAAGCCTCCTGCAATTTAATATGGAGCTGCCATCATATATTATTGGATGGTTGGAGTGTAAGCCGGCTCTATGAAGAATTCTTTATCCTTTATGATGCCTTCCTCCATGAACAAACCATTCACCTTCCTCCTTCGATTCCTTTTAGTAAGTATCTGACATGGCTCAATAAACAAAACAAACAGGAAGCCAAGGAGTATTGGAAAAATTATTTGAGTCACTACCATCAATTAACGAGTGTGCCTCAAATATCTGCAAAATCCGAACTTGCTGTGGAAAAGTCATTGATTCCTGAAACATTTACATTTCAAATGACCCGAGAAGTGACACTGGGACTGAAAGAACTGGCATCCCGAAACCATGTGACACTCAATACGGTGTTCATGACTCTATGGGGAATTTTATTGAGCAAATACAATGAGGTGGATGACATTGTTTTTGGTGCAGCTGTTTCTGGACGGCCTGCTGAGATCGAAGGGATCGAAAGCATTGTGGGATTGTTCATCAATACAATCCCCATTCGGATCAAGCTCACATCGGGGCATACCTTCCGCGATTTATTACAGACGGTGCAAAAAGAGTCGGCGCAGGGACAAAACTATCATTATACCTCATTAGTTGACATCATGATGGATACTTCCCTGCAGCGCAATTTGTTTGATCATATCTTGATCTTTGAAAATTTTCCTTCGTTAGAAGGGGATCAGGAAAGGGCAAATTCTCCTTTTGTGGTGGATCATTTTGAAAAATTTGAACTTACCAGCTACGATCTGTCCATCCAGGTCTTTCCAGACAACGAATTGGAGTTTGTTATCATATACCAACCTGCTCTTTATGAACGGGAGATGATCGTTCGGATTGAGTACCACCTCTCCTTGATTTTTGAGGAGATTCTGCAGGATGAGTCATTGGCTGTGCATACACTCAATATTTTATCAGAAGACGAAAAAGAAAATTATTTGCAAGCCTCTCGGATAGTCGCTACCGATGAGACTCTTAATAGAAAAACATCTACCCCTTATGCTGCTCCTGAAAACGAAGACCAGGAAAAGTTGGTTTCCATTTGGCAAGAGTCATTGAAATTGGAACGGTTGGGAATTGATGATAATTTTTTTGAACTGGGAGGACACAGTCTTTTGGCAACACGGATTGTTTCTAGAATACACAAGCTGCTGGAAGTCGAAGTGGGGTTGAAAGAATTTTTTGATCACCCCAATATTCGTTCTCTGTGGAAGCTGATTCACCAAAAAGAGGCCACTGAGTTTACAGACATTCCAGCTCTTCCGAAGCAGCAGCATTATGATGTCTCTCACGCACAACGGCGGCTTTGGATTCTGGAACAAATGCAGGAAGAATCGACAGCTTACAATATGCAGGGGTCTATTATTTTAGAGGGGAATCTCAATGTACCTGCATTTCAAAAAGCGTTTCAATCAATTGTTCAGCGGCATGAATCGTTACGTACAACGTTTATTTCCATTGAAGGAGAGCCCAAACAAACAATTCATGAAAGTCTGCAACTGGAGTTGAACATAATGGATTTGTGTGGACAACAGAACCCCGAAGAACGTGCCAGAGAGATTGTGAAACAGGATGAAAGCCTGCCATTTGATTTGGAAAAAGGGCCGCTACTTCGGGGAATCCTGCTCAAAATAGCGGATGACAAGCATGTATTTGTTTTTAATATTCATCATATCATTGGAGATGGCTGGTCTTTTGGCGTGTTAGTGCAAGAAACTTTTTGTTTATATGAAGCCTTTGTTAAAGAAGAACAGAGTGCTTTGCCTCCATTAAGAATTCAATACAAAGATTATGCGGCATGGCAGAATAATTTACTATTGGAACAAGGCACTGCAGATCATCGAGAATATTGGCTGCAAAAGTTATCAGGTGAGTTGCCTGTACTGGAATTGCCTCTGAATTATCCCCGCCCTCCCATCATGAGTTACCAGGGCAACAGTCTTCCGTTTGCGTTGAATTTGGAATTGACTCAACCGTTCCAACAGTTGTGCCAGGACAATCAAGCTAGTTTATTCATGGGGTTGTTGGCTGTTGTGAAAATCTTACTGCACCGTTACACCAACCAAGAGGATATCTTAGTGGGGTCTCCCATTGCGGGTAGAAATCACCCGGATTTGGAAGGACAGATTGGCTTTTATGTCAATACACTGGTATTGCGAGACCAACTCAAAAGCCATGAGACGTTTGAGGAAGTCTTGCAAAAAATCAGACAGACGACCATGGAAGCCTATGATCATCAGATCTACCCTTTTGATAAGTTAGTAGATGAATTGAATGCCCCCCGTTTTACAGATCGTTCTCCTTTGTTTGATGTGATGGTCGTTTTGCAAAATCAGGAATTTAACAAGATGGAATTGAAAGATATCAAGATGGTTCCGTTTGTAGAAGGAGCCGCAACCAGCCGATTTGATCTGACTTTCAATTTTATGGAAACAGATTCTGCACTTCAAGCAACCCTCGACTACCGGACCGATTTATTTGAAATCGAAAGAATTCATCAGCTCTGGAGGCACTTGGATGCAATAGTCAAAGAAGTCATTGAACATCCTCAACAACCCATTGCCCGTTTGGAGTTTCTTACTGAAATAGAAAAGGCGCAGATTACTGAAAGTTTCAACCAAACCTTAGCAGAATTCCCTGACGACCAGACATTGACCCAGTTGTTCGAGCAACAAGTCCAGCAATATCCGGGGTCACCTGCCATTTCCATGGAAGACCGCATACTTTCGTATAAAAAGTTGAATGAGAAAGCAAATGCATTGGCTCATTATCTCAGGAATGAAGCGGGTTTGGAGAGTGGCGATATAGTTGCGGTGATGTTGGAGCGTTCTGAGTGGAGTATTATTGGACTGCTCGGAACCCTCAAGGCAGGAGGTGTCTACTTGCCTGTTGAACCCTCTTATCCAAAAACCCGGATTGAATACATGTTAACGGATAGCCAATGTAAAATAGTACTGAGCGACTCTTCTTCCCAGCAGACCGAAGGCTTAAAGGATATCCCTGTTTTGGATATCACCGCATTGTCTCCAGTTCATGAAAACTCTAATCTTGTTTCTACCACAAAACCTGAGGATTTGGCTTATGTCATTTATACGTCCGGATCAACAGGAACTCCCAAAGGAGTGATGGTCGAACACCGCGGTTTTATTAATATGTCTCTGGATCAAATTAAAGTTTTTGGTGTACTGCCCACTGACCGAGTACTTCAATTTGCGTCTCCGTCCTTCGATGCGTCGCTTTCTGAAATTTTTATGGCACTTTTGTGTGGTGCCTCTCTGGTGTTGATCAAGCGAGAAGTCATGTACGACTTGGAACGGTTCTCAGCTTATTTACAACAGCAGCAGGTGACAGTGATCACCCTGCCTCCTTCTTATTTATCCACGTTAAAGAAAAGAGCCCTTTCTGATGTACGAGTCCTCATCACAGCAGGAGAATCCGCGCATGTAGAAGACGCAATCTATTACAGCAAGCATTTAGATTATTTCAATGCTTATGGACCTACGGAATGCTCTGTCTGCGTGTCGTATCACCGGGTGTCACCAGAGAATAATTATCCAAATGGAATTCCTGTTGGGAAACCGATTGCCAATACTGAAGTTTTGATTGTTGACCCTCAATTGAACCTTGTTCCTGTTGGAGTGGTTGGTGAAATTTGTGTAAGTGGTGTTGGACTGGCACGAGGATACCTGGGTCAAGAGGAACTCACTCAGGAAAAATTCATTCCTCACCCTCTTGAAGCAGAGACACGCTTATACCGTACAGGAGACTCGGGACAATGGCTTGAGGATGGAAATATCCTGTTTATTGGTCGAAAAGATGATCAGGTCAAAATACGGGGATACCGCATTGAATTGGGAGAAATTAACCAGCGATTGCTAGAGCATCCTCGTATAAACGATGGGGTGGTGATGGCACAGGTAAACAGTTTAGGAGCAAAGGAACTGACGGCTTATGTAGTTTCTGAGCAGGAAAATTGGGAGACTCAAGAATTGAAAAACTTTTTAAGCCAAACTCTTCCCGAGTACATGATTCCTGTGTATTTTATTCAGTTAGATAAATTGCCCCTGACTCCCAATGGTAAAATCGATAAACAAGCGTTACCTCACCCTCAGCATCAAGGGCTCACCCAAGGGACCCCTTATCAAGCACCGCGAGATTTGATTGAATCCTATCTGGCAGAAATATGGGAGAATATTTTAAATCAGGAAAAAATTGGTATTTACGATAACTTTTTTAATCTGGGAGGCGATTCCATTAAGGCCATCCAGATACTGGACCGATTGCAACAAAAAAACCTGACTACAGACATGCACTGTATTTTTCAACACCCTTCCATTGCCGAGCTGTCCAGTTTGATCCGCCCTTACCAGGTATCTATTGAGCAAAGGCCAATTACCGGACCAGTGGAACTGACTCCCATTCAGCATCACTTTTTTGCAGAGCACCAAATTGATTCTCATCATTTCAATCAGGCTCTCTTGTTAAAAACTAAACAACGATTTGAGGAAAATGCTTTGCTGGAAGTGTTGCAGGAAATTCAGAAGCATCATGATATGCTACGCGCCCGGTATCATTTTGATGCAGAGCAGGTTGTTCAAGTATTGCAGGATGTTGATATGCCTCTGGACTTTCGTGTTCTTGATTTGAAAGACAGGCAAGAGGCCGTTGACTTGAAAAACTTGGAAGCTGAGAAGATACAGGCTGGTATGGATTTAGAAAAGGGCTCCTTGATGAAGGTCGTCTTGTTTCGTATGCCTCAAGATGATCAGTTATTGGTAGTGATTCATCATTTGCTGGTTGATGGAATTTCCTGGAGGATTTTGGTTGAGGACATTCAGCATGGCTATCAGCAAAAAATGAATGGACAGTCTCTCCAGCTTCCTGAGAAAAGTCATCCATATCCAGATTGGGCAAAGGCTTTGAGAGCTTATGCAAGCAATGAAGCACTGTTAGCAGAAAAATCTTATTGGCAGCAGGTCATGTCTTGTGAGCAAAGTGGACTGACTTACGATCATGCAGGGCATGATCTGTGTGTTGCAGACATGAGGACTCATTCATTTCAGTTAACGCCGGATGCTACAGAATCTTTGTTGGGGCAGACACAGCATGTTTTTCAGTCCGAAATCAACGATTTGCTGCTGACAGCTCTTGCTAAAGCCTTTCAGCATTGGAGAGGAAATCAAAGAACCTTGATTTATCTCGAAACCCACGGACGGGGAGAAATTTTAAAGCAAATCAATACCAATCGTACGATTGGATGGTTCACCAGTTTCTATCCTTTTCTGTTGCAACTGCCTGCGAATGCAAACCTCTTTGATCAGGTACAATCGATGAAAGAAAATTTACAGAAAGTACCGCACAAAGGGATTGGTTTTGGCGTTTTGAAGTACCTTAGTGCACTCTCTCCTCAAGAAAAAGAACAATATCAAGGGAAAGCACGGATCAGTTTCAATTATCTGGGACAATTCGATCAAGGCAGGGTCAATGACATGTTTGAAGTGACTCCAGAATCAACAGGGACTTGGGTCAGTCCACGTGCGGAGCCTCTTCATGACTTGTATATCGAAGGCATGGTTTTGAACCAGTATCTGGAAATGACGGTTCACTATCACCCAGGGCAGTATGAAGAAGCCCGTATCACAGCATTATGCCAATACTATCAAGAAGAATTAGATCAATTAATTTCTTTTTTCAGACGTGCGTGATTCTTGAAGCAAAGGGAGCATGGCGCTGCCCACGCCTGTGATAGCACTGATATTATAAAAAGCTAACACACTAGGAAGGCCTAAATAGGAAAAAAAGACCCCGCCAGTGCAGATAATTCCTGGTATCGTAGAGCAGGCGATTCCTACTTTCTGATTATTATGAAATTTACCTGCCAATTCAAACACATAAGCCAACTGTTTTAAGGTTGTGTCCATTAAAACAATTTGAGCTGTATCTGTAGCGACCGTGGATGCCCCACGCAAGGAGATCGAAACAGTCGCTTTTTTCAAAGCGATGGAATCATTGATACCATCTCCTACAAAACAGACCGATCGTCCTTCTTGTTGTAATTGCTCAATCAAATTGGCCTTTTCTTCAGGTAATGTCTCTGCAAAATAGTGTTCGATTTCCAATTCTTGTGCAATTCGTTGTGTTGGTTGTTCATGGTCTCCCGAGATAATATAGCTTGTTAAGCCGTTTTTACGCAAAGCTTGCACGATTGATTTTGCTTCCGGTCGAATAGAGGGTTGTAATTCGAGTACTCCTCCCAACCTATTATCCACTGCAACATAAACCAGGGAATTTCCCTGTTCATGACTTTTGTTTTGTAATTTTTGAATTAATTTGGGAATAGCAATATTTTCGTTCAAAATAAACCGAGCACTGCCCACTCGAATAGTTTTTCCGCCTGAGCAAACTTGAATGCCATGACCAATCGTATACTCAGCATTTTCTATTCGCAGCAAAGAGATCTTGCGTTTTTCTGCGGCAAACAAGATTGCTCTTGCAATCGGATGGTTTTGTTTATATTCGGCAGCTGCAGCATAAGCCAACAATTCTACTTCTGATAAACCATGACAGGAATAAATATTTGTGACATGGGGCTGTGCGAGGGTCAATGTGCCGGTTTTATCAAATACGATGGTATCTACTTGCCTGAGTAATTCTAAAGACCTCCCATCTTTGATGAGAATCCCGTTTTGTGAAGCAATATGAAGGTAATTCAACATATTCAATGGGGTGGTTAAACGGATTACCTCAGAGAAATTAGAACTGAGAGCCATTAACGCTATATAGGGTCCTTGAGTGACAAGAGTAAGGGCTCCAACTCCTAAAGTAGGAGCGACCGTCTTATCAGCAATTTGTTCTCCACGTGTTTGTAATGCTTCTTCAAAACTCGCTGTATTGTTCAAAATTTCTCCAATTTGGGCAGCAATTGTTTCTTTGCCTGTTTTTTCCACGCAAATGCAAATACGACCTGTCAATACGACTGTTGTGGCAAATACTTTTTCATTGACCGTTTTTTCCTCGGCTTGTGCCTCTCCAGTAAGAATATGCTGATCAATGCTCGCAATGCCCTGAGTGATGATACCATCGACAGGAATGATTTCTCCCGTGTCTACGACAACACAATCACCAGATTGTATACTTTCAATAGGTACGCTCACTTCTACATTGTCTTTGAGTAACCATACTGAAGTTGGCTGCTCCTGAAAAATATTGATTAAGCTGTTTCGAGTCTTGTTTTTGGTTTTATTTAATAATCTTGCTGCAAAAAAATAAATGAAGTTGGAGAAGGCACTCAGCATATAATAGCCAGATCCTATACCTACAATGATTGCAGTAGAATCCAGTATGGAGATGGATAGTCTCCGTTCTTTGAAAATACTTCGATATGCTGTTTTGAAGACAGGCCAGGAAGTATAACCTGTGATTGGAAGACTTAATAATGCTAAAAGTGGGGAGAATAAAACACCTGCGACTGCAATGCCTAAACCAGCAGATGAAACTAGAAAATAGTGATTGGTTTCTTCATCCATTGACTCAATTTGGTCTATAATTTCAGATGAAGGTAAGGTTTGTAACTGTCGGTTGCTGTCTTCTTTATAAAAATAGGAGAGAGTGTTTGGAAGAGTTGAGTCTGGTTTTTCTGTATCTGTTTTGTCTATAACAATGTACTTATTGTAAATTTTTTTACCCGCATAAACAGCTCCGCTAAAAAGCAGAATATCGATCAGGAACATGGTCTCATTTTAAAATAGGACTGTAATTCTCCTAAACGGCAAATATTTAAAAGTGTTTCTTTTTTTCCACAATAACTCGCTCTTCATCCAACATCAATACATTAATACCGATCCATGGATTGACCACTTTGAGCGGATCTTTATTTGGTAAAGGATCTGAAGCTATCAGGATATCCCAATTTTTTAAAATAGAATAGTTTCCCCCACATGCCGCTGCAGACACATGATTTTCTCAAATTTAGTTGGGGTTTCTTTGTATTGTCCCCATACAGACAGATAACCTTGATTCCTCAAATTTGCTAAGTTATCATGCCTTTTTGTTGATAAAAATCAAACCAGTAGAACTTACATGAAAATAGAAACCGTTTTTAACATTTTTTCCTGGTATGAGGAGATCAAAAAAAGTGGAAAACCTGTTGCATGGTGCTCTGCCTTTGCGCCAGTAGAATTTTTAATGGCCGCTGGGGTGATCCCGGTTTTTCCAGAAAATCATGCAGCCATGCTCGGAGCCATTCAAACAAGGAGGGATTTTGATCATCCCTATTCAGCTCCAGCAATTGAAAAAGCTGAATCCATTGGATTGCAGTCTCCGAAATTATGTACCTATGCTTTGTCGGACCTGGGGATTTTACTAGGAGGTCCACGCTCTCCCATTCGGGGCTTACCCAAACCTGACTTTTTTTATGCCTGTGATAGCCAATGTCAGGTAGTGGAACGCTGGGGAGATCAAGTCCAGGATATTTTATCGACCTCTCAGGCTTCCATTCCTCATTATGTGCTGCATGCACCCAGTCTTGTCAAAAAAGAAGAACACAGTCCGCAAGAACTAGATGATTTCCGAGGACAAATTGAACGTCACATTGATGCAATGTGCAAATATCTGGGTACCACTTTCAGCGAAAGTCGTCTGAAGGAAGTTACCATAGAAGCAGAACGAGCGAACCAATTATGGCAGCAGTGTCTGGAACTGGCAAAACATCAACCGACTCCCTGGTCAAACACAGATGCGTTTACGGCAATGGCTCCCATTGTGATTGCACGCGGCACCAAACAATGCACAGCTTATTATCAGCAGCTGCATGATGAATTGTCGCAACGTGTGGAAAAAAAAATACAGGCCGTTTCGGAGGAGCGCACCCGTTTATTGTGGGATGCCATTCCCATTTGGCCTAGGAAAGATTGGATTGCCCAATTTGCGGCAGAACGCCAAGCCGTTTTTGTTGCCAGTACCTACACCCATAGCTGGTGGTTTCATTTTGATGTGGACGATCCAGTAAACAGTCTGGTCAAGCGATATGCCTGGAATACCATGAATCGTTCAACACAATGGATCTTAGATTGGACTCTTGGCCTGGTCAATGATTATGCTGTTGATGGAATCGTTTGCCATTGGAATGCCAGTTGCGGAATCTGGAACAGTTATGTCAAACGGAGGCTTTCGGGCTATGAAGCAGCGGGGATTCCCTATCAGGTCATAGCCGCTGATATGGTAGACGCACGTGCCTTTGATGAGGTGACGGTGAGTCAACAGTTATCGGAGTTTATTGAAAAATTGCAAAAAAAATAAATCAAACGGTGACAGCAAAATGGCTTCCCACACGAAAATAGAAAGGAATCTTGTTGATTTTTCTTTTTTTTGATAAAGGTTTCGTTTAGTGATGAGCAGAGTTTGAATCAGGCACATCCTTCGGGAGTCTAAAATGAAAATACAATTTATTTTACTGTTTCTTTGCGTTGTAGTGATTTTTCCAGCATGGGGGCAGGCAGAGCCAACCAGAGGTATTAAGCAGGTGCAGGACCAGCGACGGATTGCTTTGGTTATTGGTAATTCAGATTACCAGAAAATGGGCAGGCTGCTCAACCCTGAAAATGATGCGGCCGACATGGCCACTGCCCTTACCGATTCGGGATTCCAAGTCACTTTGAAAACCAATTTAGATCGGACACAAATGCGCCAGGCCATCCGGGATTTTGGAGATGAATTAAGAAATGGAGCAATGGGTTTGTTTTATTTTGCAGGGCATGGGGTGCAGGTGAATGGTTCCAATTATCTGATTCCTGTGGGCGCAAATATCCAGAGGGAAGATGAGGTAGAAGACACAGCAGTGGATGCTAACTTGATATTACGAAAAATGAAAAGTGCCTCCAACGAATTGAATTTAGTCGTACTGGATGCCTGTCGAAATAATCCGTTTTATCGCAGCTTTCGTAATGCTAACAAAGGATTGGCAAGGATGGATGCGCCAAAAGGAACTTTTATCATTTATTCCACTCGCCCTGGACAAGTAGCGCTCGATGGAAAAGGGAGAAACAGTCCGTTTGTCAAGCAATTCCTGGAACAAATGAAAGTGCCGGGCCTGGAAGTTGGATTGATGATGCGTGAAATTGCAGAAGGACTGGAACTGGAAACAGGCAGCCGGCAAGTTCCCTGGATGGAAGGATTGATCACAGGACGATTTTATTTTACTCCGCAGCTGCCAACCTTTTCCGAAAAGGAAGAGGAAGCATGGAGTGTGGTTAAGGATTCCAATGATTTGGATGTAGTGCAAATGTTTTTGCAAGATTTCCCGGATGGCAAATACGCTTTTCCTGCACGGGTTAAGTTAAAGAATTTGACTCCTCCTGATCCACAACGTGATCAACTGGCTGATCAGGTGGTTGAAGCAATCCAGTTGCATGCTGGAGATGACCCAAAGGCGGGACGTGTTGTTAAAAAATATGTCGATACCTATGGTTTGAATGACCTCAAAGCACGCTTGCGTCTGAGCACTCTGGAAAAATACAAGCTGGGTGTTCTTTATCGTAATGGCTATGGGCTTGAGATCAATAATGTTGAAGCTGTTTTTTGGTTCAAACAGTCAGCTCAGAAAGGGCACAGCTGGGCCCAGACTCGTCTGGGATTTATGTTTCGCAATGGTTTGGGTGCCGGACAGGATTTTTCTGAAGCTCTGTCCTGGTATCAGAAAGCAGCAGACCAGGGGCATGCTCAGGCACAGTTCAACCTGGGAGGAATGTACTGGAAAGGGTACGGAATTCCTAAAGATAAGAAACAGGCCGTGGTCTATTATCAAAAAGCGGCAAACCAGGGACATCGTATGGCACAACGAGTTGTTAGCTTGATAGGGGATGGCTCTGACTATGAATAGGTACTTGATTCACGATCATCCATATTTTTAAATTTATGAACTTGAATAACAAAACCATCAAAGGGGGATATATGAATAAATATTCAAATTTACTGATATCAATTGCAGCAGCATTACTATTTACTATTTCTGGATGCTCATCGTTTCCAGATGATCCAGAAGATAAACTGATTTTCACGGATGACTTCAATAGATCCAGCAGTGCAACGGTTGGAAATGGTTGGTTGGAAGATCCCAACGGCTCAGGCTGTGGTCCTAAGGATATTACTGGAGCCATTTCAAAAAACATGTTGTACTTTGATTTTGTGGATGCTCAAAGCCATGCTCATGTCGAGTATAGCATTGAAGGGGCCATCGCTAGGCTGGAGTATGACTATACCCCCCAATTTGCAAATGACACTCTGACCAGCATGTATGCCCAAATCCTTTTCAGAGACAAAGAGGGAAAAACATTGGGAACAATTCAATATTTCAGGGTAAATGAAGGGTATGAGCCAGTTGCAACCACCCCCACTTTTTACCAGGATTATGGAACCGTTCCCTTCGATGGAACAACTCAGTATGTGTCGATTGATGCAAGAAAAATTTTAAATACTCTCTTAACAGGAGTCGACCCAGGTAAAATCGCAACTACGGCGATACAACTCACGTTCAGTGCCGGATGGTGCAACACAACAGCCAGGGGCTATTTTGATAATGTAAAGGTCTACGAGTAAGGTTTTTTGAAGGTGCATGGGGATGTTTAAAAAACTTTGTGTTCTTGGATTGATGTCCGTAGCCGTTTCCTGCACTTCTCCAGAAGAGATCCCTGTTGATTGTGAAGATGAAACAAATGTTAAGTGTTCTTCGGATACTTCTCAATTTTCATCTGGAGGAATGGGCTCTGGAAAAGTTGCTGGTGCTGCTGGAGGAGCCCTTTTACTTGGTGCCGCATCCAGTGGTGCCAATTCAAAGAGCAGTAACGACTCTGCGACGGACATTTCCTCCAACAAATCTTTGATTCCCATCAACCGGAAAATCATGCGCCATGATGGGGAAGACCAGGGCTTGGTGCTGTTGGTGGAAAGTACCAATATTTATGGAACCTATTTACCTGGATCAGTGGTACAGGCTACTATCAACTGGCAGTTTCCTCATAGTGAAAATACGGATACTGTTTATCTTGGCAGGATATTTGGAGATTGGGAATGTGAGTTCCCTGGAGGTTGGATTTGCGACAAGTCTCTGACGGATATTGATGTTCGGTTTCCCGTTATCGGAGAAACCCGCACGGAAAGGTTCAACTTTACTGCTCCAGAAGAACCCGGAATTTATCTATTGCGCATGATCCTTAATTCATCTACGACCTACCCTGAAAACTGGGGAGATTTGCAGCACTATCGATATGATTTTATTTTTGAGGTGCGTGGGCATGATGATTTGTCTCCCGATGATGCTATTTGGTATATTGGCAGAGGGGATGGAGCACGGGTCTGGAATGAAGAGGATGTGGGTTCTCATGTGCTTGCTCTGAAAAGTGAGAATATCATTGATAAGACCTACGGGCTTGGTGAAAAGGTAACGGCTGATTTCACATGGGGATTTCCCTATGGCGAAAACCGCAATGCCATATTCAGCTGCAATGCTTTTGGCAGTTGGGATCATGAAAATCAAATTGAGGCTTTTTATCTGGGTAAACCGATGCCAAAAGACGAGTTAGAATCAGATGTCTTTTCTTTTACGGCGCCTTCTTCTCCAGGAGTCTATTCCTTAAGATTGATTTTTAATTCAGCTTTTGATTATGCCACTTCTTTTACAGGCGCTACCCACTATTTTGCAGATCTGGTTTTTAATGTTGCTGATACCGATTTACCATTAGGGGATCTCCAGCTTTATTATCCCTTCAATGGTAATGCGAATGACGAAAGTGGGAGTGAGGTTCATCCCTCTCTGCTTGAGGCTACTTTAGATTTCGATCGAAAGGGCAATCCAAATAGTGCTTATAGTTTTGTTGGAGTGGATCATGTGAATTATCAGTTTATATATTTTGATATGGATGATGTCATAGGAGGCATGGATTCATTTACCATGAGCGTGTGGTTCAAGGCTTCTGAAATCACCTCCGAATCATCTGTATTGACTTCCCTCACTGACGATTTTGGTCAGTTTAGCCTGGGCCCCAATTCCAGAGTGAATGACAAGATATCTTTTCGTGTGAACATTGGAGAGGGAGACTATACTAATATTGAAATTGTGAGCGATGATCCAGTCATTAACAATCAATGGTATCATGTAGCAGTGGTTTATGATGGCAATTCACTGAGGATGTATGTCAATAATGAACTTCAGGAAAATAGTGAGCTCATTTCCGGTGCAATTACATTGAATACTACCCCCACAGGATTAGCATTGTGGATTGGTGCAGAGCATAGAAACCAGACCAATTTCAATAGTCCAGAGGGTTATACAGGCTTTACCGGGAGTATTGATGATATCAGGTTATACAGTCGAGCCTTGAGTGCTTCTGAAGTGTCTTTGTTGTATGATGAGTAAGAACACTCATTTACTGAGAAGCTGTTTTCAAATAAACCCGAGCTTCTGATTTTTCCACACCGGTTTCTGTTTTACGGAATTCCTGCAGGTTTTTGAAATCGTTTAACGGAGTGGTGGAGGCAAATGCCATGATCATTTCCCGACCACAGTTTGTTTCACAAGACAGCTGCCACTTCGCATATTTGGTTAAATCATGAGTGACCCCTTTTTTTAATTTGGCAATCGGCATGTATTTTAAGGGGTACAGCGTGGTGTGGTTTCCTCCGGCATCCAGGTAAATCACTTTCACATAGCTGTCTTTTTCGCTTTTAAAAAAAACTTTCAGTTCTTCTCCTTCCTTGTACAAGGCCCCATTTTTTTTATTGATAGTGAGTTCAATTTGATAGTCCTGTTGTGATAATTCAGATGCGGATGAACGTTTTTTTACTATGGACTTTTGATGGAATTTGGAATTTGGATTGAAGTGCACCAGGGAGGTTGTGTTTCCTTTCTGCATGTCCACAGCAAACTCAGGATAGATCCATGTTTCATTGTTTGCATTATGGATGATGTGTAATGGTTTGCCATATTTCTGCTGGAATTCTTTATCTGTCCATTGTTTCTGAGGAACATGTTCCACCAAATCCACATAATCATTGTAGTAGGAGTCCGTGAGTACCAACACTTTGAGCTGGGGTGAACGGTAAATGGTTCCCTGAAAAGATCCTATAGCAAATTTATGTCCTTTTGGCAAAGTATGAAGTTGTTTCGCTGTTCCGGAATCAAGAAGCCCTATGGGAATAGGGGACGGTTCCACAAACTTTTTTGTTGACCTTGCTGGATCTTCCCGATGTCTTCTTTTTTCCAGTACCGTGGGATGAATAATAGAAAGATTGTATGATGCGGGATGCTCCTGATTTTGCTGTGCAATTTGTTCCAAGAGGCCCTGGGCTTTAGAAAGGGTATCAATTTTTTCTTCCTGCCCATATAAGTACAAGGCAATTGCTTTGTTATGCAATGCCATAGGATGTTGAGAATGCTGTGTCAGAATTTCCTCTACGATCCCAAGGGCTTTGGTGTATTTACCCGCAGTGATCAAAACAGTGGAAAGGTTGATTTTAGGTTGTATCTGATACGGGGCCATCTCAACGGCTCGTTGCAGGTGGTGGGTGGCCTGATTGAGATGCTCAATTCCTGCTTTTTGATGCACACAGGAAGTCGCCAGCTCCCTGGTGAGCTGATAGCCCTTGGTTGTTTCTTCCAGTATTGTCGGCAATTGGAAGGTCAGTGCCGGAAATTCCTGACAACCTGATAAAATAGCCACGGCTTGCTGGTAATGGCTCAAACCAATATTGTTGTATACTTCCTGGCTGGGGAACTGCTGCAGAAAATTTTCCAGTAATGCCGTAGCTTGTGTGTACCGCCCCAGTTGATATAACCTCACACCAAAGTGATACAATCCCAATTCGGCTGCGATGGTTTGAAATTGGGTTTCTAAAAATTTGGCTCGAGTGTTCAAATTAGGATGAGAGATCCCATAAGCGAGATTCCCAACAACTTGCGACCCATAGTATTCAAAGAAACTGACACCGTTATGGTCCAAAATCACTCTAGGGTCATATCCGGCCATCGTCATGTATAAGATGCCATACGCATCTGCTTGAAGTTCCTTGGTTTGAGCAACTTTTCTGGCTTGTATCACAGCTTCTGGTGAATAAGAGGCGACATTGGAGCAGCATTGGAGCAGGTGTTGCAAAATTTGATGTTCGGCATCTTTTTGGGAGCCATACGTTCTCAGCGCATAAAACGCTTCTGTATGCCAGTAATCATCACGAGCCAGATGGGAAAGTTCATGTCCCAGCACAAATGCCATTCTTGCATCTCCTACATGAGGGGGCACTTCTTTGTACGCGAGGGTCAGTAATGGTTCCATGATGAGCACACTTCCATCAGGCAGTGCTTGTGCCAAATTTCCTTCACAGGAAAATGATTTTTCTTTGACCATGACTAAACGAGGAATCCGTTTGCCTGACTTGTCGGCAACTGCCAAAACACGTTCAAATATCTTGTTTGCAGGAATGACTCCTGGATGATCAGTGGCCTCCAATGTCCCACATTCCTCTGCAAAAAATTGTCCTGTCTGCTTCAGCTGAGATTGTGCCTGGGCTGTCAGCAGCAAGGGAAGTAATAGTACCGAAAAGATAAGGGGTAGTCGCATATTGGTTGACCTTGTCTTGCAAAAAAAAGAAAAAACTATCAATATGTCTTAACAGATTTAATCACTTTTTAAAAATATATTTTCTATTTTTAAAAAATTATTGTTTTCCTGCCGTCTATTACTAATGAATATTCTTAAACATTTGCTGAAGCGCTTTTTAAAACGATTGTTGCAGCAATTTGAAGACAAACTGGATATATTTATTCTCCGAGAAGGTACATTACTTTCATTAAAAGAGGAATTGTCTCCAGAAATAGGAGAACAACTCTGTCTTTTGTCTCATCAACACTATGTGACCGGATCTTTCCTTGCTAGTGAATTGACTCGTATTTTAGGAAATAACGATCCAATCAAAGCAAAGATTTTCCAAAAGACAATAGACCCTCAGCGTCTGTTTGATATTGAGTTGCGTGATCAAAAAAAGACGATTGATGGTCCTATTCGCAGTATTGTGAAAGTGGTATGCAAACACTATCATGTGCGGAACGAAGATATAGACGATTGGGTCCAGCAAGTTTACACCAGGTTGACAGAAAATGATTTTCAAAAGATTTGCCGTTTTCAGGGAAACAGCTCTTTTTTGACTTACCTGATGGTTGTTATTGAGCGTATTTGTATTGATGAAGCAAGAAATCGCTGGGGACGAACCGAAAGCCGAACAAGAGATCACATGGAAGAGCCTGATCAATACTATGAGCATAAAAGGCCGTTAGATAATTCTCTTATTCATGGACAAGCGTCTTCAGAAGATTCATTTGATCATGAAATTTTCTGGAATACGATAAAACCAAACCAGTTGACAGAAAAAGTAGCAACCCCCGAAGACCTGGCAATCATACGGGACACGGTTGCACAGTTTAGACAACAAGTGTATCAGGCAAAGGCATTGAAACTATTTCAATTGACTAAATCTTCTTTGGAGACCATCAAATTACAATCAGGTGATGCCGATGTTGCCAATAAGTTAAAAAAATTGTTGTATCAGGAGTACGAACGAGAAAATGGATTTGTGGAGGCCTTGCACAACACGATTGGTAAGTCAGAAACAGAACGCTGGGCAACATTGATTTTGGAAAACTCTTTTTGTATCCCTGAAAAGTATAAGCTGTTTTTAAAACGAGTGGAAGAAGGTCATTCTATTCTTCACATTGCAGAAGAACTGGAAATGACGCCTGGTTCTTTATATGCAAGAGTACGTAAATTGAAAACCGAAATGCAGGCAAAGGGGTGGGATACAAATTTGGTTGAATATTTTTTTGAAAGGTGAAGAATGAGACAGGGTTGTCCTTCCGTAGAAAATATTGCGGCATTGCTTGATCAGAATCTTCATGCTGAAAAAAGAAATGATATGATGGATCACATGGATGAGTGCGAACAATGTCATGAGCTTTATGCACAGACAATGAAAACACAAGAAAATGTTGCATGGCTGCTGCTCAGAGAAAAACTCAAAGAGACTATCAGCATAGAGGCTTTACGGGGACACAATCCTTGGCGTTATGTCCTGCTCTCAACTGTAGCTGCTGCATGTGTTCTCTTACTATGGATGCAGGTATGGCAGCCCGAGTTTCCTCTTTCGACAGGAAAAATGGCTGTTTTACTGACCCAGCAATCTTCCGCCGCAGAATTGCTGGATTTGGCTGACGAACCGGTTCCAAAAACCCCTCAAGCATTTGTTTCCCAGCAAGTACTCGAAAAAGAAGCGGTACAGATTGGAATCATACTGATGGATTTGGAATTGTCTTTTCTAGCAGGCAACAAAGACAAAGTTCAAGAGTATCTTCATTCATTGAATCATCATTTGACCATTATTGCTGAACCGGCGTCTATTGTAGCAACGTATCAAGAGACCTTACAAAAAATCAGAGATGGAGTGCCCCTTCAGCAATTAGTCAATCACAATGAATCAATCGATATGTTCTTTCGAAATCATCCCGTTGCTGTTTATTTTGAATTAGGAAAATGGACAGAATCTGGCAAGTTAGCAGCACGCGCAGGTGTTCCTGATTTCTTGGATCAGGCCGATGTGACTTATTTCCGTGAGCAATTGAACCCCACGAAAGCTCCGG
This sequence comes from SAR324 cluster bacterium, assembly GCA_015231885.1. Lineage (GTDB taxonomy): Bacteria > SAR324 > SAR324 > SAR324 > NAC60-12. Next base: position 42,187 of record JADGAT010000029.1, read on the forward strand.
ACAAGGTCATGACCTATATTGAACTTATTGAAACGATCCGCAGCAAAGAAACGATTAGTTCAACAGAAATGACGCAGTTAGCTAATCTATTCTATGGAATCCAGCAGAATGTGACCCCATAATTTTACTGATAGAGCGCCACAAAATTCTGAGAACAATCTTTCCCGCACAAGCACTCACTGGAAACTTGAAATAGGCCATCCAGGTGACTCTGCTGGAACCAGGTATAAATTTCCTGGTTCATTTGGCAAATAATGAATTCCGCATCATTTCCCTTCTGTTTCCGGTACAAAGACAAAATCATGATGATTCCCGATGAATCCAAGGATGTCACTTTTTCAAAGTTGAGTACCAGTTTTTCCCACGTCTGTTTTTCTATTAGCGGTATCAGATAAGACTTGATGTGAGGGACTTTGAATATAGTGACATCTCCCTCAATGGATACAATACAATTTTTATTTTTGATACTGTGTGACACGTGCATGACTTTTCCTGCTTTATGATTAAAAAAAGCTGCCATAGCTAATAGACGGCAAGAAAAATATTTTTTTTGTTTTTTTTGTTTTTTTGGAAGAAGATGACAGAATTGTTCTTTGCATCTTGCTGTTTCTTCCCAATTCCAGTACAAAATATTCCCATTGATTCCGTATTACGATAATGATCAAAACATCTTACCAAATTTAGCAGCCTCACTTGAAACAGGCTTTCTGATTACGGATTCTTTTGAACCGTATCCTGAAATACATACTCTTTTTTTATTTTCAACTCTCATTGGATGCCAATGGCTTTTTTATAATAAGTGATAGAATTATGAAGTGGATTGATAAATACGTAAGTGTCATTTTTGTTGTGGTAATTTTATTTCTGACGGCTTGTGGTGGAGGTGGAGGAGGCGGTAGCAGCTCTGAAGCAGGAAATCTAATTCCAGAAACGACTCCTAAAATCAGTGGTGTGATTGCTGATGGGCTGGCTGTATCAGAAATCCGTGTTTCCATTGTGGATGCCATCAATCAAACTTATTCAGGCGGAAGCTCCGATGCGAAAGGGAATTATAGTTTTGATGTTCCTGACTCCGCAAGTTTCCCTTTATTAGTGTATGTCAGTAGAGCTGATCATTCTGATTTATTTACGATAATTACAGCAAAATCCAGTTCAGATTCTACGACTATCGCTCATATCAATCCGGTCACTTCTTTTGTGGCACAAAATGTTGCCGGAAGTGAGATACCAACTCAGTTTTCGACTGCCCTGCTTGCCATTACCAACAGTCAGTATGAAAGCCGTGGGCAAGAACTCATGGATCAAGCGTTTGGTGCAGGAGTTTCTTTTTCCATTTTTAATGAAGATCCCAATTTCATTGCACGTAGTTTGACAAGTGAGAACGGTGTTCCTTCCACGGCAGATATTATTTTAGATACGTTAGGAGAGCTTGCTGATGATGATTCAACAGGAATGAGCACCCTCATGGAAACAAAATTCAATGGTACAGACGTAACAGCATTTTTAGAAGAAGATGAATTTCAGGTGAGTTTCTCAAAAAATTTGATGAATGTGGGTTATACGGCAGCAGAAGCTTCAGAAAAATTGCAACAAGACCTTGGCGAGGCAAGTGTTGTTGATACCATCGAAAGTATTACGACCACTCTTGAAACAGTAAAAGAAGCAGCAATTGCACAAGGAATGAGCAGTAATGATGCCGCTTCTGCCTTGGAAGGAATTACTTCCGCCATTAAACAGACCATCAAAGAAAAAAAAGAAAATAGCTCTGCTCTTCAGTTGAGTAAAACCGAACTGGAAAATTTAACAAAAAATGTGGTTGCGCTTGTTCAAACAGACATCTTTCAAGTGATTCAGGACAATTCGAGTACATTGAGTCAGCAAGAACTGGCTAGTGTTTCAAAACGTTCAGGGCAGCAAACAGCAGCAATTATCAATCAATTGAATGTGACAGAAGCGTTGAATGAAGAGGAAAAAGCTTCTATTCAGTCAGATATCACCAATGTGGTGTCCTTTGCTGCTGAAACATTGGTAACCGCTATTCAGACCACAGGAAACCTTGTGACTGCACTGGAGCAGTCAGAAACAGAGATTCAAGCTTCTACGGAAGCTGTCAAGAATCAAGTCATTCAAAAGCTGTTGGCAGCCAATACTACCACGACAACCAGTACCACGACAACCAGTACCACGACAACCAGTACTACCATTACCACAACTACCACTACCACAACTACCACTACCACAACTACCAGTTCAAGTAGTAGTTCGAGCAGTAGTTCCAGTTCAAGTAGTAGTTCGAGCAGTAGTTCCAGTTCAAGTAGTAGTTCGAGCAGTAGTTCTTGCTCGACTTCAACGGCTTCGACTTACTTCAGCCTGGAAAGCAATCAATTCGTCATAGGAGATCAGACTCTGGGTTTTAGCTGTGGGACAGGGACTTCAACTCCTACGGTGACCACTAATACTCCCACTATTGCAATGACAATCAACTCAACGGGTTCTGACACCGAAACCGGCTCGATTAGCTTCACAATGAGTTGTTCGGGCTCGAATTGTCAACTTTCTACCGCAACTCTTTCTATTAGCGATATGAGTTTTAATGCGAGTAGTAGCACCGTTTCATTTCCAAGCAGCCCACAAATTTCTTATTATGCCCAGGTTGTGACAAATGAAGCCTATAGGAGTGGTACCACAACCAATACAAGTGTATTTACTATTTCTGGCAGCAGTATTTCCATCAATACATCGAGCATTGAGTCTCTTGTACTGAGTAATTCGCTCGCTACTGCATTAGGATTGACATCACCGCTACTGACAAATGCCACCTACACCATTACTTTTACCTTTGGCAGCGGTGTTACTTTTTCCCCCGTCAGTACATATACTGGAAGTTTTGTTATTTCGAATTGATATTATCTAAAAAACTATTTGTAATCGCACCTCCTAATAGTTTAAGATAATAAATCAGAACTGACACAGTGGGTTCTCTCCTCTTAAAAAAACACTTAATGAATGCAAACTACCTGAAAGAGGTGGTATGAAGCTTTCTTTTCCTGAAAAATTACTGCAACACGGAATTATTCTCCTTCTCCTCCCCCTTTTCACTTCCTGTGTTGCCGATCATTCAGCCCAGTTCCAGGAGGGAGACGACGCTTCATACAACTCAGGAAAAACCCAACTCCTGCTGGTAGAAGGAAGTGAAGATTTTGACATAGGGGCAGAAAGAGTCTTTTATGGAAAAATTGAAGGAGACGTAGTCAATAGCACTGAAGAAACTTTAGTGTTGAAAGATCCTGATGGAAAATTTCTCACTCAATCGAATGGGGAATATTATCAAATTCAAACAGAAGAAAATGGGAAGTTTGTCATTGAAGCCGAATTTCCGCAAAATCGACTGGGAAATCCTTTAATCATTGAAGCTTTCTCGACAAAAGAATTGAGTATTTCCAATATCAGCACCTTACTTCCTCTTCGAAGCGCTCCCATTCTTTTTGAAACAGGCTCCCTGAGTGAAGGGGATCAAATATCTGTGAGTATCTCAGTTTCTCCAATTACTTCACTCATTGCAAAAAAATTGGCTCATCACCCTGCCGTCAAACTCTCACAACATCAGCAAGAGATTGCTTTTCAGCTGGATCTTCCGATAGATCAAATTCAGCAGCATCCTATAGAAAACTCTGAATCCATTCAAGTGGTATATGCCTTAGAGCTTTTGGTCGAAATGCTTCAGGAAGGATCTTCTTTCCTGATACAGGACGATCATCTATTCCAGTTGTGGGGGACCAACAATCGCTCGCTCATAGCATTTGATACAGAACAGGGTAAACTGGAATTACTTCCCGAAATCGGGGATTTTTCAGAGGTGGAGACGCTCACTGTCACACAAGCAGGACGCTTATCTTTGTTATTCCAAACGGCAAGCACCATCCTGGAACAGTTGGCATATCAGGCGGCTTCTATAGAATCTCTTAGCACTCCGTCTCGCTTCAGTAGAAATCTGTCAGCGGGCGAAGTCACGCAGTCAGAATTTGCATTGGTTTCAGGGAAGAACAATCTTCTGAAAGCTTCGAAAAATATTACTTCGCTAATCATCAAAGAAGAAAATGCGACTCCAGGTGAATTTAAAATTTATGTACACGGTATGGTCATTCCGGTTCGGCAAAAATTAGAGGATTTGTTGCAAAGTCCTACTACTGACTTTGTCAATTTAGATAACATGGCATTGCTGGACAAGCTCGAGTTGTTTGAAATTTCTGAAACAGACTATCAAAGCCGTTTACGTATGATTTCAGCTTCCATACAAGACGAAAGGAGTTTGCTCTCTCAGCTTGCGACCAATAGAGATTTATCTATTCAAGAATTGGAATCTTTAGTGGAATGGGGTATTTCGACTCTAGGAAAAGAAGGGTTGGATGAGCGTGTGCTGGAGCAGGTCAGTGCGAAAATACTTACTCAGGAAATGCTTGCCAGTTTGAAAGCACGATTGGAGAGCAGCAATTTATCGAATCACATGGATTTTTCTGAACTAATGCACTCTGCGATTCAGGTGCTCGATCCTACTCTAAAAGAGTTTATGACCATTTTGCTGAAACGTCCCGACCGAGTGGATTTATTGGAAAAACAGCTTCTGGAGAATCAAGGCGATTTGTTAGAGATTACGGCAGCATTGGGACAGTTGAATATGACGACCCTGGATCTATTGATTCGCTATTTGGGGGATTCACAACCTGATTTGCTGCAGAAAATATTGAGCGACCCCCAGGAGATACACCAGCATATCAATGTGAGCCAGTTGCTATATCCTATTTTTGGCCAGATATTTGATGCAAACTCTGACCTTCCTCCAGTTGAGTCTATTCATCAACTGGAACAAAGTCTAGAAAATAAGTTTATAGAATTTTCAGACAGTTATACACAGGTTACTTTTAGCTCCGCAGACACTTTTTGGAAATTTTTTGAATACGAATACAGACGCAGGCGTCTTTCCATGGGGATTTAGATATTTATTTGGCACCAGGCTTTCCATCATTTCGATAGTAATATAAACTGCCATCTTCTCCTCCCACAAACATATCCACATCGCCATCTTGATCAATATCAGCAAAAGCAGGAGCATTTCCCAGTGGAAATTCTTTTCTTAATTTTTCAAAATAACTTGAATCCTGTTTCCATCCCCAACGTGTCGGATCTTGTTCAATGGGTACTGGCTGAAATCCGATGATATCTCCATGATCTGAACCAATGATCAACTCTTGATTTTTATCGTTATTGAGATCAGCGGCCGTTGGAGAGGCACCAATACCAAGGTCCAGACCAAGGTATCTACGATGAATCAACTGAAAACTTCTGCCTGTATCCGTGGAGCTCTGAAGATAATGCACCAACTGCCCTTTAAAATTCCCAATCAGGAGGTCCAACAATCCATCCTGGTTGATATCGATTAAAGCAGGGCGTGAGTGAACCCCCCCTGTGATGCCCTGAAAGACGGTTGGGTTTTTAATAAATTCTGGAAAATCTACAGTGCCCTGGTTTTCCCAGTATTCCAAAGTCCCTCGTGCATTCCCTACCAGTAAATCGGCATCACCATCTTGGTCAACATCTCCAAAAACAGGTGTTGCATTTTCCCCATTGTTGTATTCTAGAAAACGTTTAGAGATTAACGTCCAATTCGGTTCTGCGACGGTTCCTTCATTCATATATTGAAACAAAAACCCTTCTTTGGTGCCAATCAACAAATCCAGATCACCATCAACGTCCATATCAAAAAAAGCAGGGACAAGTCGGCGGGAATTTGCCAAATTTATGTATTGTTTGGTGATTAGGGTGTATACAGGAGCAAAAGGCAAATCCACTTCTTTTTGCTGTAGTTCTTCCTCTAATGCAATTGGGTCCAGTTCTACGGTATCTTCTCCCTGCTGTAAGGCATTTTCGTCGGTTCTTTCGATAGAATTACTGATTACAGCAGGCTTATTGGTTTCTTCAGGTTCAACTTTTTTACTTCCACGGTTGAGCCAGATCAGGACATTGCCATCTATATCTCCTACGAGAAGGTCCAGTTTTTGGTCTTTATCAAAATCAGTGACATGGGGAACACTAAAGCCCGCTGTCTCAATATTGCTCCAATTATGTTCTTCCAAATTCCAGCCATGAGTCAGGGGAGTGCCTTCCAAATGATTATTTGAAATTAAATGCAAAGTTCCATTTTTTCCTCCAACCACCAAATCGGGCGCTTCATCGTCATCCCAGAAAAAAAATGCCGGAGCAATATTTGTTTCTTCGACTAAATTGGCAAATTGAGTACTTTTGATGACAAATTGGTGCTGTTTGTCAGAGCCTTCATTCAAATAAAAAATCATCCTGCCTTTACTGTTCCCCACAAACAAATCCAGGTCTTTGTCATTATCAATATCGATCAGTACAGGAATGCTGTTGCTACCCACATCAATATTAGCAAAAGCCAGTTCTTCAATTTTCCATTCGGGTTTTACTGGAGAACCGTGATTTTTGATAAAATCAAGTTTTCCTGCTTGATTTCCTACCAAAATGTCCAAATCTCCATCGCCATCAATATCAGCCAAGGCTGGGGCACTATTGGAGCGCTGATTCTGGGAAAAGGCCGGATTTTCGATAGATCTCCAGTTGGGTGTGCGGGTTGTCCCTATATTTTCATAAGCAAATAATTTTCCTGATTCGCCTCCCACCAACAAATCCAGATCTCCATCACCGTCCCAATCTCCAGTCGTAATGACGGATCTTTGTTCACCATTCAAAAAATGGCCAAACTTTAAAAAATTACGAGAAGACAACCATAGATGATTACGATTTGCCATATCCATCGGAAATACGGAGCCCGTTTTTTCTTTTTTTTGTTCTGTGGCAGCCGCTTCTGCATCTACGTTTTGCTCTTGGTTTGCAGCAGGGTCGGGAGCATTTGCCTGAGCTGCAAGTAGCTGTCTGTTAAAACTACGGATGGATGCCTGCTGGGGAGGGGCGGCTTCTTGAACAGGCTCAGCTTGTTCTGGATTGTTATCAGGCTCGGCATCATCAGCTTGGGAGGACTTGCTCTTTACTTTCACAACAAAATCGGCATACTGTTTGAGTTCCTGCGGAATATCATCAGGAATGTTAAATGCACGGGCCAATACCGGCAAACACGCAGGATCCCCTTGTAACTGCTGACAGGCCCGTTCTAATATTCTCAGATGATTTTCTTTCCAGTTGATATTAGATAAATTCAATTCAGTAATTTTACGTAATCCATTTTGCAAAACTTCCCGGTTTTCGTAATGTATGATTTTTGAGGTTGAGGTGCCAACTAACAATTCAGTAAAACCATCATTGTCAAAGTCATAAAATATGGGAGAGGCATATCCTCCTACATCAATAAACAAAAAACGATCTGTCTCCATTTCCCATTTTGGTTGGAATGCATTGCCTTTGTTGTAATAGAAACTGATTTGCCCACTGGCTTTTCCAATGGCAATATCCCACAATCCGTCATAGTTCCAATCAACCCAGGTAGGAGACGCATCTACCTCAGGAAACGTATCTCCCACCAATTCACGTGGATAGGGGCATGGACGCTGATTTTGAGTTTGGTTTGATCTGAAAGAACTGCAGAACAAAGCATTGGTCTGACGTCCCGCATTTTTATACAAATAGACTTTGCCAGAGTGCGTACCAACTAGTAAATCAGGCACTCGATCCATATTAATGTCCTGAAATGACGGGACAATATTTTTTCCAGGACGGAGCCCCATGTAGGCGGGATTTTTCAATTCATAAATGGGTAACAACGCATTTCCTTTATTGTGATAATAAAAAATACTTCCATCCTGTGATCCAATGAATAGATCATAATCACCATCCCCATCAATATCGACAAAGGTTGGTGCCGCATTAGCCCCTACATTGATTGCTGATTCAACATTCTTTGTATTTCCATCTGCTCCTGTTTGTGAATGAAATGCCTGAAAGGCTTCTGTGCGCAAATAAAAATCAGGTTCCCCGGGCTTTCCAATATTTTCTAGAAATGCCAATTGCCCATCTTCTTTTCCAATCATCAAATCATCATCGCCATCGCCATCAATATCCATAAAAGCCATTCGGCTTCTAGCAAATGCCCGTGTGTACAATAACTGCAGCTCATTGTTCATTTTGCCATAATAAATACGCTCCCATTCATAAGCAATTGTTGCTTGAGTGGCATTGTCCTTGGCATCTTGAGCTTGCTCCTGTGCATGCAGGAAAGTGCAGCCTAGTACCAATGGAAGGGAAAACAGGAAAATTTTTACCTGACCGATCTGCCATGATGGTAAAAAGTTTCTAATAGCTTGTGACAATAAGAGCTTGTGATTTTTAGGGAAGATAGATTCTATCATGGTTTTATTGAACAGATCATGAAAATAGATTTTGTTACTTAAAACTCTGCAAAGATCAAACCAGTTGAGGAGTGACAATTGAGAAGGTATCTGATAAAAACACTTAGTCTTGTCTCATGACCTTAGGAAGGCGAAAATAATAACATGTGAAAGTTGCGCAGGATTTTCATCGAGGTTCAAGGCGTTTTATCGGGCGCATAGCTTGCTATGTCACTGGTAAAGCAATGCAGAAGATCGTTGAAAAGACACGTAGATTTGCTAAGTTATTGTTTGAGCATTCCTTAACACGGTTTGATCATTTTCACGTCACAGCACATCACCAAAAATACAAATGCCTAAAAAAAATAAACAAAAACATTCCCTTTATCAATTTGGAATGTTGGAAGGGAGCATTGCCATACAGCAGCATAATCCAGAAAATGAGAGCCAGGAAAATATTGATCGTGTGTCCTGTAAAAAGTTTTTAAGCCCATACAATGAATTGGTCAAAAATCTCAATAAAGACCATTATCCACACCATAACCGGCTTTTGGCCTACGCTCATTCTCTGAGTGATACGGTAGTGAAAAAAGCAAAAGACAAATTAGCTGCTATGAAAACACCCGTTGCCTGTGAATCTGGATGCGATGCCTGCTGTTATTACACCGATATGGATGCAACAGGGGGCGAATTTGAAGAGATTATACACTATATGGGTCATGAGATCCCGGCAGCCATAAAACAGGCATTGCTGCAACAAGTGGTTGATGAACCTGATTTCACTCAGCACAGCCACAAACCATGCCCTTTTTTAGTGCGCAGTCAAGGGTGTTGTGGTATTTATCCAGTACGTCCGATGGGATGTCGAAGTTTGTTGGCAACTAAAAAATGTCTTTTGGAGGTACAAGAAGACACCGGTCTGCAAACAACAGTCCAGTTGGTCCAACAAGCCTGGAAGGAAATGCCTGTACGTGCAGGATCATTAATGGTGGTTCAAGAGCAAGCCCGCAAAGGAAAGGGACATGCCAATATCAATCAAAGTTTTACTGAGTTCCTGGTCAAATTTGAACAGCTGGAAAGTAAAAAACTGGAACAATTGTTTGCATGAACTCATTCACCTTATGCCAAAATCATGATGCCCAAACCCTCAAGAGCCCATGCACTGGTTTCTGCTGTCCAGCAGGCCCATACGATTGATGAAGTACAAAAAAAGAAAAATACGGAACTGGTAAAATCTTCAAGTGAAATCCGAGCAGTCCATGAATGGTGGAAACAGTTGAGCCCTACTCTGGATCATATAGAAAATGAACAACTCCAAGAGTGGATCAGTCTGGCTTTTTTAGGTGCATGTGTGGGGTTTGTTGAAAGAAATTTACTGGCAGATCACCCGGATCATCAATACCTGTACCAGCAGCTCATTCGTGAAATTACAGGAGTTTATGATCAACTCCAGGATACTCAATATGCCTGTGACCTCGATTCCATCAAATACCAACTATACGATTATGGGGTACAAGGTGTCTATTATCTGGATTGGAAGCTCTATATGTCCAAAGAATTGTATTAATGGAATATTATTTTCTTTTTGAGAGCTCCTGGCGTGCTTCCTCGATAATCCGACTGGTATTTTCCCAGTCTAAACATTTATCAGTAATCGATACCCCATATTCTAAAGGCTCATTGGGTCTGTAAGCCTGATTCCCAGATTTCAAATTGCCTTCAATCATAATGCCCATGATGGAGCTATTCCCATTCATGATTTGATGAATGACTTCCTGAAGAACCATTTCCTGCTTGAACGGATCTTTGCCTGAATTGTCATGACTGCAGTCAATCATGATATCATTGCGTAATTTTGCTTGGTTCAACGTATCCTCTGTTTCTTTGACAGAAACAACATCATAATTTGGTCGATCTCCTCCCCGCAGAACCATATGGCTGTAAGGATTGCCTTTCGTTTGAATAATCGATACTTTGCTGTCCTTATCAATACCCACAAAATGATGAGAATGAATCGCTGATTTCATGGCATTGATGGCAACCTCCAAGTTACCATTTGTCCCATTTTTGAAACCAACCGGCATCGAAAGTCCACTAGCCATCTCACGGTGCGTCTGGGATTCGGTGGTTCTTGCACCAATAGCACTCCACGCAATCAAATCCGTAATGTATTGAGGTGTGATGGGATCCAGCATTTCTGTACCCGCAGGCACTCCCATCTGGTTGATATCCAACAAAATTTTTCTAGCTGCCATCAACCCTTTCTCAATTTTATAGGTTCCATCCAGATCCGGATCATTGATCAATCCTTTCCATCCTATCGAAGTCCTGGGTTTTTCAAAATAAACACGCATAACCAGGTAAATTTGATCGGAAACTTTGTTGGCAAGAGCTTTCAATGCAGCAGCATACTCTAATGCAATTTTAGAATCATGAATGGAGCACGGGCCTACGACACATAAGAGCCGTTTGTCAGTTCCATCTAAAATATTCTGCACCACCTTGCGTGCTGCAACTACCGTGTTGTTTGCTTCAACAGTCATTGGAAGTTTTTCTTTAATGGCTGCAGGAGTAATAAGCGGTATGGTATCTGTTACATTCAAATCATTGGTTGGTTGCATAAATGCCTGTTATTTCGAAATTTATTATGAAATCAGAAGGGAGATTAAAGACTTCTAATGCGAAGGAAAAGAATGGTCGGAGCGACAGGATTTGAACCTGCGACCACACGCCCCCCAGACGTGTGCGCTACCAGACTGCGCCACGCTCCGTAAATAACCTTAAGTTTAATCATGAGTGGTTCAAAAAATCAAGTCAATCAAAATTTTCAGTAGTTCAGACAGAAATTTTTGTTAGAGTATTGCTTTATCACTCCAAGGTGGTTTGACGCAATTCACTTGAGAAGCTCTCGGCTGTCAGTAGTAAGCTTTCAGCTTTTTAGCAAGTGTTCCATTGTATTTTGTTTTCATAGGCTCGTTACGTTACTTGGAGTCATCCCTGTATTTTAGGGCAGAGCGTCCCTTTTAAATCAGGTAAATCGGATCTGTATTTTTTCTTGCAAGAGGTGTTGCAGTTTCTTTTTGCGCATGGTTTTTTCCCGAATTTTGCTTAAAAGTTCCAGAAA
>JADGAT010000002.1 GCA_015231885.1 SAR324 cluster bacterium
CATCTACGGATTTACACCCGTAGTCTTCTGCTAATTTCAATAAGCTACACATATTTCGGTAGATTTTCAATGCAATTCAAAATTTCTGCAATATTCGTTCAGAGCAGCAGTATATCACACTCTAACCTGACTACCACTACATGGATTCCCTTGTTTTTTTTCAAAACCACATAACCAATCCCAAATTTTCCTTCTGAATCCGTATAATAACAATAGCCTGGTTTTAATCCAAGCTCTCCCATAGCAGGAGATTTCTCAATACGTTCAATCAGACTGGAAATAAAAAGTACCAACTGATAATCAAGTTCAATAATCCGTTCAAAATGAGATTTGATTTTCAGGCCATCACTACATTTTTTTATTTGTCATTGTCAGACCTGAATGCTAAGTTCGCACTATTTATGAAAAACCAGTGTAGCCAATGATTTAATTTTCACTTCTCTGACAACCATAAATTCTAAAACAATAGGGAGGGTCGCTTCATGCTGGGTATAAGATACAGAACCTGGACTAAAATGGGTTTGCTCATGACCTCGGCAATGATTTGGGCTACCATTTCATATGCAGCCACCCCTGAGATCCTGATTCTGTTTGACCAGTCAGGGTCCATGCAGCGCTACAACACCAGGGAGCTTTCCATGATGTGGATTTCCTCGGTCATCCGAAACTTTGATGCTCCCAACAAAATCACCCTGGTGGGGTTTGATTACGAACCCCACACTCATTTGAGCACCGTCATTCATGATGAGGCCGCCCTTTCTCCACTTTCCAGTACCCTGAACAACATCCAACTGAGTGGAATGGCCACTGATCTGGAAATCCCTCTGCGGTATATTCAGCAAAAAAGTGATGAAAAATCTGTCAAGATGGTGCTTCTCATCACCGATGGAGAACCTGATGTATGGGACAAGGACACTGGATTCCTCAGCCCCCGCATCCTCACCGATCAACGCTATGCTGATTTGAATGAGCAATACCATGCCCTCAAAGCAACCCAAATATCGGAAGAAGGACTCTACCAGAGGCTGAGTGAGCCATATCGTCAGAGAAACCTGGAATTGACAGAGAAGGCACTGCTGAATTTACAGAATAAAATAGGAAATAAACTGGTCATCTGGGACATTTCCGGCAAGTCGGAACGTCTGAAGCAATGGGCCGATTCATTAAAAGGACACCACATGCCCCTGGACACTGAGTCGCAAGAGCCCCTGGAAGACTCGATGGAAGAAGTTCTGGAAGCCACCCTCGATACCACAAAAACACTGATGGAAGAACCCGAACAAACACTTGAACCTGAATCGGCAGAAACAACCAATAGCCTGGCCACAACACCAGCAACCGGCATTATCACCCCCCCCCAACCACCAGCAGCAGAACCAGAGCCGAACTCGGACTGGTTCAGAAATTATGTTTATCTGTTCATCCTGTTCATCGTGGTCACGTCCATTCTGTTGCTGATGCTGTTTCGCAGAAAGAGTGTAGAGGTGTTGGAAAAAGAGGAAACTTTACTCGACAGAGATGAAATTTTAGACTACATTGAGCAGCGCATCAAATCAGCCAAAGAAGATACCGAAGAATTTGTCAGCGAAGTCTTTGAAAAAGCCACTGAAGGGCTGGGAGACAACAAAAGGCTGTCTCTGCGGGTCCCCCTTCCCCCTGGAACAGTGATCGTCCATTGGACAGACCGTGATGGGGCCTCTCAATCGGCGAGTGCTGTTGATATTTCGATGCATGGAATTTTAATAGATACTCCTCGATGTGATACTGGTGCAATTGATTCGGTGGAAGTACCTAAAAAACAACTATCCCTTGGCGTGGCACGATCTTTAATCAAACGAAGGGATTCAGAAAAATTTGTGATCACCCTCCTGGAATTTGAACGGGAGGTCGAAGATAAAATGGCGTGGATTGAACTCCAAACGCGCATCAACGAGGAGGACTGAATGACGATACTATTGATTACACTGGCTCTGGGACTGATTTTTTTTGCATTCATTGCCGCCAAACAAAAAAAAGATACAACATCCCAGACCAATATGCCTGCGGCAAAGGCTCTCGCAGAAATGGAGGCTGAAAAAGAAAAAGCCCGGGCAGAACAACTGGCACAGGAAACAGAAAACCTGAAAATGATAGAAACCAATATATCCTCCTTGAGCCAGCGGGAAACCGAACTGAAAAGCATTATCACAAATCTGGAAGAAGAAACAAAAAAGCTTCGAGAAGCCAGAATTGCAGCCCTGGAATCAGAAATGGCCCAAAAACGCTTGGCGGCAATCTCTGAAATTGAGATATGGTCAGCTGATGAAAAGAAGCGGATGGACGCCCAGTTTTCCAAAGATTACCAAAATGAAATCAATCGGATCCAGCATGAACTGAACATCAAAATGGATGCTGAGTTGAATAAAATACGAGACGTATTTTTTGAATTTACAGATGAAGAAAAGAAACAGGCCAAAGGCGATATTCAACGCTTCATTATGGAAAAAATCTCAAAAGCGGATCTTGCCAGCAAAAATTAAAGATGGCTCACTGAAGATCACACAACCGCGTTAGCTGGATACCCTCTCTGTTTTACGAGGATTGCCAAATAATAATGTGAGTGTCTACTACAATCACTTCATCACCTCCCATTCTTCTATAGGAGATAAAACATCCTCAATAACCGCTGTTTTTTTAATTTTCTAAGAGCTTCTCTTGCTTTCTCCATCTTGTTATCAGGAGGAATGATCCCTTGACAACTTTTGTTCTAATTGACTGGCTAACTGCTGCAGCTCATCCAAAGGCATTCCTTCCAGTTCTTTTTTACTGTTGACATTTTGCTTGAGGAGCTTTTGAAACAAACGAATGTTGGAAATCAACAGAGTCTGGCGTTCCTGTTCAATGCCTTGTTCAATGCCTTGTTCAATGCCCTGTTCAATGCCTTGTTCAATCCCCACTCGTAAAGCACGTTTAATGGCATTGCGTTGATCATGAATAAATATTTCCCGCTTTTCTAAATCTTCTAACTCTTCCTTACTCAGATTGGCTTCATTGGCAATTTCAAAGGCTTTTTTCAACGCGGACTCCTGCTCCATCGCCTCAGGAATACTCTCCAGCTGCCGGGCATGCTTAATAAAATAAATCCACTTCTCCCAAAGATGCACCAGATCTGACAACGATTTGTCAAACTTCGGAAGCTCCACAAAAACCAGTTCAATGTCATGAAGGGGATAGTCGAGCAGATAATCCTTTTCTTTGAGAACAAAGCGGCTGATCAATGGCTCCAGATCTTCAAATAGAATAAAATCGGTCAGGGTCAAGGCAATCACTGGATTAAGAAGCCTATAGTCTTCTCCCGTTGCCAACTGGGTCGAATACGCTTTGGCAGCATTGTAGAGAATCCGTTTTTCAAATCCTTCCACATTGAGAACCTGCATCTCGATAATAACCGTCTCCCCGGAAACGGAACGTGCCTTGACATCCAGGTAAGTATCTTTGATGCCACGAATTTTAGGAGCTAAATAGGGATTCAGAATCTCCAGGTCCTCGAGAACGAATCCATCCTGGTAGAGCAGCGAATTCAAAAAAGACAGCAGAATCTCTTTACTCTGCTCGCCTCCAAAAATTCGTTTGAACGCAAAATCTGTTTTCGGATTGATAAAATGCATTACTGTTCCTATTCCACGAGTGACGACAAGTCTACAGAAAGAATATTACCCACTGGTTAACGGTGTCATGGCATTTGATTCAGTATCCAGCGACAGGATGCGGTCTGGACAAACCATCACTTTTCTTTAAAGTCAATGCCTTTCTTTTGAAGCAGGGTACGCAACCGTTCGACTTCAGCAAGTGACTGTTCTTTTTGCTGGCGTTCCTGTTCTTTTTGCTGGCGTTCCTGTTGAAGTGATTTCAAGAGAAAGGGTTGGTAGAGAGGATTATCTACCAAGGCTTCAAAGGGGATTTGCCCTTCTAAATCCTGGAGACGGAATGAAAAGTTTTTCAATACGGTGGAATGAATAACGCCATGTTCTGCTGCATCTAACCGCTCATAGAAACCCTGCTCATTGAGACGATAAAAATACGTATGCCGGCCCAATCGATCCAAAATATAATATTCACTCACTCCGGCTTTGGCGTATTCTTCTTTCTTGACCACCGTGTCCCTTTCCACTTCTGAGAAACTCGAATCGGACAAGAATTCAATACAGAGGTCACACACTCCTCGAAAGGAACGATCCTCCGGATTGGTTTTGCATGGATTCTCATTCAGGATGACGGCAAGATCCGGCTTTCGGATGATCACTTTCTCGCCGAACTCTAAACGTACCCCCATTTCCAGGCCCATGAGTTGTCCTACAGGAAAAACCTTGAAATATTCTTCCAGCAGTTGAAGAAACCAGCGATAGAGAGCAATACTCAAAAAATCAGGCATTGGTTTTTCCTCCAACAATCCATTGTTCCATTCATATTGGCAATCCGGGTGTTCATAATACGCCTGCCAATAAGCCGACTCACTCACACGTAGAGATTCCTCTGAAGAAAAATGATTCTGAGGAGAATGCTTTTTTACTAATTCTATTGCGTCCATAGGCATCCTGAGAAATGAGAGGGTCACATACATTTTTCTAACGATAACATATTGCCCGGCCAACTGCAATTGATGAAAAACTGATAACTCCCTTGGTTTTGATATTTCAGCAATGATACCGCAACTGTTATGTTAAAATCATGCGAATACCTACGTTTGACCAGTATTACCTGTAAAAATTTAAGACACACAGAATTGCGCAGTGTTTTTTCATTAACCAATCATACCAGTTAAGATTGAAAATGGAAGCTGAGCCATATACAATGGAATCATAAAAAATATCAGAGAACAGGCACTCAAAACTGAGAAAAGCCAAAAAATAGACTAAAAAACCTCATTAAAGTCAAGAGGAACGTACGGATGAGAAAAGGAATCAAACGAATCGCCTATGGGTTCGCAGACTTTAAAAGAGTTCAAACCCGCAATAATTTTTACGTGGATAAAACTCGCTTTATTCCATTATTGGAGGAAAACGATTACAGGTGATACGTTGCAAACGCTTTTTAATGCGATTGCCCTGACCTCCATCTGAAAACAACTTGCAACTTTTGTCGATTTATTAGAATTACAAAAATAAAAAAGGTGAATCCTCATCGTTGGATATTCACACTACCAACAAAATTTTCTTATTTTATAGAGTCTATCCCAAAGTGAAGAACAATCATTGTGACCATTGTGTTGAAGAAGCCATCAAGCTGGATATTTTTGGAGCTTTGTTTCAGACCATATTCAAAATGACTTTTGCTACCATGACCGGCAGTGTTGCTCTGGGAGCATCGGGACTCTTCTCTCTTGCCGATTTTTTCACAAAAATGTTCAGCCTGGTCAGTGTGAAGGTGGGTAAATTGCCGCCCAGCACAAATTTTCCTTATGGATACGGAAAAATTCAATTTTTGTCTTCCATTTTCATCAGCATGGCATTGATTATCGGAGCCATTTTTATACTGGTCGGTAACTTTCATGCAGCCGGAGAATTCATTGCAGGAGGGCCCGCTGCACTAGCCTTGTTTGCCGTGGTCCTATCGGCCTCGATGTCGGAAATCATGTACCGTTATCTCTCTTGTGCGGCAGGGGAGCATAAGCTGGCAAATCTTCATGCAGCCGCCTGGGACAACCGTGCTGATGCCCTTTCCGGTATCGCCGTCTTTATTGGAGTCCTGCTGAGCAATTTAGGATGGGATTCAGCGGATTACTGGGCTGGAGCCTTGATTTCCGTGGTGGTGATCTATATTGGGGTTAAAATCTTTTATGATTCGTTTAAAAGTCTTCTGGATGTTTCCATTCCTGAAGAAGTCCGGAGAGCGGTCATTCGTCTGGCACGGCGGACACCAGGGGTAATGGAGGTTGAATTCTGCCGTGGACGCAGCCTTGGGGAAACCTGGGAATTGAGTATGCAGGTTGAAGTTGACAAACAATTATCCTCGACTCAAATTCATGAGATGATCGAAACATTACGCGAAAAGATCTCTGAAATGCATCCGGAGTTTTCCTTCATTCAAATATCCAATAGACCTGTCGAAAAACAGGACGATCCAGAGGATACCGAATTAATCAATGCATTTAAGGAACAGTATCAATGATAGAGATTGCAACCACCCGCATGGAACACATACGATGGGTTGAACAAATCAAGGCCGCTTTGCAGAAGGGTAAACTCCCGCAAATGGCTAACTACTGCGACTGCGAATTGGGGAAATGGCTGGATGAACAGGGTAAAAAAAAATATGGCCACCTCAAGGAAATGCAGGGGCTGGAAGAAAAGCACCGTGAATTTCATCAAACTGCTGATGAATTGATCAAGCTCTTCGAGAATCGTAACTACGACAGTGCCGAAATCATGCTTCGTGAATTCCGCAGAGAAAGCAAAGACTTGGTATTCCTGCTGACAATGGTGGAATACCGATTGAATGAAATCAATTCACCGTAAGAAAAATTAGGAAAAATTATGTTACTGGATATCAACTATGCACGCATTGTCCATCTGGAATGGGAACTGACCCTGGAAGAACTTTTGACAGAACGGAAAAGCTCCGTGCAGCTGACATCTCACAAAGACTGCATGGTGGGAGTCTGGCTTTACAGCGAAGGGTTGTCCAACTACCGACATCTGGAAGAGCTGCCGCGCTTAGAAAAGCTACACAAAGATTTTCATACACAAGCCCAACGCGTTATTGATTTGCACACATCCTACCAGGAAAAACGCGCAGAAGAAGCGTTTCTGAAATTGAAAGAACTGAGCAAAGATATTATCTTTTTGCTGACGCTGATTGAATTGAAGATCCTACACCGAAAACAGACTATCGACAAGTTTCGTCATCCTATCAGAGCCCTTTCCAACTTCTTTTCAGGAAAGAGCCGAACTTCTTCTATCATAGAGGGGTGACTCTTTGAGCGCTGCCAGACTGTCCTTGAGCACATGAAACGAAGAATGGAGAAAGAGTAAAGCCAACCCCAATCCTACCAGGATATCCGGCCAGGCGGAGCCCATCTGCCACACCCCAAAAGCCGCAAATAAAACCGAAGTATTGGCAATGATGTCATTGCGGGAGCACAACCAGACCGAATTCATGTTAATGTCATCACTGCGGTGTCGCCAGAGCAGTGCCAGACATACCGCATTGGCAGCCAGAGCTATTAGGCCAACAATACCAATCGCCTCAAAAACAGGTACCTCAGGATACATGACTTTGTAAATCACTCGCCCCATCACAAAAAAGCCAAAAGCGGCCATAACGGCTCCCTTGAATAAAGAGGCAACGGCTTTCCATTTGGCACTGCGAGTGAGGACATAGATACTGAAGGCATAGACTATCGTATCTCCCAACATATCCAGTGAATCTCCCAGTAATGCCGTAGAGTTGGCTACCCATCCTGAAACGATTTCTACCAGGAACATGGCTGCGTTGATCACCAATACCGTTTTCAAAATGTTGCCCTGACTCTGGCGGAGTTTTTCGATTTCACACCCTTTACTGCTGCAACAGTCTGTCATTTTCCCCTTTCATTTTTATTAATATGTTTAATACGGCGACATAACCTTAATTAATTTTTCATGATGTTTCACTTTTTTGATCATGTCCGCATGCAAAGTCACGTTTAATAGTGAGGTTGTGTACTGTTATCATGTTTTTTGTTTTTTCCCCAGCAAAAGAAGTCAATCCTGAATATTAATTAAAAAAACATAATATTGATCACGATATTTAATTATTAAAGAATTAGATATTGCGTAACGATTTCATTTGCTCCACTTTTTATAACACGATATAGTAAAGTTTTTTGTTTTTCTGCCCCATCCCATTTTAACTATCAAAAAAGATGCTCACTCCGGAAGAATCAGCCATTATTGAAGAAGAAACTCTGTTACTGGCAAAAGTACAAAGAGCGTTAGTATTACAAGCCATCCCAGAGAAACAAAAAGATTACCACAATGACATCATAGAATTACGGGATTCGATTACCGATTCACGAGTAGAAGACCTCCCGGCGATCATGGCCCATATGGAACGGTTGGTGCTTCTGGCACAACAGCAAAACAAGATTTCGGCAGATATCGGCATAAACTGTCTCAGCCCTTATTTTGCTCACATTCGCCTGGATGAAAGCCACCGCAAGAGGGACATTTTGATTGGCAATCAGCATTACACGTCAACCCACCTGGATTTACCAATAATTGACTGGAAACATGCCCCCATCAGCAGAATTTATTATCGTTACCAGGAGGGAGATGAGTATGTAGAAGAATTTGGAGATCGCAACACGGAAGGGGTTGTTTTAGTACGCCGCACCATTTCCATTGAAAATGGGAAATTACTGCGGATTGATGCAGGACCTTATTGTCTCATTCATACTAAAAATGGATGGACTTCGCAAAAGTCAGCGCACTCTCATTTAACTGGGGGTAGAGACAAAACGAATCGTCCTTCCAACCAGCTGGAGACACAGAAAGGGGCAGGATTCAACATTTATCGCAAAGATAAATTTTTGCAAGAAATCACAGCCCTTATCGATCCAAATCAATTTGAAATCATCATACATCCAGAAACGGGTGTTGTCGTGATCCAGGGGGGCGCTGGGTCTGGAAAAACAACGATTGCTTTACATCGATTGGCTTACTTGATTTCCCTGAAACCTAATTATTTTATTTCGAGTCAAGTCATAGCGGTTGTATTTAACCAGGCCCTCTCAAGATATATTTCTAAAATTTTACCAACATTAGGAGCCTCTGGCACAAAATCCTGGGTTTATCAAAAATGGTCCCGCAGTTTTCGTACTAAGTATTTCCCCCAACTGCCAAATCGTTATTCAGAACAAACACCTGTTTCCGTCATCGAAATCAAACGCCACCCTGCCATGATAAAATGGCTGGAAGAAGAAGTAAAATCGCATGAAAACAGTTTTACCCTTCGGCTTCAAGAGGATCTACGCGAACTACCAGAAAAGAGCAGAGCGGTTGATGTATGGAAGGCGTTGGAAGGCTGGCCATTGGCCCAGCGCATACTCATGTTAAAAAGGTGGAGTAACGATCAGGATTCCATCCCCAGAGTTCAGCCATGCAACAGTTATCTTCTTAAAACCCGTTTACAACATCTCATTGAGGACCTGTTTCCCGAGCTCATCAATTCACCAACGAGTCTGGCCGTCACCATTTGGGAAGATTGTTTCATCCACGAAAAAAAGCTCAAAGAAGCGATGGATCTTCATGCACCAGAAACATTCAGTGATGTACAAATACAGGAGACCTGGAAATGGGCAGTCCAAAACTATGAGAACCGTCATCAAACAAACGGGGGGCCTGATGATGAAGAGGGTTCGATGATCCAACGGGAGAAAAGCTTTCAAGAGCTCGATGAAGAAGACGATACCCTCTTACTCCTACTCTATAATCTGACTTTGGGCACATTTCGTAAGAAAAAAAATAAAAAAGTGATGTACCCTCATATTTTAATTGATGAGGCCCAAGATTTCAGTCCTGTTGAACTGCAGTTATTCATGAATCACACACCAAAAAACCGCCCCAGTATCACCCTAGCAGGTGATTTTGATCAACAGATTGTGGAAGGATCGCAGTTGGATAGTTGGATTGAGATGTTCCAGCACTTGGGATTGGACAATACGGTCATTTCTCCATTAAAAATAGGCTACCGTTCCACACATGAAATTATGGAAGTCGCCAGAGCCATTATTGGCCCTTACAGTGTGAATCAAGAATGGAAAGCCGTGCGTCACGGAGCCCCCGTTGAACTTTTTAAATTTCAAAGTCATGGCACACTCATCAGTTTTTTATCAGAAGCATTAATTGAACTCGTTGTTCAAGAGCCTTCGGCAAATGTTGCCATCCTGACTCGCTACCCCTCCCAAGCAGACTTGATTTATGAAGGATTGTTAAAAGCCGATATTCCCAGTATACAACGAGTCCAAGACCAGGATTTTTCTTTTGAACCGGGTATTGAAGTCAGTGATATTTTACAAGTGAAAGGATTGGAATTTGATTACGTTATTTTGATAGATATTGATGAACAATCATTCCCTGACGATCGAAAGGCACGACATCTGCTATACGTTGGAGTAACCAGGGCGGCACATCAGTTATGGTTGATGACATGCAAAAATCCTTCACCGTTGCTTCCCCTGGAATTATTAAAAGAAGGAATTTGAGATTCGACATTCAAAGCATACTTTGCTACAAGGAAGTAATGTCCACTATGAAATTCTTAATCACAAAGACATTACGATATCTACATCAATGGTAACACTATGATAAAAATAACATTTTTGGGAGTAGGATCTGCATTTACCAGAAAAAATTCCACCAGCAGTATTTTAATCGAAAGTGGAAATATCAAAATGCTTGTCGACTGTGGCGTACCGGTCCTTCAATCAATTGCAGAATACGGCATTACTCTGGATCAAATCACCCATGTTTTTGTCACTCATCTTCATGCAGATCACATTGGTGGGATGGAACAAATTGCCTTACAAAGCAGATTCACTCATCAGCATCGCATTAAACTTCTCACGACAGACACCTTATTGGAACGTTTATGGGAATGTTCGTTGAAAGGAGGCCTGGAGTTTGTGGAATTGACTCCCAATGACGAAACCCCTCAGAAATTGGCAGATTATTTTGAATGCATCCCCATCCAAGCAAACTGCTGGTTTCCGGTAGAAGAAGGAGAACCTCTGCAGCTTTATGCCCGGATCAACGATCATGTGCTCAATTTAGAAACATACGGATTAGAAATTTCAGAAAACCCCACAGAACGTGAAAAGAGTATCCTCTTTACAAGCGATACCCGGTTGGATAAAGACCTGCTGGCCCGTTGCGTGACAACCTGCAAGTACCTCTTACATGATTGTCAATTATTCAATAGCGGAGAAGATAATAAATTTGGAGTACATACCTCTTACCAGGAACTTTTACAATTACCTCAAAACATACGCGAGCACCTTTGGCTTTACCACTTTGGAGACACGCCCCTTCCTGATGCAAAGGCTGATGGATTTGCTGGTTTTATTGAGCACATGCAGCATTTTTCCACCGAATAGCAGCACTGTCGTCATCAGGCAGGACGTTGACGGCGATTGCGTACAGCCTCCTTCCCTAGAAAATCAATACTTGTTTTCAATTTTTTAGGCTCCAAAAATTCTGGAGTACCAATCAAATCTAGATCCCAAAGAGCATGAACAATCCCATCCAAATAAATCTTATGAAATTTAGGATTGCCCAGTAGCTTAAAATTACCTGAGTTGATCCAAATTTTACTCTTGAATTTGTATTGTGACAACAGCGGAATATTCAAAACATCAAGAGCTTTCATGAATTGAATTCGACATTCCCTGGTATTGAACTGCATAAAAAATCGTGATAGGTTGAAATCAACTTTCATGTGGCTTGGTCTGATTTTAACCTGGATGCGGGAAATATCAAACCCTGTTACAAAATGGTCTCCAAAGTTATCTCTCACGACTACAGATATGCGACTGAACCGATTCACATTGCAGACAATAAAAATATCACGAATATAATGAATATTCTCCAACAACTCTTTGGGACGTACTGGAATGGGGCGAAAGAACTGATGCATTTCAGTGGCTATTATCTGCAAATCTTGATGAGTGACAGGGTTGGATGCCGCATTCCCCAAAGAACGAGCAGGAGGTTTTTCAAAAGAGGTTAAGTTACGCTCTGTAAAGCCCAGGTAGCCACTCAAAACACAACGGGCTATTCCTTCTACCAAAGGGGCCTCAAACATCTCTAATTCACTTCCAGAACGGTCAGCATAACGACTTACGTTCCCCATGGCCTCTTTGCGGCTCAGCATGGACTTGAATATCCATTTTTGCGACTTTGAATTAAACTGCAGAGTGATCCGTTTACGAGGAATACTCAAACTCTTTGAAATAGGAAAGGGAACTTGAAACGGTTTATGTTTGAAATTCCGTTCAAAATGATATTTAAAAATCACATTTTCTAATGGATCACCAGCCAGCATGATCCTGGAATCCAATATCCGTTTTTCAATTTCATGAGGCAATGGGGTCAAACCAAACTTCTCCAGATATTGAACAATTGAGTCAACCGTAGCCTTCACACGCTCGCGATCTTCTTGAATTTGTTCCCATTGTAGCTGCTCAATACTGTTCAGAGGTAGTTCATCTTCGACTTTGTGCACAATCCGTTCATCGACAATCAGCAGTTTTTGATTCAGTTCCTGCAGCTGATTCAAGACATAACCTGCTACTGTTTTTGCTTTGGGACCAATCGTATCTCCTCCTTTTTTGAGAATATACCCCATTAACATTTTTAAAGATTTGGTATTGCCGGTATTAATCAACTTGAGCTCCACACGACGCATCGATTTCAAAAAGAGGAGCTTCAATTTGAGTTCCACACGGTTGCCCACATCATCCCGTCCTTGACAAAACTTTATCAAATCCTGGCGCTGCTCTTTTTCTTGAAAAAAAAGATCGTAGAAGCGTACCAGCGAATTGGTTCGCCAAGACACAGGTTCATCCAACCGGATGGCCTGTCCATCGTTATTAAAATCAATAATATCAGAGAGGCGTATATGTTGAGAAAAGCAAAAAATAATTTCCTGCTGCACTTCTTCTTCCTCAAAACGCAGCAGCATTTCTGTAAACTTCAGCCACCATGGATCACGAGGCAGCAACGGAAACTCCTTTTCCATCACTTTGATTGTTCGTACTAACGGACCACTCAAATCTTGCCGGATGAAATAACGCTGATCCGGGTTGAAAAGCAGCTTTGTCATACTAGTCGGAGGTGTATTGTCTTCTTCCAGGCAGCAGATCATTTCCAACCACCAGCAGTTCAGCAGTGCCTTGGGAAGATTACGATGACTGACTTTCTCACTTTCCCTGAGAAAAATAGGGATGGCATGTTCCAAAAATTTTTCACGGGGAATATTCATTTCGCCCCAATCAGGCAGATCCCTCAAAGGAAATTCTTCTACTTGATCACCATTTTTTTGAGTGAGTACCCAGTCTTCTTCAGGCAACACACCAATTCGTGCTAGAACTTTGAGATCATGGGGTAATTCAAACGGAGCAGGGGACGTACCTCCCAATAATACAGCAGGGTTCAGCAAAAAATCATTGAGCATTAAATCATAGGCCATACTGCCTTCAGGCGATACAAGAAAAGGCGTATGCTTCCCATTTCTCTGGTTTCTCAGAAGATTCACAAAAAAATGAACTTCGGTTTCCGGATACTTTTGCGTCAAGTATTTTTCTGCATGAAGAATCTTTTGATGAATAGGATACGTGCAATTGGATTCTACAGTAATGGCTTCTACTTCGGAACAAAAGTCAACCAAAGCAACCATTTGACTTCGAAAGTATTCTTGCATCAAAATTTTCAATTCGTCAGCAAATCTTTTATTTAAGAAATGCCCATCTGGATCGAACTGCTGCTTAGTCAAATGAAAAATATCGCCCAATCGATGTTGGGAGTCTAAAGAAATTTTTTCGGTAAGGTCTCTTAAAAAGCCTTTGATCACAGGAGACCGTTGATTGAAACCTGATAACTGCTGTAACAGAGCCTCCTGCTTTTGTTCCGTTGTTATTTTGTCAACAGCTACCCCTGTTTTTTCAGCATACTGCTCCACAATTTGAAGAGCATCCGCATGGTCCAGGTAATTGTCATTATAGTAATCCGTCACCCAGCCCCATAACTTATCTTTGGTCAATATTTTTAAAGAATAAGGGAACCAATCTCTCCGAATTTTTTCATCGGACTTTACTTTGATGAACGAAAAAAAGCGGGTCAGGTGTTGTATGTATCGCTCAAAAAACGGTTGTTTATTTAAAGCTCTGGAAATCTCTTGCCACAGAATAGTCGCCTGCTGCACAGAGGGTTGCTGATTGAACCGGTCCCACAATTTACTTTCCAAAGTTTTTTCAAAAATACTGGGAAATATTAGGCGGATCACGCGCACTTCGTCGTCACTCAATCCCTCCCCATATTTTTCCTTCATTTCCTGTTCAACTTCATCGACCAGTTCACTTTTTTCGTCATCAGACAAAATTTTGTGAAAGATATGCTGCTGGGTTTGATAAAAAATGGTTTGCAGCAACGCTACAAAAAAATCCGCATCATTCCACGGGCCTTCGTATCCCGGATTGGTGTCAAAAATAACCTGAGCATCCATATCAGAGTCGGGTTTATGACCAATTCCACCCAAGCTTCCAATCGTTGTTAAGGAACGTATTTTAGCAGAAGGATTCTCCCCCAGGCGAGCGCCAAAGCGAGCATATTGACTACGAAAAAATTGTTGAAGTCCAGGTAATTCAATCTGAGGGTTTCCAGCAATCAGTTCCTGGGGGAGAAAACGTACAAGTCCTTTTATTCCGGAAAGTACATCTTTTTGAAAAACAGGGAACACATGAGTGGCATAAACAGGATTTCCTTCTGCATCAATACCCGTTTTTTCGTGGAGTTCTAAGGGAGGAGCTTCTGGGTTAATATCAAAAATACACAACGAATCTAAAATAGCTCTTTTCATCTCAGTTGTTGCCAAACCCACCAGGCTTTCCATGCGTTCCCGGTTGATTTGTCCCATTTTGTCATATTCAGTATGAGCATATTCTTTATATTTTTCTAATTCCTTCTGATCATACGATTTCAATAAGCTTTCATTGATGCTGGTGACCTGTAACGCTTTGAGAACCTGTTCGATTGTCCGTTTAACCTGATCGTCCAGTTCATTAGAAGCAATGAGTTGATACAAGCGCGTGCTGGTTTTCCACTGTTTGATTCGTCTCAAGCGTGTATTTTCGTCAATGACACCAGGCCCCGTTGGCAACTTTTTTTCAACATTCTCTTTTTTCTTAACAGCTAATGCTGACATTATATCTTTCTAATTCGGCAGTCGTAAGCTCTCTCGAACTGATAACTTTTGAATTGCTCAATAGGGGTATCCGTTTTTTCCAGCTATCATGCGAAAATAACACCAAAACCGTAAAAAGTTCCTACTCACTTATTTTTAATGGCTGATGACAGAAGAGAACGCTTCAAAATACTCGGGAAACGTTTTGATGACAACATCCGGATTGTTGATCGTAATCGGAACTTCACCACATGCCGCCAGAGAAAAGGCCATTGCCATTCTATGATCATCATAAGTATCAATGGTTGCAGAAGATACATTGTCTGGTGGCACAATACTGATATAATCATTTCCTGCATCAACCTGAGCCCCTAACTTTCTCAACTCGGTGCTCACGGCAGTGATTCTTTCAGATTCTTTTAACTGCCAATTGGAAATATTACGAATCGTTGTCTTTCCTTCGGCAAACAGAGCCACAACCGCCAAGGTCATTGCCGCATCCGGCATGTCATTCATGTCCACATCAATTCCACGTAAAGTGTGGCCTGTCAATTGAATAGAATGCGGCAAATATTCTACGTGTGCCCCCATTTTTTCTAAAACACGAGCAAACTGCGTATCTCCCTGCACACTTTCGGCGCCACACCCCATCACTGTAATTGTTGATCCTGTGATTGCAGCAGCCCCTAAAAAATATGAAGCCGAAGAAGCATCGCCCTCCACATAAACAGTTCCTGGTGATTGATAAATCTGCCGGGGTTGAATATGAAATTTCTGATAATTGTCATGTTCGACGCAAACCCCAAAACGCTCCATCAAATTCAAGGTCATCTGCACATAAGGCAAAGACACAAGTTTATCTTTTATGACGATTTCGACCATATTTTGCGCATAAGGTGCTGCCATCAACATGGCAGACAGATACTGGCTGCTGATGGCCCCATTCAGAAAAGCAATCCCTCCCGGTAAACCAGAAACATTTAATTCAACCGGAGGGCAGTTATTATTTTCGATACATTGCACGTGAACCCCAAGTTGCACAAGTCCATCCACTAAGTCCTGGATGGGACGCTGCCGCATCCGTGGAATCCCATCCAGGATAAATTTACCTTTACCAATGGACAGCACAGCAGTTAAAGAGCGCATAGCCGTTCCTGCATTTCCCAGAAATAAAGAGGCTCCTTCAACTGGAATTTTCCCCCCACACCCTGTTATCGTAATTTCTTGCTGTTTCCGGTTTTCATCAAAAGAGATTTTCAACTTGGCGAGTGCTCCTACCATATGGCGCACATCTTCACTATCCAACAAATTTTGGATATGAGTCACTCCTTCTGCCAGTAAGCTGAGCACCAATACCCGGTTTGAAAAACTTTTGGAACCCGGCAATTTGACTGTCCCCGAAACCAGTCGGATTGGTTCTAAGACGATAGAATCATTCATTACTCTGAGTTGTCTGTATCATTTATCATTTTGCGAACTCTGCCAAAGCTTCTTCTTCAGTCGCATATATGCTTAATACTTTATTCAACCGAATCATTTCAAAAACTTTCATATGATTATCCTTAGGATTGCAGATGGCCACCACTTCCTCTCGTTTTTGAAATATTTTATAAATTTCTACAATCAGGCCAATACCTGCAGAATCCAAAGTAGTCACTTCCTTGAGATCAAACAATAACACACCAATATTTTTATCTTCAATAAAGGGTATACAATATTCTTTGATATCCAGCACTTCTTCGCCAACAAACCGCCCAATTATCGAAACCACACAAACATGATCTTCAATACGATGAAAAATTTTCATCACCCCCTCCTTTTAAGTTTTTTATCTTCCAATATTGTTTTGTGAAAAGACATTATAATACAGCTTTTCTTGATTTGTAAACGATAACTAGACTAGATTAACAATCTTTATTTATTAAATAGATCTTAGCCATTGCATTTTTTATTCATTCGGAATAACTTTCTTTTATCACACTATTAAACAAAAGCGAATTTTATAAGAGGAACTCATGGATAGACTAAAGACAGCTCGCCTGATTACAGCAATCAAAACCCCTTATCTGGAAAATGGCAAATTCGACCTGGACACTTTTGATCAGCTGGTTGAAAACCAAATCAACAATGGCGTGGAAGGTTTGGTCGTCGCAGGGACGACGGGTGAAGGTCATTTAATGGATTGGGACGAAGAAATCATGTTAATTGCCCATTGTGTTCATTATTTTGGCGACAAACTGGCCATCATCGGTAATACAGGCAGCAACAACACACGAGAAGCCATACACGCCACTTATCAGGGTTTTGCCGTTGGAATGGATGCAGCACTACAAATCAATCCCTATTATGGAAAAACTTCTCAGGAAGGATTAAAAACTCATTTTGAGAGAGTATTCGACTTAGGCCCTGCCGTTGTGTATAATGTACCAGGCAGGACAGGACAAGACCTGGAGCCAGCCATCATTGAAGAATTAGCACAACATGCCAACTTTGTTGGTGTGAAAGAATGCCAAGGCCCTGAAAGGATAGCAGGTTATACACAAAAAGGGATTCGATGCTGGTCGGGTAACGACAATGATTGTTTTGTGTCACGTCACCAGAGCGGAGGCAATGGTGTGATTTCAGTGACAGCCAATGTTGTTCCCGGTTTAATGCGCAAGCTGCTGGATTCAGAAGATACCAGTCTGAATGAGAAGCTCCAACCATTGATGTCATGGCTGTTTTGTGAGCCAAATCCTATTCCATTGAACACAGCATTGTCGATGACAGGGGCTATTGCTCCAGTGTTTCGTTTGCCTTATGTACCACTCAATATAGAACAAAGGAAGGAAGGTCTGGAATTGATGCATCAGTTTGAGGCAAACGATTTAACAGGCGGACAACCACAACTGTTGGATGATCAAGAATTTATCCTGGTTTAATCGGGGGAGGAATAAAAAAAATAAAGTTTTACATGAAACGGCTGAACCTATTTAAAAATGAGGCAGTCTATATTAACATGTGGATTCATATTACTCCTTATGGTCGCATGGTTGGTGGGGCACAACTCCCCACCAGCCCTTCCCTTCTATTTCCGCACACGCTGATAAACATATGTCAGTTCTCGCAGCCATTCAATACTCTCAGGAGTGATCATTTCTTGTTTGTAGCGCCATTTCCAGTTGTTCCTCACAGAAGCGGGCAAATTCATCCGTGCCTCTGCTCCTAAGCTAAAAACATCCTGCAGTGGAGCAATGGCCGTATTGGAAGTAGATGCCCACGCCAAGCGCATCAGATCCTGACTGACCGTCGTTCTTGTCACGTTACTGCCCACGTACTGCCGTACACGCTTTCGATCTTCTGTCGAAATTTCATCAAACCACCCACGGGTTGTATTATTATCATGGGTGCCTGTATACACTACCGAATTTTTTTCATAACAAAAGGGAAGGTAAGGATTGCCATCACCTTCAAAAAAAGCAAAATGAAGCACTTTCATCCCTGGGAATCCGCTATCAGCTAACAGCTTTTCCACCCCGGGCGTGATCACTCCCAAATCTTCAGCAATGACTGGCAATTTCCCCAACTGTTCTTCCATGACTTGAAAAAAATGCATTCCAGGGCCATCCACCCATTTACCATTAATGGCTGTGTCTTCCGATGCAGGGATCTCCCAGTACTGGTCAAAACCACGAAAGTGATCAATGCGCACAATATCGACGGCTTGATATAAACTTTTCAAGCGTGCCAGCCACCATTTGTATCCATTTTCAGCCATACGGTTCCAGCGATACAGAGGATTTCCCCATCGTTGCCCTGTGGCACTAAAATAGTCAGGAGGCACCCCGGCCACCACCGTTTGACGGCCTTGTTCATCCAGTTCGAATAAATCAGGACGTGCCCACACTTCGGAGCTGTCGTATGCCACAAAGATGGGAATATCGCCAATGATTTGAACTTCCCGTGAATTAGCATATTCTTTGATTTGCCTCCATTGTGTGAAAAACTGATATTGGACAAACTGATGAAATTGAATTTTCTTTGAAAAATCTTTTTTCCACTCGCCCAGAGCATGTGGATCACGAGACTTCAATTCTGGTGGCCAATCGGCCCATGATTTTCCTCCATGAGCCTCTTTCAATGCAACAAAACACGCAAAATCCTCCAACCAATCTTTTTCGGCATCACAAAATCGCCAAAAAGAACGCCAGTCCTCCTCATCTGCTTTTGTTTGAAATCCTTCGAACGCCTCTCTTAAAACCCCTTCTTTCCAGGATTCTACTTTCGTATAATCGACCCGTTCTTCAGGAAACTGGGGAGCTTCAGTCAAAACATGACCATTAATATAGCCTGCTTCACACAAGCGTTCAGGGCTGATCAAGAGGGGATTTCCGGCAAATGCAGAAATACATTGGTATGGAGAATTGCCAAAAGAAGTAGGTCCCACTGGTAAAATCTGCCAAAGTGACTGTCGTGCTTCGGCTAAAAAATCGACAAATTGATAAGCGTGTTTTCCTAAATCACCAATCCCATATCGTCCTGGAAGTGATGTAGGGTGTAATAATATTCCAGATAGTCGTTGTTGCATCAGTGTCATTTTTGATTACTTGTCAAGATTGTTCTGTTAGCATTAATCTACAAATGTTCAATAATAGTGAAATATATTTATTTTCTCAAGTCCTGTTTGGTAGTGAAAATTAAAAATTCTCTATTTTATTCGGAATAAAGATAGTATATAATAGAAACTTTATGCGTCAGGTGATACCTCATTTTAAAAAATCAAACAGGCAGGTCAAAACCATGCTACAGACAAGTGCGATCGATAAACTGTCCTTTCCTATTCCGGCAGAATCCAATTCTTCTGTTCTCCAAGAAATTTCCAGTACGTATTATCAATTAACACCAAATGAAGTGAGGGATCGCTGCTTTGCGGCCAAAGAAACGCTCGGAGATTCCGTATTTATCCTGGCTCATCATTATCAACGCGATGAGACGTTTCAGTTTCAGGATGCCTCAGGCGATTCACTGAATTTGGCACAAGTAGCCAAAAAGCAATCGGCCCAATATATTCTTTTTTGTGGCGTTCATTTCATGGCAGAAAGTGCTGATATTCTGACTTCTGACGACCAGGCCGTGATTCTGCCTAATCTGACAGCAGGCTGTTCAATGGCCGATATGGCTGATGTCGATATGGTCGAAGATTGCTGGGATGAATTAATTGAGGCCTGCGGAGAAAATAAATTCATTCCAATCACGTATATCAATTCATCGGCCAGTCTGAAAGCATTCTGCGGTAAAAATGGAGGGATTGTTTGTACTTCTTCTAATTCAGAAACGGTGCTTCAATGGGCATTGAAGCAGGGAAAAAGTGTGTTATTTTTTCCAGATCAGCATCTTGGCAGAAACACGGCTAACAAACTGGGAGTTCCCAAAGAAAATATTCGCCTCTGGGATCGTCAAAATGATGGAGGACTGACTGCGGAGGATTTGAAAAACACAAAAGTTCTCCTTTGGAACGGCTATTGTTCCGTACATACCCGCTTCAGTGTTGACCAGATCAAAGCAATACGTTCCCGCCGCCCAGAAGTCAAGGTCATTGTCCATCCCGAATGTTCGGAAGAAGTAGTCAATGCTGCTGATTTTGACGGATCCACCAATAAAATTATCCAGATTATTGAAAATGCCGAGTCGGGTTCCAGTTGGGCCGTTGGTACAGAAATCAACCTGGTTCACCGTCTCCATCAAAAGCTCTATCCCAGAGAAGGAAAACACATTGAGTGCCTCAATCCTCATGTCTGCCCATGTTCGACCATGTACTGTACGGATCCTGTCAATGTTCTCTGGGTTTTGGAAAATTTAATCGAAGGTCGTGTTGTCAATCAAATCAAAGTTCCCCCTGAAACAGCACGTTGGGCGAAAGTTGCTTTGGACAGGATGTTGAAGCTGAGCTAAGAGAACATTGGATGAAAGAATCACCATTGGTTGTAGTTGGCAGCGGTTTAGCGGGATTATTGGTTGCGCGTTTGGCCGCCGAATATCAACCTGTCCGTTTGATCACCAAAAACACATTATATGACAGCAACACCTGGTATTCCCAGGGAGGCATCGCTGCGGTCTGGAGCGAGCAGGATTCAGTGGAACTGCACAGCCATGATACCGTCATTGCCGGAGATGGTCTCTGCGATTTGCAAGCAGTGAATGTCTTATCGAATCAAAGCCGAACCGCTATTGAACAATTGATGCTGCTGGGGGTTCAATTCGACAAGGATGCAGCCCAGCAACCTCGTTTGGGTTTGGAAGGAGCTCATAGCATTCATCGTATACTCCATGCTGGTGGTGACGCCACTGGTGCCGAGATCCAGCGTGCTTTGGTAGAAAGTGTGTCGGAGCATCCCAACATTGAAATACTGGAACACACACTGGCGACTAAAATTCAGACAAATGAACTGGGGGTAACTGGAGTACAGTGTTATCATTTCAACACACAGAGTTCAACGATCATCCAGAGTAGGCAAATGGTGATTGCGACAGGAGGTGCCGGGCAACTCTTTTGCCACACCAGCAATCCCAAAGGAGCAACGGGAGATGGCGTTATTCTGGCATACCAGGCTGGAGCTGAATTGACAGATCTGGAATTTTATCAGTTTCACCCCACAGCATTAGACCTTCCATCGGCCCCCAAATTTTTAATTTCAGAAGCATTGCGAGGTGAAGGAGCCGTTTTGATGAATCAGGCAGGAGTGCCCTTCATGGAAGCAATTCATCCTCAAAAAGACCTCGCTCCACGCAATGTTGTTTCTCAGGCAATTGCCCATGAGATGTCCCATCAAGAAGAGAAAAATGTTTATTTAGACTGCACTAGCATTGCAGCAGATCAGTTAACAAAACGATTTCCCACGATTTTCAAAAACTGCTTGAAATATGGCATCGACATTCGAAAAGATTGGATTCCTGTCACTCCAGTGGCTCACTACATGATTGGCGGGGTAGTGACAGATTTATATGGACGTACGAATGTTCCTGGTTTGTATGCTTGTGGAGAAGTAGCCCGGACTGGTGTTCACGGTGCCAATCGACTGGCCAGCAATTCATTACTCGAGGCATCGGTTTTTTCTATACGCGTATCTCAGGTACTAAAAAAGGATTTGAAAACGATTTTTTTTTCCCGTGGGCATTGGCCAATCTCCCATGGTCCAATTGGGCAAGAGATGACATTTCCAAAAAATAAACGGACTGTGCAACAAAATGAACTGACTGTGTTTGATTTTCGTAAACGAATGTGGCAGCTGGTGGGATTGATTCGGAATGAGCAATCTCTGCTCGAAATGAATAGACTTCTTGGAGCCCCCTGCCTTCCCTCCGCTCTTCCGTCAAGCAAAGAGGAATTTGAATTGGAGTCCATGAAAGTCCTGGGAAAACTAATCACAGAATCTGCATTGGAACGTAAAGAAAGTCGTGGTGCTCATTTTCGTGAAGATTTTCCGAATGCCTTGACACATCAAATGAACTCAATAAAAAAACGCATTGATCACCCTGTCTTTTAGGAGATTTTTTATGAACTGGTACAACATTTACCCCATTATCCAAATGGCAATTGAAGAAGACTTATCCTGGGGGGATATCACCTCCGAGAGCTTGATTGATCCGAACTGGACGATTGAACTGATTCTTTATTTGAAACAAGACGGAGTCATTGCCGGTTTGCCTGTTGCCGAACTGGTATTCAGGGAGCTTGAACCTGAACTAGAGTGGACGGCCCATCAGGAAGACGGTCAGTTTTTAACAGCAGGCACGCCTTTGGCCTCTATCTCGGGGAGAGCACAATTTATTCTCAAAGCAGAAAGAGTGGCACTGAATTTTCTGCAGCGGTTGAGTGGGATAGCCACCTTGACCTCACGTTTTGTGACTGAAGCCAGAAAAGGCTCATCGACGGTCAGGATTGTGGATACCCGCAAAACAACACCAGGATTGCGAATTTTGGAAAAGTACGCTGTGCGGATGGGAGGCGGGCACAATCATCGCCATAATTTGTCAGACGGTGTGTTGATCAAGGACAATCATCTGGCGATCATCGCCAAGGCGGGAAAATCCGTCAAAGAAACATTGATCTCGGCAAAACAAAAAATTCCCCATGTTATGAAGATGGAAATGGAAGTGGACTCGATCTCACAAATCCCCGATGCCCTGGAAGCAGGAATTGATGTGATTCTGCTCGATAACATGAACTGTGAAGAAATGATCCAGGCTGTCAAAGAAGTGCAGGGACGTGCTCTTCTGGAAGCATCCGGAGGAGTCACTTTGAAAACCATTGAAAACATTGCGGCCACAGGAGTGGATATCATTTCGGTTGGGGCACTCACTCAT
The DNA here is from genome assembly GCA_015231885.1 of SAR324 cluster bacterium. Lineage (GTDB taxonomy): Bacteria > SAR324 > SAR324 > SAR324 > NAC60-12. The sequence goes on from JADGAT010000002.1 coordinate 23,260, forward strand.
TCAGCGCCTGCCTTGGATATCAGTCTGGATTATCAATAATGAAAAACACAGAATAATACACACACCATTTACTTGAGGTACTTGTCAAAAACACCTTGTTGTGATTTTACCCATCAAATTTGTACGGAACTTCTGGCGTTTCGATGATAATAAATTCTCTGGCATAAATAGAATTCCACCAGCCAGCAATTATTGTAAAAATCGTCAATAATAAAACCAATCGTTGTTGTAATGTACGCATTGCAGTCTCCTTCAAGAATCGGGACTATTAATCTTTACGCAATATTCGTTGGATGATCTCACTGAGTTCATCTAAATCAAAAGGTTTCATCAGCAGTTCATCAATTCCCCAGGAACGAATGTTTTCTTTGGCAATCAAATCGCCATAACCAGTGAACAGGATGATCGGGATATCAGGCCTGATTTTTTTCAGTTCACTGGCAAGCTGCTTCCCATTCATTTTTGGCAGACCATAATCGATAATCAGAAGGTCAAAATTTTCAGGAGCCTGGGTGAAGGCATTCAGGGCATCTTGGGGATTTAACATTCCGGTGACATCATACCCTACATATTTTAGCATCTCTCCAGCAACACCAATCAACGAAGGCTCATCATCAACTATTAAAATTCTCCCATAACCTTTCAGCAGCGGCTTAGGCTTTTCAGCAGGAAGTTCAATGGATTCCTGTGAAGCAGGTAGATAAACATGAAACTCTGTCCCTTGCTCGATGACACTGCTGACCACAATATGCCCTTCATGCTGTTCCACAATCCCATGTACTACGGATAATCCCAAACCTGAGCCCTTTCCGACTTCTTTTGTTGTGAAGAATGGATCATACATACGTTCCAGTGTTTCCTGATCCATCCCCACACCGGTATCCTGGACAGTCAACTTAATGAAATTGTTTTTTCTTTCCTTGCCTTCCGCATTAATGAAGGTTTGCTGTCCGGCAGGGGTAATACTGGTTGTCAAAGTTCCCCCCTCCGGCATGGCATGACTGGCATTGATGCATAAATTAAGAATGACCTGCTGGATTTCATCCGGCATCCCAAAAACGGGAGGCAAATCCGCTTCGATTTCTTTTTTGATGGCAATATTGGGAGGAGTCGTATTTTGAATGAGATCGATTGTCTGTTCAACCAGTGTCTCGAGTTTGAGGGGTGCCTTTTTCGACATGGATTGTCGTCCGTAGGCCAGCATTTGCCAAACTAAATTTCTGGCTCTTTTCCCTGCTGTCAGGATGTTATTGAGCTTTGCGGTATCAGGATCATTCTCATATTTATTCCTTTTGAGGACTTCGGCATACCCAAGAATCGGAGTGAGCAGATTGTTGAATTCATGAGCAATGCCGCCTGCCAAAGTTCCGATTGTCTCCATTTTTTGAGAATGCTTTAATTGTTGTTCGAGCTTATTTTTTTCTGTTATGTCACGCCCGTTGACAACAAACCCTTTCACTGTTTTATCTGCTCCTAAATAAGGGTAATATTGGATATCCATGTATCTTTTTCCATGATTAGGAAAATCAAACCATTGTTGATAATGGATTGTTTCTCCTGACAAACAGCGCATTGCATTTGGTTTGATGACTTCTTTAAAGAAGTCCTCTCCAAATATTTCAAATGGGGTTTTTCCTATGATCTCATCAGAATTCACGTTCAAAGCCCCTCGATATGCCTTATTTGCAGCACGATAGACAAAGTCTCTATCCAGCAGTGCCATCATGTCAGTAGAACTGGAAACGATATGCTGATATTGACGCAATTCTTCTTCTATCCGCTTGCGCTCCGTGATGTCCCTGGAAATGCCAACGATTCCAGCCAAATTGCCTTCCTTATCATGAATGGGCGAGTCGGAAACAAAAGCAGGAAAGAGCGTGCCATCCTTTTTTTGACAGAGAAACTCTCCGTGCCAGCTTTCTCTTTTGACAACTGTCTCCATAATCGATTCAGCCTGTTCTTTTGTCATCTGAGGAACCACAACTTCCAGGATATTTTTTCCGAGGGCTTCCTTTTGACTCCACTGATAGAGCTTTTCTGCGAACGGATTGAGATAGGTAATCGTTCCTTGCAAATCCGTAGCAATGACGGCTTGTTCCAAAAATTTTAACAAAGAGGACTGAAAGTGGAGTCGCCCTTCGTAGCTTGCTAATAGCGCGGAAGTATCCGTTTTGGCTGTCAGTATTTGATTTTGCTGTCGTAATTCTTTCAATTCAGCAAGCAACTGCTCTTTTGTTTTGTTTTCATCTTTCATGATTTTTCAAAATCCTTATTAGGAACCAGAATTAAATAAATTCCTCTGTTTTAAAAAATCCACCCTTGCCTCCTTTACTAAAGGATGGATTGTTGTTGGAAGTTATTTAATTTTCATTCCTTGCTATGTAGCCTTGAGCAGTCCCAATGGTTTTTGTTTGAGGACATGGTGGGTTGCTGCCAGAGCGGTTAGGACACTGAGGAAACTGATACCAATGATACTGACGATCATCATCACCCAGGAGAAACTCCAGATGCTTTCAAAGACGATGAAGGAGATGGTAAAAGACAGGATGACACTCAAAGCAACTCCAAACAAGGCAGCAAAAAAGCCTAGAATGCCAAACTCAATCTGAATGATGGCACGAACATCCTGGAAACGGGCCCCTAGCACTTTCAGCAGATTGATTTCCCAGAAGCGCTGCTGCACTTCATAGCGTGCAATAGAAAAGAGAACCACCAACCCTGCCAGGATTGAAAGATATGCCATCACTCGTATGGCCCAGCTTATCTGATCGGTGATTGTCAAAATTCGTCCCACCAGCAGCGAAACATCTATGACCGATATGTTTGGAAAGCGCTGGACAATGCCATTCTGCAGCGAAATTTTTTTAACGGATTCTACATTCGAAATCCCTGCTAAAAAGGTTTTAGGGGCTTCTTCCAGAACCCCAGGCTGAAAAGTGATAAAGAAATTCGGCTGGAAACTGTTCCATTTCACTTTTCTTAAATTGACTACTTTTCCCGCAATAGGAACGCTTTGTACATCAAAAGTCAATTCGTCTCCAATTTTGAGCCCAAGACGCTCAGCAAACCGTTTTTCCAGCGAAATTTCAGGGAGTTCACTGGAAGTGATATCATAGCGAGCCGAGAGGGGCTTACCGGCCACATAAGCTTCGGAATCCTGCAGCTGAGCACGGTAAGACAGGTTGAACCCCCGATTCCGGAAGCGTCTTTCGGTTTCCTGCTCCCGGGTGATTGCGTCTTCAACGGCATTGGAGGCAAATGTTTTTCCGTTCACGGCTTCCAGACGAGCACGGATCATCGGAGAAAGGTAAGACAGGTGCTGCTGTTCTTCTTTTAAATAGTCGCGCAGGGCATCCACCTGTTCGGGTTGGATATCGAACAGAAAAAAGCTGGGAACTTTGACATCGACAGGCTGGCTGATTTCATTCTGCAGGCCTTGTTGAATTTGTGGAATGATGTTCAGCAGGAGTGCGCCTAAACCAATTGCCAGAAAACAGGAAATGGCTCCCAGTCGGTTTCGGCTAAGATTTCTCAGAGCAATCCGTTGGGTAACCCCCTGCCTGTTCGAAAACTTTCCGCAGAGGGTCAAAATGCTCCAGGCCAGTGTTCCCAAAATCAGCATAGCTCCCAAAAACAAGGCAATGAATAAGCTTCCCACGATCCATGAGTGAGCCTGCCACACTGCCAAAATCCAGTAAACTGCCATCGCCGGCACATAGCTCATTCCAACCCTCAGCAGAGAACGGTTGTCTTCATGGGCAGGGATGATATTTTCATGAAACAAAGCAATGGGATTGAGGTGGTAGATTCGTGTTAAAATGGGCAGACAGCAAATGACACTGCCCAGGGTTCCCATAAAAAAAGCAAGCAACAGACTGCTCCATCCCATCTGACTTTCAAATCCTTTTGGTAAAAAGTCCCTCAGCACCGCAGGCAGGAGAGGGAGAATAAGAAAAGCCAAAGCACTGGCAATGGCTGCGCTAACCAGGCCGAGGATCACAATCTGAAACAGCATCATCTGATAGGCGTCTCGTCGAGTGGCTCCCAAACTGATCAAAATGGCCATTTCTTTAAAGCGGCTGACCAGAAAACTCCGGAACAGATAGGCGGCACCAACCCCTGCTAAAAACAACGCAATCAAGGCAACCAATCCCAGATAATCATTGAGGTATCCCAGGACCCTTCCTAATTGGTTACTGGCATCTTGATGAGTTTCTACCCGGATTTTTGGAGATCCTGGATACAATTTCTCCAGACGTTGCCGCAAACCATCAACCACCACTTCAAGATCGGCCTCTGCCGTCAGTCGATAAAACCATAAATAACTGACCCGGCTGCCCAGGCTGATCAAACCTGTGTTTTCTATCTGCTCCACTCCCATATAAATGGTAGGAATTCCAGCAAAAACGGAAATGGCGCTTGTGGGATCATCCATGATCGTATCGACTACAGCAAAAGGGGACTCTCCTATTTTCAGCGTGTCTCCATCTTCCAGTTCCAAAGCCAGCATCAAATCATTTGCCACCCAAATCGATTTGGTTGACAGAAGCTGCTTTGTCGCAATTTGCTGCTCCTGATTTCCTTTACTTATGGTTCCTCCATTTTTTAAAACAATTTGACCATACAGCGGATATTGGTCATCAATGCCGATGATCCGGACTAGGCGAGAATTATTTTTTCCGGCAATCATCGAAAAAAAACGAACCTGCCTCGATTCTCCGGTCTTTGGCGAGATGACATCCGAAAAAAGCTGTCTCTCTTTTTGTGTGAAAGGCTGATTGGAGGTCACACTGAGGTCTGCCGTCAGAATGGCTTTCGAATTATTTTCCAGATGATGCTGAATGGAAGTTTTGAAAGAATCCAGGGCAATGAATCCAATCAATCCCAGGGAAAGATTGAGAATAAAAAACAGGCTGAACCTTGCATTGTTTCGTATTTCTTTCAGGGCAAGCTTTGCCAGCAGGATCATACGAATTTTCCTTCCTGCAAAACTTGCTGGCGGTTGCAGCGTTCTGCCAGCATCTCATTGTGAGTAACAAACAGCAGGGTCATTTGAATGGATTGTACCAAATCGAATAATAAATCAGCAATATGAGACCCTGTTTTATTATCAAGGTTTCCTGTGGGTTCATCAGCAAGCAGCAAAGCGGGTCTTACCACAAGAGCCCGTGCAATAGCGACCCTCTGTGATTCACCACCACTGAGCTGGTGTGGAAAATGATTTCGGCGGTGCTCAAGTCCTACTTGTTCCAATGCCTCTTGAGCTTTAGCAACGGCATCTTCATCACGGCTAAGCTCCAATGGCAATGAAATATTTTCCAATGCCGTTAGGTGGGACATAAGGTGAAATTGCTGGAAAATAATACCTATGTTTTTAGCACGGAACCTGGCCAGCTGTTCTTCATTCATTTCGTGAAAATTCTGTCCATTCAGCCAAATCGTACCCGTTGTCGGCTGATCCAGTCCTGCGACCAATGATAAAAATGTAGACTTTCCACTGCCCGACTGTCCCAGAACAGCAACGGTTTCTCCCCGTTGCAGCTTCAGATTCAGTCCAGTCAATACTTCAATCGGAGTGGTGCTGTCGGCCGTATAAAAATGTTTCTCTAAATTATTTATTTGAAGAATCATGAGACGAATGAAAAATGATGAATTTGCAATATATAATTTTGTTTAAGAAGACGGCAGAAGCGGAGACAGATGCTGAAATATCATATCAGCAATGATTTTGTGTCCTTGTGGATTAGGATGAATTCCGTCCGGTAAGTTCAATTCTGGATGGCCTGCCACACCGTCCAGCAAAAAAGGGATGAGGTGGATCTTGTGTTCTTCGGCAAGCCTGGGATAGACTGCCGCAAAACTTTCAGCATATTGAATTCCATAATTAGGAGGCATCTTCATACCAGCCAGAACAACCCGGATTTCAGCATCCAATGCCAACTTGATGGTAGAGGCTAGATTTTTTTTCATGGCTTCTGAATCCAATCCGCGCAACCCGTCATTGGCTCCTAAGGCCAATACTAAAATATCCGGTTTGATGCGCAAATACCATTTCAAACGGGATAATGCGCTGGCTGAAGTCGATCCGCTGATGCCGGCATTGATCACTTTGACATGTTGATGCCCTTGGGCTTGAAAGGCTCGCTCCACCAAATAAGGGTAAGCTTCTGTTCGGTCAATGCCATACCCTTCTGTCAAAGAATCCCCAAGGCAGAGAATAGTAACTGTGTCCTGGGCATAGAGAGAATTACTCCACAGGATGATGAATAGACAAATTCCCCAGTAAAATGAAAAACGACGTTGTAACAATAAAAGCATGGTGTATTCTTTCTGTAAAGAAGGCGAAAATAATAACATACAAAAGTTATGCAGGATTTTCATCGAGATTCAAGGCGTTTTATCGGGCGCATAGTTTGCTATGTCACCGGCAAAGCAACGCAGAAGATCGTTGAAAAGACAAGTAGATTTGCTAAGTTATTGTTTGAGCATTCCTAAGGAAGTCTTTTGGCAAAATTTATTCATTATGTCATGAATTTTTGTCAGGGGCTATTATCTTTTTCAAATGGATTTAGAATTTTTCAGACAGGGCCGTTTCTTCGGATTCATGGAAAAGTAGATTTTATGTTAAAACAGAGTAGACTTTTTGTGCAAATAAGGTAGATTTTCCTAACTGGCTTTTCAGGATCTTTCCAAAGGCAGCAGGAAGGACTTAGAATCCAATTGCAGGCACGTAACGTACGTGGTAGACTCTGTGTTTCAAAATTTCGTAACAAAAATATTTCAAGTGACCTATGAAATCCAACGATTCAAACCATCATAAAGCCACATTTCTAGCACGAATGCAATACGGCTTCGATAATTTCATGGCCAAAGGAGGGTTGTCGGTCTTTCTGGCATTGCTCGTTATGTTTTTTTGCACATTTGCCCTGATGTTTGGACTTCGCTGGGTTGCCAGTTTTGTCTTACCTGATGAAACCATCGCACAAATCACTGACCAGATGTGGCGGGTGTTTCTTCAGATTTCAGATGCGGGTGCCATTGCCGATGATGCCAATGCCAATTATGTGAACAAAATCATTGGAATTGTTACTATTCTTCTTGGCCTCGTTTTCTTTTCCAGTTTGGTGGCCTTCATCACCAGCGTCTTCGAAGAAAAAATCACACAGCTTCGCAAGGGAAAAAGCCCTGTGATAGAAGAAGGTCATACGTTGATTCTTGGCTTTGGCAACCGGGTTTTGGAAATCATCCGAGAGTTGATCATTGCCAATGAATCTGAAAAAGATGTGGCGATTGTCGTCTTATCTGAAAAAGATAAAGAGGAGATGGACGATTTTTTCAATGACAACCTGGACGAACTGCATACAACACGAATCGTAACACGCAGCGGGAACACCTCCAATTTACAGTCTCTACGGAAAATGGGAATCCGCCAATGCAAATCCATCATTATTCTCAATTCAGCATCTCCTGCCGATTCTTATCGAGTAAAGTATATTGGAGACGCCCGTGTTTTGAAAACCATCATGGCGGTTGGTTCGGTAACCGGCTCGACCGGAATGCCTCCTGTTGTGCTTGAGTTGTTTTTTTCCAGAAACAGGAAACTTGCAGAGAATGCAGTACCTGGCCAAATTACAGCCCTGGATGCAAATTATCTCCTGGCTAAAATGCTGGTGCAAACTTCCCGTAACCAAGGATTGGCTTTTGTCTATTCCCAGCTGGTCGGATTTGAAGGCGATGAAATTTACATCTTTCAGCCCAAAGGAGATGACTGGTGTCAGCATACTTTTGCTGAGCTACAGTGGCATTTCAAGAAAAGTGTGCTGCTTGGATTTCGTAAAGGACGGCAGATCTTTCTCAATCCCCAGCCTGATTATAAGCCTTCGGAAGAAGATGAAATGATCGTATTGGCAGAGGATGATTCCGCTATCACCTATTACAAAAAACCTGTAATCCAACCGGCAAAGCATAAGTATGGACGAGGGCATCTGAAAAATAAACCAGAACGGCAGATGATTATCGGATGGAGTGATAAAACTCCGCTGCTGGTTGATGAATATGCCCAATATGTAGTCAGAGGATCCACCATTGATGTGGTTGTGACTAATGTCACCAAGCCAATGAACGATTTGCTGGAAATGGCAAAAAAGAAATATCCGAATTTGACCATCCGCTTGATCAAGGCAAATATCCACAATCCTGCTGTACTCAAGCGCCTGTCTCCTCAAAAATACAACAACGTCATCATTCTTGCTGAAAATTCAGACAATGAAGAGGAAGTCGATGCGGAAACCATTGCGAAGCTTCTGGAGCTGCGCCATTACTTCCGAAGCTTTGAAAGAGCCACCGGACAGACGCCGGAGGCGCAACTGATCACAGAGGTGATGGATTCTCAAAATGCAGAGCTGATTTTCAATACGGGAGTCAAAGATTTTCTGATTCCCAATCAGTTCATTTCAAAGATATTTGCACAAATTTCTGAAGAACCTGATGTCAAACTGATTTATGAAGATTTGTTTTCAGAAGACGGAAGTGAACTGTACCTCAAACCCATCACTCTGTATTTTCAGGAATTTCCTCTAACCATCACATTTGCCGATTGTATGTTAGCCGCACAAAACCGTTCAGAAGTCTGTATTGGAGTGAGGCTAGATTCAGAAAAACAATATGCCTCTGAAGCTTATGGCATTCATCTCATACCTGAAAAAGACACCGTCTTTGAGTTCAATGAATATGATGTTCTCATTGTATTGGCCGAAGACGACACTTGAGAGATTGATCGGACCATGCCTCGAAAAAAAACCAAGATTGACTCTCTGAAACATTTTGTGAATGGTGACTTCTTTGGTTACTTCATATTGCTGGTCATCATCATCAATTCTGTCTTAATTGGGATAGAAACTTATCATACAGATCAGTGGATTGTTATCGTCCAGACCACTTGCCTCTATATTTTTGTTGCAGAACTGCTTCTCAAATATCTTACCAAAGACTCCAATCGCGCTTTTTTTACAAGCGGCTGGAATATCTTTGATATCATCATCGTAGCGTCGGCTTTTGTTCCTGCTGTTTCCAGTGTTTCCACCATTTTGAGAATTTTGAGAGTATTCCGGGTTTTCCGGATGATTCGAGCTGTCCCGGAATTGAAACTGATGGTTTCTGTATTAGTACGCTCCTTCAGTTCCCTGGGGTACGTGGCCCTTCTGCTTGGAATTTTCTTCTATATTTATGCCATTATTGGAGTAGAACTGTTCGGGAAGGATTTTCAAGAATTTGCGACATTGAAAGAAGCTTCATTTTCTCTTTTTACGTCACTAACCCTGGAAGGATGGGCAGACCTCCGACATGCGGCAGTCGCCAAATATGGCTTTTGGATGCCAACGCTCTATCATGTATCCTGGGTGATCATCAGTGCTTTTTTGATGTTCAACCTTGTAGTGGGTGCCATCATCAACAATTACCAAGTCGTTGACGATAAGGAAAAATCGGTACGCGAGTTACCCAATGATTTTTCTGCAGAAGAACTTCTGCAGATTCGAAACCTGGTCACCGAACTGGATCGTTTGCTCAACCGGAGAGGAACTCCTCCGGTTCATGTGCGCAATTATCTTTCTTCCCAAATGGGTTTTCCTGAACCCACTCATGACCACACATCGGTTTGCCCTCATTGTGGGCAAACCTATCATATCCGAAACAAAATGGCGGGCAAGCAAGCCACCTGCCGGAAATGCAAGATGAAATTCACCCTGGATCCTGGTTAGAAAAAATGTCGTCAGAGATCGTAGCCAACGTGATCGCGTAGTTTATTAACAAAAATATATCGATTTCTGCTGTGATGTGGTTACGGTTTGACAAATAGTGGCAGGTTCTATAAATTACAAACCCTTCAGTATGGTTCCTGCGCAATCATTGAGACACACCTTCTTCCAGACATTTTTCTGATTCATAAGCATCCATGAAGAATAAAAAAGAATCGCTATCCCCCAAAAAAAGTACTGAGGCCGTGCCGTCTGAAACTCCGATGATGCAGCAGTATAATGCCATCAAACGGGAACATACGGACAAGGTTTTGTTTTTTAGGATGGGTGATTTTTATGAAATGTTTGGGGATGATGCCGTGTGTGCAGCCAAAGTCCTGCAGATTGCTCTCACATCCCGTGATAAAAAGAAAGAAAATGCGATTCCGATGTGCGGTATCCCATATCATGCTTATGAACAATACCTCAACAAATTGACAGCCGCCGGATACAAGGTTGCCATCTGCGAACAGATGGAAGATCCCTCACAAGCAAAAGGTATTGTCAAAAGAGAAGTAGTGCGGGTTGTGACTCCGGGAACTACAGTTTCTCCTCAATTGATCGTTCCAGACCGCAATCATTACCTGGTGGCAGTGCAGATCAAACTGCAGCATAAAAGGCTCGGAGTAGCGCTTGCTGATGTTTCGACAGGAGAGTTTGAAATTATTGAGTTCGCTCTTGCTGAGATTTCCCGTTTCTATGATTTTATCTTTCAAATCGTTCCTCAGGAAATTCTTTTTGCTCAAAGCCGGACGAATGCGGAAACGGAGTTTTTGCAAAAATTAACCGAGCAGTTGGACCGATTATTGAAAAAAAATTCCCACAACCCCTCATTCAGTTTTCTTGAGCCTTATTATTTTGATCCGGATGCTGCAGAAAAATTACTAAAAGACCATTTTCAAACATTCAATCTTTCAGGTTTTGGAATCTCCTCTTTTAAGTGGGGTATCGATGCTGCAGGTGCTTTGCTACGCTATTTAATGGAAACACAGAAGTGTGATCTGTGTCACTTGACCAGCATAAAACAGCACACGTTCGATCAGTTCATGCTGCTGGATGAAACGACGATTTCCAACCTGGAGTTGTTTGAAAGTCATAGCGGCAATCCTTTGCACACCCTGTATGGGGTTCTCAAGCAAACCTCTACGGCAATGGGGGCTCGACTGTTGAGGCAATGGTTACGGCAGCCATTACTGGATCTGGACGTCATCAACCAGCGCTATGACAGTATTGGAGAGTTTCATGATAACTTTATTCTGTGTGAGGCTCTAAGGACACAATTGCAGCGGATACAGGATCTACCTCGGATTGCAGGACGCATCAGTCTTCCCGTCATTGGGATCAATGACCTGATTGGCTTGAGAGAATCTCTTGTTCCGGTCACAGAGCTTCCTCAATTTATTCAGCATTTTCAATCGCCATTGCTGAAAGAAATTGTGGCGCAGTTTGATCCCTTAGGTGATGTATTGAAGCTGCTGCAGGAGCAGCTGCTGGAATTTCCCTCGACTAAACTGCGGGAAGGCGGGTTCATGGCTGATGGGATTTCCGGGGAACTGGATGAACTGCGTGATCTTTCCAAGAACACCAAACAGATCCTCAATCAGCTAGTGGAAAAGGAACGGGAAACCACTGGAGTCACCAACCTGAAAATTGGGTTCAACAAGGTTTTTGGATACTACCTGGAAGTCAGCAATGCCTATCGGCGAGAAATTCCGGAGTATTATATACGCAAGCAGACACTGGTCAATGCGGAGCGTTACATCACTCCAGAGTTGAAGGAACTTGAAGAAAAGGTTTTAGGAGCCGAAGAACGTATTTGTGAATTAGAATATGAATTGTTTCAGAAGTTGAAACAATCGCTCATTGCACAAATTGCCCGCATTCAAAAAACCGCACAGGACATTGCTGTCATTGACTCGTTAGCCAGCTTTGCTTATGCTGCTGAAAATAATAATTATGTCCGTCCTGCTCTGCATCCATTGAATGGCCCACGAAAGTTGATCCTTTCTGGAAGCCGGCATCCCGTCATAGAACAGATTGATTTTGAGGAACCCTTTGTGCCCAATGATGTAGGACTGGATGATGTGGATCAACAGATAATGCTGATTACAGGGCCCAACATGGCTGGTAAGTCAACGGTCATGCGACAAGTTGCCTTGAATATTCTCATGGCTCAGTGTGGATGTTATATTCCTGTTAATTCTGGAGAATTTTCTATTGTGGATCGTGTGTTTACCCGTGTGGGAGCCTCAGATAATCTCAGCCGTGGAGAAAGCACCTTCATGGTAGAAATGAATGAAGCCTCTGCTATTCTCAATAGTGCCACCGATAGAAGCCTGATTATTTTGGATGAAATTGGGCGAGGGACCAGTACGTTTGATGGAATCAGCCTGGCATGGGCGATTGTCGAGCATCTCCATGAGCTGGGAGCCTTGACCATGTGTGCCACTCACTATCATGAACTGACGGCCATTGCTCAGCAGCTGCTGCGGGTAAAAAACTTCAATATTCTGGTTACAGAGAAAGCTGATCATATTGTTTTCATGAGAAAAATTGTACCCGGAGAAGCCGATAAAAGCTATGGGGTGCATGTTGCCAAACTGGCGGGGTTGCCCTCCAGCATTATCGATCGGGCCATGGAAGTAATGGATGAACTCGAATCATCCTCCCTAGAATCTCACCTTCCAAAACCAGCTGCAAGCCGTGCTTCTTCGAATGAGAGGGAGTCCAATGCACTTCAGGAGTCCAATTCTTCTTACGAGTCTTTTAATGCCAGTGTTCAATTGGATTTTTTTACTCCGGATTCTCCCTATGTCCAAGAACTCAAAGAACTCAATCTCAATAACATGACCCCCCTCCAATCTTTGACGTATCTCCATGATCTGATCAATCGTATCAGACAGGGGACGTGATCCTTAGTAACACTCAAACAATACTTATTTTTTTACAAAAACAGAAGCATAGCGGTTTTGAGAGAAACTCCTCCTTCTGCAATAGTCCAAACGGAGAATATTGCCCGACAATAACCCTCTGATTTTGAATAATTACTCACAATTGTTATGTTTTTTCCACATGCCCACACTGTGTCCTTCAGGAGGATGATCACATGGGTCTGTCGCCGTATAACCCCGCAATCTATTGTATTGCTGTATGCAGAGGAGTTAAAATTTTCGGAGTTGCTAAATGAGTAGATAAGTATACAAAGCGGAGCTGTGATGTTGTTTTTGCAATTTGCTGAAGCAATTTTTTCAAGCTAGCTGTGGTAATCATTTGATTTTCAAACGATTGATTCAACTGTTTTTCCAATTCGATTAGTTGTTTGCCCAATGGAATAGCAGAGGCTTTCATGGACTCATAGAGCTTCTCAATGAAAGCAAGTGGGAAGGCCCGGGAATTCCATTCAATTCTGCTGTTTAGCCAACCCCCACCCCTTACCCTGCTCCAATTCAGCAATATCATCAGGGGATAAACTTTTGATAATCCGTTTTTCCTGTCCTGCATATTGAGAATGATGATGCGATTTGTTTGCAATTGCAGTGCAGGTCAGACTCAAGATAATAAGAATTGTTGCAATTTCAGTTTTTTGTCTCATGACTTTTCCTTTATTTTTTATACTCTTGATTCAGTTGAAACAATAGTCCATTTGTGCCTAACGAAATCTGTTCTTTTGAACGTCCAATTAACTCTCCTGGAGACGATTCAAAGGGTTGATTATTTTTATCGGTAATGATTCTGAGTGAATACTCTCCTTTTAGTCTTTGACCAGGCATCGCATCTTCTTGACCTATGCTGAAAGATTGATTATTTACAAATTGAGAAAGAATTTTGATGGCAACGGGCCTGCCTATCGTAGCATCAAATAACATGATAATTAAGCGGTCAGATTCTTTCACGTGAGACAGTAAATCAGGTGCAACCGTTATTTTACCTTGAATCATTGTGGAAGGATCTATTGTTTTTTTTGTACTTTTTAATAGTTCAGAAGGCAGTTCAAGAAATGGATAAGCAAGTGTGTAATTCACTTCTTTTGTTGACAGTGCAATTGGAGGTGTTAAATCACCTATCACCTCTCCATCTGCAGATTTTTTTAGTTGCCCGTCTTTATCCGATAAAATAAGCAGGCGATAACTTCCTTTAAGCTGAATATTACCAATGGCGTGTTCTTGCCCAATATAGAAGGTCAAAGGAGGAACAAATGGAGTGATACTGTTAATTGCGACAGGCTGTAGAGTTTCAGAATCAAAAAGAAGAACGTGGACATTGTCTGCCCTCGATAGACCACCTACTCCAGGAGAAAGTCTCACCACTCCACTAATGCCCATTTTAATTTGTTGCTCATTACGTGCCAGTTCACGCCATAGTGCATACACAGTCAGACTAATAAAAACCAATAATCCAGAGATTAGAATTAATTTATTTTTGCTCATAGTGGAGTCCCCCTTATTCTTTATTGATTTATATTTTCTTAGACCTTATCCATCCAATCGTTGATTTGCTTTCTTTCTCTTTCAGTTAGTGCAGAACCACGATGAAGCAGTGTATAACTTAATGAAGGCATATAGATCCTTCAAGAAACGTTTCCTGTAAACTTTTAAAATCTTCAACAGGTGAACCTGGCCACCAAAAGGAAAATCATCGGCCTTCTGTAACAACGTGAAGCGAAGTTGCTTTACGATCAAGAATAGTCAGAAATTCAATGTGAGGAGTGGCTGGAAAAAAATTATAAATTTTTGTAAAAACAATATTGTATTCAAAACAAAGTAACCTCAAATCACGGGCGCAGGTAGAAATATTGCAGGAGAGATAGACAATCCTTTTTGGCTTTTTTATGCGTAATGCATTGATCACTTTGTGATGGATTCCAGCACGGGGAGGATCCAGAATAACGACCTTATCGCTATCAATGTAATTCAGCAGCTTTTCTGCTTTATTGCAATGAGCAGAAAAGTCAGGAAGCCCATTATGCCGAATATTTTTCTGTGCATAAAAAATCGATTCTTCGCCAACATCAACCATCACACAGCTTTTGACAACATCAGAAACGGCGATGCCAATCGATCCCACACCACAGTAGTAATCCAATATATCTTCTCCTTCAACAAATGGATGCATATCTTTCAGTACTCTTTCAAACAAATGGACATTTACCTGAAAAAAGCTCATGGGACCAAACTGCAGCTGCTTGTTGTTGATGGTCTCTGTGATATAGGGAGATCCCAATTGATGTAGAGTACGCGTAGGAACTGATGCAGGGCTCTTCGGATTGGAAAAATATACCGTAAAACCTTGTAATTGGTCATCTAGTTGTATTCCCGGCAGCGCCGGAAAATTTGGACCTTTGACAAATAAAGCGACAATGGTTTGATCAATCCGGTTGCTACGCAGAATGACCGCTTTTAATGAAGCTTCTGAGATGCTCTGTTGGTTCAATTCCTGGATAAGAAGCTCTGCTTGTTGATTGATGGAAGAATGGGCAAGAACGCAATGAGGAATGGGTTGTCTCTGTTTTTGCCCTCGCTTGAAAAATGCTAGAGAGACTTGATTTTCTGATTCAGTAAAGCTGAATTCTATCTTATTTCGGTAATGCAGCCGTTCTGGACCGGAGACTATTTCCAGATCTTCTAAATCAATTTCTCCAATGGTTTGGAAAACCTCTTGCGTGATTGCTTGTTTCCAATAATTTTCTTGTTCAAAAGAAAGAATCTGCCAGGGACTGCAGGATAAATAATGCTCCTCTAATGCCTCCTGGCGGAAGGGTGATGGTGTGATGATGGTGGTCGCAATTGCTTCTGAATAATCTTTTTTATCTTTGATAACCGAGGCCTCTATGGTTTCACCCGGTAAAGCATTACACACAAAGATTACTTTTTTATTGTAACGTCCAAGGCCATATCCTCCAAAAACTAATTTTTCAATCTCACATTCAATGGTTTGTCCTTTGAGCTTCATGCCTGCTTTGCTGTGAATTGTACCTGGACGTTTTTGGGGCCTTTGACATCGTCGTAATTGATGCGCAATTGCAGCACTTTATAATTTTTTTTTGAGAAAAATAAATAACGGGCAGGATCAATAGATTCTTTGGGCTTCATGATTCGTTGTTCGCGTTGAATGGTGACCTTGCGTGCTCGATCTGGATCTTCAACGGCGACCCTTTTTCCTTTAACGTATTCGGCATGAGAGATGAGTGCTGCCCGCTCCAGGGGTGTGCCTTCGGCAAGATGGGAAAGGGGGGATTTTTTGAGGTCAAATGGATTTTGATCAAAGCCCTGCAGATACGTATCATGTGTCAGCAGCTCTATTGGCATGATTTTTTCAATTTCTTTAGACAACATGTTACTGTCATCCAATTGCTGATTGTTTTCGTCTAACACTTCTAATGATTTGATCGTAATAGGCTGGTCCGATAAATTTGTGAATGTGAAAAGAAAATAGTAGACATTAAAGTCTTGGAATTCATGCGTTGTGAGTGAGGTGGTTTTCAATTCGGGGACTTTTTCACACCCTCCAATCATGAAGGATACAATCAAAAAAATAATCAAGGACAATCGTTTGATATACATATCTGTTTATGGTTTCTTTTCTGCAGAGAAGTTAATAAATTGAACGGTTTATGACGTTGAGGGATTCATACAATATTGTATGGAACAGGAGTTCGGCTAGATGTTTAAAGATTCCAAAACCTCAGCCAGTCTTGGAGGGGCAATCGGTTTTCCCAGAATAGCTTTGGCGCCCAGCTTCGTCAGCTGAGCGGATCTGGCTTCGTTATTGGCACTGGTAACAAAAATGACCGGGATATCTTGCAGTACTGATGACTTCCTCATCCATTTGATCAGACCTTCCCCATCCATTAAGGGCATGTTCAAATCAGCAATGACCAGATCAGCAGTCTTCTTTTTCAACTCTGCCAGAGCTTCTTTTCCATTACCGGCCTCCATGAATTCTTTATCCGCATATCCTGCAATTTCCAGACAGCGGCGAATCAGCATCCGGGCTACTTTTGAATCATCAACGATCAAGATCCGTTCCATGACTTTCGTGTTGATTGGACGTGCAAACAAAAAGTTAAAAAGTGATTTTTTTTAAGCATGAATGATGCTGACTACATCTAAAATCAGACTGATATCACCATCCCCTAAGATAGTACAGCCCGCCAGGTGAGGCAAGTCCCCAAAGTATTTGGGAAGTCCTTTTACCACAACCTGCCTTTCTCCAACAACTTCGTCGACAAACAGACTGATCCGCTGGTCTGCATCTTCGACCACAATGACAATACCTTCTGTCAGATCTGTAGAATCCGGATCGAGTTGATGCAGTGTATGAAGACGGACGACCGGAATCAATTCGTCACGAATTTGAATCATTTCAGCGCCATCAGTTGTTGTTGTAATAGAACCAGTTTTGGGTTGCAGCGATTCTCGAATTCCGATGATCGGAATGACATAAATGGAATGTCCCACACGAATCAGCATGCCATCGACAATAGCAAGTGTTAGTGGAATTCTCAGAATAAATTTTGATCCACTTCCTGGAGTAGAGGTGACATCAATGCGGCCATGCAGTTTTTCTATATTTCTCTTGACCACATCCATGCCCACACCGCGTCCTGAAAAATCGGTTACTTGTTCGGCAGTAGAAAAGCCCGGGGCAAAAACCATTTTCCATATGTCACTATCGGGTGGGTCGGCATCCGGTTCAATCAACCCTTTGCTGATGGCACGTTCCATTATTTTTTTCCGATTCAACCCCCGACCATCATCACTGATAGTAATCCAAATTTCATTTCCTGAATGTTTGGCCTCCAGGAGGATTAGCCCTGTTTTCGGTTTGTTTGCTGCAGCGCGCTCTTCGGGGGTGTCGATTCCATGATCTACAGCGTTACGAATGATATGAAGGAGAGGGTCTGCAATTTGTTCAACAACGGTACGATCGACTTCGGTTTCCTCTCCAACTAGCTCCAACTTCACATCTTTGCTCACTTTCTTGGACACATCGTGCACCACTCGGATCATTTTGCGGAAAGTTCCAGAGATGGGCAGCATTCTCATTGACATGGCCACTTCTTGTAGGTCTCTCACATTTTTATTGAGCTGACGGGTCGCTTTGACAAAACGTTCCAGGTTTAAACCTTCCAAATCTGGGTTATGAGCAACCATTGCTTCAGAAATGACCAATTCTCCAACTAAGTTGATCAATTGATCCACTTTATCGATGCTGACCCTGATATCAGGTTGCTTCAGCATACGTGTCCCTGCCGTTTTTTTTGCCCCTTCTTCTGAAGATTTAGAGGGTTTTGACGGGGGTGGTGTTTGAGATTGCACCGGGTGAGAAGCGGCCTCTGTAGGAGGTTGTGGAGGTGACGAAATCACTTTTTTCTCTGGAGAAGGCAGAGGGTTTTCAACAGTTGGGCTCGGTTCTGGTAATGCCTGCACTGGTTCAGGCGCGGGAGACAGTTCTTGTCCAGCCGATTCTGATACGGGTATCGGCTTGCCCTCAACAATTGCAACCAGCTGCTTTAAAATCCCGTCATATCCGGGCAATTCCAGCTGCTGTTTCTCAGCCACTGATTTAATGCCGTGGCGTAAAGTATCAATGACCTTCAGCATGACCTGAATCACATCCTCCTGAATCAACTTCCCTTCTTTCATTTCAGCAAGAATGGATTCCGTCTTATGGCTCATTTGCTCAATTTGGACCAGCCCTAAAAATCCGGAATTGCCTTTCAAGGTGTGGATGTTGCGAAACGCCGTTTCGATGTATTCAGCAGAATCCCCATCATTGCCCAGCTTTTCTAACACCAGCAGTGATCCCTCTGCCCCTTCTAACTGCTCCATGGCTTCCTGAATATAACTCTGCATCATTTCTGGAGTGAGCAGAAGTTCGGCAATATCAAAAACTTCTTCAGCGGCAGGTTCAGGTGGAGCAACCTCTTGTATTTCCGGTTGTGGTACAGGCATTTCTTCCTCTGGGGGCAAAACGGCACTGTTTTCTAAAGGAGTTTCCATAGCAGGTTCTGGTTGTGGTGATGGCTCTGCGAAAGTTATTGGATCTTGATTTAATTTACTAATGTTGCGTTCTAACTCTTTAATTATGATTTCTGCTTCTGACTCAAACCCCTTATCTTCAAATGAAGTTTCCACGGCTTCCATCATCTCGCGGAGCAAATCAGTCGTTTTGGTTAAGGTATCGACACACTCAGGGTCTTGAATGGAGGGATCTTTCCGATAAAGCTGGAGAAGGGTTTCTGCCGTGTGCGTAACGACTTTGATGGTATCTAAATTAAGAAAACCCGCTCCCCCTTTGAGTGTATGGAATAGACGGAAAGTTGTGTTGACTGAATCGAGCCTTTCTTCTTCTTCCTGTTCTTCCCCCAGCCCGATTAGCATAGGCTCTACAGTATCTAGCATATCCTGACTTTCTGCGATGAAGTCAAGTATCATTTCTTGTTGTTCAGCATCCATTGAACTTACTTACCTATAGGTCAAAATTAGGTTATTGGCAGACGCAGCATGTCGTTACCGCAAACGTTGTAATAACACATTGACTGCATTTTTTAAATCTTTGGAAATAGTAGCAATATCCACAATATTCAATGTGAAAATTTCTGGTTGAAAATAAGTATTCAGTCCCGTTAAAACAACTGAAATTTGATTGGATTCGCTAACGTTCAACGCTGTTTCCATGATGATTTTTTCGTGAAACAAATCAGAAATTTCCGAGCAAATAAATGAAATAATTTTTGGCCCATGACTGTGTTTGATAAATTCTATGATTTCTTGCAAACGAAATACGATTCTTTCTAACTGCATCCGGTAAGCAAATGTGAAATCAGAAGAAATCGCTGTTTCATCTGGAATGAGATCATACCAGATATTTTCCAGGCTGCTCAATTGATATCCCAGAGTCTGGAGCAGATATTCCTCTAGTGATTCGCAAGGGAGGTCTTTGAACAAGTAGGCTCCCTCCATTTCAAAAACTCGATCTGTAAAACTCATGATCTCCTTATGCTTCTTTTTATTATAGTGTGTCAGTGCCTCAATTGTGCCAGGAGAGCCAGTCGTTTGCAAGCATGTAAATATTATATTTTAAGGAATTAGATAATATCGTGAAGGCTTGATCATATTTTTTTCATGGGAAGACTCGCCATTGCGAGGTACGAGCAACGTGGTAATCTTCAGCACTTTAATGAGATTGCTTCACCGTGCCTTCTTTCGGAGTGCCTCAAAATATGATCATACCCTATCGTAATTCATATACCGAATAATGGTCTCATTGTATAGAATATTTTAGGTAAAAAACAACAGAATAATGGGGTGCAGTTCAATAATTTAGATCCTTCTAAGCCACTTTTTTTCTAGACTGTCTGGAATGTTGCGAATTTCAAGCGCTACAATTGGTTAGTAACCAATGGTGTTAGTTTGAAAAGTTGACTAAACCATACGGATTTTTCCATATAAATTGCTGCTCTTCTAATGGCCGATCATCGTGGGTGTATTCAAAGGCAAAAGAACCATCCTCCTCGGAGTTAGGAAACTCACAAGTATTGCCTGCGGCATCCAATACATAAAGAGGGTTGTTGGATATGGCAATTCCGGCAGTCAATCGACCCGCCGTTAAACGACTGACTGTTCTCAGTGGTTATTCTTCACAACCCCAGAAAAACAGAAAAACAGGCACAAACAATGCGGCATGCAGCCAGACCAGGAGGTATTTGATGTGTTTTTTGCTGAAATGGTGCATTTATTTCGGTTGGATTGATTTTTTGCTGCCAAAATGGAGTGACTCATGCCGTTGAATTTTTAGCATTCTATTTATTTTTTTGTTCTTCATTTGAAGATTCATCAATAAAACTTTCAATTGCCTTTCGTAAAGGCTTTAAATCTTTTTGAACCACTTCCCATATGCGGTCAGCTAAAACCCCTGCATAGTCATGAACTAATTTATTTCTCATTCCAATGATTTGTTTCCATGGGACTGGTGAAATCGCCTCTTTAATGTTGTAGTCCAATCTACTGGAGGCTTCTCCAATGATTGTGATTTGGCGAATGACAGCATCTTGTGTTTTTGTATCTTTTTCAAATTCTTGATATTCAATTCCGTTGGTATAATCATTAATCTGTTGGATAGCCTGCAGAATGTCTGTAAGATAGATAAAAGGATCTTTCATGAAATTGTTTGGCTATATAAAGTTTGTAGATCTTTCATAACATAAGGAGTGATCGGCTTTTTAAGAGCACGTTTTTCTACTAGATCTACTGGAATGTTCAATAATTCTGATAATTCTTGTTCGATTCCCACAACATCTAACAAACTTAGGCGAATGTTTTCAGCGAATTCCACAAGTAAATCAATATCACTTTGAGCGGACTGTTCTCCTCGTGCATATGAGCCAAAAAGCCCTAAATATAGAATATGATGCTCTTTACAAAATTGTTCAATTTTGGGAGCGTTAGATTCAATTTTCAGTACCATAAATGATCCTATTGTGAAGTATGAATAGTTTTAAGAAAGCATCAACCGATAAACTTGAATGACGAATCAAAGAGCGCAGTGTACCAACGGATAGTTCTTTGTGCTGTGGTATAGATAAATTGGCCTTCTCCCCTGTTTTGGTCATAATAAGATGGCTTCCCACCTGCCCTGCTTTACTCCATCCCGATTTAGAGAATGCTTTGGCAGCGTCTTTTCCAGAAATATTGTTCAACTTACCCATGTTTAAATTGCGACAACGAGTTCTTCTTTTTTCATATCACCCCTCAAAGCGGCCACTGCTTTTTGATCTTCAGCCCAGAGCCAGGCTGTAATGGCTTCTTTGATATTTTCTAATGCCTCTTTCTCATCTTTTCCCTGCGAGACACATCCAGGCAAAGCCGGGCACTCAACAACGATCCAGCCATCTTCTGCAACTTCTTTAGTAATATGAAACATCATCATGAACCTCCGATCTTAAGGTATATAAAAATTGAAATTTGTTTTTTAAAATCTGGACCTTACAAGTTTACATCATTGCAACAAACATTCAAAGAAATTCACGCTACAAAACATGGTGACAAGCTCTTTTTTATACGAGTTCTACTTATGATCCAGCGTAATGGCACCATCCCATTCTTCTTCGGATAATTCAAGCAGTTGCAGCTGTTTGATGTATTTCAGGTGGTGCTTGGCTACTTGGTCATCCGGGTTGATTTGCAGCATTTCTTCAAAAGCATTTTGTGCCATGTCCCATTGTTGGATTTGACGAAATACCAATCCTTCCAAAAGATAACCTACCGTTTTACGTTTCATTTCCTGAATATCGGGAGGATCACAATCGAATACTTCAAAAATCCCCATGGGTTCTTTTTTTCCTTTGACCCGAATTCTGTCCAGTTCTCTGCACTGGAATTGTTCTGGCTTGTTCAAGAGCAGATAAGTTTCTCCACTGATAACAATTCCCACACCATACACTTTGGTGACACTTTCAAGCCTGGATGCCAAATTCACCGCATCTCCCAAAACCGTCGAATCGATGCGGGTTTCACTTCCTACTGTTCCAATCATAACAGTTCAAAATTCTGGTTGAACACTTCAATCAATGCGGTGTTTTCAATCTCCAGTTCCAGCCATTGCCTGAGCGGCATGGCATCTTGCTTTTTCAGCATTTCCACAAAATTGTGATTGCGGGAAAGTTTGACCGCTAATTGTTCTGCCTGCTCAAAGTAAGTAAAAATTTCTTTTTGTATGACCTCTTCCAGCGCTTCTTTTCCGCTATGATAGAGATTGTCATCAACTTCCTGGGTCATGATGGAAATACTCACCCAGGTAACGATCACAGTCGCCAGCAGAATCAATGAAACCGATAAAGCAGTAATCAAAAGTCGTATGCTGATTTTCACTTGCCGTTACTTTCCTGAATGATGGAATTGAGTGAGATTTTTCTAATAAGAGTCTTATGGTTGTAACGATATGGATATTTTGAACCAAATGCAGTTGAAATGTAAATGATCGAGTTTGATAAAACTACTAAATATGAACCTATCCCACGATGAACGCACTTGTTATTTTTAATTAATTATTTTACTAATGAAACAAGAATTGTTTGGATTGGAGAATAAATTTTCTGATTGTTTCTAATTTTGGGGAGGGCCTCGAAATCCTCCCAATGAGGCAGAAATCAAGAGATTCTGCAGCCAACACTCGTGATAGTGAAACTGATTCAGCCGTTCAGCAGGTGATTGCCAGCCATTGTGGCGTTTAATGGTTTGTGGATTGGATGGAGCAAAGTTATAAATTTCTGGCGCGTATCCAGGACAGAGCACCTGAGATTCTTGCTGAAAGGGGCGATAAGCTTCGAGTAATCCGTTTTCATCGGCATTCCATGAAACACCGGCTCCAAGGACACATTCTTCAGCAACCGTAAAAGCCACATAAGCTTTGCGCTTGAGAATTCGAGAATGCTTTTCATCAGCTAAAACATGTTTGGGTAAATTTTAGGGTTGAGCAATTGTGGTTCCTACCAAACTAAAGGAGCCAAGATGTCCCTCAAGGCGATACCAAAATGTCATAGATTTACCAGAGAGGCGTTCTAATGCCCAAAAAGGAACGTTGAATTTACGAAGAAAAAGATAGGGTTCGATTTCATCTACACGAGCTGTTAAATAGGGTGTTACGAAAGAAGGGCGAATCGTGTAAGCAATACCAGCAACGACAATACGTCGGATGATGATTGATTGGCGTTTTGAGTAATATTTGTCTTTCATGCGATATCCTGTGGAAATATCGGATGGGAACAACTCCATAAAGCAAGTGATGCGTAAGTTGATAATTTGACGAAACAAAGTTTAGAAACAATCAGGTTTTTAATTCCAGACGTATATCAGCCAAGGCCTCCACTTTGGATTTCCCTTCGGCAATGAGCCTTTCATATTGGAGAAAACGCATGAACCTTTTGAATAGGAATCCGATGTACAAGTATATACATATTTTGATTTGTGCATCTTTCATCAGCTTTTTGCCATTGACCTTGCCGGCCCAGCAAAAAGGGGAAAAAGCAAAGAGACCTCCGGTCCCTGTTGTTGCAGCTGCAGTAAAGGAAGAGCTTCACTCGTCTCAAATTCAGCTCACCGGTACTCTGCATCCATTGCAGCAAGCATTTTTGTCCGTGGATGATTCTGCAAGGATCAAGCAAGTCTTCAAGCATGAAGGGGATTTTGTCAAAAAAGGAGAACTGCTGGCACAAGCCGTCAACCCTGCCCAGGAAGGGAGCCTCCAAATTGCAAAGATTGCTTTGAAGCAGGCAAAAATTCAAATGGACTCGATGGAGAGAAAGTTCAAAAGAACAAAATTTCTCATGAAAAAACAAATTTCATCCCAGGAAAAACTGGATGATGACCAGACCAATTACCTCGTACAGCAAATTGCGGTTGAATCAAGAAATGCAGAAATCCACCGTTTGAGTACTTTAGTGGATAGTTACTCCGTGAAGGCTCCATTCGATGGGCAGATTATTTCTTCTTCTGCAGAAATAGGCATGTGGACCACACCCTCTCATGTGTTGTATCAGATCGTCAATTATGATGTATTGGAACTAAAACTGGGAGTACCAGGTAAATTTTTAGGAGAAGTTCTTGTTGGTGGACTTGCACATGTCCAAGTTGGGAATTCTACACAAAAACGGGAAGGAACTATCACGTCGGTGGTCAATCATGTAGAGGGATCAACAGGAAATTTTTTAGTAGAGATCCATGTTGCCAATCCTGAAAAAGAAGCGTTGAGCGGCCTGTTGGCTCAGGCCACCATCCCCATTGGAAAACCGATGAAAAAACTGCTGGTGCCTCGAGATGCCATCGTTCGGCGTGGCGATCGCACTCATGTGGTCGTGGTGCGCGAAGGAATTGCCCAGATCATCCCGGTTCAAGTGAAGGGGAATCAAAAAGAGCTGGTCGTGATTGAAGCAAAATCCTTGAAACCTGGAGAGCAAGTTGTCATACGAGGCAATGAGAGAATTTTCCCAGGCACTCCCGTCACAATAAACAAAGACATCCCTGTTCAATAAAAACTCCTTATGGCACTGATCCGCTTCTTTCTTGAAAAACCAGCAATCGTTGCAGCCTTGATTGCTTTTGTGATTGTCTCGGGATTGACCGCATTACTGCAAATTCCAATTCAGCTGACTCCTGACGTTGAAACGCCGCAGTTGACCGTGCAGACTATCTGGCCTGGAGCCAGTCCGTATGAAGTGGAAAAAGAAATTGTAATCAAGCAGGAAGAGGCACTTCGCAATGTGACAGGTCTGGTGCAAATACGCAGTGAATCATGGCCTGGTCGTGGGCAAATCATTTTAGAGTTTGCTATTGGCACCGATCTCGATAATGCGTTGCTGCGTGTTTCCAACGAATTGGATCAGGTGGTTGATTATCCTGAAAACTCATTGCGTCCTCGTATTCTCACCTCCGGCATTAACTCATCTCCTGTGGTCTGGACCCAATTGAGCACCACAGAAGGAAACCCTCGACCCATTGGTGAATATTTCAAGTATGCTGAAGAAGAAATTGCTCCAGAGTTTGAGAAGATTCCTGGCGTTTCACAAACCCGGATTTTTGGCGGACGTGAAAAAGAGATACAGATTCTTTTTGACTCAGAAAAATTAGCAACTTACCACATCAGCATCTCAGCGCTGATCAACACCATCCGAAAAGAAAACATTGATATCTCCGGAGGAAGTATCGATGAAGGAAAACGGAAATATGTGGTGCGGACATTGACAAAGTTTCGCAATGTACAGGATTTGGGGAACCTGATCATCAGAAAAAACGAAGGACAGTCCATTTACTTGAGAGATGTTGCTGAAGTGGGCATTGGTTATCAATCCCCCACAGCTTCTGTACTGATCAATAATCAATTTTCCATGGTGCTTCCTGTCTACCGCGAACATGGGGCGAATGTACTGGAAGTGACCGAAAAGGTCATTGAAACCATTGAACGTTTGAATAAACAAAAACTAGCCGGAGAAAAGCTGAAAATCCAGCGTCTTTCAGATCCTCGGTACTACATCAACAGTGCTATCAGGCTGGTGATCAACAACTTATTTATTGGAGGTTTTCTTGCCTTTTGTGTCCTGCTCCTCTTTTTAGGAGATTTTCGTTCTTCTCTGGTGGTCATCCTGGCAATTCCAATCAGTATCATTGGAACTTTTGTGTTCCTGCATGCCTTTGGCAGAAATATCAATGTGATCAGTTTGGCCGGTTTGGCCTTTGCAGTAGGAATGGTAGTCGACAGTGCTATTGTTGTGCTGGAAAATATTGATCAGTATCGATTGCGCGGCAACAGCCTCTACGATTCTGCACTGAAAGCCACCCATGATGTGTGGGGGGCTATTTTGGCCTCTAGTTTGACAACCATGGCGGTCTTCCTTCCGGTCGTTTTTGTCAAAGAGAAGGCTGGGCAATTGTTTGCCGACATCTCCATTGCTATTTGCAGCGCCATCATGTTGGCACTGGTGGTTGCTGTTGTGGTGATTCCCTCTCTGTATATGTGGCTTTTGAAAGGGAAAAAGATAGAAGTGCTTCAAGAAGGTGAAAAAACATTTTCTTTTTACCAGGGCTTGCGAAAAAAAGCGGGAAGGTTGGTGAACTTTTGCCTGAGTGCGTTGCGCTGGATTCTAAAAACATGGAAGCATAAATTTATTTTTTTAGTATCGGTGCTGCTGGTGTCGGTGCTGCTGATTTATGCCGCAATGCCCAAGTTAGAATATCTGCCGGGAGGCAACCGTAACCTGCTATTTGGCTACTTGATTCCTCCCTCGGGATACAATACAGAAGAGTATGAACGAATCGGGCGTTTTTTAATGAAGGAATTGGACCCGTATTTGAAGGGCGAAGAACCCAATTATCCCCAAATTGATCGTGTCTTTTATGTCGGATTTGGAACCATTTTGATCATTGGAGCCGTTTCCAAAGACCCTCAACGGGTCAGTGAATTGATTCCTGTGATTAATAAAACACTTTCCAAAATTCCTGGAATGTATGGAGTGACCCAGCAAAGTTCTTTGTTTGAACGAGGCTTGGCTGCAGGACGTTCCATTGATATCGAAATCTATGCGGATCATTTGGAAGACATTACCCGCGTGGGACAGGGAATGTTTGGACAAATCAGAGGCATCATACCAGGGGGGCAGGTTCGACCCATTCCATCGTTGGAAATAGGTACGCCTGAGATTCAGGTTCTGCTGAATCCAGAGCGTGCGGCTGCCATGGGACTGAGTACCCAGGAACTTGGCTTGATCGTGGATGTTTATACCGACGGCAGAAAAATAGACGAATTCGTAGAAAATGATGGAAATATTCTGGATATTACTCTTGCGTCAAAAGATAATCGGGTTAAAAGCGTGGCCGATTTTTCAAGCCTCTCTTTAACAACTCCATCAGGTCAGCGCATTCCCATTGCCAGTGTGGCTGAGATTGTAGAACAAGTCGGTCCCAACCAAATCAACCGAATTGCACAAAGCCGAGTCATCACACTACGAGTTTCTCCTCCAGAAAATATTTCTCTTGATGAGGCCCTCCATCTGATCGAAGACAAAATTGTTACTCCTGCCTTGGAAAAAAATAAGAACATGCCGGGCTTTCGCATAGAATTGAGCGGAACTGCCGGCGATTTTACGAAAACCCGACTGGCACTGCAAACAGGTTTTTTGATTGCCCTGGGCATTACCTTTCTGCTGCTTGCGGTTTTGTTTGAAAACTTTTTTTACCCATTGGTGATCATGGGATCTCTTCCCGTAGCAGGGGCTGGCGGAATGCTTCTGTTGTCAGCTATCAATCATTTCGTTGCTCCTCAACCCTTGGATGTGCTGGTCATGCTGGGGTTTCTCATGTTGATTGGTATTGTGGTCAATAATCCCATCTTGATCGTTGCAAAGGCCTTGCAGCTCATTCGCAACGAAAATTTTTCTCAGAATGAGGCCGTTTTGGAAGCCGTCAAGGTTCGCATACGGCCTATTTTCATGTCCACCATGACCAGTGTTTTAGGGTTGTTGCCATTGGTCGTGGTTCCAGGTGCCGGGTCGGAGCTGTATCGTGGATTGGGGAGTGCTGTTTTGGGAGGTCTCTTGCTTTCAACCCTGGTTTCTATATTCTTTGTGCCTGTCCTGTTCTCCTTTTTTATTGATCTCCAGGAAGGCTTCCAACAGTTGGTAAATCGGTCATCGGAGCGCAAGAAGCTTCAAAATACATGACATTAAAAACGTGGGGAAACAAATGACAATATCACTGAATGATACAGGCTTGTTTCGGTCCCAATGTTACATTGGAGGAAAATGGATCAGTGGGAACGGGGCAGGAATTGAGGTAGTCAATCCTGCAACAGGAAAAACGATTGGTTCTGTACCCAGCATGGGTGCTCATGAAACCAAGGAAGCCATTGCTGCTGCTCATGAAGCGTTTGGTGCGTGGAGAGCTGCCACTGCTAAGGAACGCTCTGTGATCATGAAACGCTGGTATGATTTGATTGTCCGGCATCAGAAAGACTTGGCCGTGCTCATGACAACGGAGCAGGGAAAACCGCTGACCGAGGCTATGGGAGAAGTCTTGTATGCGGCCAGCTTTATTGAATGGTTTGCAGAAGAAGCAAAGCGTGCTTATGGTGAAACCATTCCCTCTCACAAAAGTGATGCTCGGATTATTGTCTCCAAAGAACCTGTTGGCGTGGTTGCGGCCATCACTCCCTGGAACTTCCCCATTGCCATGATTGCCCGAAAAATTGGTCCTGCCCTGGCGGTTGGCTGCACCATGGTGTTCAAACCTGATCCTCAAACTCCTTTTTCGGCCTTTGCTTTAGCCTATCTGGCAGAACAAGCGGGGATTCCTCCTGGTGTGTTCAATGTTGTGACCGGCCCTGCCGAAGCAATCGGAGGTGAGTTGACTTCCAATCCAATTGTCAGGAAATTGACATTCACAGGTTCCACTGCTGTGGGAAAACTGCTGTTGCGGCAATGTGCCGATACCGTCAAAAAAGTTTCCATGGAGCTGGGGGGAAATGCCCCCTATATTGTTTTCGAAGATGCTGACTTGGACAAAGCTGTTGAAGGGGCCATGATTGCTAAATTCCGCAATACAGGCCAGACTTGCGTTTGTGCCAATCGGTTTTATGTACAAGCTTCTGTTTATGATCAGTTTGTTGAGAAGCTTGCTCACAAGGTGAGTGAATTGAAAATAGGAAACGGAATGGAAGAAGGCGTTGCGCAAGGCCCTTTGATCAATCAGACCGCCGTAGAAAAAGTGGAACGTCATATTCAGAATGCTGTACAAAATGGAGCTACTGTTGTCCAAGGGGGAAAACGTCATGGCCTGGGAGGAACATTCTTTGAGCCAACCATACTCAGTCATGTTAAGCCTTCCATGCTCGTTTGCAAAGAGGAAACATTTGGACCGCTGGCTGCTGTTATTAAATTCACCACTGAAGAAGAGGTGGTTGCCATGGCCAATGATACGCAGTTTGGCCTGGCTGCTTATTTTTACAGCCGGGATATTGGACGGGCCTGGCGCGTGAGCGAAGCTCTGGAGTACGGAATGGTGGGGGTCAATGAAGGGTTGGTCTCTACAGAAATTGCACCATTTGGAGGTTATAAGGAATCAGGACTTGGCCGAGAGGGCTCCAAGTACGGGCTGGATGATTATACCGAAATCAAATACACCCTGATGGGAGGAATTGACTGACTTTTTGAAAATATTATTATGGATCATTATCAACGCTCATTACAAAACACATTTTCAGCCCACCCCCTTAATCGTGCCGCAGAAAGACGGTTGGACAAGGAATGGCTGGATGCTCAGCTCAGCAGTCCTCAAACCCGCATCATTCCTGTCTGGCGTCTACAAAATCTTTTTCTGGATGAACAGACTCCTCTTTTTTTAGAGTCAAAAAATGCCAAGAGTTTGTTGGATCTTGCCGAATCGAACACTTTTTTAGGAAAAGACGCAGGAAAAAATTACTTTGCCATTGGATTACCCACCAAAGATTCTTCCATTCCTGAACGATTTTCAGCACTTGGAAAATTTCTGGAACTTAAAATGTTTGGGGCATTCCTGGGGCCTCGTGAAGGGGCTTTGTATGCTTACGCCCGTGCCATGGTGTACTGGCATCAACGACATCGGTTTTGTGGGGATTGTGGTTCTCCAACTGCTAGTGTTATTGGAGGGCATCAAAGAGATTGTACCAATGATCAATGCAAGCAGCTGCACTTTCCACGGACTGATCCCAGTGTGATTGTGCTGGTAACTCATGAAGACAAGTGCCTGCTGGGAAGACAGCCGATGTGGCCTAAGAAAATGTATTCTACCATCGCAGGGTTTGTGGAGCCTGGTGAAAGCATTGAAAATGCGGTTGTGCGTGAAGTTCAGGAAGAAACCGGGGTGCTCGTTGGAGAAATACATTACCAATCCTCCCAGCCATGGCCATTTCCTTCATCCCTCATGCTGGGATTCCATGCAACAGCCATTGACCCGGCGATTCATCTCAAAGATGATGAATTGGAAGACGCACGCTGGTTTTCCCGGGAAGAGGTCATGGAAGGAAAACAGAATAAGACCTTGAAGCTGCCTTCCATTATTTCCATTTCACGTTACTTGATCAATGACTGGTTGAACATCACCGCCACATAATCCGATTGGAAAAAGACGATTGATTGCACACATATTGGAATATTGGAAAATCAAGCAACGCTGTTTTCGACGGAAAAGACCAGTAAGATGGTATTTTATTTCTTCATCCCTCATAAGATGATAGGCAAACAGCCTGCTTAAAGAGTGAGGACATCAGCCATCAATGATCATTTCCCCAGTGTCTGTGAAACCGTCCATTCAATAATTTCTGCTATCTGGTCGGGTGTGTATTTGCCGTTATTGATAACCAAATGATAGAGAGAGGAATCGCTGGCAGATGATCCAGTGAACCTGTTGATGAAATCGTCTCGTTGATTTTGCCGTTCCTGAATAATTTGTCTTGCTTCGTTTTCATCAATATCCTGGATGCTGGCCAATTTTTTGACACGGAATTCAAAAGGAGCTACCAAACGGAAATGGACGCAGTTGGAAAGATTTTGTGTGATGTTCACTCCGCCTCTTCCGATGATGATGCAATTACCAGCTTTTGCAAAATGCCGAATGGCTTTTTTGATATAAGAAAATATTTCGAATTGCTCTGGACGTTGTTTTCCCATAAATAAGGACATCATGGAATGGAAGATTGGATTTGTGTCTCCGGCATGTTGTATGTCTGCTACAGAATAACCGGACTCTTCTGCAATTTTATCCAATAGCTTGGCATCCAGTACCAACCACTCAGAGCCTGTACTGTTGGATAATTTTTGTTGGAGCTTTTCAGCAACAGGGTACGCTTCACATCCAAATTCTCTGGAAATAGTAATACACGGTGCTGTTTCAGGTTTATGTTCCTTGGATTTTTTTTGCCAACTATTCATTCGTTGATCAATCCCCGGAGTGATTGTAAAATTAACACGAGCTGTCATAACTACCTTTTCTATTTTGTCTTTTTCAGGGAAAAATGGTTAAGTCATAATCATATATAGCCTTAATCTGGGAAATTGTCCATATATGATCATCAGAAACGAGTGTCTTTATGAAAGATATCATCATCACCCGCTGTTTTTCCTGGATGATTCGGCTGACAGGGCTTACGACAAAGGTTATCGAATTGAACAAAGAAGCCATTGAACCATTGAAACAAAATTATATTCTTTCTACCTGGCACAGCAACATTTATTTCAGCTGCTGGATTTTGAGAGACCAGTATTATGGTTCGATGATCAGCAACAGCAGGGATGGAGAGATGATTGCCAAGGTCATGGAACAATTCAATTTTGTGCCGATTCGCGGATCTACCTCCAAAGGAGCAACCCGGGCTCTTCGTGAAATGATCAAGTATTTGAAAGGCCCCTATCCCGTAGCCATCACCCCTGATGGGCCCAAAGGCCCCATTCATAAGGTACAGTCGGGTGCAATCATGATGGCAAAGATGACAGGCATGCCCATTGTTCCATGGAGCTTCGACGCTCTTGATCAGCACACCGTCCACAAAAGCTGGGATCATCATAAAATCCCAAAACCATTTACCATTGCTGTGAGCTCATTCGGTACACCATTTTATGTGCCAAAAGAATTGTCTGGGGAAGAAGTTCCTGAGTTCTGTGAAAAGTTAGAGCAGGTGATGCTGGACAATGATCACACGGCAAGTGCCGCAGTGGATCGTCTCAAACAAGAAGGCGTGGATAGCTTGACGGGGAAGTTGCGTTTTATTTTTTCGCCCTAATCAGTTGTATTCCTGGAGCATCACATTGATTGAATATTGTTCAGGAGATGTTTCGATGATGGACACAATCTTATAAGGGTGCTCCTCTATAGAGATCATGCTGCCTGAGATAAGTTGTTTTTTGGGGAAATCCATTTCCATAAAATTACAGTGGCGTAATGCACCATAAATTTTTACGGAAACCGTATCATTATTTTCTATCATTTTGTCAGTCAACAATCCTGTAGTCATTTCTTCCTTGATTCAAAGGAAGTTATTGTATAGGGTTCTCTGTAAATGACAAGTGATTGGTGAAAAAATAGAATATTTTTTTTAACGCCAACACCCTTGATAACCTGATATTCCTGGTGTAAACAATGCTAATCAGGTTATCGTTTTTACAATTTTGAGGAGAAGCGATGTGAACTGGGACATGACCGAATTCTGTGTAATACAGATGAGACAATCTGAATTGAATATGGATGAGGTGAACCGTTTTCGTCAATATGTAGAAGCAATAGTGGATGGAGGAAAAAACAGAATCATCATTGATTTATCGGGTTTACACAATGTGAGCAGTATTGGAATCGGCAGTTTGATTATGATTTCCAATAAAATAAAAAAAACGGGAGGATCTCTTAAATTGATAGGAGTTTGTGACGAAATTGCCAGAGTCTTGAAAAGGACAAAATTTGACATGATTGCCCCTGTTTATATCTTACTGCAGTGACATTGTTATCAGGATAGGACACAATGAATAAACATTCCCAACAAAACACGAACAGCAATACCAGTAATGAGATATCAGAGTATAGAGATTTACTGGATTTTTTGAAAGAACATGAAGGTCGGCTGCGCGAAATCCTTGATGCCAGAATCGTATCTCATGACAATTCCCATGCCCTGTTGAATGCTCCTACCGAAAAGGGAAAGCACTTAACGATTCAGATCGATGAGAGTACATTGCAGCGTTTAGAAGACACTACCAGCCTTCTAAAAATATCAAAAAATCAGTTCATCAATGCTGCGATTTTGTCAATGCTGGAACATTATGAAAAACATCGAAAAGAATCTGAAGAGGAAAGTCAGTTTGATTCCCTTGTGGAACAATCAACAAACCAGGAATATACACAAGAGGAACAGCAAATAAAAGACTATGTCGGGCAGGATGATTTCATAGATACGCTCAGAAACTGGAGGAAATTCGATTTGAAATAAAATCTAGAAAAACTCCTGAGTTTTCTAGATTCCTGAGTCTGTTTTTTTTATGAAAGTGTGATTTGGTGGAACGTACTTCCAGTAAAAACATACGGGTTTTACTCTCTGTTTTACAATTCATTTCCCCTTATAAACTACGGGTCATCTTTGCTGGGATCGCCTTGATTTTTACGG
This sequence comes from SAR324 cluster bacterium, assembly GCA_015231885.1. Taxonomy (GTDB): domain Bacteria; phylum SAR324; class SAR324; order SAR324; family NAC60-12. The sequence continues at coordinate 56,727 of JADGAT010000002.1, forward strand.
CAGGAGTATCTCTCTCCATTGGGCAGGGATTCCGGATGCTGGTCGATGAAGGGTTTGTGCTAGGATCTGTTGATAATCTGGCAAAGATTGTAGGAATTATATTTGTGATGGTAAGCCTGCTTGCCTTTGGCACATTCACCCGGTATTACTTGGTTTCCTGGATTGGGGAACGTGTGACAGCCGATTTACGAAAAGCAGTATTCAATCATGTCATTGAACTCCACCCCAGTTTTTTTGAAACCAATCTAAGCAGTGAAATACAATCAAGGATTACCACCGATACGACTCTTTTGCAGACGGTGATTGGTTCGTCTGTATCCATGGCTTTGAGAAACGGTTTGATGTTCTGCGGAGGGTTGGTCTGGCTTTTCATCACCAACGTCAAGTTGACTTTTCTGGTGATGATCTCCGTTCCCCTGGTAATCACCCCCATCTTAATATTTGGTCGAAAGGTAAGAACACTATCGAAGATCACTCAGGACGAAATTGCTAATGTGGGTTCCTATGTGGGAGAATCACTGCATAATATAAAAACGGTGCAGGGGTTCAATCATCAGGAAACAGATGTGTTACAATTCTCACAACAGGTGGAAGTCTCATTTGTTGTGGCCGTTCGGAGAATCCGTCAAAGGGCCTGGTTGATTGGAATTGTGATGATTCTCGTCTTTTCTGCCATTGTCTTCATGATTTGGGTAGGGGGGCAGGATGTGATCAATGGGAGTATCACTGCCGGAGAGTTAGCGGCATTTGTCTTCTATGCCGTTGTGGTGGGTTCATCGGTAGCCACCATCAGTGAAGTGATTGGGGATTTACAGCGTGCCGCAGGGGCTACCGAGCGTTTGATGGATTTACTCTATGCGGAGAACCTGATACAGCCTCCTGCAAACGGGCAGTCTCTCCAGGAAGATGTCCAGGGAATGTTATCCTTCAATAACGTAACGTTTGCCTATCCGTCCAGATTGCAGGTTCCTGCCGTCAGTCAACTGAATTTACATGTGAATCCAGGAGAAAAGCTGGCTTTGGTCGGTCCATCAGGAGCAGGTAAAACAACAATTTTTGAACTGCTGCTGCGGTTTTACGACCCCCAGGAAGGTCAGATTCTTTTTGATACCTTTGATATCAGAACCCTCGATCCCAAAGAACTGAGAAAGCACATTGCTATTGTGCCCCAGCAGCCAGCATTATTCAGCAACAGTGTCTGGGAAAACATTCGATATGGAAAACCAGATGCCAGTGATGATGAAATCAAAGCTGCGGCAGAGGCCGCATTCGCTGTGGAATTTATTAACAAGCTGCCTGAAGGGTATGGTACTTATCTGGGAGAATCAGGAATACGGCTGTCCGGTGGACAGCGGCAGAGGATTGCCATTGCTCGTGCTGTTTTAAAAAACCCGAAAATTCTTTTACTTGATGAAGCGACCAGCGCGTTGGATGCTGAAAGCGAATACATGGTGCAACTTGCGCTGGAACAACTCATTAAAAACAGAACCACGCTGATCATCGCTCATCGATTGGCAACCGTCAAAAATGTAGATACAATTGCCGTGCTGGAAGACGGAAAAATCATGGCAGTGGGAACGCATCAGCAATTACAAAAATCGTCTCCTCTGTATGCAAGATTGGCGGAGCTGCAGTTTAAAGAAGCAAATTGAGCATGTCAGTTTTATGTTCATCATGTAACCAAAAGCCAGTGAACAGCAAGGAATGGATTACTCTTTAAAGCTTGCTAATGCCTTCTCTTCTGTGGGATACATAGGGATAATTTTATCAAGCTCAATTAACTCAAAAACATTTGTTACTTTCTTGTTCAATTGACAAAGACACAGTCTGGTATCCTTTGTTTGACAAGCACGAAAAATAGAAACAATCACACCAATTCCACTGGAATCAATACTGGAAACATTTTCAAGGTTGATGATATTCCCACGATAGTTTTTTTGCTCTACAAGATGCAAAAGATCTTCTTGAATACTAGGTGATTCATCTTTGGTGATGTCCCCGGTAATGGAAATAAGACAAATGTTATTTGTAATGTGGTGAGAAAGTTCCATGAAGCACGATTTGAGAGACTTTAGCAAGAAGTGAAATTTTATAAACATACGATGGAATCATTGAGTAGTCAAGGTTCTATGATGGATACAGATAAGAAAGCATAATTTTTTATCCTACTATTCGATGAGATACAACGAAGCAACCTAAATATCCAAATTAGATCGCTTCTTCACTCTTGCCTCGCGATGAAGTATGAGTGACAAATCTATGCCAAAACAAAACCTGATTTACGGTACTATAGAAGGAAACAAGCAAAAATGAGTAGAAAAACAAATACGATCACATAGACTATTAGTAGGAATATTATGGAATTAATTGAAAAAGAGGTCAGTAAGAATACTTTAATCATCACGGTCAATGGAGAATTGATTACTCATGAGGAAGTAGAAAAATTTCGCAGGGTTTTGACTTCTCGAGAGCATCGAAACATGGTGATTAATTTAAAAAAAGTTTCCTTTTTATGTTCATTGGCAATTGGTATGATGATCATGGGGTATAAGCAAAGCAGCTCCAGACAAGGGTCGTTTATTCTTTGCCATGCTCCCAAGGAAGCGGAGGACAGTCTTTATGACATGGGATTATTGGATTTACTTACATTTGCAAAGGACGAAGCAGAAGCATTGGTGATGCTGGAAGAAAAATAAAATGTTGGCTCAGTCGATTTGTAAACCAATAAGGGTAATATCATCGCTGAAGTCTGAAGCTTCACTGTATTCATGCAAAAATTCATAAATAGCATTCAGTATTTCTTCTACAGATGATTGTGAATTTTCTAGCAAAAAAGATTTCAGCCCTGCACGTTTCAGCATTTTCCCTTCCTTATTTTTTGTTTCGATAATACCATCAGTATAAAGAAAAAACCTATCACCCGGCTTAAAAGCAAAAGTTTGCTGATCATATTTTGCAATGTTGTTGGAAAAAGCACCTATCAAGCTGCCCGTAATACAGCATTCAAATATTTCATTGGTAGACGGGCGTAAGATCAAGCCTGGAGGATGTCCCGCATTGGCATAGGTAATTACCTTGGTCTTTGCGTCATACACCCCATAAAACATACTGGCAAACTTTTCGTCCTCCAGCTTTCCTTCCAATGCCCCATTTGTCCCCATCGCAACATCCCTGGGATCCCTATTGATATTGGCGTTACTGGCAAACATGGCAGAAATCATAAACGACAGAAGAGCCGCAGGAACACCATGCCCCGTCACATCCATGATCATGATGCCAAATCGTTGTTCATCCAGAGGAAAAATATTGTAAAGATCTCCTCCAATTTGAGCCATTGGTGTGAATTTACAGGCAATTTTCATATCAGGAATGTCTGGTAACTTGTGGGGGAGTAAATTTTTTTGAGTGTTTCTGGCTTCATCCAGTTCATAATTGATTTGGTCCTGCTGTTCTTGAATAATCTCAACCGATTCCCGGAGCTGCTCATTGATATCTTTCAAGATACTGACGCTTTCCGCCAGTTGCTGTTTCTGAAAATAGAAATCAATAAAAATCTGTATTTTGCTTTGCACAATTAGGGGATTTAGTGGAAAAAATAAATAGTCAACAGCCCCTGATTCATAACCTTGAAAAAGATAATTTTGTTCTTTGTCGACTGATGTAAGAAAGATAATAGGAACAATCCGTCCTCTTTCTGAAGCACGTAATTTTTCTGCTGTTGCTAAACCATCTATCGAAGAATCTTCCAAGTTTAACAATATCAGTGCCAGTTCTTTTTGTTCTGTAATTTGTAAAGATTCTGCTGATGAATGGGTACAGAACGTATGCATATCTAATGACTCTAATACTTCCTCAAAGAAAGACACGATCGTTGGAGAAAGGTCAATTAACAATATACCAGGAGGTTCTATTTGTTGTTGTGGATTCATATTTCAATTCGTCTAAGCTGCTTTTAGTGTGAGTTTGACTTCGGTGCCATGAGTATCCGAATCATCAGATTTTTCTTTTGAAACCAGATCAATTTTACCACCATAAGCAGTAATGAATTTTGTTATGAGCGGGATGCCAAAACCCGTTCCAGTTTCCCCCTGGGTTCCTTTACGATTGGTTTCTTTGCTGATATCAAACACATCGTGAACCAATTGTTCCGACATGCCAATTCCAAAATCTTTTACGGTGATCGTAATGAAATTATCCAGTTTTTGGGCATCAATAATAATCTGGCCGTTGGGAAACGAAAATTTGATGGCGTTTGTCAAGACATTGTTCAATACAGAATTAGTGAACGAAATCTTTTCTCCCAAAATAGACAGATGGTCATCCACATTAATGATGAGGGTGATATTTTTTTCAGAAAATTTTTCTTGCAAAACAGCAATGGATTGCTGAATGGTTGTTTTTAAAGGAATCGCCTCTAGTGAAAAACCAATTTTTTTTTCTTCCAGGGTTCTCATTTTGCGGACAAATTCGATGATTTCCAATGCGTTGTCGACAGCCAGCACCATGGTATCTTTTTTTTCCCTCAGCAGTTCTGGTTCAATTTCGGCAAAATTGAGATAGGTTTTGATGACACTAATTGGGTTGGCCAGGTCATGGCAGAGAATGTGCAGGAGCTCTTTTTGCTGAATGTTCTTTTCTTGTAAAATTTCTTTACTTAGTTTCAGTTCCAGCTGCGTTTTGACCCGTGCTATGACTTCGGCAATGTGAAACGGTTTGGTGATATAGTCGATTGCTCCGCATTCAAACCCTTTGACCAGGTTATCCGAATCAGCATAGGCAGTTAAAAAGATGACGGGTATATCTCTGGTATTTGCAGAAGCTTTCAATTGTGCACAAACTTCAAAACCATCCATTTCGGGCATCATGATATCCAGCAAAATCAAGTCTGGCAATAACTTTTCCACTACCTTGAGTGCCTGCTTCCCACTGTTTGCAACAGTAATTTCGTATTGGTGCTCCCTCAAAGTTTTCCCGAGAATCTGAATATTTTGAGGTTTGTCATCAACAATCAAAATATGTGGATTTTTATACAATGTTTCATTCATCTTTATTGGTATGATTCAAATTGCGGAATAGTATGTTTTTTTGATTTATACACAAATCGTTCCTAAAGTTAGTCAAAGACGCGCCTTCATGCTTTTAACAATTGCTGGGAATTTTTGAAGCGAGCTCGACAATGCTTCCATGTCGAACATACTGGTTTGAGCAAGTAGGAGATTACCCCAATGTTCAAGAGTTTTGTAATGATATTCCTCTCCTAATCTCCGCACCTTTTTTGCAAAATCCTCCACGTCACCAATTGTGATAATTTCAGTGATTTTTTGCCAGGAGTCTTCGACCTCGGCATCCAAAATCTCCAGTAACTCGGATAGACGAGTTAAATCGTTCAATTCGTTGCTTGAGGGGTCTGGTGTTTCCTTGTGGAAGGTCATGATCTGCAGATTCTCTGCTGACAGGGAAGTCTCCCGTTCTAAATACTTGTTCAGCAATGGTAAAAATGTATCCAAACTTACAGGTTTGGTCAGGAATTCGCTAAACCCTTTTTCACCTATCGTATTTTTGTGGTTTTCGTAGACATCCGCAGTTAGTGCTACGATGGGGGTATTTGTAAATTCAGGAATTTGACGAAGCTCTTTAGTCGCAGTGATCCCATCCATTTGCGGCATATGAATGTCCATTAGTATCAGATTCGGAGGAGTGCCTTGAGAATAAAGCTCTTTTGCTTTCTCTATGCCTTCTATTCCATTGTCTGCCATGTTCACTTCCAGTTCCAAGTCATCAAATAGGGCCTCAATGAAAAGCTGGTTCATCGGATTGTCTTCCACGATCAGGATGACATTGTTTTTAGAAAAATGATAGTTTTTCTGATTGCTGGATGGTGAGATCCCCTTGTGAGAAACCGAATTCAATGCGGTTTCCTCTTCCATGATGATAGACATGTCTCTAAGAGGAAGGTAGAATGAAAAGGTGGAACCTAATTCTGGTGTGCTGTTTAGCGTAATCCATCCTCCTAACAGTTCAATGAGCTGCCTGGTGATGGTGAGCCCTAAACCGGTCCCTCCATATTGTCGGGTCGTGGTGCCGTCTGCTTGTTGAAAGGGTTCAAATATCCTGGATTGATGCTCCTTTGATATGCCAATACCTTCGTCCTTTATTTGTAAAAAGAGCATATTGTTCTTTTGTACAGCAGAAAGACTCACCCTTTTTCCATGAGGAGTGAACTTGATTGCGTTGGCAATCAAATTAGTCAAAATCTGGTTGAGTTTGGTCCGATCAGTACGAATGAATCGGGGAAGTGCTTCATCAATATCGTAAGTATATATAATTTTTTTTTCTAATGCGGCAGCTTTATTGAGATGGTACACTTCTTCTAAAAACTGTTTTAGGTTGATATCTTCTTCCAGAATACTCATCTTACCAGCTTCTACTTTAGAAAGGTCCAGAATGTTGTTGATCAGTTTAGAGAGGGTTTGACCAGCAATTTGAATGTTTTTTAAATACTGTTTCGATTCTTTCTCCGACTTGGGTTGATTGGAATTTTTGAGCAAAATTTGGCTAAAGCCGACTATAGCATTCAAAGGAGTCCGGATTTCATGGCTCATGTTTGCTAAAAATTGAGCTTTAGCCAGATTGGCGGCTTCTGCAATTTCTTTGGCGGAGCGTAAGTTGTCTTCAACTTTTTTACGTTCCAGGATTTGCTTTTCAAGTGGCAAAATAGCGACATGCTTGAGGGTGATCCATAAACAGATTCCGATAATAGTCACCAGGATGACAGATCCGATAATAAGTATTGCACTGATCTCCGCTAATGATCTGTGGAGTTCTGTCATGTCATAGATGGCATCTAGAATGAGAATGGTTTGATTGGCCTGTTTGACTTCTTCTTTGATATGAAATGTGTGTTTGGGATGTGTTTCTTTTTCATATTCAAGAATGGGGGATTTATCAGGAAGAAGCGCACTCAATTTCACGATATGAGAGGCCTCTTGTATTTGTAGTGCTAAAAATTGCTTTGCAGCAGTCTGGTCTTTTGCCAGCAATGCTTGTCGCATGAAACTCTTGATCAGTTTGAATTCCTGATGGAATCGTTCCTGGGCTTGATGAGTGAGCTTATCGCTTTGAAATGAGAAAACAGAGATGTCTCCAATAATCAAAAAAATGAGCAGCACAACAACAATTGCTTCAACGGCAGAAGTATAGATGGTGAATGCTGGTTTTTTCACAAGTACCCATCGTTGATTTGTTTTATAAAAAAGAATGCCGCTGGTCTGAGCATGTGTGGTGAAAACTGGTCTTCACCACACGTACGGGTTAGTGGTATTTACTTAGAAATGCAGGAAAAGCAAGTATTTTCAGCAGTACAAGGAAAGATTATGAAACTTGAAGCAATGGCCTTGCTTGAGCAGTTTGGATGGCACTGCAGCATCGCAGTTTGATGAAATGCCTTTTTAAATTTATTTTTAAATTGTCGACTGCTTCAGCAATCGACGGCCCCTTCGAACAGATCTCTCCACAGATGGCATCAAAATTTTCGGCATTACGGGTGATGGTTGCCGTATAAATCTCATCATTTGTAAAATAAAAATCAACTCTCATAAAATCCTTTATTTCAAATAATCTTAAAAAAATATTGTAACTGGATATCCTCTAAATGCAAAGCTGAGACCATCACATATTTGCCTTGAAAGACAAATCTTGACTACCTCGCTCAATTCTGACAGAGAAAGAGTAAGAAAATACTTGGTTTGCTTGCTGTTACCTTGGGAAAAGTATGGATAACGTACAAAAGAAAATCTTTGAAAATTTAAAAAAGTCCCGCTATTTTCGACATATTCATGAAAAGTCGCTACAAAAATTTTTAGCATTGACTTATATTTTAGAATTCAAAGAAGGAGCGATTGTTCTCGAACAAGGGCAAGAAAATTCTAATGTGTATTGTCTAATCAGTGGAGCGGTTTCAGTAAGAATTGATGATGAGTTTATCTATGACCTCACTCGCAGCGGAGACATGTTTGGAGAAATGGGGGTTATTTCCGGGAAACCTTCCAATGCTGAGATTAGAGCGGTTGCTGATTTAGAAGTCATTGTGATATCTTCTGATTTATTGCACACAATACAAGACGATTCTTCCCACGAACTCCACCATATTTTTTATGAATGGTTTTCCTGCATTCTTACGGAAAAACTCGAACTCACGTCTCAGAAAGCAAAGCGGTTTGAACAGCTTAATAATTATTTGAATAGCGATCTAGAAGCTGCCAGGCAGATACAGTACGAAGTATTTTTCTCAAGGATGGGAAATATCTCAAATTTACCGCTTTTCCTAAAATGTGAGTTTTCAGATGTGTTGGGAGGCGATTTTTATGGTGTCTTTGAAATTGATGAAGAACATTATGGAATCTTATTGGGCGATGTCACAGGACATGGAACCGCAGCATCCTTGATCGCCGTGACTACGCTGGATTTGTTCCGCTTTGCCGTAAAAATTTCTAAATCCCCTCAAGAAACGATGTCTCATGTCAATGAACTTTGTGTAGAGACCATGCCTGAAAAGTATTTTGTAACTATTTTTTATGGAGTCTACAATACCAACTCTCGTCAGTTTACCTATTCGCTGGGCGGACATCACCCTGGAATACTGTTGAGAAATAATAAAGCTCTGAAATTTGAAGGCAAGCCCGGTATGCCAATTGGAATTTTTGATAGTAGTATTGCGGTCTATACGGAAAAACAGTTGCAGATGGAGCCTGGTGATCGCTTTTTGCTTTTTACGGATGGTGCCTTCGAAACCATTCCTTCTGTAAAAGGAATATCACGATTGGAATTGTTTAAAAAATTTGTAGAAACCAATTCGAGGGTCTCGTCACCTGAGTTGGTCGATAAAATTTATAATTATGGTCGATCGTTCTGTGAAGGTAAATACCCTGATGACTTTACGCTGATGTTGTTTGAACAAAGTTGATGAATTCAACTACTTTTTAACCAGAGAAATACTATGAAAATAGAACATGAACTTGGAAACGAAGAATTGATTTTCAAGTTTGAAGGAGAGATGATTTGGCAAACTCTTCACAAGTATGCTGAGAAGATGATGAAGCTGGTAGAAAACGAAGATTTCAAGGTGGTGCTGTTTGATTTTGAAGATGTGAGTTATGTGGACTCGACCGGAGTGGGATTACTGATTGAAGTCTATAAGATCACCAAGTCCAGAAATTTAAAACTCGCTGTCTGGGGGATGAATGAGGACAGTTACGAAAATCTGGTTCTAACTGGATTGGATCGGATTATTGTCAATTATGATAGCAAAGCAGATGCCTTGAAAGACATCATGTAATAATACGTCATTTTCCTGATATTTTTGTTTCCTGCCGAATTTCTGCACCTAAACGTCCCAGTGAATATTCATTCAAATCCACAAATTTGATATATTGTGCCAGCAGAGGATGAACCTGTTCAACTTTGCGATACATTGCCTGAGCCACTTTCCGATAGTTTTCATGTCCTTGCGGAGTGCTGCGCAACTCAATGAGCCACATCAATGCACGCAGATTGATATGAACAAACCATCGGATGTTGTAGCAAAGGGGAACGACATATTGCGCTTCATAAGGAAAATCTCTGGCGATGGTTTCATAAGCACCAGCAGCTCTTTCCATCGCATCTTGATAGGTTTTTCCCATACCAGCCTCTACAATTTCTTCAGGACAATGGTATCCAAAACGTGTGGAAAGCAATTGCCGTTCCTGGGTCAGTATGCGGTGACGATGCAAATCTCGGAACATTCCATAATCACCCTGGATGTCAAAAGTATAAAACACCATTTCCAAGGCTCTTCCGGGTTTATGACGCCGATTCTCCCGAAGTGCAACACTTTGCAGGATAATTGCCTGCTTTTCTTCCAACGACAAATTACTGACAATTTCCCGTAATTGATGTAAAGGCTGCTCTGCATGGGGATATAGCAGGGCTGCCAACAGCTTTTTTTCGCCCTCTGGATCATAGTCAATCAATTGAACCAGTTCCGATGTTTTTTCAGGAGGATTGGTTACGTGTTTGTTTGTAAATTGCTGGGCCAGTTGGTTGCTGTCTTGTATAAACTTCTGGTAACTTTCCAGGTGGCGGTGTTCTGGTTCAGCCCTGCGGATAAAAGAAGGAATGACCTTACCCAGTTCCGCATGGGTTGTTTGGGCAATGGTCTGCAATTCCTCAGAAGGAGAGCTTTGCAGCTTGGACAGCAGTACTTCAAAAAATCGTCCATTTCCAAAAACTCCCATATTGGTCAGGGCGGATGCCGGCAGTACCCCTCGAATCAGGTCAAACACTTTGGCACGTACAGAGCGATTGTAGGCTCCTTCACGGTCTCCCCCTTCCCGGGGAATTTGTGTTTTGACGTAGACCGTCACTGGATCAATCAATTGAGAGTACGTATCAAACAAAAAACGATTCGTATCGAGATACAGCTGCCGATGGGATGATTTCAGCAACTTCGGCTCATGATAGAAAAGGTATTCTCCATTGACCTTTTTATTGAAAGTGACATAACGGGTGGACTTTTCTAAAGGGGATCCGCCAATTCGTGCATCTTGAATAATTTTTGTTGCCAGAATGGATATGTTTTCAATAGCCAGGTGTGCTCCTCCCAGTTCTCCTATCGAATCATCCCCGTAGCCGTCTAAGATACGATCATAAAATTCCTGAGCTTTTTGGATGGCCAGTGAATCATCCTGAACAGAACCAACAGGGGTTCCTTGAATATCCGCAAAGGCGGAGTCTTTATTGAGAATAAAATCTTTCAGAAGCAGCTGCCTTAATCCTAATGTAGAACGGGAATAGCGAGAGAATAAAGCTCCTTTGATCACTTCGGGAAGGTTTTTCAGTACGAAGATAGATTGGTCTGTGTTGGTGACATAAGGGGTCAGGAGCGCCTGTTCCTCTGCGGTAAAAGTTTCGTGTGTCTGCATGACTGAATTCATGAGGACGGGATACCACGTGAGTTGGGAAGTGCTTCATCTTCAGTTTTTGGAAGAGGAATATTTGTATATTTGGTCCTTTGGTTTGGCGTATAAGTATCCTTCAACAAGTCCCGTGTGTAGTCGAAACGCTTGCGTGAAGAATAGGCCATGGCGATCACTCCAGTATCCATGCGAATGGCTTGTTTAGGACAGGCTTCTACACACAGACCGCAAAAAACGCAGCGCAACTCATCAATGTCAAAAACCACTGGATATTTTTCGATTGAAAAATCAGGATGATCTCCGGCATCAATATGAATACACTGGGCAGGACAGATGGTTTCGCACATATAACAGGCAACACACTTGAGAAAGCCATCTTCTCGGCGAGTCAATCGATGCCGGCCTCTCCATCTTGGTGAAACGGGACGCTGTTCTTCTGGATATTGAATGGTTACCACATCTTTTGCTCCGAGTAAATTCCGGAAGAAGTGCTGCACGGTCAATTTCAAGCCATTAAAAATCGCAGGCAGATATAAGGCTTCCTGGAAACCATCGACTCGCTTTACTGTTTTTACTTTAAGTTCCATAATTATTCAGTGAAGAGTTGGTTAGCAATCCAATAATCAATTGGCAATTAAAATAATAAAAGCCGTCACAACGACATTTCCGAGTGCCACCGGGAGCAGCTTTTTCCATCCCAATGCCATAGTTTGGTCAAAACGGAATTTGGGAACAGTCCAGCGAATTTGAAGCTGAAGCCAGCAGAAAAAGAAAGTGAAAATCGTGAATTTCATGAACTGTAAAAGAGACACCAGCCATTGTGGGGCACTCTCCCACAAGTGAAGCCATGGAATATGATAACCTCCAAAAAACAGAGTGACCACCAATACTGAAACTCCAACCAGGGCAATGTATTCAGCCAGCATGAATGCCGCAAAGCGCATTCCCGAATATTCCAGGAAATATCCTGCCACAATCTCAGACTCCCCTTCTGGCGCATCGAAAGGAGCACGTTTGGTTTCTGCAATCATTGCCGTAAAGAAAAGAAAAAACGCAATAGGTTGAGTGAGGACGCCCCATTTGGGAATAAGATTGCCAAACCAGTAAGTATTCTGCCCATTAACAATCACACTGATCTGGGTTGATTCATAAACCATGAATACTCCCAGCAACGATAATCCAATGAATACCTCATAAGACAACATTTGCGCGGATGCTCTGGTTCCTCCCAAAAGGGCGAATTTGCTGTTGGAGCCGGCACCAGCAAGAACGGTTCCATACACTCCCAAAGAAGTAATGGCAAAAATATAGAGTAATCCTGGTTTGACATCCGTGATTTGAAATGTGAAATCACCAATGGGCCCGGCAAAAGGAATGATGGCAAAGGTGGCCATGGCTGCAGCAAAACCAAAGTAGGGGGCAATGGTAAACAAAAACCGGTCGGCACCCTCCGGAATAAAATCTTCTTTAAAAAAAGATTTGAGCCCATCCGCGGCAATATGCAGAGCTCCTCTTCCCCGGAAGTTATTCAAAAAGGGAATATTGGCCCGATTGGGACCCACACGATCCTGGATCATGGCACTCCATTTACGCTCCATCAGTGTCAAAACCGTGGCCAGCGGCATGACCAATGCGAAAATGATCACAAAAATTTTAAGAACTGCCTGAACAGTCGGAATGAGAAGGATACCAATAAGAACATCCATAATACAAGTTATCGCTTGAAGTTGATAATTGTGAAATACAAATTAACGGTCGAGTTCACCACCAATCATATTAACAGAACCAAAAATAGGAACAATGTCTGCTATGTACTCCCCCTTACAAATATAAGGCATAGCTGCTACATAATTGAAGCAGGGCGGACGTACTCTACACTTTACAGGAGTGCCTGATCCATCGGAAACCAGGTAAAATCCAACTTCTCCATTTCCTCCTTCAGTCGGCATATATACTTCTCCAAGAGGAGGCTGGTGTCCGTCCATGACCATTTTAAAATGATCAATCAGTCCTTCAATATTCCCATACACTTCTTTTTTATCAGGAAACGAGACACGACGATCATCCAGAATGACAGGACCTGCAGGCATTTTATCGGATGCCTGTTCGATAATGGAAATACTTTGCCACATTTCTTCCATCCGCACCAGGTAGCGATCAAAGCAATCACCAACAGTACCAACGGGAATTTCAAAATCCAGGTCATCATACACTGAGTAACTATCGGAGCGCCGGATGTCATATGGAATTCCGCAAGCTCGCAGCATCGGCCCTGTAAAAGCAAAAGACATGGCATCTTCTTTGGAAATAACGCCAACGTCTTTGACCCGGTCAATAAAAATTTTATTGCGTGTCAGTAACGCATCACACTCTTTTAAAATATCTTTGGTCTGCTCCAATCTTGTATGCAACTCCTGTAAAAAACCATCAGGGATGTCATTGGCATTTCCTCCAAAACGCGTCCAGTTTGTGGTTAGTCGTGCTCCTGTAACCTGCTCCACCAGTTCCCACAGATATTCACGTGCCTTGATGAACCAGAGAAAGAAGGTGAATGCTCCCACTTCCATAGCGGCTGCCCCCACACAGGTAAGATGGTCTGTGATACGTGAAATTTCTCCCATGATCACTCGTGTGTATTCGGCTCGACGTGGTGCCTCAATGCCAAAAAGCTTTTCCACTGCCATAGAATAACCAATATTACAAAGAATAGGAGAAACATAGTTCAGGCGATCCGTATAGGGCGTGATTTGGATCCATCTGGAATTTTCAGATTCTTTTTCAAATCCTCGATGCAGGTATCCAATTTCAGGGATCATGTCAATGATCTCTTCTCCGTCAATATAAGTAGTGAAGCGTACAATCCCATGCATGGCCGGATGAGCGGGACCAATTTCAATTGGCATGATGGATGCGTCGGCATCATTTCTAATTTCTTTTTCTACTGCCTCCATTAAGACCTTTCATAATCATAACGTTCATGCACTTCTCGTAATTCCAGACGAGGCTGCTGTTTATCAACAGGATAGTCTTTACGAAGCGGGTATCCTTCAAATTCATCATACATCAAGAGGCGTTTCAGGTTGGGGTGATGGGTGAAGGTGATACCATACATGTCATAGCACTCCCGTTCGTACCAATCGACCGCCATCCACAGTGCATGAATTGAATCAATGTGGCAATCGTCTTCAGGGACACGTGCTTTGAGCCGTAAACGGTGATCCAGGCTCAGCGACTTGAAATGATAGACAACTTCAAATCGAGGAGTTTCGTTGATATAATCCACTGCCGTCAAATCGATCATCATTTCCATTTTGCAGCGCTCATCGTCTTTCAAGAATTGGCATATTGCCAAAATTTCTTTACGATCAACCAGAATCGTTTCGTCGCCACGGTGGTCATGGAAACCTTCGATTGCTTTGGGGAATTGTTGTTGGAGCAGTTGGGTGAGTTGACCAATTGATTGTTCCGTTGACATCCTTGATCTCCTGGTTTGGAAAAGGGTGAGGCCTACTGGCGACTCAACAATAGTTTTTCTTTGGTTTCCTGCGGATTCACGCTGGACAGACGTTGGGCTTCTTTTTCTTGCAAAGGATTGATTCCCGTGAGGCCCGTAGGTCCATGATCTTGAATGCGGTTTTGCAGTTCAATGATGGCATCCAGAACAGCTTCTGGGCGGGGAGGGCATCCTGCAATGTAAGTGTCGACAGGAACAATACGATCAATTCCCTGCACAACAGAGTAGTTCTGGTAAAAACCTCCGGAAGACGCACATGCGCCAAAAGCCACAACCCACTTCGGATCGGGCATCTGGTCATAAATTCTTTTGAGAACTGGCGCCATTTTGTGAGTAATGGTGCCTACGACAAACAACAGATCCGCCTGGCGCGGAGAAAATCTGGGAATTTCTGCACCAAAACGTGAAATGTCATAGTGTGAGCAAGCAGCAGCCATGTATTCCATACCGCAACAGGCGGTTACAAAAGGGTAGCTGAACAATGAAAATTTTCTGGACCAGTTGATGACAGAATCCACCTTTGTTACCATGAATCCATCTTGAAATTGAGTACCTATTCCCATTCCAATGCTCCTTTTTTCCACACATAGGTTAGACTGACAAGAAGGAGAAGTATGAAAAAACAAACTTCAATAAAGCCAAACCACCCCAGCTCTCGGAATTTTACCGCCCATGGGTATAAAAAAACGATTTCTACATCAAAAATAAGGAAGATCAATGCTGTCATGTAAAACTTGACATCATAGCGTTGACCAACCAATCCCTTAGAAGCAAATCCGCTTTCAAATGGCATCTCCTTGTCTTTTCCACGGCTTTTCGGGCCCAGTAGTATACCCGCTAATGTGAAAACAGTGGCAAATACCAATCCAAGCACAATTAAAATCAAGATGGGAAAATATTCTGTTGCGAGCATGGAAGGCTCCTCCTTCGCTGGAAGCTGTTCATAAGAGTATTAGGCATCCCTTTATTTCATTTAAAGGGGTCAAAATTCTTAACTTATTTTTATCACACCGATCAGGGCGATTGTCAATCCATTTAAGCAGAACCTGGAAATCCCTTGTCTATATAGGTATCTAGATGAAATCCCGGGGGAATTTGGCGGGGTTGCGGCAAAAGTCTGGCAGATTTTATCTGGTACAGCGAAAGTGTTCGAGTTTCCTGCAAATCCTGAATGGCCCAAATCAAATGGCCCTGGCCTTCCTGAAAGACCAGGGCGAGGGGATGGACTTCCTGAACTATGGTTTTATCCGTTGTGGTATCATGATAACGGATCCTCAGTTGCTTTTCTTCGAGCAATGCCCGATAAAGAGCCTCTACGATGGAGGTATCCAACGCTGGTGATTTGCTAGGGATTTGTGGGGAAATCACTCGGAATTTACCTGAGCAAGTTTGGGTTGTGGATTGCTCCAATGCTTGTAAAATTTCGTCTGCAAGAAGAAAATAGGGATTGAGCAGGTTCAATGTCTGGCGAGGCAGGATACGGGCAACAATTTGCTCCACCAGGCTGAAGGAGAGAGCTGTTGCCGAGTCCATGGAAGGAATATTTATAATCTCGGCGTTTTCATCCCAGCTCCAACGCAGTGAGATCCCGTCCTTTTCATCGGTTGCGGCAATCAAAGGGAATTTTGTTGACAGTTCGACAAGGTTTCTCTGAATGGTACGGATATTGATTGAAAATCCGCATTCTTCTAATTTTTTTTTGATGCCAGCCGTCGTGACCGTATCAGGCTCTCGGGGGATCATTTTAAGGATTTGTATCTGCCTCAGCATGGAATCTGGCATCGTGTTTTTTCTTATTTCTGTTCAAAGATCATCATGGTAAAATCATCTCGGTTGATCTCAGGGACTGAGGAAACGGTGTCACGGTAAGTTTGTTCGATGAATTCACGAGATGGTAAACGACAGTTCATGCGAATATAGTCAATCACTCTTTCAAGTTTAGAAGTTCCCTCTTCATAAGGAAGGCATTCTAAGACAGCATCCGTATAAAGAATGAGGCGATCACCATCTTCCAGGGTGAAGGATTTTTCTGAATAATTGGCAAACTCGCTATCGAGCACACCAATAGCCATCCCGCCTGTAGCAGGGAGGGTGATGACGTCATTGCCCCGTAATAAAAGACAGGGAGGGTGGCCCGCACTGGTATAAGTAATTTTTTTTAACTCGGTGTCATACACCCCATAAAAAATGGTAGCAAACTTGCCTTCCACCATCGACTTCATGGACATGTTATTGATATAGTTGATGACAATCTCCGGAGAGTGAATGCCTGTAGAAAAGGTCTGGAATAAGTTGAGGATCATCATTGAGATGAGGCATGCACCCGTACCATGTCCTGCAACATCTCCTATCAATATCCCATAGTGTGTCGCATCAATCGCAAGCACAGCATATAGGTCACCACCTAAGGTATTGCAAAATTCACTTTTCAGAGTCAATGGCAGGTTCTGGATTTCGTGCGTACAGGCAGAAAAAATCATATTCTGCGTTAATTTGGCATCCGACAAATCGTCTTGTAGTTTGGCATTGACGGCTTCGAATAGTTTGGCCTTTTGGGATGTTTTGTGAAGTTTGTCACTGAGTATGTGGGAAAACCATTCATACAAGATGGCATGCAGTTCGTGATCTTTGTCTGTTTGGATTTCCTTTAGGATAGAGGAAGACACCTTGATCATCTGCAGGTCTTCATCGGCACGAATCGTTGCACTGGAAGGTGCTCCTGTGATCACACTCATCTCCCCAAAAAGATCACCAATCCTGCCCAGATTGTAAATGTATTCTCCATCGACATAAACCGAGATGACTCCTCTGACAATGAGATAAACCTCTTCATTTTTCTCCCCTTGACGTAAAAGAGTTTCTCCTTTATTTGCCGTTTGGAAACTGGAAATGTTGACCAGTTTGGTAATTTTTTCATCACCGGCATGCTGCAGGTAGCGAGATTGCTTGAGCAGACTGAAAATGATCTTATACTCTTTATCCATAAATATATTGAGTCAAGGTGTGCTTGTTTCAAGATTAACAAATGCTTATTATGCAGATTTGGGGCCGTTTTTTCTCTAAACTTTCTCCATTCCAGAGCAGAAGCAATAGCATCAATGGTTCGGATTGTTTTGTGGTAAAGTAAACTGAAAGCCAACTCCTCCCGAAGTAGTGTTTTCTGCCCAGATCCGTCCACGGTGCTCATCAATGATTTCCTTGGAAATGGACAATCCAAGTCCGGTACCACCGGCCCTTGTCTTGGTTGCACTGGATTGTGTGAACTTATCAAAAATCGACTCGAGTTCTTCTTCAGGAATACTTTCACCTTCATTGTGGACAATCACTGTCACGGCAGGTATGGTTTGACGATCTTCTTTTCGTTTTCCTTTGAGCAATGTTCCACTAGCAAATGATATAGTGATTTTCTGCCCGGGAGGACTGAATTTGATGGCATTGTGTATAATATTGCGCAGTACCTGACTGATTTTATTCTTGTCAAAATAGGCTGAAAGATCACAGGAAGCTGGAATGAGTTTCAAAGATATGGAATACTCAGAGGCCAATCCTTCCAGTTCTCCAATCACCAGTTCCATCGGTTCCATCAGGCTACGGACAGTCATGTGGTAATCCATTTTTCCTGACTGTAGTTTTGATAAATCCAGTATATCATTGAGCAGTTCCAGGAGCCGGTCTCCATTTTCTTTGACTTTACGAAAGTATTTGTGGAACTTATCTTTATCAAGAGTTTCCAGATTGGCAAGACCCCTGTTGGCAAAACCAATGATCCCCGTTAAAGGTGTTCTCAGTTCATGAGACATGTTGGCTAAAAATTCTGATTTGGCCACGGCGGCTTCTTCCGCTTTTTGTTTGGCAATGATGAGCATTTCATTTTGCTGTTCCAAATTATACTGGTGCCCCTGCATCTGAACTTCTATGTTTTTTCGCTCTGTGATTTCCTGTTTTAGATCAGAAATGGTTTGACTCCCAATCCAAACCACCAGATAGACAAACAAGGCACCAAATAAAAACACCAGTCCTGTCAGAATCAGGAGCCACTGGCTCATGCCAATGATAATCAAGGTCAAGGCTCCAATATACCCCAAAAGAAAAAAAATCATTAAATACAGCAATGCCCGCCAGTGAGGAGCACGCTTTTCTCTTTGGACAAGCTGCAGGATATGCCGGGTTCCCAGAATGGACCTGAGCATGACCATTGCCCCGATTCCGATACATATTGCAGAAAAGATGCTGCTGATCCAACCCATTGTTACAAAATTCCATTTGATGAGTGATGATTGTTTGGCGTTTCTATATTATCCACAAAGCGATTCGACGATACGATTCATCGCATTTTCTTGTGATTCAAGGGATGCCATTAGCCGGAACTGCGTTTTGCAGCGATCCAGGTTGTGCCCTTTGCGCATCACAGGAAAATAGAGATCTCCATTGAGATGATCTGTGAGGAAGCGAAGGCCTAATTCCAGCGTGATGAGCTTCCCGCTGAAAACCATGCAGGATTTTTCTGCTGGATTTAGAAATCTACCGACAGCTTCCAAATACCCTTTGGTTAATGCTTCAAATATGTCCATTTGCGCATTCACTTTGGAGAGGTCCTGCTCGTCTTCAGCAACAGGGTTGGTCGAAGTACGAACCAAGTCTCCAAAGTCATAAAGTGTCAATCCCGGCATGATCGTATCCAGGTCGATGACACATACTCCTTTTTGTGTATTCTTGTCAAACAATACATTATTAAGTTTGGTGTCATTGTGGGTGATCCTTTGAGGGATGTCTCCTCGTTTGTGAAGATCCAAAAGCCTGTGGGTGATGGATTGACGTTTTTCTGCAAACTTGATTTCTTTTTGGCAGTCAATAGCCCGGTTGTGTGCATCAAGATTGACAGCTTGCACAAAATCATTAAAACGCTTTGGGGTATTGTGAAAATCAGGGATAGTTTCTACCAATTCGTTGCTTGGGAGATCCGTCAGTCTCTTTTGGAAACGACCAAAAGCTTTTGCTGTTTCATAGGCTTGCTGCGGGGATTGGATGATGTCATAGGAACATGTGTTTTCTATAAAACAGTAGGTTCGCCAGTAGCAACCTTCTTGATCCTGATAATAAGGCTTTCCATCTTGCGCATGGATCAGGGTTAAGCAGTTTCTGGAAATATCAGAATCTTTTTCCAGTAAGAGCTTCTTTTTCTGATGATCAATCACCCGATTGATGTTTTGCATCAGTCCCACTGGATTATTGAATACGTGATGGTTGATACGCTGAAGGATATACTTTACTGGAACCTTGGATTGTTGATAAATGACCCGATACGTGTTGTTGATATGGCCCGATCCCCACGGTTCTGATGTGAGAAACTCACCATCAATTCTAAAGTTTTTCCCTATTGTGAAACAGTCGGGTCGCATTTATATCGAAAATATTTCAATGATTTCCAGCAGCTTTTTGGCTTGAATGTGAAGACCTTGAATAATTTCATCTAACATTTTAGCCAGCTTCACATTGTGTCCAATAACTTTCTCAAGCCTTAAGACCGATTGATTGATTTGTTCACTGCTGTTTTGCAGCTCTCGGGTCGAAGTGGTAATCTCCTGTACAAGTTTTGCCGTTTTCTGAATATTGGGCAGCATCTGCTGGAGGGTATGTTCTGCTTTTTTAGACAACCCCATACTGGTTTTAGAAAATTCCGAAATCTCACCGGCTGCTTTTTGACTGTGTTCTGCCAATTTTCTCACTTCAGCAGCCACAACAGCAAATCCCTTTCCCTGAACACCAGCCCTTGCTGCTTCAATAGCGGCATTCAATGCTAATAAATTGGTTTGCCTGGCAATTTCCTCTACGACCGAAACCTTTTGGACCGTTTCATTCATGGACTCCAGTGCCTGTTTGACCGCCATTCCGCTTTGTTGAGCTTCATTAGCCGATATTTCTGCAATGTGTTTGGTTTGCACAGCATTATGATCATTATTTTGCACAATGTCCATCATGGATTCCATTGAACTACTCACCACGTCAATGGAACTCGACTGCTCTGAAGCCCCCTGGGCAACATCTTTAGCCAGGGTAAGAATTTGCTGACTGCCGTCTCCCAATACTACTGAAACGTCTTTTAACTGAGTGATAATATTTTTCAAACTAAAGGCTGCCTGATCGAGACTGTGGGCCATCGTGCCAATTTCATCCGTTCTCTGCAACTGAAGAGTTTTGCGCAAATCGCCTTTTCCAAAATCTTTGGTAAATTCTGTGACCTTGCGAACAGGATTAAAGACTGCTTGGTTGAGTATTACAATAGCAATGATAAAAAAGACTGCCAGGACAGCACTCAATATCAAAATGATTCTTATGGTTGACTCAAGGATACGCTGGTTGCTCTCATCCAGTGAAATGGACATTTCCATCACGCCTAAAACGTCTCCTTCTTTGGCATTGCTATGACATGCCAAACACTCCTGTTGTGCCGTAAAGGGTTTGAGCATTCTCAATAAGTGATTTTCTTGTTGTACTTCTTGAACGTGCGCCTCTGCTGTGCTGAATACCTCTAAAATATCGGAATCCGTGGTATACGTTTCATGGGGGGCGTACAATTCAATCACCATTTTAGATTTAGAAATGGTGAGATCATGAATCCCTTCAATTTCTTTTGCGTCAAGAACCGCTTTTTCCACAAATTCAACAACACCAAATTTCATATTGGTTCGTAAGGTCTGAAATACTGAATCACTCAGCATTTCCAGCGTTGTTTGGACATTAATGCGAACTTCTTTGCGATTGCTTTGATAGACTAGTATGGATAAGATGGTCGTCAATGCAGTAAATAAGATAAAAAATCCAACCAGTGTTTTTGTTTTGATGTTCATACTATTCTCTAATTGGGGTGAACAATGAATTAGCCTATCCCACACATATCAGACGATCAAGGTGAAAAAGGTATATTTTAACTCGATGAAATGAACCGCCACGTTTTGACATAAGAACTATTGACTCTATTATGCAATTCGACTAACAATAGTGGACCTCCCTTCCCCAACAGATGCTGCAATGGATAAGAAAGGAAGTTTAAAATATGAAAAAGGAAACCAAATGCGTGCATAGCGGAAGTTATGTTGATCCAAATACAAAGGGAATCAATACCCCTATTTTCACTTCCTCTGTGTTTGAATATCTGGATTCAGACAAGCAGCCCTATCCCCGTTATTTCAACACCCCGAACCAAGAAGTGGTTGTCCGTAAACTCTGTGACCTGGAAGATGCAGAAGATGGCATATTGTTCAGTTCCGGAATGGCTGCCGTGTCCACCACAATGTTTGCTTTAGTCCAGCAAGGCGATCATGTCATTCTACAGGATGAACTGTATGGAGGAACCCATGCCTTTGTGGCCCATCAATTTGAAAGATTGGGAATTGAATTTTCTTTTGTGCCAACCGATGCCAAAGAGATTACCAAGGCCATTACTGATAAAACAAAGCTGATTTTTGTAGAAACACCCACCAATCCGCTCCTCAGCATTATGGATCTCCACAAAGTGGCTCAAATCGGAAAAGGCAACAACATCATCACCGTTATTGATAATACGTTTGCGTCCCCAATCAATCAAAATCCTTTACAGCTTGGTATTGATGTTGTCATTCACAGCGGCACTAAATACCTGGGAGGACACAGCGACATTTGCTGTGGAATTGCGTTGACCCGCAAGAATATTGCCAATCGGATTAAAAAAACGGCACTGAATTTTGGAGGAAGCCTCAATGCAACCACGTGTTCCCTGTTGGAAAGAAGTCTCAAAACCCTGTCGCTGCGAGTAGAAAGACAAACTGAAAATGCGGCGAAGGTTGCTGCGTTTCTGGACAACCACTCTGCGATTAAGCAAGTCTATTATCCCGGATTAAAAAGTCATGACGGGCATGATCTGGCTAAATCACAAATGCATGGGTTTGGAGCCATGACTACTTTTGAATTAGCATCTAATACTTTGAATTCATTAGATTTTCTCAGAAATTTGCAGTTGATCAAGCCGGCACTCAGTTTAGGTGGAATCGAAAGTACGATCTGCTCTCCTGCCATGACATCGCACCGTAAAATGTCTGCAGCGGAACGAGAGCGTATTGGGGTGACCGATGGTCTGTTGCGATTGTCGATTGGTATTGAGCACAGTGATGACTTGATTGTTGACCTTGAACAGGCATTATCTGTTTAAAACGTATTCAAATTGAACCTGTTCTACAGGAAGTACTTCAAATGCTTACTGGATCAACTGTGTGGTCAAACCCTATCCTTTATTTTCTATGCTGTTTCCAATAGTCCGATCTCCTTTATTTTTACTGAACTGGGTGCTGTTGATTGCTTTTTTAGCCAATGGATGCAGCTGGTTTGTGGGGGACAAACGGGCTCAAAAAATATGGGATGTCCGGGAAAAGCTCTACCAGGAAAGCCGTCATCATCGATTTGCTGTAGGACAAATCTCTCATACCTTTGAACAAAGTCAGTTCCGTGATGCCATTAAAGAACGATTTGAGGATGATATTCCCACCACATTAGGAAAGCATCTCGGCTTTGAATATTCTATCAATCATTTATATGGCTGGCTGCATGATGTAACCCATTACACCTACAAAGTCGAAGGCAATACGGGTGATCTTTTCAGTATGAGCCATACAAATTTCTCTAGTATTTTCAACTACTATCTATGGCGTGCCTTTGGTTCAGAAATGGCAATAGGAGCGGGTATTGGAACTCAATTTCTACAGCGTAAATTTGTCACCATTGATAGTTCTCAATCGGATACGCAAAGCAGGGTGCTTGGAGTTTTACAAGCTCAGTATAATCAAGTTTTCACCAGAGGTGTTGCACTGTCCTACACCTTGCGAACCATTTACATTGATGCTTATGATTTTGATAACCCCAGCAATGATGATTTGAATAAAATTGCGACACGATCATTACGATATAATCCTGGTGGAGTCCAGGTTATCGTTAATTACTATTTCCCATTTTTTACTCAGCCTGAACCATGAGCTTTCGTTTATTCTTAAAGTGTATTGGATTTTTTTTGTATGTGGGGTTGCTGCTGTGCCTCAACACATCGAAACTCTGTGCTCAATTGTCGTCAAATAGCGCACTTGGATTTCGTGCGGGAAATATCAATATCCAAAACCGTGAACAACGCAACGAAATAACCCCTCTCTACAGCGAAATCAATTATCACATTGGATTGCCCAATAATGAAGGATATGAAATGGTCGGACAGCTGGGACACGGGGTTTTTGCTCTCCAGCGTCGTGAACGCAGTCAGGATTACTTGCATGAATATCAGATGACGCTGGTCCAGCTCAGTTTCCTGGCCAATATCAGGGAAAGTTTTGACATTTACTATGGTGCTGGAGGCGGCGGTGGATATTTTAAGCGCAGGAGTAAAGTGCTGGAAGGAACTCTGGAAGGAAAGCGAGCCCCTAACTCCAATGGATCTTTCATCTCTTATCATGTTACGCTGGGCATGGGATATTATGGCAGTGGATCAGGAATAACGCTCGATTTTGATTATGCCAATTGGGGAGGGCTTTTTGTTGTACTCGGAACGTTAGGATATGTATTTTAGTGTTATGATGAAACGATGGTTACTTTTTTTACTGAGTGTCCTGATACTGGCGGTCTTTGCCTATTCTTGCGGAGAAGGGATTGACAATGATAACAGTATCAATGAAACCACAGACACACCACCAACGGTCAGTTCTGGAACTGCAACTTCCAATGAAACGCCTGGTTTTATCCAAAATGAGGAAGAAGAAGTGGAGGTCGCAACAACCATAGAAACCTCTTCCGATTTTCCTGCAGATGCTCCGGTAACCAGCGGTCAGTGTGATGACCAGCAAGGAGCTGGATACGATACTCCGGAAGTCCGTGTGATTGAAATGGGAAAATCTTCTGGAACTTTCACTTTCTCCTATCAGACTTACCGCCAGGAAGATCAAATGTTTGTTTTGTATGAGGGAGCACAGTTGTTCGATACCACTTGTTTAGGGACAGGAAATTATCTTACTGAAAATATTACCTATTCCGGGACTTCAACACAGATGACGGTGCAAATTGTTCCCAATTGTGTTTCAGGTTCAGGAACGGCCTGGGCTTTCAGCATCACATGTCCTCAATAAATAAGGAATGAAAATTAAACAACTTTCCTGACCTTTTGAAAATCTCCCATATCCCTTTTGCTAAATGGGAAAGCGCTGCTGAAAATCATTTTATTTCCCTCTTAAGAAAACTTATCAAAATTTATTGTAGCAAAGATAAAAAAATAATTTGCTTTTGGATAAAAATCTGTCAATATGGCACTTTATTTGATAATGTTACTAGAATAATTCTTTGCTTTTCTTTCTTTAGTATTTTCGAGTCTAAGCACTCCTATTACTCAGGTTGAAGCACACGATGAATGCATTCTCACAAGCATTATCTCATTTTTATTAATAACCGATATAATAGGAGATCGGATGTCTAAAGGTACAGTCAAGTGGTTTAACTCCCGTAAGGGATATGGGTTTATTTCTCAACCTGATGGTGAGGATCTGTTTGTACATCATTCTGAGGTACAGGGAGGATACTTACAAGAAGGTGAGACCGTACAATTTGAAATTGGGCAAGGAAAAAAAGGTCCTTGTGCTGTCAACGTACAACAAGCCTAACCCCCCCTCACATATATTAAGAAGCGGTTGTAAAAACTTTTTTTCAACAATATCCTTCGAACGGCCAATCTCTGCTCAAACGCCTGCAAGTTTGTCCAATATTGATGCGAGTATTTTTACAGTAAAAATACTCGCATTTCCTTTCCAAAACGACTTTTTCATCCTCAACAACAACTTCCACCGATTGTAGCACTTTTTCCTGATGCCTCAAATTGAGATGGAATACCGCATCCATCAAACAGCCCAAAGTGAGTACCCCAGTTTCCACTGAATTCAAAATGAGGGCGAAAGCGGGTTTGATGAAGCATCCGATACGTATTACCACAGACAGGAAACGCTTTTCCTTTTTCAATAATGTGATGGTTGTCCAGTTGAAATACATGTTCATTCTGAGGAATGGAACCTTGGTAAATGACCGATTGACCATAATCTTCACAAGCGGTTTCCAATTTCGGCAGTTTGAACAAGCGATAGGTTGCTGACATAAAGCCAATGTGCCCAATCAGGTTTTTAACCTCATCATTATCCAGGGAAAGAGAATGATTTTCTACCAGACGAGGGTCCAAAAACCCAGTCTGTTTAGCCAGACGGAGAAAATCATTCCAATACAATGCACCGCTTAAACACTCTCCGTACAAGGTCGGATTGTTCAGCAGTTCCGTTGGGATTCTCCTGTCTGAATACACATCCGAAAAATAAAGTTCACCCCCAGGCTTCAAAACACGATAGGCTTCTCTGAACACAGCTTCTTTATCAGGAGATAAATTGATGACACAGTTAGATACAATAATATCGAAACGGTTGTCTTCCAAATTCAATTCATCCAAATGCTCGATATAACCTAATTTGAATTCGACATTTGGAGAAGAGTATCCATACTTTTGGGTGTGATATTCAATGTGCTTTTCTGCAGTGGCCAATTGCTCCGGAGTCATATCGACTCCTACCACATAACCAGATTCTCCAACCAGTTTCGATAAAATGTAGCAATCTCTCCCGGCACCACACCCCAGGTCCAGGACACGCATGCCCTCAAGTAACGGAGGAGCGACTAAACCGCATCCATAATATTGCATGAGTACTTCTTCATGAATTTCTGAGAGAATATTTTTGATATAAGCTGGAAGGTTGTCTGTTGTACAACATGCATCTGTTTTTAAATCTTTTGTGCTTTGCAGCACTTTTCCGTAATATTCTTTGACTTGATCTTGAATCATGTTTGCTCCTTATTGCATTGTGAAGGAATGCTCAAACAATAACTTAGCAAATCTACTTGTCTTCTCAACGATCTTCTGCGTTGTTTTACCGGTGACATAGCAGGCTATGCGCCTGATAAAAGGCCTTGAATCTCGATGAAAACCCTTCGCAACTTTAGCATGCTATTATTTTCGACTTCCTAACCCGGCAAGTCATCACAATAATTCAAAAGACAAAACACATAAATGAGTTGAAATCAACCATCTAATAATGATATTGCACCCGTTGAGATGTAGCAAGGAAAAATGTTGTATAAATGAAAGATTCAAAGTTCGGTCACATGAATTTTTATGAACTATTAGAAAGGAAAACGAAATGAGTGGATTAATCCTGCCCTTTGAAAACACCCTGCCAATTATTGATCCAGAAGTCTTCATTGCCCACACAGCAGTCGTGATTGGGGATGTTGAAATTGGCAAAGATTCCAGTATTTGGTACGGATGCGTCGTGCGCGGCGATGTGAATGTGATACGCATCGGGGAACGTACCAATATCCAGGATGGCACTGTTGTTCACGTATCGAGTGATGGGCAAGGCACCTACATTGGCAATGATGTCACCATCGGCCACATGGCTCTTTTGCATGCCTGCACCCTGGAAGATCGTACGTTCATCGGCATGAAAGCCTGCGTCATGGATGGTGCTGTTGTGGAAGCAGGTGCCATGGTTGCCAGTGGTGCGCTGGTCACTCCGGGGAAGCGTGTTAAAACCGGAGAAATGTGGGCAGGCAGCCCTGCCAAGTTCAGAAGGAATTTAACAGAAAACGAAATGACAGGGTTTGCTAAAACTTCTCCCAAATATGTCCAATTGGCTAAAAAACACATCCCTCTTTAGCTCTTCTTTTATCATGAGGATATTATCAATCAGGAAGAACTGGAAAAAGAAATAAAAACTATTATTTTCGTTTTCCTGATGGTTTTGTATGCAAGCGTGCCGTACAAAGCTGATGCCTTGTATTCAGCAGACAGTGGAATGCCATCAGAATAATGAGAATCACCCCCAGTGCAGAAGCTGAAGCAATCATAAAAACGATCACGATTTGATAATAAACGGCATCCAGGGGAAGTGCTCCAGCTAAAATCTGTCCGGTCATCATGCCAGGCAGACTGACAATCCCCATCACCATCATCGAATTGATGATAGGAATCATACCCGTTCTTGCCGCTTCTTTCACACTGTCATGTGCGGCTTCCCATCGGGTCGCTCCAATTGCCAGCAGCGATTCAATCTGATTCTGACGAGCTGACAGGTCTTCCATGAAACGATCCAGTGCCAGTGAAATGCCATTCAGCGTGTTTCCCAATACCATTCCCAGTAAGGGAAAAAAATATTGAGGATGGTACCAGGGTTCTATCTGAACAATACCGGCTAGTGCGATGCTGGTGATAAAACAGGACGAAACCGCCACAGACATAAAACTGCTTAAATAGATCGTTCCGAACCGTCTCCTGGTGCGACTGACTGCACTCACACTGGCAACGGTTGCCATCATCAGCGCCAGACCAAGGATCATGACAAAATTTTGCAGGGCAAAAATCCACTCCAGCACATACCCAAGGAGAAGCAACTGAGACACCATCCGCAAAGAAGCCACCCACAGCATTTTTTCAAGCTGCAATTTGAGCATCATCGAAAAAATGAGATTGATCAGGATCAATGCTGCTGCAAATGCTAACTGCCAGGGTCCCATTGCGATATAGTCACTGGTCATGATGCCTTTTTCCAGATATGAATTTGCTGATCCGTCATTCTTTTCAGCTGGGCTTGATCATGAGTTGTCCACAAATAGAGAGACCGTGACTGCTGCTGTTGCCATGAATGGACAAGGGTTTCCAGGTTTTTTGCAGCGTCCTCATCCAGCGATGCCGTGGGTTCATCAAACAGCAGCACGATGGGAGATAGTTGGAGCGCCCGCAAGAATGCTACGATTTGGCTCTCTCCTCCAGAAAGCTCCGTATCCTTGCGCTTTAAAAAATCAGCCTCGCGTCCCAGTAAGGATAAATAATGCAGTATTTGCTCACGCTGATACGTCTGATCCTGATAAATGGAAAATCGGTACACGTATTGTAAATTCATCTCTACCGTCCCTTCGAGCAAGGCAGGGCGCTGAGGCAGAAAAATCACTTGAGAACGGTATTCAGGCATCTGCCAGTGCCTCAGAGCCTTTCCTTGAAAGGACAGGTTCCCCTCCTGTGCATCATCCAAACCGGAAATCACACGCAGCAACAGGGTTTTGCCGGAACCAGAGGGTCCCACGACACCAACACGGTCTCCTGGATAAAAAGAAAAACTCAGTCCTTTCCACATCCATGATGACTCAATTTGACGGCCTAAATTGTTTGCTTGCAGCACAGGTGCAGGACAATTCATTTGACAGGAAACTTGTTAAGTTGTTAATTTTACGCTAAAAATGCACAGTTTTTTTGAAAGAATCGACTCACAACATCAATACCATCACTCATCATAAAAGGAAGCACATGCCTGTTGTTACTATCAAACAATCAAAAGGGATATCTATTGATCAAAAACGCCAGCTGACCAAACGTTTCAGCGAAGCACTGGAGGAAGTATATAATGTCAAACCAGAAAAAGTCACTATTTTCTTTCAAGAATTTGAAGACGAATATTGGGGAAAAGACGCCATGCTGAACCTGGACAGAAAAAAGAAGAAGTAGAGTCGAGACATGCCCAGAAATAAAGAGGATCTTCGGATATTATTACTTCAAATACGTCACCACACACGCACACGCGCAGAAGAACATGAAAGTTTTGCCAGCTATAGCGATTTAGCCAAATCTCAAATTGACATCCTGAATGTTTTTGATACTCCGGTATTTTCCCTGGATATCATTCAAGGGTATGATGCCCTTTTTGTAGGCGGTGCCAGTGAAGCAAGTGTTCTCGAACCCGAGACCTATCCTTTTGTTTCCCGGGCCCAAGAACTCCTCTTGTACTGCATCGAAAAGAACATTCCTGTTTTTGCGTCCTGTTTTGGATTCCAATTGGCAGTCAAAGCCCTCGGGGGAGACATCATACATGAGGACAAAGATTTTGAAATGGGAACTATTCCTATCCGCCTGACAGAAGCAGCTGCAGAAGACCCTCTTTTTCATGACACCCCGGATGGTTTCCTGGCAGTTGCCGTTCATCAGCAAAAATCACTCCAAACTCCAAAAGAATGTACTCTCCTTGCCTACACGGAAGCATGTGGCCACTCATTCCGCGTTAATGGAAAACTTTTTTGGGGTTTTCAGTTTCACCCAGAGGTCGACAAGCAGCGATTGATAGAGCGTCTCACTGTATTTAAAGAAAAATATACAGAAAACGACAGTCACCTGGAGTCGGTCCTTGCCCATGCAGCAGAAACGCCTGAATCCAACAGACTTGTTAAGAAATTTGTCCAGCGTGTTTTACTAAACTCTTAATTGGAAAGGAAAAAATTATGATACTGCAGCTCAACAAAACAAATACGGCCCTGATCGTGATTGATGTTCAGACGCAACTGCTCACTATCATGGATTCATCGATTTCTGAACACATGATCACCAATATCAACATGCTCTCCCAAATGTTTTCATACTGGCAGGCTCCCATCATTTTGACAGAACAGTATAAAAAAGGGCTGGGAGCCACCTGTGAGGAAGTGAAACCTCATTTGTCACACGTGGAGCCCATCGAAAAATTGACATTTGGCAGCTGTGGCAACGAAGTCTTTCAGAGAACCTTGAAACAACTGCCCAAAGAACGGAACCATCTGATTGTGGTGGGAATGGAAACACACATCTGTGTGCTGCAGACTGTATTGCAGCTTCTGGCAGAAAAATATCAGGTGTTTGTTCCGATTGATGCGGTACAATCAACGACCAAACTTCGCTGGCAAACAGGCATTCGCACGATGGAGCAGGCAGGAGCCGTTATGACAAACACAGAAAGTCTATTATTTCAAATCACACAGCGTTGTGACAGTGAAGACTTTAAAAAACTATTGCCGTTGATCAAAGCCTCTTGAATGGTCTGAGGTTCAGAATTTATAGGGATACCGGCACAGTGAATCGAAAGGTTGTCCCTTCTCCAGGCTGACTTTCTGCTGAAATGGTTCCTCGGTTCAACTTGATGAACTCATTGCACAAAACCAGTCCCAACCCAGTCCCTTTCTCTCCGGCAGTACCGACCTGGCTCTGGCTGGATTCGACACGAAAGAGCCGTTGCACCATTTCCTTTGCCATCCCAACTCCTGTGTCTTTGACTGTTACCTCAATCGACGGTCCGTTTTCTTGAGCCGAACAGTCGACCCGTCCCCCTTTTTCCGTAAACTTGATGGCATTATTTAGCAGATTGTTCAAAACGACCTCCAGCATGTGCCTGTCGGCATAAACCTTCGTTTTTTCAGCAATATCACACGAAAGGTGAATCTCTTTTAAGTCCGCACTGTCCTTAAGAAGATCCATCACATGGAGCACCATTTTCCCAAGGTCTATTTCACAAGGACTGCTTTGCACTTTTTTCATCTGAATCCTTGCCCATTCCAGCAAATTCTCCAGAAATTGATTCAAACGCTTTGCTGACATATTGATCCGTGCTGCAGCAAATTCAATCTGTTTGGAATCCATTTTTTCAATGTCTGTGGACAATACATCTGAATATCCCAGTAAACTATGGAGTGGGGCTTTTAAATCATGGGCAACAATGGAGAAAAAACGATCTTTGCTCTCATTCAATATCTCCAGATCGTACGCTTCCAGTGCTCGTTGTACGGTCAAACGCAAATCTTCCAAATCAATAGGTTTGAGTAAAAATTTATAGATTTGTGCCTGGTTGACCGCTTTGATAATGACTTCTACATCACTGTAGGCGGTCAAAATAATGCGTTTGGTTTTGGGGATGATTGGAATCGTTTGTGCTAAAAAAGTAATCCCATCCATTGCCGGCATTCGTTGATCACTGATGATCAAGTGGATTGAGTTCAGGCACTCTGATTTCTGGATGAGTTCTAAGGCCTCCTTGCCATTTCCGGCAACCAGCACATGGTAGTCTTCTTCAAGGATAGGTCTCAACACTTCGAGATTGGGTTTTTCATCATCAACTAGCAAAATCGTATGTGCTTTGTGCTTTTTTTCCTTGCCCTTCAGTTTTGCAAGATGAGGGTGAAGCTTTATATCTGCCATACCGAGTCACATGTGTGTTAAGGAATGCTCAAACTGGCTAGTGCGTCCTCTTCTGTCTGGAACAAATGGAGCACCTGATCCCACTGCATCATCTGCAGAATTTCGAGATAAGCGGGGTGGCAATTACTCAATAAGAGCAATGAATTGTTTTTTTCCAACAGCTTATGCTGCTCCATGAGCATCCCAATTCCTGAAGAGTCCAAGCGTTCGACACGCTTCAGATTGAGTACAATCGCCTTCAGCTGTTCGCTATCGAGTAATGTCCTGATATATTGCTGGAGCACTCTAGTCGACTTTGTATCAAAGTCTCCCTGAATCGCAATAATACCAACATCATCCTCCACACGATGTGCTAGTCCCATATCAGCAACCTAACTTTTCTCTGCTGTGATAAAGCAATGATACGGAAGAATATCATGGACGCTTATGTGAGCAAACCCGCATTTTTTCAGCTGATTTTCAATCATTGAAACATCAATTCTGATCGAAAGGGGAGGCCCTCCTGGCGTTTCCTCATTTTTCCAGTCAATGATCATCATTTTTCCCCCGGTTTTCAGTAAACGCAGAGCGTCCGACAGAGTGTCGAGGGGTCGTTCCAATTCATGATGCAGATTGACCATATACACCAGGTCGGCGACTCCACTATCTAGTGATATCTTGCTTTCTGCTACCAGCATAGGCACTATCGGAACTTGCCGTATGCCAGAAATATTCTGCTGCATCCATGTAACCATCTCTTCTGAAATATCACAAGCATATACTTTTCCCCTTCCCATTTTTTCACTGAAAGGGATCGCAAAAAATCCGGTACCTGCACCAATATCGATCAATACTTCCGGATCTTTCAAATTCAGAGCCTTCCAAATCAAATCAGGGTCCTGAAATTGCTTTCTTGCAGGATCGTTCAACTTTTTTAGTTTTTTCGGATCAAATTTTTTAGAGCTCATTTTTTCAATATTTTCTGTGTTCTCTATTTTGAACTTTTGAATATCTTTTCGATGAAATTTCAATATTTTATCCCCTGCTGCAATAAAACACAAGAAAGACTTCATTCAAATGAAGCACCCACTATGAGGCATCACGTAATTACAAATCTTGAAAAAACCACTGTTTGAGCCATTTCCTTAAAAAGGGATCCTGCCTGAGAAAGTTTTTCAAATCAGCCAGCTTGTCTGCGGGTATTTGTCCTGACAGATCATTCTTTTCGAGGGGATCATCTGCTAAATTGTAATACTCCATGCCGGCAGACTGCCCGGCTACTTTGAATAGAAACTTATCCTGATCGCGAACCACTCCAATCCCGGCAAATTGGCTGGTATAATAACTATTCATATTTTGCATCACAATATAACGGTCATCGGGAATGGGTGAAAAAATACTCTTACCTTTCAATTTGGCTGAAAAATCCTGCAGAGCTTTATGATTGGACAACGCTAACAAATCCAGAACAGAGGGAACAATATCGACATTGTGGATGGTTGTATTGATATTTTTTTGTAAAACAGGTTTGTACTGCTGTAGCATTTCGGGGAGATAAACCCAGAAAGGCACCCTGGTTCCTTCGTCATAAAAACTTTGCAAATGTCCAAACTCATCCTTGTGTTCCCCAAAACCATCGCCATGGTCTGATGTAGAAATAATAACAGTATTTTTTAACAAACCGCGCTGCTCCAGCTCAGACAAAACTTTTCCAACCCAATGGTCGACATACCGAATGGAATTGTCGTAATCATCGGTATATCTTGTTTTTTTAGTCCAGATTCGAAATTCTTCGGGCACATGATAAGGAAAATGGGTTCCATTGAACTGTAAAACCCCAAAAAACGGCTGTTCATCCAGATCGGGGTCATTCAGAAAATTAACAAATTCCTGTGCCACAAACCGGTCATCGGCACCATAGGTGTTGAAGGCTTCCTTTTTTCCAATATCCCGATTCCACCACTTGTCCAAGTAAGGCGACTGAATGAAGAGTTGAAAATTACCATACTGGTGAGAATGACTGGAAATGAGGAATGTTTTGTAATTAGAAAACATTTTTCCATATTCGTAAAATGTCGGCATGCTGTGCAAATCCTGATGAGATTGCCCAGGCAGGATACCCGTTAGGATCGACGGGAATGAGAGATGCGTGTTTGTACTATTGGAGTAGGCACGCTGAAAAATGAAAGAATGATTTCGATATTTTTTTTGTAGAAATTCATCTTGCCTGGGAGAAGTGATTCGTGAGTAACCATAAAAAGAATTGCTGCTCGCCCGTAAGCTTTCATTAACAATTAAAATCACATTGAAAGGAGGCGCTTCTCCCAGCTGCGGCAGCGGGGGAATATGGCGCACTTGCAGAACACGAATATTGCCCTCATTGCCAAAAAATTTTTCCAGGGATTTGGTGATGGAAAAGGCCATATTCACCCCGGGCATGGTATTGCCCTGCATCAACCATATATTGTTGTGCGCCATTGGTGCCAATATCAGCAATCCCAGTAAGTTCAAGACAGGAAACCCTCTTTGTTTTTGCTGATGATACCGGTCAATCAACCAGTACCAAATAACCATAAAAACCAGTGACACGGCAGCCCCCCCCCCTAATGTCAACATATCGGCTTCTACAAAGGAAAGGGCTTCCGTGGTTTCTTCCAGGACAAAACGCAGGGTGACAATATTAGGAATATTGCGGAAAATGAAGTAAAAGCGATAACTGCTCAGGTAGGTGAGTGCCGAGACAATACCAATGGCTGCCACAAAGAAAAACAGCAACCATTTTTTGTCAAAAAGCCAACGCGCCAGGACCTTGCACAACAGCATCGTCCACATGCCGCTCATCACAATTGAAATCAGGTATGCCAGCATCTCCAGCGGAGTCCATTCTATAACTTTTCCATGTCGAATCCCCAGATCAACGATTGCCAATCCAATCACAAACAGCCATAAATACGGAGACACCCTGATTTTTTTTTGTACAAACACTCTATTCTCCTAAAAAATCTATTTTACAATAAGCTCAAAAAACTGGTATGCAATATTGTTGCAAATTTTGATTGTCATTCAAAACAGGGGGATCTTACAGATTGCCATAGCATATCTTGCAAGTTTTTCTATTTGCCATAAAATAGGCCGTCCTTAAAAAATATCCAGGTTGAATTTATTTGATAAAGAGAGTCCCATGAAAGTAATTGTAGATTTATGTGTCGTCCCGTTAGGCGTTGGAATTTCTGTCTCTAAATACGTGGCAGCTTGTGAAACAATACTGACAGGCGCTGGATTGAAAACCAGTTTACATGCTTATGGGACCAATATTGAAGGCGAATGGGAGGACGTGTTCACGGCAATCAAACAATGCCATGAAAAAGTTCATGAGATGGGAGCCCCTCGGATAACGACCACCATCAAGATGGGAACCCGTACGGACCGTGATCAAACCATGGAAGACAAAATACGGAGTGTCGAAGAAAAACTAAACTGATCAGAGCACTTCCTGCCGGGTGTTCAAAAATTCAACAGCCTGTTTGATACCGCGCAGCGTCATCTCTTCCATGTGGAAAACTTCCCGGATTCTATCCAAGGTCCACACCCCAAGGTCCCACTCACGCTCGTGGATGGGATTCAGCCAAACGGTATAGGGAAAGCGATCCCTGATTCTTTTTAACCAGTTGATGCTGGGCTGCACCTCATCATCATTGATATAGATGGATCCGTACCCATAGGCCAGTTCCTCGGGTGCCATGCTGGCATCACCCACAATCAGCACCCGGGTATCTCTTGGTTTTTTTAACAAATTATCAACCGGATAAGATTTGAACCTGGCAGCATCTTTATACACACTGCTGTAAATCGTATTGTGAAAATAATAGGTGCTGAATTCCTTGAAGCGGTTGTGGAGTTTAGAAAACAGCAAACGGGTTATGTCCACATACGGTGTCATGGAATACCCGCCATTGTCAATCAGCAGCACCACTTTGATCTTATCTTTCAATTCACGCCGAAAAATCAGATCAATTTCGCCTCCATTCTGAGCTGTTTTTCGAATGGTCTCCTCCAAATCCAATTCCGTTTCAGGACCGCTCTTTTTCAGGTGCTTCATACTGTCGAGGGCCTGCCGCAGGTTTTCACCACTCAGTGTGTGGTCCGCAGAATAGGTGACGTAATTGCGATCGCCGATGACTTTAATGGCAGATCTATTCCCGGATTCTCCATATACTCGGATTCCTCGTTCCGCAAAACCAGAATGCCCAAAAGGAGAGGTTCCTCCCGTCCCGACCCATTTGCTGCCGCCATGATGTTCCTTAAGCTGCTCTTTGACGGTATCCCAGAATTTTTTCATCAGCTCATCAGCCGACATATTCCAATAGGCATTATTAGGAACTTCGCCGGAGCGGATTGCTTTTTGTAACCATTTTTGAAACTGCTCCGTTCTGAACAGTTCCTTATCGTTTTCTCCAACCGGAGGCAGGTCCACACCATAAAAATAATAGACGAAGGCACGATGGAACATGTCCATGTGCTCTACCCGTTTGACTACCGACAATCGAGCATAGACATACAGTTCATCCAGATCGTTCACCAGGCCTTTCTCCAACCCCGCGTAAAAATCCATCACCTCATGCAATGTGGCCGGAATTCCGTAATCGCGCAGTAAATAAAAGAAATTAGTCAGCATTGTGGAGTTTTCTTGTGAAAGTGCTTTACCATCGTTTATTAGAGATTTTTTCCAGTTTCCGATAAGAAAGAATATCTGTGGTTCGCTTGAGTAATGTTCCCAGGTAGGGAACATCATTAGCATCCTGAGGCTTTTCTCCAGAAATCATTAAGGCCTCAATCCAGTTCAACAGTTCACTGGTTGCAGGCGGCTTCTCATATCCACGGTCACGGAGTTCATAAAAAATTTTCAAAGCCGCATCCATCAGGCCTTGTCCTACATCAGGAAAATGCAGTTTGATGATTTCGATCATCTCTTCTGGTTTCGGAAAAGGAATGTGGTGGCAAAAACAGCGCCTTAAAAAAGGATCGGACAATTCCCTCTTGGCATTGGATGTGATCACAATCACCGGCTTGATTTTAGCTTTGATGATTTCATTGACTTCACGGATGGTAAATTCGCTTTCTTCGAGCACATCCAACAAGTTGTCCTGGACATCTGATTCGGTTTTATCAATTTCGTCGAGCAATAATACCACTCGTTCTTCACTACAAAACGCTCGTCCAATGGGGCCCCAAATGACATAATCATAAAACTCATCCACATCGCGTTTTGTCTTGCCTCCGCCAAATCGAGCATCGTTCAAGCGCAGCACCGTGTCTTGGGTATAACAAACTTCCTCTCCCTTAATGGTTGACTTTGCCCTTAGCACTTCAATCGGCATTTCCAATGTGCGGCTGATTTCAAAGGCAAGCTGAGTTTTTCCGGTGCCTGGTTCTCCTGTGAGCAGCAAGGGTTTTTCCATTTTGACGGCCATGTTGACAATCAAGCGTAATTCCGGGTTGAGGTAATACTTGTCCGAGCCTGTAAATTCCATATGAGCATCCTTTTTAAGTTGTAGCTGAATAATAAATTTTGCTTTTGATTTTACACAAAATCGGAGTATTCTCCAGGATTTATTTAGGGATGAGGATAAAATAACTTCCAACAGCAATTCCCTCTTTAGCAAAGGGGCAAGGGCGGTCCGTGTGCGGGGATTGTCAAAAGATAGGGACGTTTTAATTTCGATTCCTGACACAGCCATTCTTTGCGGTACCGTCCAATACCCGAGCTACTATTTGGCTGAATTGCTTCGATTCTATTGGTTTGAGAACAACTTCCCGGATCCCGGCATCAGCAATTTGCTGCTCATCCAGCATCAGCCTGTATCCTGTCAGCAACAGGATCGGGATATCTTTTTGTATGGTTCGTAATTCTTTGGCCAGTTCCGTCCCCGTCATGCCTGTCATTGTTTGATCGGTAATGACTAGGCTGAACTGTTCCGGTTCTGTTCGGAATAGTTCCAATGCACGATTGGGGTCTGTTGCCGTGACCACATCATACCCCTTGCGTTCTAAAATATGCTGTTCCATCCGAACCAACATGGGTTCGTCATCAACCACCAGTATTCGTCCTCCGGAATGAGCATAAGCAGCTTCTGTTTCTTCCTCCGCATTTAACTCATCAATAATCATAGGGAAAAAAACATCAAATGCAGAGCCTTTCCCGAGCTGACTGTCCACCGTAATGATGCCTCCATGATCCTGGACAATGCCATGAACCACCGCCAATCCCATTCCGATTCCTTCTCCCACTTCCTTTGTCGTGAAAAAAGGATCAAAAATCCGTTCTTGAATGGCGGGATCAATGCCCGGCCCTGTATCACGGACGGTCAACTTGACATACCCCCCTGGATCGATGGCATGTCGACTGGCAAAGAGAGGTGTTAACTCTGTTTTTTTCAGTTGCACCTCCAATTGACCTCCGTTTTCTCCCATTGCCTGAAACGCATTAGCACAAAGGCTCACCACCACCTGATGCATCTGGGTCGGATCTGCTGCAATCACCATTTTTTCAGAAGCAATTACAGCACTCATCTCAATGGTTGCAGGAATGGAAGCACGCAGTAATTTTAAGGCTTCTTTTATGATGGGCACAACTTCTACGGGCTCATGTTTCGTTTCCTGCTGTCGGCTGAAAGTCAAAATCTGCTGAATAAGGGATTTAGCCCGCCTTCCTGCCAGGGCTGCTTCTTCGAGGTCTTCCCGCATCGGGCTGTCTTCCGGCAATTCGCTACTGGCCATGGTGATATACCCCAGCATGGCAAACAGGAGATTATTGAAATCGTGTGCAATCCCACCAGCCAGTGTCCCAATGGCTTCCATTTTCTGTGCTTGACGCAATTGTTTTTCCAGTTCCAGCTCTCGGGACACATCTCGTTTGACTGCAACATAGTTTACAATTTTCTCTGTTTCATCACGAATGGGAGAAATGGAGAGTTCTTCTTCATACAAAGTACCATTTTTCGTTTTATTGACTATCTGTCCATGCCAGATTTTCCCGCTTTTCAAGATATCCCACATTTTTTTATAAAAATTTGCAGACTGTTTGCCACTTTTTAGGATACGGGGATTTTTCCCAATCACTTCTTCACAACAATAGCCGCTTCTTTTTTCAAATGCAGGGTTCACATATTTAATAATCCCCCCTGCATTGGTGATCACAATGCTTTCTGCGGCCTGTTCTACTGCCGTAATCAATAGAAATTGTTCTTTTTGCTGTTCCTTCAGAGCCCTTTCAGCCTGCTCTCGCTTATTAACTTCTTCTTTGAACTGGTGCAAGTGATCCAATGCTCTTTGGATGGTATTTTTGATGTCCTGAATATCAAACGGCTTGATTAAAAAATCAAACGCACCAAAATTCATGGCACTTCGAATATTCTGCATATCCCCATGAGCCGACACGATGATGACTTCCAGCAAATAGCCACCTTCCTTTATCTTTGATACAAGGCTCAGACCATCCATTTTAGGCATACGAATATCAGTCAGCACCAACTCGATTTGATGGCTTGTATCATTTTTTAGGATTCCCAAGGCTTCCATCCCATCATTGGCAAAATGAAATTCCAATTCTTGATTGTTGATTTCTTTTCTGAACTGAAGAGAAAATAAAATTTCAAGATCTCGCTCATCATCCACTACTAAAATTTTGCTAGTCATGATCTTCCTCCAGTTTTGTGAATGCCTCTTGCAGCATTTCTTCCAGAGCCAGGGGCATGGTCAAAAACTTCAATCCTCTTCTCTTCAATGACAAAGGGTGTGGGGAGATGTCAGCAAACTGCCAGACAACTCTGCATAAAATTTTACTGGTTTTGCAAGGCAGCAATGTTTTTAAAGGGGATTGGTCAAATAAAATTTCTACAGTGACCACCTCTCCGATTTGCAATGGATATTGCAATTCCAGCAGCAGTCCTCCAATCGAGATGTCTTTTAATGATCCGTGCACCGGAGAATTTTTATCCGAGCTAAGAAACAAGTCAATAGGAGCATCCAATTCATAACGTATTGCCTGTCTCCGAATCGTATGATCCTGCAAAGTTTCTGTTTCTAAAATCACACCATCCCACCTTTCAGGATCAGGTGGGTATTTTTGAAAATAACGACAACGCTTTATGTACTCAACAGCAATCACATCTTCTGGAAATACTTCCAGGCATTTCTCAAAACAATTCCATGATTCGGCAAACCGCTGTCCTTTGTACAGCTGAATGCCTTTTGCAAATAAGCCGACTGTCTTTTGTTTATTTTCTTTCACATCGGAGGGATCTCCGTCAAATGCTTCATAAACCGTTGTGGACTCAGAGCGTCCACGTACCTGAACCGTATCAATTTCTCTGATTAAATATTGTGTTGAAGGAATTTCATCATAAGTGTACTGAGAAATAAGAATACGGCTTTTGTATTTTTTGGTCAATTCTTCCAGGCGAGAGGCCAGGTTGACATGATCTCCCACCACCGTGGAATTCAACCGGTGTTCGGTCCCCAGAGCTCCCACACGAACAACCCCTGTATTGATGGCCATGCCCACTTGAATGCCGGATACTCCCGCCAACATCCGTTCGCCATTGTAGCGTTTCAACTCCTCCTGCATATCCAATGCTGCCAATAGCGCCTGGTTGGCCGAGTCGTCCTGATCAAACAATGCCATGATTCCATCGCCGATGAATTTATCAATGAAACCGCCATGTCTGGTAATGCAGGGTTCCATGTGGCCCAGGTAGGTATTGATAAAGTCAAAGGTTTCTGAAGAACTCATGCTTTCGGTCATCCTTGTGAAAGAACGGATATCTGTAAAAAGGATGGTCAGTTTCTCTTCCTGCACATGCCCGGATTTGATCCCTTCGGTTTTCAGAGTTTGAATCCGATTGAGGAACTGATTGGGTACAAAGAGTTGAAATGTTTTGGAAATACGCTCCAGTTCTCCATAGGAAATCTGAAGTTGAAGATGGGCTTTCTGCAAATCCTGAGTGCGCTCTTCAACCTTCTGCTCCAGGGTGGCGTTCAATTCCTGAATTTTTGCAGAATAGTGGACCAGTTCGAAACTGTTGCGGACCAGTCCCCGCAGCTCCAGCAAATTGACGGGTTTTCTCAAAAAGCCTTTCACTCCCAGCTGATAACACGTTTCCGCATCTTTATCCGTACCGTCACCGGTGAGCACAATGACCGAATAAGGGCTGCTTACCTCGGGTTTCAAATTTTGCAAAAACTCAATACCCCCCATTTCAGGCATTCTCAGATCCAAAAGGATGACTTGAGGTTGGTGATGATTGAATTTTTCCAGACCATCGATGCCATTCTCTGCACCAATGGCTTCATAACCAGAACGGGACAAGTGGCGGCACAGCATGTTCCGTACAAAATCTTCGTCATCAATTACCAGTATTCTGTTCATTTTCTTAGAAAACGTATTGCTGTGCAGAGGCAGAGTCCCCGTAGAATTTCATAAGGAAGTTTGAAAAAAATATAACCACGATACTGTATTTTATTCCAGAATGGTATTAATATTTTCAACCATTTTCTAAGCTTGAAAGGCACTTTTGTTTTAGGTATCCTTACAATCTGTAGTCCATTTCAATTATGGATGAAGATAAAATAACTTCCAAATCAATTCAAGAAAATCCAAATGAGTAAATTTATTTTTGGTCCTGTCAACTCAAGGCGTTTGGGGCGCTCCCTGGGCGTCGATATTGTCCCGAAAAAAACCTGTAATCTAAATTGTGTTTATTGTGAAGTGGGCCCCACCACCACCAAAGGCATGGCAAGAGATTTTTATGTTTCCTGGGAGGAGTTGAAACCAGAGTTCAGTGAGGTCTTACAAAAAAAGCGATTTGATGTGGTCACCATCACAGGGATGGGAGAACCGACCCTCAACAAGAACCTTCAATCGATTGTGCGGGGAATCAAGTCCCTGACCGGCAAGCCTCTTGTCCTATTAACCAATTCTTTGCTTCTGACAGAACCCGGTGTTCGGCAAGAGGTTCTGGATTTTTCGATCATATCGCCCTCACTGGATGCCGTATTGCCTGAAGATTTTGAACGGATTGATCGCCCCGTGATTCCAATAACGCCACAGGATATCATTGAAGGACTGGCTGCGTTACGAAAAGAGTTTTCCGGCAAAATATGGCTCGAAGTCTTGCTCGCACAAAATTATAATCATACCCCACAAGCAATTGAAGCCCTACAGGATGCCGTGAAGCGAATTCAACCGGACAAAGTGCACTTGAATAGTGTGGGCAGGCCTCCATTGACAGCCATGAAAGAAAAATTTGCGGACTGTGTCCAACCATTGACAATGGAACAACTGCAGGCCATTCAGCAAAAGCTCGGAGATTGTGCGGAAATCATTGCGTCCAAAGCACAAGTCATTACACAAAAACAGCAAACTGGTGATTTGCCAGATAATGTGATGCAGTACCTCAAACGTCGCCCTGCAGATCAGGAAGAAATTGCACAGGGATTGAATATTCCCTCTCAGGAAATTGGTGCGATTCTGGCCAAGTTGTATCAAAATAATCATATTCAGAAAAAAATTCATGAACAGAAGGTTGTTTTTTTTACAGATGTCGGTTAAAGTCCGAGACAACATTGCACATGGCATAAGAAATATAAAACAGACTCGAAATGTGAAAAAATAATGGATGATCGACTGCATGTAGGTAAGCAAAATACCAATAAGGTTTTGTGGATTTGTGTCAATATTTTGAATATTGCCAGATCTCTTGATAATTTATCCTTTGAAATCAATATGCTTGCGAAGAATGGCTCCATTAATGCAGCAAGAGTTGATCGGAGTAAAGGACAAATGATGGTTCCCCTGGTTGGAGGACTTTCTGATATTTCTCTACAAATCCGCACCGAAATCGACTTACTCAAAACCGAATGCATCAACCTCTCCCGAAAAATTTCCCTTTGCTCTGTCTGCACCCGACGACATTACCAATACAAAAAATCCTTGATCTGTTCGCTGAACAGACTGCATGGGAAACATCAAAATGCTGATCCGGGTCCAGGTGAGGAATCACAAATGATTGAACTCTTCACTTCCAAAAAATCAAATACCGCCGATTCTCTTGCCTCATGGGTGGAAGACAAATTATCGGATCAGATTGAGGAGGTCGAACAAATCAACATGGAATCCGTTGCTCGCAAAAGCGACGACAGCCAAAATCAATTTCGACTGTTCACTCAAGAGTCGATACGCATCATTCAAGCTGCCATCAAACGGTTGGAACGTATCGAAAAAATTCGACTCACCGCA
This sequence comes from SAR324 cluster bacterium, assembly GCA_015231885.1. Taxonomy (GTDB): domain Bacteria; phylum SAR324; class SAR324; order SAR324; family NAC60-12. The sequence continues at coordinate 99,557 of JADGAT010000002.1, forward strand.
AAATATGTTGCCTCTTATATCTCCATCAATGTGGCTTATTTAGAAACCGGGGCTGACCGTTTTCATGGACTTGTAGAAAATATCAACATCATTGTGCAGCAATTGGATGAGCAGCAGCAAGCGTTGATTCACTACGCAGAACAAGGACAGCGATTGTTACAGACGATGCTTTCTCAAAGGAACTAGTATGAAAAGTAAAGTAATTTATAAAGAGCAGGGACACCAATGGGTTATTCTTGGCAGAGATGTCGAAAGAACCAATACGGTTATTGATACCAATGAGTATATCATCATCAACAACGGCAATGCCATGCTGCTGGACCCCGGCGGCAACGAAATCTTTCCGCAAGTGCTTGCCGAACTGACACGCTATCTCAATATTGAAGAAATCACGACCATTGTCGGCAGTCACCAGGATCCTGACATCATGTCCTCTCTGGCCATGTGGATTGATCTTTGCCCAAATGTTGATGTTTACTGTTCCTGGCTTTGGACAGGATTTATCTCCCATTTTGGCATGGGCACTAAGTTGGATTTGCTTCCCATTCCGGACCAGGGAATGGAGATCCCTATCGGTAAAAGCGGTGCCTCTGTTTTTGCCATTCCGGCCCATTATTGTCATTCCTCTGGAAATTTCAGTTTTTTTGATCCTATTGCAGAAATTCTTTTTTCAGGGGATGTGGGAACCGCACTGCTGCCAAGCATGGAAGCCCCGTTATTTGTCGAGGATTTCAACACGCATATTCAATACATGGAAGGTTTTCATCAACGCTGGATGCCCTCTTCTTCGGCCCTTAGAGGATGGGTACGACGCGTGAAGGAACTCAATCCCTCCATGATCTGTCCCCAGCATGGAAGTATTTTTCGAGGCGATGATGTGAACCGTTTGTTGAACTGGCTGGAAACACTGGATGTGGGGAAAATCAAGCAGGATGCCAACAACGCCGAGCTGACTCAAAGTATTGCCATGCGCCGCAAAAAAAAGGAGGAATAAAGACACGGCCCTATGTCTGACGGTACTGAAGCCACCAAAAGTATTCTTGCTCTTCTGTTGATTCCAACGCTGGCGCTGTTTTACATTGTGATTGATGGGTCTTTGGAAAGCAGATCATTTCTCAAAAACATGGATACCTTGAGCCAATTTGTGGTCTTCTCCACTCACTCCAGCCATTTGATTCATTCACTACAAAAAGAAAGAGGCCTGTCAGCAGGGTTGTTAAGCAGCCGCACAACTCATTTTTCCTCTCAACTTTCCAAACAGCGATACCTGTCCGACTTTTATCTGAAAGAACTGTTTACTTTTTTGGAACACCCCGGCAATCAAATACTTTCAGGATTATTTGAAGAGGAGATCCGTGCCCTCAAGAAGGAAACTTCTGCTATTCAGAACATACGGAGCAAAGTTAATAATCTGAATATTGACTTAAAAAAAGAACTCGATTTTTATACAAAAATCATCAGAAATTTTATCAATCTCATTTTTACAAGCCTGAAATATGCACAAAATTCGGAATTGTCCACCAGCCTGCTGAGCTACATGGCTCTCATGGAAGTACAAGAATATGCAGGAATAGAGCGGGCCATTTTGGCAAATGCCTTTGCGCAAAATCTTGTCACCTCTGAAACATCACAGCAAGTCGAAACCCTCATGGCTCACCAGAATCAACATATTTCGTCTTTTTTATTTTTTGCCGATGTGCCTCATCAACAAGTATTTCGAGAAATTTCGGGAGATCGTGCGTTTTATGAAGTCCGTCGTTTGAGAGAAGTTGCGTTTCGCCAGATTCCATCAGAAAATTTCAATCAGCAAGCGGAATATTGGTTTGAAATGGCCACAAAACGAATCGATTTGCTCTACTCCCTGCAAACAAAAATTTCTGTGCAACTGAACGAAAAAGCGTCCCAACTGGCTCAAGCAGCTCGCGATAAGATGCTGGAATTTCTATTAATTGCTGGAATTTCTTTAGGACTGACCTTAATGACGGTTTACATGATTCAACGGCTCCGCCAAAATTATCTGTTGCTGGAAGGAGAAATTACAGAACGGAGACAGGTAGAAAAGGAGTTGAAAAAATATGAGGAGCAGCTGGGCGAGATGGTCGCAAAAAGGACAGAAGCTCTGCTCCAGGCAAAACAAGAAGCAGAATTGGCCAATAGTGCGAAATCTGAATTTCTGGCTAATATTACCCACGAATTACGAACCCCTTTGCATGCGATTCTCAGTGCTTCACAAAAAGGGGTAAGATGGATTGATAAGGATGATCGGGAAAGAAAAATACGTCGTTTTTCGCAAATCAAGGAATATGGGGAACGGCTCCTGGCCCTGGTCAGCGATCTGCTGGATCTGTCTAAGCTGGAAGCCAGAAAAACGACCTTCCAAATGCAAAAAACAGATCTCAAACCATTAGTCCATACAGCATTGCAGATAATGGAAGAATTGACTTCAAACCGTATTATCCGCTTCTCTGCAGAAGGTATCGACACAACAGCATGGTGTGATGACACCAGGCTGCTGCAAGTGATTCTGAATTTATTGTCCAATGCTTTCAAATTCACCACCGAAAATACAAAGATTCTTATTGTATTCCAAAACTCGGTTCTCTCAGGTAATCAGTACAACCTCCGTGAGGTCCCCGCACTATCCCTGAAAGTCATTGATGAAGGTGTTGGAATTCCTGAAGAAGAACTGCAATCCATCTTTGATCAGTTCACCCAAAGCAGTAAAACCAAGACAAAAGCGGGAGGGACCGGCTTAGGGCTTGCAATTTGTCGAGAGATTGTCGAAGCTCATCAAGGAAGAATCTGGGCAGAACAAAATCCGGCAGGAGGGAGTATCTTCACTCTACAATTGCCGCGAGAGAATACATTTCAGCATACAAATTAAACATGGGGACACGTATACTGGTTATTGATGACGAAGAGTTCATCCGGGAAGACATCCAGGAAACCCTGGAAGATGCCGGGTATATCGTAGACCTTGCTGAGGATGGAGAATCGGCTTGGGCTTTGCTGCAACAACAATCAACGGGCTACAGCACCATCATTCTAGATCGGATGATGCCCAATATGTCTGGAATGGCGCTGCTTGCCATGATAAAAGCAGATTACCAGCTGCAGCACCTTCCTGTCATCCTGCAAACGGCCAAGGTTTCCAAAGAAGACATTATTGAGGGGCTCAATGCAGGAGCATACTACTATCTCCCCAAGCCTTACGAACTGGAACAGCTTCTGGCCATTGTAAAAGCAGCTATCATCAAAAATAATGAATACCAATACCTCCATCATCAACTGTCTTCGGTTGATGAAGCCCTGGGCTCCCTCACCCTCATCAAAACAGGGAACCTCGAATGTCAGCTGCGCACTCGAAAAGAAGCCATTGCCATCTCCACTGTTTTGTCTCACATCTGCCCAAACCCTCAAAATGCTGAAGTAATGCTCTTTGAACTCCTGGTCAATGCCATTGAACACGGAAATTTAGGATTTACTTATCAGGAAAAAACGGACCTGCTGGATGTCGAAAATTGGTATGAGGTGGTCCAGCAACGTCTGGAAATGGAAGAATACCGAACTAAGGTAGTCAAGCTGCGTGTTTCCATCAGCTCTGATGAAGTTCAATTTCGTATTGAAGATGAAGGAGCCGGTTTTGATTGGAAACCGTATCTGGATTTTTCAACCAGAGAACGGATTCTGGACAACCATGGACGAGGTATTGCCATCTGTAACCATGATACGGGTTTTTCAATTCAGTATCTGGAAAAAGGCAACATTGTGGTTGCAACCTTGCCTCTGGAATAATCAATACACTCCTGGAATCAATTTATACTTCACCTTCCTTTTGTAATCCCAATAGGCGTCTGACAATTGTAAAACATCTTCTTCATAACGAATTCTGACAATGAACAGCAGCACCGCAATCAAAAATATTAAAAAATTGGCAAAGGTGAAGTAAGTCATCAAAATTCCGGCATCCAGGACCAGATATGACAAATAAATGGGATGCCGGATGAATTGATACATTGCTCTTGTCTCCACTCCTCGATAAATTGGCAGAATACCAAAGCACCTCCCCAGCGACAGGGTTGATGCAATGCACAGAAGCCCTCCGATTCCGGTCACTCCTTTTCCAAAAAATCCCCAAAATGATGGGACAGACACCGTAAAATCATACAAAAAATAATAATGAACCGATGCCAGGGAAACACAATACCCCATGACGGACGACGAATAATGAATAGGCTTCTTTCGAACCAGAAACAGTACAGCTGTGAGACCATGCAGGAAAAACCAGACAAACGGCTCCATTTCAGCCATCACCCAAATTTGCAGGAATGTGTGATAGGCCATCCACAATGCGATAAAACACCAAACAACATTCAGGTATTTTTCATAATCCCTCGACGCCATGCCCCCCTTTGCTCTGTAATTTTTTTCTTTTGTACCACACTTTATATTTTTCTTGACAATTTTTCATACTTCTCGAACATGGGTGCATTGAATATTCTTTTGCTACAAGGAAAAAAAACAATGCTGCCACAAACGGTTAATTCTGCATCTTCACCTTTACGACCCTCACGTATTCTGGCAGTCGATGATGAAGAGCTGATTCGAGAAGTCCTTTCACTCATTTTTGAAAAAACCCCCCATCAAATAGATTTTGCTGTTGATGGCCAGCATGCCTTGGAAGTATGGCACCAGGCAAATCAGCCTTATGACTTGATGATCATCGATTTGAATATGCCCCGGATGAATGGTTCCAGGTTGATTCAGGAAATTCGGGAACTGGACTCCGCCGTCGCAATCATTGTGCTGACAGGGCATGGCGGCCCTAACGAAGCCTACCACCTCCTCGAAAATTTTCGCATCTCTGATTTTTTGACAAAACCGCTGGACGATCCCAATCAAATTCGCTTTTCTGCTGAAAATGCCTTAGCCCGGTACCGACTCGAACAGGAAACCCGCATTCAAACAGAAGAACTGACCAAGATCAATCTTGAATTGCAAATCTCCAAACAATACATGGACAACATCATTGCTTCCATGAGTGACTCTTTAATCGTCTTGAATCCGGACTATACGATCCGTACCATCAACCAGGAGGCATTGCAACTGCTGGGATATGAAGAAACCGAACTGCTTGGCAAACCTGCAAAACTCATCTTTGATGAATATGAAGCACAAAGACACGAGTTTGAAGAACTGGTCATCAAAGGAACCATCAAAGGCATCGAAAAGACATACCTTCGGAAAAATCAGAAGAAAGTGACCGTTCTTGCCTCCTGCTCTGCCATGTACGCTGACCAGGGAAATCTGGAGGCGATTGTATGCGTCGCTCAAGATATCACCCATCGCAAACAAACAGAAGAAGCACTCCGACTGGCCAAAGAGAACGCAGAACTTGCCAACCGAGCCAAATCTCAGTTCATTACGAACCTCTCTCATGAAATGCGCACTCCCCTCAATGGCATCATCGGCAATACCGAACTGCTTTTGGACAATAAGACCCCCTCTAAACAGGTAGAGCATGCCGAGGCTATTCTGACAGAATCCAATGTCCTGTTGGAATTAATCAATGGACTGCTGGATCAAGCAAAAATCGCAGCAGGTAAAATGATACTGGCCGAGAAGCCTTTTCATTTAGAGAATTTCATGGACAATCTGGACAGAATCATGGGAAGCCGTGCCCGCCAGAAAGGACTTCATTATGAATATGAGCTGTCTCCTGATATTCCAGTCGGCCTGGTGGGGGATGAAGCCAGGCTTCGGCAAATCATGGTCAACCTGATTGGCAATGCTATTAAATTCACGGGCAAAGGAACCATTTCCATCAAAGGAGAGGTTGCCTGTGACCTGCAAGACAACATGCTGCTGCGTTTCTCAGTTCAAGATACCGGTATTGGCATTCCTAAAAAAAGTCAGGTTTCGATTTTTGATAGTTTCACCCAGGCTGATGGCACGATTGTGCGCAACTATGGAGGAACAGGGTTGGGCACCACCATTTCCAAAGCACTGGTAGAAATCATGGGTGGAGAAATTGGCTTTGAGAGTGAAGAAGGAAAAGGAAGCACCTTCTGGTTTATCGCTCTATTTGACAAAATCAAAGACGATACCGTTCTCGAACAACTTCTTCAATCCACAGTCAAATCCTCCTCAGAAACAACCAGTCTTCAGAGAACCGGCCATATTTTGATCGTCGAAGACGACGAAACCAACCGTTCTGTCATGATAGAGCACCTTCAGAATGCAGGGTACACTATCGAAACTGCAGAAAATGGCCAACTGGGGTTGGAAGCATTCAAAAACAGCCGGTTTGACTTGATTCTGATGGACCTTCAAATGCCCATGATGGATGGTTTGACGGCTTCTCGTCTCATCCGTGAAGAAGATAGAGGAATCAAAACTCCGATCATCGCTGTTTCTGCCAATGTTTACTCCAATGAAATCGAATCCTGTCTTTCCGCAGGGATCAATGATTTTTTGGAAAAGCCTATCTATCGTCAAAAACTCTATGCGATGCTAGACAAATGGTTAGGACATGGCAAAGAAACAGAGGTCTTCTCTACAGAAGAAGATATTTCGCTGTTATCAACGATTTCTCACTCTGAAAGCCCTCCATTCAATTATGAACGGGCGCTTGAAGAGCTCAATGGGAACAAAGAGCGGTTGGAAAACATCCTCAGCCGTTTCCTGGAACGGCTCACTCCTCAGTTGGAAACAATACGCAATGCCCTGAAAAATGGAGAATCAGAAACGGTTCGTAAAGAAGCACATACCATCAAAGGAGGCGCTTTGACTTTAACCGCTAAGTCCCTGGCAGACCAAGCTCTGCAAATGGAAAACTTGGGGCGGTCCGGTAATCTGAAAAATGGACAGGAAATTCTGGACAATATTATTTCTGAAAAACAACGCTTGGAAAATTATTTTATAACTGCCATAAAATAAAATCCGTCAATCACAACATCTGGAAAAAAACACTTATAGTTGATAGCCATTTATAACTGTTATGCGAATCCAGAGTAAGTATTCGCTAAACCCCGTGTGCAGGACATAAAGATCCTTTGATGACGCAATTTTTAAGAAATCCCGACGAAAATGATCCTAACAAAAGCGAGCACAATTTCAATTTAGTTATTGCCTTGTAAGCCGAATTCGATCTACTGACAAGATTCCTTTGGCATCTGGCCCAAGCAGAATAATGTAAGTCACCAGAGTGCCATACCAGGCTTCTCTGGTGCGAAAGATCAAAAACAGGATCAATCCCTTGGAGTAAATTGCAAGCCGTTGTCTTTTACTTCAACCGCAATATGCTCACTGTCTTTTATTTCTCCTCGCAAAAGTGCTTTTCCAATGGGAGTTTCCAATTCTTTTTGGATGGCCCTTTTGAGAGGACGTGCTCCATAAACCGGATCATATCCCAACTCTGCCAGAAAGGATTCCGCCTCATCACTCAGGGACAGTTGAATTTGGCGATCATTCAGCCGATTTTGCAATCGTTTGAGCTGGATGGCAACAATTTGTTTGATGTGTTCACGTTCCAGCGGATGAAATGTGACAATATCATCCACTCTATTCAAAAATTCGGGTCGAAAATGCCTGCGCAGTTCTTGGTCAAGAGCCAATTTTGCTGCAGTAAAGTCAAATGGTTTTTCTTCATTTGGCTGCTGTGAAATCAGATGGGTTCCTAAATTGGACGTCATGATGATTAAAGTGTTTTTGAAATCAACCGTTCTGCCCTGAGAATCAGTCAAACGTCCATCATCCAGCAGCTGCAACAAAATATTAAAAACATCATGATGAGCTTTTTCGATTTCATCAAAAAGGACCACACAATAGGGACGACGTCGGACTGATTCCGTCAACTGTCCTCCTTCTTCATATCCCACATATCCAGGAGGTGCGCCAATCAAACGGGCAACAGAATGTTTTTCCATGTATTCCGACATGTCAATCCGAATCATATTTTGCTCGTCATCAAACAAAAACTCAGCCAGGGCTCTGGCTAATTCGGTCTTTCCTACTCCTGTCGAACCTAAAAAAATAAAACTGCCAATGGGGCGATTGGGGTCCTTTATTCCAGAACGAGCACGGATTACGGCATCGGACACTGTTTCAATGGCCTCATCCTGACCAACAACACGCTCGTGTAAATGTTCGTTCAATCTCAATAGTTTTTCCGATTCTCCTTCTATCATTTTTTGTACAGGAATACCTGTCCAGTGAGCAACAATTCCTGCAATATCCTGAGAATCGACTTCTTCTTTCAATAGACGCTGACTATCTGAATGTTCCTGAGCATGCAGCTCTTTCAATTGATTTTCCAAGGCGGGCAGTTCCCCATATTCCAATTGAGCCGCTTTCTCCAGGTCATAATTTCGTTTTGCCTGCTCAATCACCACTCGGGTGTGCTCAATTTTTTGTTTTACTGTTCTCAATTCATGAATACCGTCTTTTTCTTTTTGCCATTGCAGAGTCATGGTATCCAAGTGGTTTTTTAGTTCAGCAATTTCCTTGGATATATGCTCCAGACGTTTTTCAGAAGCCGCATCGCTCTCTTTTTTCAAGGCCTCTTTTTCAATTTCAAGCTGCAGAACACGACGAGATATCTCATCCATTTCTTTGGGCATGGAGTCGATTTCGACCCTCAGTTTTGCGGCAGCCTCATCAATTAGGTCAATGGCTTTGTCAGGAAGAAAACGATCATTGATGTAACGATGCGATAACGATGCTGCTGAAATCAAGGCACTGTCCTTAATGCGCACGCCATGATGGATTTCGTAGCGCTCTTTCAATCCTCTTAAAATAGAAATGGTATCAGCAACATCGGGTTCTCTGACGAGTACCTGTTGAAAACGACGCTCCAAAGCAGGATCTTTTTCAATATATTTTTTGTATTCATCTAATGTGGTAGCGCCGATGCAATGCAGTTCCCCACGCGCCAGCATCGGTTTCAATAAGTTTCCGGCATCCATCGCCCCTTCTGCTTTTCCTGCACCAACTACGGTGTGAAGTTCGTCAATAAACAGAATGATGGTTCCGTCTGAATTCTGAACTTCCTGTAAGACAGCTTTCAGCCGTTCTTCAAATTCACCTCGGAATTTTGCTCCTGCAATCAATGCTCCCATATCCAGTGTGATTACCCTTTTATCTCGCAAACTATCGGGAATGTCTCCTCTGGCAATGCGTTGACCCAGCCCTTCAACAATAGCAGTTTTTCCTACTCCAGGCTCTCCAATCAAAACCGGATTGTTTTTGGTGCGTCGTGAAAGCACTTGGATTATACGTCGGATTTCATCATCTCGCCCAATGACAGGGTCCAGCTTTCCATCAATAGCCATTTGCGTCAAGTCCCTGCCATACTTTTCCAAAGGTTGATAGGTGGACTCAGGGTTGGTCGACGTCACTCTCTGACTGCCCCGTACTTCTTGAATGATTTGCAAAAGACGTTTGCGAGAGACACCCTTTTGTGTTAAATAATCACTTGCCGGGTCGCGAGTTCCACCATCCGTTAAACCCAATAAGAGATGCTCAACACTGATGTAATCATCTCGTAATTTTTTTGCTTCATCTTCTGCCCTGACCATCACTTGCCCCAGTGATCCACTGGCATACATTTGATTGGCCGAGTCCCCTGTCACCACCGGAAGCCGCTCCATGAGTTTTCTGATGTCTGCCTGCACCATGGAAAGATCCAGGCCCATCTTCTCTAAAATTTTGGGAATAAATCCCGATTCCTGTACAAGTAACGCATGCAGGAGATGCAAGGGAGAAATTTCAGTGTTTTTTTGACGAATTGCGGCAGCATTGGCCGACTCTACAGCCTCAAGGGCCTTTTCTGTGAACTTTTGCGGATTCATGGGTCTCTCCTCGGGTTTCTAGATTAAAAATAATGTTAGCACTCATTTTAATAGAGTGCTAATAATAAATCAACATAAAAAAACTCTGAAAGATCAATTTGTATTTGGTGATCCGTTTATATGAAAAATTGATCAGAGGAAGATGAAACTTGATTTTGGGAGCAGCATCCGATTAACTTTTGTGAGTGAGATGTATTGGTCAGTTAATGTTGGAGCATTCCTTATTTTGTTCTTCATCCTAAATTCAGGAGATTCGTATTATGGAAAATTTGAATAGCACACAAACTTTAGAGACATTCCATGATCTGGAGCGCTTATGCACTTCGTCAGAGATGCAGGAGATGGATGGGCGTGCGATTGAAGACATTGGTATTCCAGGAATGGTGTTGATGGAAAATGCAGCCCGCAGTGTAGCAGATTGGCTGGAAGAGCATTATCTTTCAGAAAATTCTGATGCAGTGGTTGTTGTTTGCAGTGGGAAGGGAAATAATGGCGGTGATGGATATGCGATTGCACGGATGTTGAAAAACAGGGGATTCTTTGTAGAATTGATAGAAACAGGCGAGCCGGGTACTGATGATGCTAAAACCAACCAAGTGCTTTGGCGGCATTTTGGACAAAGTATTGTTTATCCTTCAGGAGAAGCCAGTTTTCTACTAGAAGATGCCGATGTCATCATTGATGCCATTTTTGGTACAGGTTTGCAGAGAGAGATTGGGGGTTTATATCGAGATTGGATTGAAGAAATCAACCAAAATACAGATGCCGTCAAAATTGGAGTTGATATCCCTTCTGGTATTCATGCTGATCACGGGCAAGTGATGGGAATTGCTGTGCAATGTGAGCACACCATTACGTTTCAGGTTGGAAAACAAGGGTGTCACCAATACCCGGGAACTCAGTATACCGGAGAGTTGGTTGTTGTTGATATTTCAATTCCTCCCTATTGGGGTGATCAGGCCAACCCTACTTATTTAGTGACCAGGAACTTTATTCAGGAGAGATTGCCAGGAAAGAATCCTGCTGCGCATAAAGGAACATATGGGCATTTGCTCACGATCTGTGGATCATCTGGAATGGGAGGGGCTGCTTTATTGGCTTCTTATGCTGCAATTAAAAATGGAAGCGGCCTTGTCTCAGCATGTGTACCATTGTCATTGCGTGATGCTTTTTTAGGGCAGTGCCCGGAGTTGATGACACTTTCTCCCGCTGCAGAATCTCATCACCACTTTACGATGGCACATACATCGTTTGTAGAAGCCGAAATTAAAAAACGGGATGCGGTGGTCCTGGGATGCGGAATTGGCCAAACTGAAGAAACTAAAAAATTTGTAGAATATCTGGTGCCATCCATTTATCAGCCTCTGCTGATCGATGCTGACGGATTAAATAATATTACAGCGGAGCATTTAAAATTGCGTTCAGCAAACGAGGCACTGGGCGCTACAGTGATCACTCCTCATCCTAAAGAACTGTCCCGTCTGTCTGGTTTGAGCACAGCAGAAATACAGAAAAATCGGATTCACGTCACAAGGGAATTGGCATGCAAATGGAGTGTTGTGTTATTATTAAAAGGGGCCCGTACCGTGATAGGGGATCCCGAGGGACGAATTTTTGTTATCCCCACTGGAAACGAGGGAATGGCCACTGGAGGCTCTGGAGATGTGTTGAGTGGCATTATAGGCAGTTTTTTGGCACAGGAGTACGATCCACTTCTCGCGGCAGTGATAGGAGCCTATATACATGGATTGTCTGGTGATTGTCTTCAGGGGGCTTTGGCCTCCTGCTACTTGAGTGCATTAGATCTGATTCATGGTTTAAACGATGCTCGGTTGATTCTTGATAAAGATCCTGAGTGAGACTACAGATGCTTGCGGCTGCAATTGGAACCCTCGTTTGTCCCGAGTATGCAAGGATAATTTTTTAGACGGGCACCACAGGGAAATTCTTCTCCTGCGGGAAGATCCGTTTCAATTGGTAAAATCACGCGATTGCCATCGTTAAAAAAAGCCAGAATCTGGTTTTCCAAGACAATGAACCTGGAAATTGAAGAAAGCCTAGAGTTGACAGTGAAAGCGGCATACTCCGGGTTATAGACTTGATTGCAGATCAAACTGGCTTCCTGCTCATCTTGGGTGGGGTACACCCAGGATCGAGTTGGTGTAGAACAGCCAAACCCTATAGCATGCGCGATCCATAGAAGCAGGAGAACGATCCAATTCTTTCGACAAAAACGCTGTGTGCTCATTGATGCTCTACAGAGGCTGTGTGATATCTAATCCAACCAGGGTGATATCGTCTTTAAAATGGTTGGTGTCTGAGTAGCTTAAGACATAACTGTATAGTGCTTCCAGCAGATCCGTCAGCGAAAGTTGGTGGTTTTCTTTCAAGAATGAAATCATGGATTCTTTTCCAAAAATTTTCCCATTGGCATTTCTTGCTTCCAGAATCCCATCGGTATAGAGAAGAATGCGATCGCCTGGATTCAATTGCACAAAATCAGATTCATATCCTTTTTTCTTTGTTAAAAAAGCTCCCAGTGGAGGTCCTCCCAAAGTCAGTTTGGTAATCTCCTGAGTTTCTGCCCGAACAATATAACCAGCCGGACTGCCACAGCATATATATTCCAGGTGTTGGCTTTTTGTGTCATAAATACAATAAAATGCAGATGCAAATCGTGATCCTGGGGTGCTTGCATGAAGTAAAGCGTCAACTTGATCTATCAAAGCCGTCATTTCTCCATGTTCATAGGCAAATGTCTTGAACAGTGCTGCAACCATAAAAGAAATGAGTGCAGACGAAATATCGTGACCCGTCACATCTACAAGCAGGATACCAATTTTATTATTTTTGAGTTCATAGATATCATAAAAATCCCCGCCTATTTGCTGCACAGGTTTATATTTTGCCGCTATTTCTAAGCCTGGAAATTCAAGATTTTTTCTAGGCAATAGGGTCCTTTGTGTTTTTTGAGCCTGCTCCAAATCATAAATCATTTGCTGATTCAAGTTTTGAAGGGACTGGTATGCCTCTTCAAGTTGCAGCTTTGCCAGGTCGAGTTCTGCAGTCCTTCTGTTTAAATCCTGGTTGAGTGCTTGTTGAGTATTAAATGCTTGCTCCAATTCTGTAGATTTTTCAATAACCTTTTGCTTTTGTTGATACATTTCGATAAAAACATTGACTTTGCTTCTTAGGATTCCAGGGTGGATGGGTTTAAAAAGGTAATCCACTGCTCCTGTTTTGTATCCAAGGAAAATATGCTGTTCTGTCATGCTGTAAGCGGTTACAAAGATGATAGGCAGGTGTTTACCATCTTCTGTATCTCGGATCAAAGCAGCGGTTTCAAAACCGTCCATGTCTGGCATTTGAACATCGAGAAGTACCAAGCAGAATTCGTGCTCCTTCAACATTTTTAGTGCGGCTCTACCAGAACTGGCTTTCACAAAAACTCGATTGGGTTGCCGCAGCATAGTTTCCAGCAGAAACATGTTATCGGGTTGGTCATCTACCAGTAAAATGTTAACGGCACTAGATTCATTTATATTCATATTGCTCAAGTGCATTGAGTTTTGGTATCAACAAACAAGATAGTGTGTTATTACATAGATTACTAAGATTATATTGAGATGTCGATGGTTTTCTTTTTAAGGAAGGGTAAAATAATAATATGCGAAAGTTACGCAGGGTTTTCATCGAGATTCAAGGCGTTTTATCGGGCGTATAGCAAGCTATGTAACCGGTAACGCAACGCAGAAAATCGTTGAAAAGCCAAGTACATTTGCTAAGTTATTGCTTGAGCATTCCTAACATATAAAATTTAGAAATAATAATGAATATGGAGTTTGAGTGGTCCGTTCTACTCAGGATTATTGCGCTGGGAGCCTTGATTGTGTGTTCCGGCTTTTTTTCCGGATCAGAAACCGCTTTGTTTTCTCTGAGCAAATTGCAGCTGCAAAAGATCAGGGAAGATAGAACCAAACGGGGAAATATAGTGTTGCTGCTTTTATCCAAGCCCAAGCGGTTGTTGATTGCCATTTTGATGGGCAATGAATCGGTCAATATTTCCATTTCTGCCATCTCCACATCACTGGTATTGCATTTTCTTGCAGACCAGTTCCAGTTTATGGATCCCAAATGGTTCAATATACTCCTTGTCGTTCCGTTTCTTTTATTATTTGGAGAAGTCATTCCGAAAACTCTCGCCATCCAGAATAATGAACGCCATGCCTTCAGGGTTTGCAATCTCCTAAGGACGTTTCAAAAAATGGTTTCTCCACTTGTCTGGGTCATCTTCAAGTTGACGGATTTGGTCGTTTTTTTAGTGGTTGGAGAAAGAACCAAAAAAGAACATCCGATCATGGAAGAAGAATTCATCACTCTGATCGAAGATAGTTCGGAAGCCGGGGTTATTGGAGAAAACGAAAAAAAATTAATACATCGCGTGTTTGAACTGGGCAACATGCCTGTTTCTAAAGTCATGACACCCCGCGGCAGTATTTTCTTCTTATCGGTGAATGTCCCTCTGAAAGAAGTGGTTGAAGAAGTCAGCACAAATCGCCATCGCATTATACCGGTTTATGAAGAAAATCGTGATCGAATCGTTGGAATTTTACACCCTAAAAAATTGCTTGACCTGACTGAAGAAATGCTGGAAACAGGAAAAATTGGTTTGAGAGACCTGCTGGATCAGCCCGTTTTTATTCCTGAAATCAAACCGGTTTATGATTTATTCAAAGAATTCAAATCAAAAAAGAACCGCATTGCTATTGTACTCGATGAATTTGGCGGTGTGATTGGTCTGGCCTCAATTTCTGATATTCTGGAAGAATTGTTTGGCCGAATTGATGAAATGCACAATTATGACCGGGATTCAGCTTATGAGAAGTTATCAGACAATCGCTGGATGATCGATGCCAGTATTCCTATAGAAGAACTGGCTGTCATCACTAAAACACGTTTTTATCATGAAGAGTTTGAAACATTCGGAGGGTTTGTGTTTGGGTTATTTGGAAAACTCCCTGCTGTGGGAGATGTGATAACCTACAAACATCTCCGCTTGACAATCCGTGAGGTGGATTTGACGATTATTACTAAAATCGAAGTGGAGCGACTGAATAAACGAAAAGAAGAGCCAACTCCTCCTAAAACAGAGCAATAGTAAACATATGGAATATTATTTAGCAACCGTGCTGATTGTATTATTTTTTATTTTCCTCGAAGGATTTTTTTCTGGTACCGAAATCGGCTTGGTTTCTGCTGACAAGACCAGATTACGTTTTCAGGCGAAAAAAGGTTCTAAAGCCGCAGCCCTGATTATGAAGCTTTTTCAAAAGCCGGAATGGATTTTGGTCACGACGTTGACAGGAACCAATATTTCTATTGTCACTGCAACAACCATTACTACGGCCGCAATGCTCCAAATATTCCCGAAATTTGGAGATTTAATTGCTGTACTGGTCTTGACGCCATGCTCCCTCTTTTTTGCAGAAATTGTTTCCAAAAGTATTTTTCAGCAAAAAGCAGATCAGCTGGCTACGAAGGTGATCTATCCGTTGTATTTTATTTCTTGGTTGCTGAGTCCATTTGTGTTTGTGATGGCAACCGTTTCCAAATGGGTCTCCCGCCTCGTTGGTGTGACAGCAGAGTTTGATAGTATTTTTGTAACAAAAGATGAGTTGAAGATGATCCTGGAGATGGCTGGAGATGGAAGTGATGTACTTCAGCAAGAGCGAAATATTATCTACCGTTTGTTTGAGTTTTCTGAGATTTCTGCCAAAGAAATAATGCTTCCTCTCGTGGACACTTCTGCCGTGTCGACAACGGCAACGGTAGAAGAAGCGATTGATAATCTGAAGGAAACCGATTTACCGTGGGTGTTTGTGTATTCCAGCCGTATTGATCTGATCACCGGTTATATTGATTTTTTTGATCTGCTGAACATTAAACGGAATGATCCTATCACCACTTTAGTCAAACCAGTGCATTATATTCCCTCTCACAAAAAGATTCATCAACTGTTGACAGAAATGCAAGAAAAGAAAATCAACTTTTGTGTGATTGTTGATGAGTATGGCGGGGCAGAAGGCATCATCACAATAGAAGATATTCTGGAAGAAGTCGTAGGAGATATTGCCAGTGAGCATGAAAAGAAACAGCCTTTATTAAAGTTTGTAGGAGAAAATAAGTACATAGTCCGTGGAAGAGTTGAAATTCATCAATTTGAAGAAGCTGTACCATTCGACTTACAATTCCCTGATGGTGACTATGCCACGGTTGGTGGATTTGTCCTGAGCCAGTTTGACAACATCCCCCTCCATGGCGATCAATTCAAATACAAAGGTTATCTCTTTCGGGTTGAAAAAGCAGATGAGCGTAGTGTGCTTGAGGTAAGTATTACTAAATTATCGGCTAAGGAAGAACAACCTCTGGAAATAGAGGATGTGCAGGGGAAGATATTATGAGAACCGCTTGCTTTTTGCGTCATTCTTTTCCTTTTTCTAATTCCGAGCGGATTCGAATTGGAACATGAATCGCATCCCGAGCCATATCAATAATAGGTAATTCAACCCTCTCATCGTCCAGTGCCCATCTGGCATATTTTTGATTAAATTTGCGATAGCGTAATACAGCACTGACCGTCAAAGGGTTTTTTGCCCAGTAAGGCACCTGAAATGAGTACTCGGCAGTATCTGATTTGCCTGCAGGAATAACATGGTGAAAGCTTTCTCCAGCCATATTGAATAAATCATGTTTCCAGACATGCCTGCCAAACCGATCAATAGGAATGGACTGGTAGACAAAAGCATTTGGCCCCACTTCCTGCTGTCTGGAAAGCCTGCCGTTTTCATAGACCAGTTCATTTTCAGCATCGACTACCCGGAAGTGTATCCACGCCTGATTGATATCGATGGTACCTCCTGGAAAATTATGACCCACTCCCGTATTAGTGACAACCACCTTGATAGAAGCATTTTCCCCCAGATAGAGATAAGCAGGAGGTTCTTTATTTGCACGAACAGCTTTCTGAAGAAACTGCTGACTCCGTTCCGCATCCTTTCTTTGAGGATCGTCAATGGCAATGTTCATTTTATCAGACTGCAGAAACTCTTTGACCAGCAAAAAATGATCATGGTTACCGAGCAGCGACGGAATTGCCGTATTGCCCCCTGGAGTATAATGAGAGACTATCTTTCCATTTGTATCGGCAGAAGGATCTTCACCAGAAATCAACGGCATATGACAGTCCTGGCATCGTTTTATTGACGAATGAGAAAAGACTTGCTCACTCTGACCGGAATAGGGGCCATTCAACCAAGCGGTGTATTCGTTCTGCAGCTTGACCCATCCCCAGTTGTTCATGTCTTTATCCATAAAGGCTTCATGACAGGACGCGCACATTTGTGACGTCCCCAGAGGATTGCGGGACATGTCCATACGATGCTGACGTGGATGAATCCGAATCAGAAAATGATTTATTTTCTGCAAGAGAGGGTTGTCTAGACCTGCAAAGAGATACGTAGCTGCTGGAGCCCATTGATAGCTCCCCACCCCCTTCAAGTGCACTATTTTTTCAATGCCATGGCAACTCATGCAGCTCACCCCTTGTTTATGAGCGATTGTGCCCGGAATACCTCCATGGTTCCCTCCCCTGGTCAATTCTCCTGTCAAAAGAGCAATGGGAGCATGGCAACCCTCACAATACCGTGCTGCCGCAATTCCTTTGTGTTGTACCAGAAAATTAATATTGGTCACGTATGCAGGATCTGAAGCGGCCTGACTGTGGATCGAGGCTTGCCATTGCCTGGCAATTTCTTTATGACAGCTGCTGCATTGATCAGAACCCGCAATTTTGTATTGTTTCACAAAGCGGCCATCCTTCGTTTCTGTTTGCCCGGGACGGAAGGGATGATCACTATATGGTAATTCATAGGGTTCTATAGCAGAACGGCTTGGTAAATCAGGCAACACCAAATCATATATTACTGTTGCCAAAATAACAGCAGCGGCACAGACCATCACTCCTTGAATACTATGTTTCAATTCCTTCAAGGTCAGAGGAAAAGCCATCTTTGAAGAACGCCCTCCCCGGGAAGACACCCATACATTCCAAAGCAGATGCCCTGCCAACATACTGAGGGCCACATAAGCACACCCAATATGTGCCGTTTCTATCCAATCCAACGATTCGGATTGACCAAAAACAACGATGTATACCCCACTTCCAGTCAGCCCAAGTAATGCCAGCAGACCAATCCAACCACTTGCAAAAGAAATCAATGGCCGAAGTCGAAAAGTGCGAGTGAGATGAGATAGAACATAAGGGACGATGAGGATGCCCAAAACGATACCGCTGAAAGTATGGAGCAGATATGTCCATTGTTGCCATTCTTTCTGTTGTTCAAAAAAATACGTAACAAAACCGCTGATGGAAGCAATCAGCAGCCAGCATAACAACAAAGGTCTAGCGTGTTTTTCCATGGCCTGAAAAATATCTATTTTCATAGACTTTCTCTGGAACGGACATACTGCAGCACTTCTTTTGGGTAACGATGCTTCAGTGCAGCCGCCGCTTGCCAGCGCACTTCGATCTGTTCTTTTTTATTTTTGAGCAGCTTCCACAAATACTGCTCAGTTGTTTGATCCTCAAAGAGCCCTAATCCGGAGATTGCATTTTTGAAAATGGGATCATGCCGCCACTTTGTTAATTGCAGCAATATATCCAGATAAACCTCTGCTTTGCTTTCCAAGAGGCCGTTCAATATTTGCATACGGAGACTCAAAGGTTGATTGGTATCTAAAATAATCGTATTCAAGAATTGTTTTGCCCAAATATGTTTTTGCTGCAGTGCGATATCTACAGCAACTTGTCGTACCACTATATTTTGATCTTGTATACTATGAATCAAAGGAAAAGGAGTGTGTGTACCTTGCAGATTGGGGGGTTCTTGTTTAGCCCAATACCGGAGTGATGCTGCACGAATAAGCTCACTGGAATCCCGGTAGAGATAATCAGACAAGACACGATGATTTTTCTTGTTCTCCAAACTGTTAAAGGCTTCCAAACGATTTTCTAAGGGTTGCTCCTTGTCTTCAATGATGCGCAACAAGGCTTTCTGCACCATGCCTTCTTCAGAATACTGGGCTAACGCTTTAATGGCCAGCAGTCTGGTAGCAGCATCCCCTAACCTTTTCAACAACAAGGAGACGGGCACATTTGATACAAAATAGTCATTATCCAGCCTTAGCAGTAGGTGATAAGCTCCCATGCGAACAACGGCATCTCTGTGATGCATCAGTTGATCCGTCACTATGAACAGATAAGGACTTCTCAGTTTTCCCAATGTTTCCAATACACTAAGAGCAATTGTTCCAGGAATTTCAGAGAGAAAAAGGTCATCAGGAGATCCTAACCACTCCAAGACCGATTCATGTAGACTCTGATGGCTGATCACCACACCATCTTGATAATCACCATGAATTGCCTGCAGAATTTTAAGTACCGTATTTGCCTCTTCCAAATGCAGTTCGATTTCATCAAGAGGAGGAAATAGATTTTTAAAAAGAAAAATCCACTCCAGATCATGGAGTCTTTTGAGAGCAATCAGTATCTGAGCTTTCATCTCTGGGGATTGAGAGGGGTCATGAAAAACACGATGCAGACTGGGAATAACACGCTGCTCACGGATGAGACCCAACGCTCGGATTGCTGTCAGGCGCACTTCCTCTACCTGATCACCCATCAATTGTAATAACGGCCCTACCGCACGGAAATTTTCAGAATACCCCAATGCGCGAGCAGCACATTTTCGCACGGTGGGATTCTGATCACTCAATAGCCGAATCAGTTCTGGAATTGCCGTATGCTTTCGATGGATCACCGCTTCTTCCTCACGAAAAAATGAAGCAAATGCATCAGCAACGGCACACCTCACCTGAGGAGCAGGATCATGAAATGAGCGAAGGAACCAACGCACCAATACATCTTGTTCATGATGCTGTAATGCCTGCAGGGCCTCAATCCGGTTGGATGGGTTTAGATCATCCAGAGCCGTAATCAAGATAGGAATTCCTTGCTTCCCGTTCATTGTACCTGAAATGTTGATAGCGGTTTTCCTCACACTTGCATCTGGATCATGAATCGCAATTTCTATTTCGCGTAATTGCTCAGAAATTGTATCATGCTCAGCAGTCCAAAGAAGATATTGAGATCGGTTTTCAGCTTTTTCCGCACCCATCTGGAGCTTCATCGCCCTGTCTAAATTGTGGGATGAAGCGGCCCTTTTTATTATGAACTGAGGCTGATCCTTAGAAATAGTAACATAATGATCAACTGGTATCTCCGTGTAATTCGTTTGAATACCATCAGGCCATTGTACTGTGATTTGATCAATTTGTGTTTCCAGACCTAAACCAAAATGGATACGAGGGTCGTTGCTGGAAAGGTAGCCCTCTCCTCGATGAACCGTTTGAAATTGTCGACTCTCTGGCGTCTTCAACCATACTTTTGCTCCAATTGCATCTCTATTCCCCGTACTGTTTTCCAGTACTATTCCTAACCAGTGCTGTGGTTTTGTTTCATTGATCAACAGTTGTCCCAAATCGTTATTGTGGCTCACATATATATCCATATCTCCATCATTATCAAAGTCGGCAAAAACAGCACTGCGTGCTGATAAATTAGCAGTCAACGCCTCAGAAGATGTAAGGTCATATTGAAACATTCCATCTCCCTGATTGATCCACAGCAGCTTTCTTTGTCCTTGAGTCGACGCAGGATTATCCAGATCCGGGATGTGCCAGCCGTTTGTCATAAATAAATCGAGCCAACCGTCATTATTCAAATCAAACAAACCCAGCCCACGGTTGGCAAAGCCAATCAACTGCTCATCAGTCACCCCACGATCACGAGCTTGGTCATGCAACGGTTTTTTAGATAAATTGAAATTAGATTGAAAGGAAATGGAAGATTTTTGATTGATGAATAATTGCACAGGATATCCACTGTCACTGCCCATTACCAAATCAAGGTCACCATCCCTGTCTAGATCTCCAAACGCGACTCCTGTCGAACTATAGGGTGTATTCAAACGAAAAAAACTTCCAGCTTCTTGAAATGTACCATTTCCTGAATTGAGAAATACAGCATTGGGAGAACCTTCACCATTTGCCACAACCAGGTCTGGGTACTGATTCCCATCCAAATCCAGCCAGATGGATGACAGTCCACGCCCTGACGCATCAGCAACCCCCGCATGGACTGTCTCGTCCTGAAATTGTAAGTTACCCAGATTGCGATACAGTCGATTTTCTTCACTATCATACAGCCTGGCATCGAAAGAAGGGGGAACCTTCATCTGAAACCCTCTACCTTCTTCCAGGGTATTGGCCCCTTTTTGATAACGGATAAAGTTAACCACATAGATATCCAACCATCCATCCTTGTCATAGTCAGCCAACGTGACTGACGTGGACCATCGTTTTCCTGCAATTCCTGAATTTTTAGTAATATCATCAAATGTTCCATCTCCATTATTGCGATACAGTCGATTTTCTCCAAAGTTGGTGATAAAGAGGTCGGAATCTCCATCATTATCCAGATCCCCGGCAACACAGCCCATGCCCCAGGAAGATTGGAGCAACCCTGCTTCACTGGTCACATTTTCAAACTGAGCATTTCCTGTATTACGATAAAGCGCATGGCCTTTTTTCTGCTGCCACCATTGCGATTGTCCATAAAAATAAGTTTGACCTGTTCCATTGACCAAAAAAAGATCCATCCAGCCATCCTGATCATAATCCATGGCACATGCACCCGACCCCATGGTTTCAGTAAGCCCGGTCAGTTTTTTCCCTCTTTGATGATGGACAAAATAGAGGCCAGCCTGAAGTGTTCTGTCATGGAATACAGGAACATGATTTTTTGTAGGAATGGAGTGTTGTGTGTTTTGGCGAGCAGACCGTTCTAAAGAAATCGGGGTGGTTGGAGTTTTGAACAGAACAATAGCCAGAAGTAGAAACGCAATGGAAAGAACAAGCCCCGAACCATAAAAACGGTATTTATGATCTGATGAACGAAACGACTTGGAGAGCATAAGCTCAATGCATAAGGTGAAAAATGGTTTGATATCATTCAGGTTTGCGATACTGAAAACCAATGATAGTGACATCATCCCCCGGAGAATATCCAAACAGAAACAAACTGCGAATTAATGTCCCCAACGTGTTATCCATGTCATCATTCCTGAATTCATCAAGAAATTCGATCAGGCGATCCTGTCCATACAATTCTCCCTCGTTACTTTCCCATTCTGTAATTCCATCAGTAAATATAAACAGCTTGTCTCCCTCCTGAAGCTGGTACTGCTCATTAACATAAGGGACGATCTCCTCTAAAAACATCCCCAAAGCACATCCTCCTTCACCAAGCAGCACACAACTCTTCTGATCCTTTGGCAGAATTACCATAGGGGGATGTGCTGCATTGGCCGTTGTTAATTTACCATCGGGTTCAATGCGTAGAAAAACACCTGTTACAGAAAGGCCTGTATCACGGGAAGCAAGCAGCGTGTTCAGCTTTCGAAGGACCTCATCGGGAGGAAGGTTTGGCCGAATTTGATCCAACCCGATGTTGGCCATCATGGTCATGAAGGCGGCTGCCACTCCGTGTCCAGTCGCATCACCTAAAAAGATATTCAATGCGCCATCACGATTATAGGACCAATCATAGACATCTCCAGAAACTTTATCTAACGGCAAATACCTGGTTACCATTTTCAAATAAGGAGTTTCTTTGATATCCGGTAAAATGGCACGCTGAAATTCTGAAGCCACGGTGAGATCACGCTGTACACGTTCATTGATCTCACGAATCTGCTGCTCTTTATGCTGGCTTTCTTCATACAATGACGCATTCTCAAAATGATTGGCCAGAATACGGGTCAAGCTTTCTAAAAGATTTTGATCGTTGTTGCTGAATAAGATATCAGGAGTATAATGAGAAATCGTCACCAAACCTATAGACCGCTGCTGGAATACCAGCGGTACGACCAATTGCTGCACATAGGATTTTCCATAATGAAGGCGCAGTGTCTGCTCATTCTGAAAAGGCCGCAATTCTTCTAACGAAAAGATTTTACTTTGCTGGGAAGCAAAAACGTCATAAGTATACAAAGTATCTGGAGAAACGCTTATCTCAAAGTGACCTGTATACTGAGGATCCAAGCCATGACTGGCATAAACGACCATCACATTGTCCTTTTCACGGTACAGCAAAATAGAGCCTGAACCATCCGGGCGGATGGCATCAACGGTTTGCTGAATGAACAACTGGGTGGCTTCTTCCAAATTCAGGGTAGAGCTCACACTTTTTGTAATATCATAGACAATGGACAACCGTTTTTGCGACTCTCTCAACTCCTGAGTGCGATCCTCAATACGTTGTTCGAGTTGCTGATTCAACTGCTCCAGTTGCTCTGTCAGCACTCCATTGTTAATATACAGCCTGTAAAAATCCGCAGCACTCTTGATAGCATGACGCAACTCTGCCAGCTCAAAAGGTTTTTTGATGTAGCCATAAATATGACCATCATTGATGGCTTTGATCAACGATTCGATATCTGTGTATCCTGTGATCAAAAGCCGGATGGACTTTTCATAATGCTCTGCAATCTTTTGTAGCAATTCATGCCCCTGTATTCCAGGCAGTCGTTCATCAACCAGGAATATATCAAAGACCTTCCCTTGTTTCAGTAACTCCCATGCTTCTTCTGAAGAAGCGGCAGAAGTCACATGATACTCTTTGCGGAGGATATAAAATAAAGTTTGTGCCACCGCCGTTTCATCATCAACAATGAGTAAATTTAACTTTTCTGAGTTCATTTTTTTTGATGGGAGGTGACCCCAATGGGACTTCTAAATGGGGGAGTTATTATTGCGAAACAAGGCCGTTTCGCAATGAAAAAAAAGAATTATAGCCAATTTGTAAGTCCAAATCCAGCATGTTTTTTCTTTCCTGAAGAATATTGTAGAGGAAAACATCATCGAATTTTATTTCCCAATATTGACTGTGAAATAGCCGATCTTTCAATTTTTATCAGGTTTATCATACGTTTATGCATACAGTACATTCCCAAGGAATGCTCAAACAATAACTTAGCAAATCTACTTGTCTTTTCAACGATCAATTGCGTTGCTTTACCGGTTACACAGCAAATTATTCGCCCGATAAAACGCCTTGAATCTCGATGAAAATCCTGCGTAACTTTCACATGTTATTATTTTCGCCTTCCTAAGAAATAACGTAAGATCCTGTGCCAGCCGCAATGAGGATGGTTTCATCGTTGTGAAGTTCAATTCGGGTCACCGCCACCTTGCTCCCAATTCGTAGCACATCACCAGTTGCAATGAACCAATGTCCGAGCCCAGGTCTCAAATAATCGACCCTCAAATCGATGGTACTCAAGTTGGGAAGCAATTCCATGCTTTCTCCAATTTGAAGATTACCAGACTTTTCCAATACTCCTAAAAATGCGGTCAGCCCTCCTGTGACATCAATGATGGAAGCAATCACTCCTCCATGAAGCATCCCCCGGAGATAGTGCCCCACTAGATCATTTCTCATTTCCAATCGGATGACAGGGCGCATATCCTCAAGCAGTTCTACCTGCATTCCCAGCGTTTTATTGAATGGAATTTTTTCATTGAAAATCTTTTGAACAATTGAGAATAACTCCTCATTTTTGACAAAAATACTCATGGGTTCTCCTTCAAGACATGATTACAGGTTATCTTCAACTTGTAGTGTGCCGCTACCGTAAATAACAAGACTAAAAGGAAAAGGAGGGTCAGTTGGCAGGATGTTGTGTAAGTTGGAACAATGCAACAGCAGTGGCATTGCTGACATTGAGGGAGGATACTTCCGAGTTGCCGGCAATGCTCAGATGCCAATCGCAGGTCGCATGAACCAACTGCCGCATTCCTTTGCCTTCATTACCAACAACAAGAATATAAGACCGGTCCCATTTGAGAGAAGATATGCATTCTTCTGTGTCCGCGTCCAGACCCACAATCCAGTATCCTTTCTTTTTTTGCTGTTCTAAAAACCTGGCAAGGTTGGGCACACCAATGACTGGAAAATATTCGAGAACACCCGCTGAACTTTTGGAGACCGTTGGTGTTAATGGTGCTGAATGATTCATGGGGACAATCACTCCAGACGCATGGAAAAAAGCACTGGATCGAATAATAGCACCCATATTATGCGGATCTTCCACTTGATCCAGGGCCACAAACAAGCGGTGCTCTGTGGGAGTGGGATCCGCTAGTAAATGGGCATCCCCATAAGGCACAGGACCACAAGACAATATAGAGCCTTGATGCAGTACTCCCCCAACGAGCTGATCCATTTGTCGATTGTCCATGCGGTTAACAGGGATGTTCGCCTTTTTTGCCAAGCGTGCCAGCTCCTCCAGTCTTTCGGAGGAAGGGGTGGATGGGGATTTGCCCCCATGCTTCAAATAGAGGTAAAAGATCTGTCGCTTTTGACAGACAAGGGCTTCTTTGACAGGCTGGATGCCATATAGCAATTCTCCAGTCAGTGATGAGTAGCAGGGTTTTTTCCCGGATCTTTTTTTATTTCCCATTGCAGGCAAACCTAAATTTTTTCTAATAAATGACCCATTTTATGTTTTTTGGTCATCATATAGGCTTTGCTGTCCGGATGAAATTCGGTTTCTAGCGGAACACGTTCTACTACTTCCAGATCATGTCCCTGCAATCCAATAATTTTTTTAGGATTGTTGGTCATCAATTTCATTTTTCTGATTCCCAAAATAGAAAGAATTTGCGCACCAATACCATAATCTCTCAAATCTTCTCGAAATCCAAGTTTGTGATTGGCTTCCACCGTATCCGCCCCTTCATCCTGGAGGTAATAGGCTTTGATTTTATTGATAATTCCAATCCCTCTCCCTTCCTGGGGCAAATACAAGATCACGCCTTTTCCTTCTTCCTCAATCTTATCCATGGCGGCATAGAGCTGCTTTCCACAATCACAGCGAAAGGAGCCGAAAACATCACCTGTCAAGCACTGAGAATGGACCCTGACCAGGATCGGGTCTTCGTGATTCCATGTTCCCTTTACCAGAGCAACATAATCACTATCATCAATTTTACTCTGAAAAGCAATGATTCGGAATTCTCCAAACGCGGTTGGCAAATTGGCTTCCGCCAGCGGTTTAACCAATGATTCATTCTGTTTGCGATATTCAATCAAGTCTTCAATTGTGACCAATTTGAGATGATGTTGATCTGCAAATTTTCTTAAGTCTGGATAGCGCGCCATGGAGCCATCGTCATTCAGTATTTCGCAAATAACCCCTCCTGGTTCCAGCCCTGCCAATCGGGTTAAATCCACAGAACCTTCTGTTTGTCCGGCTCTTTCCAAAACACCGCCATCTTTGGCACGCAATGGAAAAATATGTCCGGGACGGTGCACATCCTTAGGGGTTGCCTCAGGAGCCATGGCAGCCTGGATTGTTCTGGCACGGTCTGCCGTAGAGATACCCGTTGTCACTCCCGAAGCAGCTTCTATACTGATGGTGAAGTTTGTTCCAAATTCTGATTCATTGTGCTGAACCATCAATGGCAAATCGAGCTGTTCCACTCGTTTGGAATCCAATGCCAGACAAATCAGCCCCCGGCCATGAGTAGCCATGAAATTTATAATTTGTGGAGTGACTTTGGATCCTGCGCAAACCAGATCCCCTTCATTTTCACGATCAGCATCATCGACCAGAATGATCACTTTTCCATCACGAATATCAGCAATGGCTTCTTCAATAGAATCGAAACGAACTTCCAGTATTTCTTGTTCAGGCATAAGTTTCTCTCAGAAAATCTGCACAAATCATCACATCGTCTCCCACCATACGTATTGATTGAATTTTCAAAGGAGGAGCATCCTTCAGCTGAAAACAGTCTAATTCACCACACCACGACAATGCATCTTGTCCTCCAAGGAGTTTTCCCGCTAAAAACAACACCAGATGATTCGCACAACCTTCTTTGATGAAGCTGGCATGTACCTGACTACCTCCTTCCACCAGGAGACGCTCTATTTTATACTGGGAAAGCTGTTTGAGTAACCATTTGATTTCAGGTTGTGGAGTAGGAGCTTTTAAAATATGGATATGGTCCTTTTTGAGTGTTTGGATTCTGGATTCTGGGCATTGAGATCCAAGGACAACGATACAATCAGTCCCATCATTTTGCAGACATGCATTTTTCAGGGAAATGCGCCCCTGAGAATCCAATACAACGCGAATTGGTGATTTTCCACCAGAAACCTCCCTTGTTGTCAATTGGGGATCATCCGCAAAAATCGTATTGATACCAACTAATATGGCATCGTGTTCGTTTCTCAGTTGATGACCTGCTCTTCGTGCGTCAGGACCGGTGACCCATTGGGATTGACCGGTTTTCGTTGCAATTTTACCATCCAGAGTTGCGGCGGCTTTTAGGGTAACTTGTAGTCCAGTATTCGCCATTTGACGTATTGTGTATTGTCTGCTTT
>JADGAT010000030.1 GCA_015231885.1 SAR324 cluster bacterium
ATCTGGTTCTTATTGATACAGGCCAGATGCAAATTGTACTCAAAGAGATCGATCAGCAAGATATGGTTTTGTCCTTGAAAACAGCCAGTGATGCGGTCAAAGAACTGCTATTTGGCAGCATGTCGTCACGGGCTGCTGACATGATTCGTGAAGATTTAGAAGTGATGGGGCCCGTCAAGGTTTCGGATGTCGAAGCCGCTCAACAAAAAATAATCCAGATGGTCCGCAAGCTCGAAGAGGATGGAAAGATCGTTATTGGTGGGCGAGGCGGTGAATCTTCGGTGGTTTGATATTCTCCATAGCTGCTGTTGAGATATCTTAGGAAGGCGAAAATAATAACATGTGAAAGTTACGCAGGATTTTCATCGAGGTTCAAGGCGTTTTATCGGGCGCATAGCTTGCTATGTCACTGGTAAAGCAACGCAGAAGATCGTTGAAAAGACAAGGGGATTTGCCAGGTTATTGTTTGAGCATTGCTAAACACTAAATATCATTCATTCTTTTTAAAGGTACTCATGAAAACATGCATGAAAAAAAGTTTACAAATCATTTGGCTTTCGATCTTATCCATCATTTTGATTCCAGGGATAGTGTTTGCTTACCGACCCAGTGAATTGAAGGTGGCGCTGCTCACTCCTGGACCAATCAATGATAAGAGTTGGAGTCAGTCTGGATATGAAGGATTGAAACGGATTGAAAAAGAACTCCAGGCAAAAATTGCATATTCCGAAAATACAAAAGAGCAGGATGATATTGTTCAAGCAATGCGTGACTTTGCCAAACAGCACTACACTTTTATCATCGGTTTAGGAGGACGGTATGTGAAAGGTGCTGAAATTGCGGCAAAAGAATTTCCACGAATCAAGTTCGCCGTTGTCACCGCTTATGCCGGAAATAATCGAAATCTGGGGGCTTTGAGTTTTAGTACAAATGAGGGGACGTATGTCGTTGGGGCTATCGCCGCATTAAAGTCCAAGAACAAAAGAGTATCCATTATTTATGGCAAGGATCACCCTCAGCAAAAAAAAGCGGCGGCATCTTTTGTAAGGGGAGTCAAGGCTTTCGACCCAACGGTTCAGACCAGTATTCGATGGGTGGGCAGTTGGTATGATGTTGAAAAATCGAAAGCCATTGCGGCAGAAGAAATTAAAGCGGGAAGTGACGTGATGCATGTGAGCACCGATCAAGGCGATAAACATATCTTCAAGATCGTGAGCGAAGCAAACGTCTATGCGACAGGCAGCACCACCGATAGTAACCAATATGCGCCCAAGCATGTCTTAACCAGTATCATTCAAGATGTGCCGGCATTGTTGTTAGAAGCAGCAAAGATTGTCCGTTTGGGACGGTGGGAAGGCAAACAATATAAGTTTGGATTAGAAAAAAAAGTTATTCGCTTGGCACCATTCTATGGACTTCTGTCTGCAGCAGAAGAAGAAACGATCAATGGTATTATTAAAAAAATCACACTGGGTGAAATTGACGTTTCTCCTTAGATCATCCTATTTCAGCACCGCATGAAAATTAGTTTTTTTAAAAACATTTCTTTGGCAAGCCAGCTTCGATATGGTCTCGTTTTTCCTGTCGTATTCTCACTGATCGCTGCCGGCGGCAGTCTGATTGTTTTGAATTTTTTTGAGCTGTTCCATCAGCATCTCGAAATTCAGAAGCATCAAAGTAAAAGTATTGCTTTAGAAGTGGAAGCCTATTATTCGGACTTACATCGGAAATTAGGATTTTTATCGAGAGTGCCTGGACTAACGCAGATGCCTTCAAATACTCAAAAAAGATTATTGGAGGGGTTGATACGCCATAATAGCGCCTTTGAAATCGTCGCTCTATTCAATGCCCAGGGACAAGTGATGTCCTCTCTTTCCCCTTACAACTTATCCTTCCCCAAAAAGATCACTCAGGATCCTTTATTTTTAAAACCGCTCAAACATCAGGAAGAATATGTTGGGCTAGTTGAAGAAGACCCCGTATCGAATCTTTTGATCGTGGGAATTTCGGTTCCTATTCGAAATGAACAAGAGCGAGTGGATGGGGCTCTTGTTGCTTATATCAATTTGGAATTTCTTTCTTATGTCATATCAGAAACCAGCATTGGCAAAAGGGGTTATAGCTACCTTATTGACAACAGGGGGTTTTTAATTGCGAAACATCCCAATTTGGAAAAAGTAAACCTATTTGAGGATTTGTCAAAAACGCTGGAATTCTATGAATTAAATCAATCTTCAGTGCCTGAATGGAAAGGATACACAGGAGCTAATAATGTCCAAGTGATCGGGACTTCGAGTACGATTCGATCTATCAATTGGAAAGTGATTGTTGAGCTGCCTTTTTCAGAAGCCTTCAAAACAACCCAAAACATGATTTTCATTATGATTGGAATCTTGTTCGTTGTTATTTTGATTACCATTTTGCTGAGTTTCTTTTTTACAACAAAAATTGTGATTCCTTTGCAAATCAATATAGAAGAAAAAGAAGAAGCGCAAAAGGCATTGAAACAGAGTGAACAGCGACTGTCTCTCGCACTAAAAATTTCGAAGATTGGAACGTGGGAGAAAGATCTTCAAACAAATAGAGAACATTGGTCAGCAGAAATCTATGATATCTTAGGGCTTCCCGATACGCCGGACAAAGTGATTGAAGAACATGAATCTTTTCTGAAGTTTGTGCATCCAGATGATTTTGATTTTGTAACAAACGAAGTGAACCAAACCTTGCAAAACCCTGATTACAATTATGATATTCAATTTAGAATCATTAAGCCCGATCAGAGCATTGCATATGTTCACTCTCAAGGACGGGTGAAGAGGGATCTCCATGGAAACCCATTGAAAATGATTGGGACCGGACAAGACCGGACCGAGAAAATCAAGGTGCAAAATGAACTGGAGCAATACCGCAATCATTTAGAAGAGTTAGTGGATGAAAGAACATCGGAAATCGTGGCGTTGAATCAAAAGTTAGAGATTTCGATTGCAGAAATTCAAATGGCTAAGGAACAAGCCGAATTGGCAAATCAAGCAAAAAGTGAGTTTTTGGCAAATATGAGTCATGAGATTCGCACTCCCATGAATTCAGTGCTTGGCTTTAGTGATTTACTTTATTCCATGCTGACGAATGAAAAACATAAGTATTATATTGACTCCATCAGAACAGCAGGTAAGAGCCTGCTGAAATTAATTAATGATATTCTGGACCTCTCCAAAGTAGAAGCTGGGATGTTAGAAATGGAATATAACGCAACGTCGCCTCATTTTTTGATTCAGGAAGTTGAGCAGATTTTCAAAGGAAAAATCGAAGAAAAGGGGCTGACGTTGTTAGTAGAAATTTCTCCAGAATTACCTAAGGTTTTGATCCTTGATGAAGTTCGACTTCGTCAAGCGTTGATTAATCTTGTAGGAAATGCCATTAAATTTACAGATACAGGTTATGTCAAATTATCAGCTATAAAAAGTGAACCAAAAAAGGATAAGAGTAGAATAGATTTGATTTTTGAGGTGGAGGATACAGGAATTGGCATTGAAAAAGAACAAACCGAATTGATATTTGAGTCTTTTCGCCAGCAGGATGGTCAGAGTACTCGAAAATATGGGGGGACTGGCCTGGGTTTAAGTCTGACACGAAAATTAGTGGAATTGATGAATGGTGACATATCGCTCAGCAGTATTCCTAATCAAGGCAGTGTCTTCAGAATTCATATTAGAGACGTTCAAGTTGCTTCTTTGGATGTGAATAGTTTAAAAAACGCAGAAGTGTTCAATCCTCAACACTATACTTTCAAACAAGGCCGACTTTTAGTGGTTGATGATATTGAATCCAACCGTAGTCTTATAAAAGAATCATTAGCCTCAACAGAGTTGGAAGTAATAGAGGCGAACAACGGAAAAAACGCATTATTGTTTGCCGAAGAATTCCATCCAGATCTCATCTTGATGGATATTCGTATGCCGATTATGGACGGCTATGAGGCGACCAGAAAATTACGATCGAACCCAGATACCGCCAATATTCCAGTCGTTGCACTAACAGCTTCTGTTAGCAAAGATAAAGATTCTGTGATCAAAGAACACCGTTTTGATGGATTTCTTACAAAACCTGTTAGTTTAGGCGAACTTTTCGAGGAACTGCTGAAGTATTTTAAAGGGGAAGTACAACCAGGAAACCACGGAAAACAGGAAGGAGATGCTGTTTTGGAACCATCCAATGAATCCTTCACGGAAGTCCCGTCAGAATTGATGAGTCGTTTGGAAAATGAAATTCGTCAGTCTTGGCAAACGGTGAAGGATAGCGGTCAGTTTGATGAGATTGAGAAGTTCAGTGAACAGTTGATGAAGTTAGGAAGACAATATACCATTCATCCTCTTGCCCAATATGGAGAAGCACTGAAATCCCAGACTGAAAACTTTGATATTGAAGGCATGAATGAAATATTATGTTCCTATCCTCAGTTATTGGAAGACCTGAAGTCCGGAACATCATGAATACCCAACAATCAGGAAATGTGCTGTGCCCGCAACAATCAGGACGATGAGTCACATATCTGGAGAATTATATGAAAAGAGTCGGAGCCATTGATATTGGCTCAAATGCCATACGAATGATTTGTGTCCGTTTTACAGAAGATCGTCGTATTGAATATCTGGACAAAGTCCGTACTCCGGTAAGACTGGGGAAAGGTGTTTTTCAAGAGGGGCGTATTCCTCCGGAAACCCAGCAGCAGCTCGTCGAAACATTTAAAATCTACCAAAATATATTTGAACGAAACAACTGTGAAGAGGTTCGGGCTTATGCAACCAGTGCGTTTCGAGAAACAGATAATCAAGAAGAATTAATTGATTTATTGGAATCCGAAACAGGCATTCGGATAGAAGTGATTTCAGGAGGAAAAGAAGCTCAGTTGCTAAGGCAGGCCGTGCAGGGGGCTTTGGATCTCACACAGGGAAATTCCATGATGGCCGACTTGGGTGGTGGTAGTGTGGAAATTTCCATCCTGCACAACGGAAAGATCCATTTTGCCGAGTCATTTCGGCTTGGTACGGTTCGACTTCTGCAGCTTTTTCCTTATCATCCTGACAAAGAAAGTGAATTTATCCAGTGGGCGGATCTGTATGTCGAAGAATTTTTAAAGACGTTGCAGTCTCGTTATAAAAAACTGCAGGTGGATCAACTGATCATCACAGGCGGAAATGCCAGAGCAATTGCAGACCTCGCCGGAAAATTCGCAAGCAAGAAATCGTTATTGAACCCGGCATGCAGCTACCTGCATAAAAAAGATTTCAATAAAATATTAAAAGAATTAACCAGTCGCAGCTTGCCCCAAAGAATTGAGGAATTGTCACTTGCTGAAGACAGAGCCGATGTCATCATTCCTGCCGTGTATGTTTTTAAAAATTTATTAAAGTTTACCGAGACCAAAGCTCTCACCATTCCTGATGTTGGAGTCCGTGAAGGAATACTGGATGAAATGCTGGAAGAATACGTGCCCTTGCGCCATCCCACCGAATATCAGCAGATGATTCACTCGGCCTACTACCACCTCAAAAAATACCATGGGGAGCCCAAGCATGCAAAAACGACACGAAAGCTCGCTGTACAGATTTATGAAGGCACAGCCAGTTTCCATCAATTTTCCCAACGAGAACGTGTCTTTTTAGAAATAGCCTCTATCCTGCATGATGTTGGACGGTTCATCAGGCCGTCCAACCACCAGAGACACTCCATGTACCTGATCGAAAACATGGAATTAATAGGGATCACTCAAACAGAATTAAAAATAATCTGTTTGATCGTGCGTCACCACACCCGGGGGATGCCAGGCAAAAACCCGGCGTATCAGTCCCTCTCCAAAAAAGATCAGAGTCTTGTTGATTATTTAACCGCAATTCTGCGTGTTGCTGATGCGCTGGATCAAGAGCATAAGTCGTCGATTACCTCAGTCATCGTCCACTGTGATGACAAACAAATCCTGTTATCACTGGAGGGACCTTATGACCCTCACATGGTTTCCTGGGCCCTCGATCGAAAAAAACAGTTTTTCGAGAGTCTATTTGCAAGAAAAATTGAAATCGATCACGACACCACAACATTTGAAGAGTTTTGATTGATCCGAAGTCGATCACGACAACATTATACTTGAGACTTCTTGTCTCTATCGATATAGTCTTTTGATAATTTCATACAAGACCTGCCCTTTTATCATTTTTATTCACGGGATAACTTTATGGTAGATAAGCCACTGACAAGAGAAGATCATGAGTTTTTAGAAGAAATGCACAACACCTTACAAGGGTTCATGCAGTCCGATGAAGAAATTTTAGAATTAGCATCGATGAATTCATATCGAAGGAGGCTGGTCCACAAAGTGGCATCCAGTTTTAAACTGAAAAGCCATTCGGTAGGAGACGAAGAACGTTTTGTTTGTCTGACGAAGACAGAGGATAGTAAAATTCCAGAAAAAAAAGCTTTTTCAGGAGGACCCGTACACGATTTTGGAATGCAAACCTTTTATGCGACTCCCAACACCCGTATTATTTTGAGACCAGACGGGAGTGTGGGCATACCGCTAAAATCCGAACGATATGCTCCTTTGGATGACAGGATTGTCACTACAAAAGAATTCAGGGTACGCAAGAATAAAATCGTATGCTTTGGTGAGGATGGATGGTAGACGCCTCAATCTTTACTCTCTCTTATCTTGGTGATGCCTGGTATGAGCTGTGGTGTCGCCAAATGGTACTTTCTCTAACAAAAAAGCCTGACGCTGTTCATCGGAAAGTCACCCACATTGTTTGCTGTCAAGCACAGGCATTACTCGCTGCTGCCATTTATCCGTCCTTAAATTCAGAAGAACAAAAAGTTTTTCAAAGAGGCAAAAACAGAAAAGACTTGTCCTGCCCTAAAAATGCCACCATGAAGGATTACCGTGCCGCCACAGGTTTCGAGTGTCTCATTGGTTATTGGTATCTTACCGAAAACACAAACCGGTTTTCAAGCCTGATGCAAAAAGAAACCGTACAGGAATTGCTGAACCAAAAATTATTTTTTCAAAAAGGTCTCACCTCCTAATTGTTGTTCATTCCCCCTTGTCGCATAAAATGGCATTGCTCAAAATCGAAGAACTTTATAAACATTTCCCAATCCATGGTGGTATTTTTTTGAGGGAACAGGGAAAAGCTTCTGTGATCAACAATATTTCTCTGGAAATCAATGAAGGCGAAATCTTAGGCATTGTGGGTGAATCGGGTTGTGGTAAATCCACTCTGGCTCGTCTGGTGATGAGAATTTATGAGCCCACGGCAGGGAAAATTTATTTTGGCAACACACTGATTGAGGAGTTTCCCAGAAAAGAATATTTTCATCAAGTTCAAATGGTATTTCAGGACCCTTTTTCTTCCTTGAATTCTAAAATGACGGTAGATGCACTCCTCACCGAAATGCTTCTTCTGCACCAGCCTTCCGTGAACATCCAGCAAACCAAAACCAAACTATTGGAAGAAGTGGGTCTTTCTTCCAATGCATTGAAAAAATACCCGCATGAATTCAGCGGTGGTCAGCGGCAGCGCATTGCCATTGCCAAAGCGCTGAGTGCAAACCCAACCCTGCTGATTGCAGATGAACCCGTTTCGGCTCTGGATGTTTCCATTCAGGCACAAATCTTAAATTTGCTCATGGATCTGCAGCAGCAGCATCAGTTGAGCTTGCTCTTCATCTCCCATGATCTGGAAGTTGTTAATTATTTCTGTGATCGGATTTTGGTGATGTACCTTGGGAAAATTGTAGAAGAGTTGCCGCATCAGAATCTGCACAGCCAGGCATGTCACCCCTACACACGGGCTCTTTTGCAAAGTATCCCACATATTGACAAAAAAACGGAAGGACTGCAGACCCTTCGTGGAGAAATCCCCTCCCCACTCGATTTACCCGCAGGATGTGGCTTTTATTCCCGGTGTCCATACCGTCAGGAAGATTGTCTGGCAGAAGCGCCCCCACTGCTTGAGGAACTCCCCCAGCATAAAGTAGCCTGTTACCATATTACTTGAATCTACTCTCTCAGGAAGGCGAAAATAATAACATGTGAAAGTTACGCAGAATTTTCATCGAGTTTCAATGCATTTTATCGGGCGCATAGCAAGCTACGTAACTGGTAAAGCAACGCAGAAGATCGTTGAAAAAACAAGTAGATTTGCTAAGTTATTGTTTGAGCATTCCTCAATATTAATTTTGGAGCATGCCCCCATGAATACATACAAAACTTTAAACCCGACCGTCCGAACCTTAATGGGGCCCGGCCCAAGCGACATTCACCCCCGAGTGCTCAATGCGCTGTCTGTACCAACCATAGGACATCTGGATCCACAATTCATTGCATACATGGATGAAATTAAGGAGCTCTTGCAGCATCTTTTTTCCACAAAAAACGAATTGACATTCCCTATTTCAGGAACGGGTTCTGCCGGTATGGAAACCTGCATGGTCAATGTGATTGAACCAGAAGACCGGGTGGTTATTGCACAAAACGGGGTTTTTGGCGGAAGAATGGCTGATATTGCAGATCGTTTGGGAGCAGAAGTCGTCAAGGTGGAGATACCATTTGGCCAACCTGTCCCCATGGACTCCATTCGAAAAGCCATTGATGGAAAAGCAACCAAACTGGTCGGGATTGTCCATGCAGAAACATCGACTGGTGTTCGGCAGCCCATTCCAGAAGCGGCAGCATTGGCTCATGAGGTGGATGCGTTACTACTCGTTGATTGTGTGACTTCGTTGGGAGGGATTCCTGTGGAAATTGATCAATGGGATGTGGATTTGGCCTATTCCGGGACTCAAAAATGCCTGAGCTGTCCGCCAGGATTGTCTCCTGTTACTTTCTCCCAAAGAGCGGTTGACGTGATCAAAACCAGGAAAAGCAAGGTGGTTTCCTGGTACCTGGATGTCAATATGCTGTTGAATTACTGGGGTGGTGATCGGGTTTATCATCACACGGCTCCCATCAACATGCTTTATGCTTTACGTGAAGCCGCACTTTTGATTTTGGAAGAAGGGCTGGAACACGCGTATGCCCGTCACCTGAAAAATCATCAGGCATTGGTGGCAGGGCTGGAGGCCATGGGACTGTCCCTGTTCGTAGACGAGGAATACCGTCTGCCGCAGCTGAATACGGTTGTGATCCCAGATGGAGTGGACGATGCTGCGGTCAGAGGATCGCTGCTAAAGGACTTCAATATAGAGATTGGTGGAGGTTTGGGAGCATTGAAAGGAAAAGTCTGGCGTGTTGGTTTGATGGGACATGCCTCCCGACAGGAAAATGTTATTCTTTTTCTGGGAGCACTGGAAAGTATTCTGGCCAGCCAGGGAGCCTCCATTCAACAATGACTTCAAAGGCTCGAATAACTGTAAAGGTTGTTTTTCCCTTTTGCTGCGGCCAACGATCTCTATCCTAAAAAGCAGATCAGGGCAACACC
Organism: SAR324 cluster bacterium; assembly: GCA_015231885.1. Lineage (GTDB taxonomy): Bacteria > SAR324 > SAR324 > SAR324 > NAC60-12. The sequence continues at coordinate 9,471 of JADGAT010000030.1, forward strand.
TCTCAGGTTTTAGACCGGAATTGTTTAGGAAGGCGAAATTGTCCTTTCTCAAAAAGTATACACGGGACATGAGTTAATGATCCTGAGTTCGGATCAAGGAAGAAAACTTTGTTAGAAACCGACTTGAGTTGTTGAGGCAAACTGGCGAATATCACTTCAAAGGATGTGACCCGATATTGAACACGAGGAGAGCCAACTGTGCAATTTGAAAAAATAGAACCGGAAAAAGCTGGATTTTGTACCACACGATTAGAAAAAATCGCACCACGAATGCAATCCTATGTCGACCAAAACAGAATTGCTGGTTTGAGTACCCTGATTGCCCGTAAAGGAAAAGTCGTACACTACAATCAGGTCGGACAAATGGACAAAGAGGCCAATCAACCGATGACATCGGAAGCCATTTTCCGTATCTATTCGATGACCAAACCTATTGTGTGTACCGCATTGATGACCCTCTTCGAGCAGGGCTGTTTTCGCTTGATAGATCCTGTGTCCAAATTCATTCCGGCATTCCGCAAGATGAATGTTTTGCAGCACGATGAATCAGGTAATACAAAGACTGTTCGGGCGCAACGCCCTATCACCATACGAGATCTTTTGACTCATACAGCCGGCCTTACCTATGATTTCCTGGACGATACGCCAGTCAACAAGTTGTATCGAGATGCGCGCTTACTGGGAAATGCGGACAGGACACTGGAAGCCATGGTCCAGGAGCTGGCCAGCCTGCCGCTGGCTTACCAGCCGGGGACAAAATGGCATTACAGCTTTTCCATTGATGTGGCAGCCCATTTGGTGGAAATCCTTGCCAATCAACCGCTCCGCAGCTTTCTGAAAGAAAAAATCTTCGTTCCTTTGGGCATGCAGGACACCGACTTTTGTATTCCTCCAGAAAAAATGGGTCGCCATGTCAAAACTTATGGTATTGCCGACTTAGGCACCGAGGGGATGACACTTGGAAAAATGGTAGAAATCTGGAAAGAAGGTGTCAATCAATACATTGACCTCTCTGAAACCTACCCGCACTCGACCCCTGATGTCTTTGCACGGGGAGGACACGGTCTTTTTTCTACTGCTGCTGATTATTTCCGTTTTGCGCAGATGCTTCTCAATAAAGGCGAATTGGCAGGAGTTCGAATTCTGGGGCGTAAAACCCTAGAATTCATGCACACCAACCACCTTCCAGCACACTTGATTCCTTATAATCTTGCCAATGTTGTGTTCTGGAATGGGTATGGATATGGCCTGGGGTCGAGGGTGATGATGAACCTTGGGGAGTCTGATGTTCTCAGTTCCATTGGTGAATTTGGCTGGTCTGGTGCTGCAAAAACATATTATTGGGTGGATCCCCAGGAAGACATGATCGGTATTTTGATGTCGCAATGTCTGGGATTTGAACTGCCGGAAAAAGATTTTCAGGTCCTGGCTTATCAAGCTCTGATTGACTGAGAATTCATGTAGATATGCGAATCCGGAGTTTAAAATTTATTTTATAAAAACAAGGCTTCACAAAAAGTGATTTGTCATGCCAGACTTGATCCGGAATCCAGACAACTCTGGGATTTTTTTGGATTCCGGGTCGAGCCCGGAATGACATCGTTTTCAACTCTGGATTCATATTGTAGATACATGTTCAGATTGCAAATGTCATTCGATTCAATTACGATAATCATCAAGATCTGTAATTAGAAGTGTACCATCCCACCGCGAACCCAAAGAAGATGCCATGACGACAATAAAAAAAACGCCTCTCAATGAAATACATCACCAGTTAGGAGCAAGAATGGTGGAATTTGCCGGTTGGGAAATGCCCATTCAGTACGAAGGCATCATGGCGGAGCACAAGCATACACGGGAAGCAGTTTCTCTTTTTGATGTGAGCCACATGGGAGAGTTTTATTTTGAGGGAAAAGACGCACTTCAGAATTTACAAAAGTTGACATGCAATGATGTTTCCCGATTAGCCATTGGGCAAGTTCAGTACTCCGCATTGCTTTACGAAAACGGTACTTTTGTTGACGACATCACCGTCTATCGTCTTGGCGAAGAAAAATATTTTATGTGTGTCAATGCTGCGAATACGGACAAGGATTTTGCCTGGATTCAATCCAACTTGTCCGGCGATCTTAAATGTGAAAACCGTTCTGCCGAAATCGGGCAAATTGCGATCCAGGGCAAAAACGCGGTGGATGTTTTAAAAACAATGACTTCCGAACCCATAGACACCATCAAGTATTATTGGTTCATGGAAATAGAGTTGTGCGGCCATCCTGTAACATTGGCCCGGATGGGTTATACGGGAGAAGATGGATATGAGGTCTTTTGCCAGAGGGAGCATACTGCTGAAATATGGGAAACCCTCATGGAAAAAGGAAAACCTTTTCAAATAGCTCCAGTGGGTTTGGGCGCCAGAAATACCTTAAGGCTTGAGGTCTGTTTTCCTCTGTATGGCCAGGACATTGATGACCAACACCTCCCCCTGGAAGCCGGTCTTGGAAAATTTGTAGCATTAGACAAAGCCAGTTTTCTTGGCAAAGATGCTGTGGCCACCCAAAAAGCAGAAGGCCTGCAAAGAAAATTGATTCGATTCGCTCTTGATGTGCGGGGTGTGCCGCGCCCCCATTATCTGATATTTGATGAAACAGCAAACGTCCCCATCGGGGAAGTCACCAGCGGCACCAGTTCCCCAACATTAGGAAAAGGAATTGGCATGGGCTATGTAAAAATTGCCAATTCTAAAATTGGGACAAAAGTCAATATTCAGGTAAGGAACAAAATGCTGCCTGCAACGATTGTCAAACCTCCATTTGTTGTCGTAGAGAAAACCTGATTGTTTCGGTTCAAATCATCCATTTACTAACCACTTCGAGTTCTTAGGACATCCCATGAAAACTATGCAGAAATCCGATTTTTTTCAGAAGAGGCACATCGGTCCAAACCAGGAAGAATTGGAGGCGATGCTAAAAATTTGTAATGTTTCTTCTTTGAATGAATTGATTGATCAAACCGTTCCCGAGCAAATCCGACTGAAAAAAGAGCTGCGGATTTCTGAAGCATTGGGAGAATTTGAATTATTGGAAAAAATAAGGAATATCGCCAATAAAAATAAAGTATTCAAATCCTATATTGGTTTGGGTTACTACGATTGCATTGTACCTCCGGTGATCCAGCGCAATATTTTAGAAAATCCAGGATGGTATACACAATACACTCCCTATCAAGCGGAAATTGCACAGGGACGCCTGGAAGCCATGCTGATTTTTCAGACCATGATCATGGATTTGACAGGAATGGAAATTGCCAATGCTTCCCTGCTGGATGAAGGGACCGCAGCTGCAGAAGCCATGAGCATGCTCCACCGCATCAAAAACAAGAGAAAAAAAATAGATTTTCGTAAGAAATTTTTTATTTCCGATGAATGCTTTGCTACAACAGCCGCTATTTTGCAAACAAGGGCCACTCCGATCGACATTGAAATTGTGATAGGAAATCATCAGGATGTGGAATGGGATGCCCAATTTTTTGGGGCAATTGTTCAATATCCCACAGCAGACGGACTGATTCATGATTATACTGAATTCATTGAGAAAGCGCATGCAAGCGATGTTGGCGTGATAGTGGCGGCCGACCTGATGAGTCTTGCTTTGCTGAAACCGCCTGGAGAAGTTGGGGCAGACGTTGTCATTGGTTCTGCTCAACGTTTTGGAGTTCCTCTTGGATATGGAGGCCCCCATGCTGCTTATTTTGCTACCAAAATAGAAAATGCGCGAGAAACTCCAGGCCGTGTGATTGGTGCCTCGATGGACATTCACCAGAATACAGCATACCGTATGTCTCTGCAAACCCGAGAGCAGCATATCAAACGGGATCGCGCCACTTCCAATATTTGTACGGCACAAGCATTGCTGGCTGTTATTGCCGGAATGTATGCGGTCTACCATGGCCCCAGCGGCATCAAAACGATTGCCGGCAACATCCATCGTAAAGCCTACACTTTGGCCAAAGAACTGACAAAACTGGGATATCAGCAAGCCAATTCCCATTTTTTTGATACCATCAAGATGGAGTTCACTCCCTCTTCGCCAATACCTCTGGAACAAATTGAATCCAGAGCCCTGGCATACGGCATCAATTTTCGTCATATTGATGATCAGTCCCTGGGAATCAGCATCAATGAAACAACCAGTGCCGAAGATATCGAAAACATCCTTTCTGTATTTTCCTTAAACCATATTTCTGCCACCGTCCAGGAAGAAGCGTCCTTGCATATCCCGGAGCAGCTGGTGCGTACCAGCAGTTTTATGGAGCACCCTGTTTTTTACCGTTACCAATCGGAAACAAAGATGCTGCGGTATCTAAAACATTTAGAAAACAAAGACCTGTCCCTGACCGCATCCATGATCCCGCTGGGTTCCTGTACCATGAAACTCAATGCCGCTGCAGAAATGATGCCGGTCACCTGGCCTGAGTTTGGGAGAATCCATCCTTTTGCACCATCGGACCAGACCGAAGGCTATGCCGAGATCATTAAAGAACTGGAAGCGGATCTTTGCGAAATTACCGGTTTTGCCGGAGTTTCGCTGCAGCCCAATTCCGGAGCCCAGGGAGAGTACGCCGGATTACTGGTCATTCGTGCTCACCATCAGGATCGAGGAGAGCCTCAGCGTAATATTGTGCTGATTCCCTCGTCTGCTCATGGAACCAATCCAGCCAGTGCCGTCATGTGCGGGATGGATGTGATGATGGTGAAGTGTGATGCCATGGGAAACATTGATGTGGAAGACTTAAGGAAAAAAGCGGTAGCCAACACATCAACACTGGCGGGATTGATGATCACGTATCCTTCCACCCACGGGGTTTTTGAGGAACAAATTCTGGAAATCTGCCAGATTATTCACGACAATGGCGGTCAAATCTATATGGACGGTGCCAACTTGAATGCTCAGGTAGGGTTGACCAGTCCCGGATTGATTGGTGCTGACGTCTGCCATTTGAACCTGCACAAAACCTTTGGGATTCCCCATGGTGGTGGAGGCCCTGGAATGGGGCCTATCTGTGTTGCCGCACACCTGAAACCCTATCTTCCGAACCATCCCATTGTCAAAGTTGGAGGAGAAAAAGGAGTTTCTGCTGTCGCGGCTGCTCCCTGGGGCAGTGCCGGCATCCTGGTGATTTCTTATGCCTATATCAAAATGCTTGGCAAGCAAGGTGTCACAGAGGCCTCTAAATATGCTATCTTGAATGCCAATTATCTCAAAGACCGACTGGTTTCCCATTATCCACTATTGTTTGAGGGAAAAAACGGACGGGTTGCTCATGAAATGATTCTGGATACACGAGAACTCAAAAAAACTGCAGGAGTGGATGGGATCGATATTGCGAAACGCCTCATGGATTATGGATTTCATGCGCCAACCGTTTCTTTTCCTGTTGCAGGAACATTGATGATTGAACCAACAGAAAGTGAGGATAAAGGAGAACTGGACCGTTTTTGTGAAGCATTGATCACCATCCGCCAGGAAATTCGTGAGATTGAAGAAGGCGTAGCAGACAAAGAAGACAATGTTTTGAAAAATGCACCGCATACCGCAGTTTCCACCATACGTGATGACTGGTCTCATCCTTATTCACGAGAAAAAGCGGCATTTCCTGTCAAAAGCCTGGAATTTAATAAATTCTGGCCCAGCGTGGGACGCATCAACGAGCCTTATGGGGATCGCAACCTGGTCTGTTTTGTTCCTCCGGAAGAAGAATAAATGTCAGGAACCTTGTTTGTGGTCACAACACCCATTGGGAATTTAGAAGACCTCACGTTTCGTGCTGTCCGTACCTTGGGCGAACTGGATGTACTTGCCTGTGAAGACACACGGCAAACCCGGAAAATTTTTACACGATACGAAATCACCAGTCCTCGTCAAATCTTTTCCTACCATGAACACAATGCCCAGCAGGCAGGAAAACAAATCTTGGAGTACTTGCAGCAGGGGCTTTCGGTCGGATTATGCTCAGATGCCGGTTCTCCCGGGATCAGTGATCCTGGCTACAAAATAATTTCTGACTCCATTGAGCACGGATTCGCATTAGAAATCATACCAGGCCCCAGTGCCGTGACCACTGCGCTGGTCTTGTCAGGACTGTCCACAGCAAGCTATACCTTCAAGGGATTTTCGCCTCCCAAATCAGGACAACGAAAGAAATTTATTGCCAGGGATGGTGATGCGCCGCATACCCTCGTGTTTTTTGAGTCTCCCTATCGTATCAATAAATTTTTACAGGATGCCCATGAAGTGTTAGGCGATCGCAAAGCAGCGGTTTGTGTGGAGCTTACTAAAAAATTTGAACGGGTACACCGGGGGTTTCTTGGGGAGCTTGTCGAACAATTCCAATCCGGTAAAATCAAAGGTGAAATCACCGTCGTCATTGCAGGAAATCATCCTAAGTTCATCAGGCCGTCATCTTCTGTTTTGTAGATAGGAAGAATTTTTTGCAAATTAGAACTTTTGAATGAGTTGTAAATTTCATCATTCACGTGGCAAAGTCCAAACGGAGTACTCTTGGCATGTGCTTTTTTAAAAAAAATGATCAACATGCCTACTCCCAAGGAAGTGACATAACGGGTATCTTTCAGGTTAATGAGAAATGCCTGGCACTCGGGGTTATCGAGCAGTTCATCAACACAGGACTCAAACTCACTTGCCTCATCCTCGATAAATCGTCCTTCAATGCTAAAAATGCAAATATTTTTCTTGATACAGTAGTTGAAGTTCATCATTCCGTTATGCCAGATTGGTTAATGCATCTTTTTGTGACTCATAGATTATAAAAATATCAAGCAGATTGGTGAGTTTCATGGCTTCAAAGAGATAACCACCGGTCTTCTGGCAAATACCAAAAGCCAGTTGTTCTTGTCCTGTTTGTTTTTCTAATGCTGCAAGAGTTCCCAATCCTGCTGAATCAATGCGTTCTATTTCGTTGGTATCGAGTACAAATGCCTTCAAATCTTCCTCATTCATTAGTGACGAAATATAGGTGCGAAATGGAGTCGTGTCGCTGAGTAATAAATTTCCTGCTATGGTGACAATGCAAATGTCATTTTCCATGCGGTGTGAAATTTTCATAGAACCTTTCAGTTTTTGTCTAAAAAAGATATCAAATGTGTTCTCAGACAATAGCACATGTGTTGTCAATCATCCAGACACTCTATCCATCTTACAATATACTGAGTTTCTCTGTAAAAGAAAAAGTCATATTTATGAAAATTCGCACAATTTACGAAAAATCCCATATAAGGAACGAGGGATGATATGAAAAAACTATTAAAGATTTTGCTCATTCATTCTTTCAAGGATTTACTCCGCTACAAATCGTTTCTTTTCCTGATCTTTTTCATTTTTCTGGCTGACCGAATTCTACATCATTATGTTCAGGTAGATCGTTCGTCACTACAGTTGGACTACCTGAAAGAATTGGGTTTGCAGGCAGCCCCCTTTGTATTTGAGGAGCTACCAGGACTTTTTGCACAGTGGCTGTTGGAGCTTCGGACACTCTTGGTGATTATGGGCTTGTTTTTGCTGAAACAGCTGATTTCCATGTGGCCCTCCAGTGATATGCGAAAAATGCATCGTCAAGAGCGTGGTAAATTTGGCCTATGGGACTCGTTTTGCTATTTACGCTGGTATCAATTTTTATGGGATGCCATTGCCGTAGGCAGTATCTGCGGAGTGCTATTTGTTTGGGCAGGGGTGGGTTTTGTGATTTGTCGTCAAGGTTGGCTCAGTTCCCCTTCTCCGCTGTGGTTGATTGTCTTGGGAGGCGTGGTCTTTTTGTCAACTCCGATTGCCATGGCGGGTTTTTCTTATTCTTCGAAGTTGGCCGTACTGTCACAAGGCAGCTTCGCCATGAGGTTATCCTTATTTTTTAAACTGCTGACCGATTGGAATATATTCTGGAAGTCCTGGCTTTTTTATCTAACTAGGATCATAGTAGAAGGCATTTTTGTTGCAATTATTCCCGCAGGATTGATTCTCACTCTTGATAATTTCTGGATTCGTTTATTTTTGGCAGGACTCTCGGCAACTCCCGTATATTCTTATGTCAAGATGGTTTCATTCAAATTTTTTATCGAAATCTATCGTGATGATCCCCTAGTTCAGCATGAATATAAGGATTATTTAACGATACGATCGTCAACAACTTAATAAGGAAGGCAAATATTATGGCAATTACGCTTGCATTTGATGTGTACGGCACCCTGATCGATACCCATAGTGTGACGGTTGCCCTGCAAGAATATGTGGGAGAAAAGGCTGCTGATTTTTCCCGTTTATGGAGAGAAAAACAGTTGGAATATTCATTTCGCAGAGGGTTAATGCAAAATTATCAGCAATTCTCTGTATGCACCAGCCAGGCTCTGGATTATACCTGCCTTTCCTATAAAATATCTCTTTCAGATCAGGACAAGCAAAAACTGATGGAGGGATACCGTGTACTGCCGGCCTTCCCGGATGTCAAAGAAGGGCTCGAACATGTAAAGACAGAAGGTTTTCGCATGTTTGCCTTTTCTAATGGCAGTGCGGATGCCGTAGAAATGCTACTCCAAAATGCAGGAATCCGAGCTTACTTTGATGGAGTGGTTAGTGTCGATGCACTGAAAATTTTTAAACCCAGTCCTGCCGTTTATTGTCATTTTTTGAGAAGTGCTCACTCGACCGGGGCAGAATCCTGGATGATTTCTGGTAATCCATTTGACGTCATAGGTTCGATTTCGGCTGGGATGCGTGCGGCTTGGATACAACGTTCTCCAGAAACCATTTTCGATCCCTGGGAAATACAACCCACTCTTATTTTGAACAGCCTTTCCCCATTGGCCGTACAGATCAAAAACGCTTCCACATAAAGGAATTTTAAAAAATCAGGCGGTACATGGCTTGATAGAGATCATCATCAGGATCTTTATCTTTATCATAGCCCTCATTGCCAATCCGATGGCTATCGGCATGAAGGTATTCCATTCCAAACAGATGGGACTCTTTTTGCAGGAAAAGGTAGGCCAATGTGATTGCGGTTCCTCGGGAATCATTCTTATCCTTAAAACGATCCAGATCGATCACCCTGAAATCATCATAGCGAACTGTAAAACGATGAGAATTCGGAGTGTAGCTCAAAAGCAGGTACCAGGCATGAAAGTCGTTGTTGACACCAGGGGACTTGGGATTTCCCATCCAGGTATTTCCCATCATTCCCTGGGAGAGGACAGCCCATTCAGCAGAAGGGTGATATTCCAGCGATAAGTGGGTGAATTCGGTTTGCCAGGCATATTCGTTTGTTGAATCCACAATTTCGGTGTCTGCCATGGAATTTGAGTAAAAACCCTCAAATTCCCATTGGGAAGAAGGGCTCCACCCAATCTTGGTGTAGATGCCCATTCGTCCATCCAGTTCCTTAAAAGGCTCTCCCCACTGGTCATCAGGACGGAGTGCGACAGGATCAATTTTTTGGAATTTTAAACGACTTCCGAGGGGAGCCTGGTAATCATGCAGTGCCCACCCTCGCCAACTCAGAACTTCTCCGGAAGGATCATTTCCCGAATAGGGAGCGACCATAAATTCAATGTGTGAGAATGCAGCATAAGAGTATTCATAGTTGATTTCAAAAGCAATCGGACGCAGTTCTTCACCAACCCAGGCGTTGATAGCAGAGGGGGTTATGGTGTAATGGGTGCTCCAGGCAACATCCGGGTGCTCCAGCGAGATAGAAGGGATCACTCTCCCTAAACGGGCAGTGATGGAATGGGTGTCTGATTTCAGTCTGTCATAACGGATATAGGCCTCGATGACTCCAAGCTGACCACTGGTATATTTTTTATCATCGTGGTCATTGTAGTTCATCTGGAGGTAGCCCCTCACATCCCCATCAATCAAGGCTTCTGCCACTAAAGATGCTTGAGGGAGCTTAAAAATAGATGTTTGGCGATCCCCACTCCCATCTTTGTCTGTATCTATGCCTCCATATCTCGTTATTCCACGCCCCCCATCCTGCCACCGTTTCGCTTTTCCGGTATAAGCAAAACGCAGGTCGATCAACCCTGACCACAATACCTGCATGTCGTTTGGAACGGGAAGAAATGTCTCGGAGTCTTCAGTACTCTCATTGGCTTCCTCAGCAAACAATGGGTCTTCGACTTGTGCATGGAGGCAAGACGCCCCATGGAACAACGGAATTCCTGTGAAAAAAAATATCAGGAAAAGGACAATAAAGAAAATATTCGGTTTGGATTGGATGGACATGAATTTCCTATTCTTTTAGAATAATGAATCAATCTGTGATAAAAGCATGTGTGAGTCTTTGTTTTGTTGAGAAGTCTGTTGATTGCTTGTATCATTAACATTATTTTATGGCAATAATTTCTCATAGTGAATCAAAAATTGTAAGATGATTCGGAAGAAAGGGGACTATTTACAAGGAGTGTGTATGAAGCAAATGATGGTTTTGTTGTTTATGCTGCTGTTGCTTACCAACTATAGTCCAGGAAGCGAACTTTCTGGACAAGTGAAGGTCCAACATTTCTCAGAAAACAAATGGATGGATGCGCCCAATAATGCGAATGTGGTTGTCTTTCTGCTTGGTATTGAAGAGCCTCCTGATTCCCATGATCGGTATCTGGATCAAAAAGATAAAGCATTCAGTACCCCTGTTCTGGCAATATCGAAAGGACAGCGGGTATTTTTCAGGAATATGGATCCCGTCAATCACAATATTTTTTCACTATCCAAAGCAAAAAAGTTTGATTTAGGATTGTACAAGGATCCGGTTGTCAAATCGGTAACATTTGATCAGCCTGGGATTGTGAAGGTGTTTTGTAACATCCATCACCAGATGAATGCCGACATTCTTGTATTAAAAAATAACAAATATGCGGTCACAGGAGTCGATGGAACGTATCGAATTGGAAAAATTCCTGCAGGAAAATATAAAGCCAGGGTCTGGGCACAGGGTAGTAAAATTCTGTCTCAGTCACTCACTTTGGCTGAAGATTCCAAAGAAATTCTAAATTTTAAAGTCAAAGTGCGGCAGCGGTCTTTGAAACATTTGAATAAGTTTGGGAAACCATATAAGGAATACTAAGGCATGCGAAAACATTAACATGCGAAAGTTACGCAGGATTTTCATCATCAGAATATGAAGGAAAAAGAGAAGTAGTTACCATTATTCAACTGGAGGCTTCTGAATCATCCTCTGAAGCAAACAGTTCTGGGATCATTTCTGAGACCGCTCCCACAAATTCAGGTTCAAAGGATCGGATCAAAGGCACATCTTTTCCGGTATAGGGAATGGTATTGAGCATATGGCGAATGCAGTTCAAACGTGCTCGTTTCTTGTCATCAGATTTCACAACGGTCCAGGGAGCGTATACCGTATCGGTATGAAGGAACATGGCTTCTTTTGCTGCAGTATAGGCATCCCATTTATTGGTGGATTCCTTGTCCACAGGAGAAAGCTTCCACTGCCTCAATGGATCGACAGTACGGTTTGTAAATCGGCGTGTTTGTTCTTCCGGACTGACAGAAAACCAATATTTCAATAAAAAAATGCCCGATTCCACCAGCATCTGTTCAAATTGAGGGGCCTGCTCATAAAATTTTTCGTATTCTTCAACAGTACAAAATCCCATCACCCGCTCCACTCCTGCGCGGTTGTACCAGGACCGGTCCATCAGAACAATTTCACCACCAGACGGTAAATGAGGGATATACCGTTGGAAATACCATTGTGTTTTTTCTGTTTCTGAGGGCTTGTCGAGCGCAACAACACGGCATCCCCGTGGATTGATGTGTTCAATGATTCTTTTGATGGTCCCTCCTTTTCCTGCAGCATCCCTCCCCTCAAAAATAGCCAGGACTTTCGCGTTGGTGGATTTGACCCAATGCTGCAGTTTTAACAATTCAACCTGAAGCAGACCCTTTTCCTGCTCATAATATCTTCTTCTAAGCTTCCCATTGGACTTGAATTTTTCATTTTTGTGCGGAGTTCCCATATGACCTTTTTTTAAATGGAGTGATAAAGAAGTGTTGTCCTTCTTGAGCTATATATGGTTTAGGCGTTTTTTTCAATACGTTTCCTGCCACAAGCAGGGGTTCACAATGCGTCTTTGGTATACCAGATTTGTGTTTCGTGGACAGATACCAGGTTATCCTGATCACGAGCAAAAAGAATGATGTGGTTATTTCCTTCTTTCAGATGCGTCTTTGTTTCAAAGGAAAGGACACGGGCAGGAGCTTGACCAAGATTGGTCTGATAGAATACTTTTTCATCATTCACAAAAATAAACACATCTTTCATTTGTTGATCATCGTGGGCCGTTCCCTGCATCTGTACCAAATCCATCAGAGTGATTCCATTTATTTCATGAGCCTGCACATCCCTTATCTGAAAGTTGATTTGAGGAGCCCGATAAGAAGTATTGGCTTTTGCTCTGTTTTCGGGTTTTAGTTGATAAATTAAGTTTCTTCGTGGAAACAGCTTGTTTTGTATGTCAATGAACAGCTTCAGCTGATTGGTGGAGGCATTCTTTTTCAACTGAAATAAAAGAGAAGCGCTCTTTTCTTCCTGTGGAGACAGGTCTCCTAAACTGCTTTTGCCCTGAAGCAGGATGATATCAGGCTGTGTTTCCTTTTTGAGTACAATGGTTGTCGCTTTGGCAATAGCATCTCCAATGTTTTTTATCTTCAGTTGAAGTCTGACGGTTTCTCCTGCCTGGATGATGGAATCTCCATTGCCTTCAGTGCCCAAACGTCCGTCATCAATGGCGGTGTATTGAAATTGAAATCTGGGTTGAAGTGCCGCGTGAGTTCTTACAAAAATGTGCTGTGATGCCAGTTTGGTGAGACGAGAGTCCACCAAATCAAAAGAAATACGATTGATGTCATTGCCCATATTGTTCAATAATTTAATAGGCAAATACACCGTTTGAGAGGTGTTTGGCTCCAAATAACCAATGGGAACCTCTTTGTGATCAAAAGAGGGGTGATTGCTTTGAGTCAGCGCGAGTAAGCGGTTCAAAGGATGTTTGCCTGTGTTTTTCACTTCAATTCGAAAGCGTATTTGTGACTCAACGGGAAGGATGGGAGGAGCAGGAATCCAGTTATTGCTCTTTTTCTGTAATTCGATGTAGATCCGAGCTTGCACCTGAGAGGTTTCTGGTGGAGAAGCGGCGTTCCAATTGATATGAAATTTCTTCAGTTCTTCGACAATTTTTTGATCCTGTGAGGCCGCTACTTCCTTTTGGATGACCAGGGCGCTTTCTAATAGTGAGGTATTGAGTTTTTTTTGATGATGAATCAGGATTTTTTGGGCGAATTCAACAAAAAAATCGTCTTCCAGCTGATGTTCCAAGTCATCAATTGGTAGTTCCTGATGGTCTTTGTGCCTTATCAGGTAAGGGAGATAGGCCATAGGCTGATCCGGCTGGTCTGCCCATTCTTCAAAATGATGTGAGAGGTTCCTCTCTTCATTTTCCTCCTGCCGTGTCAGAATCATTTGTTCTTTAGAAATGACCACTGGGTAAAGCTTGATATCCGGGGTCACGCCAACGGACTGGATGGATTTACGTCCAGGGGTGAGATATTTGGCAACAGTCAATTTCAGAGCGGACTTATCCTGGAGTGGCCACACCGTCTGAACCGACCCTTTCCCAAAAGATTGTTCTCCTATTAAAAGAGCCCGTTCATTATTTTTTAATGCGGCAGCAACAATTTCTGAGGCAGACGCACTTCCACTGTTCATCAGGACAATGGTCGGCACATTGAGAAGCTTTTTGTTGCTGAGTGCCCAATGGGAATAGTATGAAGTGAAATGATGCTGGCTTCCCACAGTAGAAACTATGGTTTTGTTTTCTGCAAGAAATTGATCAGATATTTTTACGGCCTGATCCAGTAAGCCTCCTGGATTGTTTCTTACATCAATAATCAAGCCTTTGATGTGGTCCAGATCCTGGAGTTTTTTTGCCAGATCTTTGTCTGTATTTTCCTGGAAGTTCTTGATTCTGATGTAACGGATTGTTCCCTGGATTGTTTTGAAATCATGAAAACTGATACTGTTGATGTGGATGACTTCACGAATCAATTGAATGGCTTGAGGTTCCGTAAATCCTTTGCGCATGATGGACAATGTGAGCTTGGTACCAGCCTCTCCTCTCAATTTATTGACGGTATCCGTTAACGTCATATTTGCGGTGTTTTCTTCTTCAATACGTACAATCCGATCCATGGCCTGCAGCCCTGCTTTTGAAGCAGGGGTGCCTTCAATTGGAGAAATGATCGTTAATTGATTATTTCTTATGCCAACAATGACGCCCACTCCCCCAAAATTTCCCCTGGTGTTGACTTGAAATTCATCGTACAAATCCCTGGGAAGGAGGGCCGAGTGTGGGTCCAGTTCAGCGAGCATTCCCCGGATGAGGGAATATTCCACTTGCTGTATCTGATCCGGATTGGTCCATTGAGTTTGGATATACCGTGCAATCGCCTGCAGCAGTTCATTCAAATGATCAAGCCGCCGCATACGGGGAAAAGACAGTCCTTGTTGATATCTTTCTACAGTCAGCAATAGTAAATTTTCTTCCGTAACCGTAAATTTTTCGAGATACTGCTGCAGGGAGGGTTCTCTTTTGGTAGAGTCTGCCCACTGCAAGTAAAGTCTTCCATATATTTCCGGAATTTGTTGTGATAATTCGGATAAAGCGCCTTTGAGCATGAGTTGCGGATCCAGACGCTGAGGGTCTACATAATCCAGCTGAACCCGCATCAAAACTTCTGAAATTAACTCAGAGGGGTATTGGGACGTATTTGCTGAAGGAAACCGTATCGAAATAGGAGGGCTATGTTGTTGTTGTGCCCATAGTAATGGTGAGAACAACGAGATCAAAAGGAAGCAGAGGCCACCGTAAATCCCCATCTTGTTAAGGGGAACAATGTGTTTTTTGCAGAGCTGGGGCAAAGGCAGATGCAGCAGAACTTTAAAAAAATCGTTCATAGTGAGACAATGTGGAGTCGGGTGGGTGCTACTGTCAGGCTGAGTTGTCTGCTGTTTTAGATACCGGAGCAATGATCACCTGGTTCCGACCATTATTTTTGGCATAATACAGGGCGGCGTCGACCTCACGGAGCATGGCATCTAAGCTTGGAGAATCTGAGCAAATTTCAGGATAAGAACCCACTCCCGCACTGCATGTGATGTGGAGTGTGTGATCATCGTGTTGAAAAGAAAATTGTTCGACATCTTGACGAATACGTTCTGCCATGCTGTAAGCATCTTGGAGAGACTGCCCAACCATTCCAATAACGAACTCTTCTCCCCCAAAACGGGCGACAATGTCATGCTGTCGTAAGTTTTTCTTTAAGATGGTCGCATATTGTAACAATACGCTGTCTCCACAAGGATGTCCGTAGTTGTCGTTGATTTTCTTAAAATAATCGATATCCAGCATAATCAGGCTGATTTCCTGTTGATTACGAAGGGTCCGTAAGAATTCTTCCTGTAGGCGTTCCGTAAAGTAGCGCCGGTTATTCAAGGATGTCAATGGGTCGGTAATGGCCAGTTCTTCCAAATTTTTTTGTGCTTCGAGTAATTCATTGTTGGTGCCTTCCAACTGTTGGTTGAGGATGTCTAATTCTCGATTTTTTTGTGCGAGCTCATCCATGTTTTTTTTAAGACGAACCAGCACACGAATGCGCGCTCTCAGTTCTGGAGGCTTGCACGGTTTGACGATATAGTCTTCGGCTCCCATTGCCAACCCCTTGGTCAATGACTCACTGTCTTTGTACTTTGCTGTTAGAAACACAACAGGGATGTGTGCTGTTTTTTTATTTTTTTTCAATTCCTGGCAAACTTCAAAACCATTTTTAGCGGGCATTTGAATATCCAGAATGATCACATCGGGTTGTTCTCTTTCAGCTTTTTCGAGTCCTTCGTGTCCGTCTTCTGCAGTGATGATGTCATAAATGTCTTGGCCCAGAATCAATGAAGTCACGGTCAGGCTATCTTCATAATCATCGATAAGTAAAATTTTTGCCATTTTCTATATTACTGAACAGGAGTCGTTTCCTTTAGGAATGCTCAAACAATAACTTAGCCAATCTACTTGTCTTTTCAACGATTTTCTGCGTTGCTTTACCAGTGACATAGCAAGCTATGCGCCCGATAAAGCGCCTTGAACCTCGATGAAAATCCTGCGTAACTTTCACATGTTATTATTTTCGTCTTCCTTAGGAATTCGGATGCTTATGGAAATGATGTGTTCTTTGTAAGCTTCTGTAGAAAGCATTCCATTTTGAGTAGCAATTGCCAATTTAACAAATGGTAAAAAAAGGTTCCTCAGGCCATACTCATCGAGTGGGCCTTCCATGTATCTGTCAAAATCAAAAGTTTCTGATTTTAGCTGCTCTAAAAGCGGGTCTTCTTCGATACTTACGTTGATCAATACTTCTTTTTCCATGTTTTTTACTTCAATTACCAGACAATTATTATCCCGCAAATGACTGGTTTGTAGAAAAAGATGCTCTAAGGCGTACACAATGGCCGTTTTAAACAAGGAAACATCCACCATCGCTTGAGCACTCCTTTGTTCAAGTCGAGTTTGCAGATTCAAAGAGGCTTTGCGATGGTATTGTGTGAACTCCGAGATGCTTTCGTGGATCAAGATAATGAGATCTTTTTTTTTGAGTTGGGGTTGTAAATCCTGACGTTGAATTTTATAACCGCACATCAGAAGTTCTGCAAACTTGTATGTTCTTTGAAAATAGAAATCCGCATGCTGATTGAAATCGTATTTCCCAATTTCGTTTTGGGGAGTGAGGGACTTGAGATACCTCCATGCATCAATCATGCGTATGCTATCACGGAAGTAGCGGATCAACGAATAAAATAAGTCTTCTCGCTCACGCATATTTGCGATTTCTTCTTCATATTGTCGCAATCGATCCTGCAGCTCTGGGGTGTTCTTTCTTTTTTCATGGAGTTTGGAAAGGGGGCTTGGTCCTGTTTCCAGCAAAAGACTCAATTGTTGGATGAACAGCTCCATCAATTCTTGCTGATAGGTTGGGATTTCCTCTGCTCTGGTCGTAATTTCTACAATCCCCAGTGCATTCTGGTGGACATCAAGCAATGGGAATACTTGTAAACAAGAGATTCCTTGAGAAAAATACAGCTCCAGTTCTATCTGAAATTTGCTGGTGTTGTCTTTTTTTTGATAGGAAATGGATTGTTTTTCATGTAAAACATGCCCCGTGAGCGTTGTTTCTTCGATAGAGAGGGGGGGAAGTTTCATGGAGGTTTGGGTTTCAAAATGCTCGTAATACCACCCGCCATGACACACTCGTACCGACAGACTGGGAAAAAACGAATGGATTCCCAGCATGAAGGTTTTTACCAGATCTTGTGCCTGGGTTCTTCCAGTATTGTGGTGCCGGGCTTGGTTAAGCTTTTCTAGCAGCGTTTTGAAATTTCGATAACACGAACACTCCAGGTTGATCGTGTCGTTCTCTGTGGTGGTTAGCTCAGTCATTGACATTTCGGTGCAATTCGAGTTGGATTTTCATTCAAATCGACTGATCGGACTTGCGATTTACTCCGTTCTCCTCAATAACAAGTAAAATTATATTCCCCCAATACCATAGCCCACCTTTGAAAGAGGTGCAACCTTGAATAGCTGAGTATTTCAAATGAATGATCAAATGACCATCGCCTGCCTGGATTTGGAAGGCGTTCTGATTCCTGAAGTGTGGATAAATGTTGCAGAAAAAACGGGAATTCCAGAATTGAAGTTAACCACCCGTGATATTGCTGATTATGATGAACTGATGCAGAAACGTCTGAGCATTTTGGATCAACATGGGTTGACCCTAAAAAACTTTCAGGATGTTGTTGCCGGGATGAATCCCCTGGAGGGAGCCTTTGAATTTTTGACTTGGCTGAAAAAACAAGTTGAAGTGATCATCCTATCCGATACTTTTCGTGAGTTTGCGATGCCTTTGATTGCCCAGCTCCAATACCCCACCATATTTTGTCACTCACTTGTGATTGATGAGCAGTATCGGATTCAAAATTATAAACTGCGTCAACCGGACCAAAAAAGAAAAGCAGTGATTGCCTTGAAAAATTTAAACTTTCGTATCATTGCCATTGGTGATTCGTATAACGACCTTAGTATGTTACAGGAATCCGATTCCGGTATTTTTTTTCGTCCAACTGAAAAAATCACAAAGGAATATCCTGATTTTCCAGTAACCCGTACTTATGACGCACTAAAACAGTATTTGTGTGAACACGAAGGGTTCACTGCGTAGTTTTGTTTGGGTGTCATCATTAATTTTCTTACTCTTGATATTGTAGCCAAAAATGAAAAATTCCGGTAATTATTTTGCTGTCGGTGCTGTCCTGGAGGGAAAGCTCATTGTGAAAGACAATGTGACCATCAATGGCAATATTGTGGGCTCGGTTGAGGGCGAGCAGGAAGTGTTATTTGAAAAAGACGCCCAATTAGAAGGGCCTGTTCGTGCACAAGTGGTGTTGTTGAAAGGAAAAATCAAAGGAGAAATTTTTTCCAATCACAGAGTCGAAATTCTACCGGGAGGCCAGGTGGAAGGAAACATCACCACACCAAAAGGAGGCTTTATTGTCCGGCCTGGAGGCATATTAAACAGCCATATTGCCGTTTATGACTCTGGTACTCATCAGGACCTTCTGCAAAAAAAATGAAATGAAATTTTTGGCTAAGGAATGCTCAAACAATCGCATGTTATTATTTTCGCTTTCCTAAAGATTCGAGTCATTGAAAAAAATGGATTATCATTACACCACAGCAGAACTATGCCGTATTCTAGCAGGACAATCCTACCATATTCCTCAGAATAGGTGTTTCTCAGATTTTGCCATTGACTCTAGAAAAATCCAGCCTGGTGGTTTGTTTTTTTCGATTGTGGGAGAAAATACGGACGGTCATCTTTATATTGAGCAAGCTTGTAAAAATGGAGCTCAGGGTATTATTGCCTGCCGTGACAAACTTCCTCCGGGAGGGCTATCATTAGAAATTCCCTTGATTTTGGTAGCAGACCCAAACCGTTCATTACGGGACTTGGCAAAAGATTATCGCAGTCGCCTGGCCAGTGGGTTCGTTTTAGCAATTACTGGCAGCAATGGTAAAACATCCAGCAAAGAAATTGCTGCTGATTTGTGCCGTTTCCTTCATCCCAAAGTAAATGCCACCCAGGGAAATTATAATAACTTCATTGGGGTTCCTATCACCATTCTTTCGGCATCCTTGGATGCATCATGGTGGATTGTTGAGATGGGCACCAATCATTTTGGGGAAATCCAGACTCTTTCAGAAATGGTGCGGCCCAACCTGGGAATGATCACCAATGTTGGAGAAAGTCATCTAGAATTTTTGGAAAACATGGAAGGAGTTGCATGCGAAAAATCTGGCATTTTCGCTGGAATGGATTCGGGCACAATAGTTGCGATACCAAGCGACCTTCGCCATTCTGATATTGTCTCTGAACAGGCCATCCAGCATGGTATTCGTTTGGTTCGCTACGGTTTCACCAGTTGGAAGTCCGAGATTTCTCCCGATTACTCCGCAACATTACGGGAGTGTTCTTCTGAACAAGCCTGTTTTGAGTTCCTTGATCAGTTATTTGAAGTTTCTACAGGAAACTCTCTCTTGCTTCGCAATTTACTGGGAGTGCTCACCTTGCTCTATTTGCACAATGAACCTCCCGATTTATTGTGTGAAGCTTGCCGATTTTTAAATTTTGAAGTGAAGGGGCGGATGCAGTTTCGCCAGATGCCATCCTATTTGCTTGTAGATGACACCTACAATGCGAATCCCACCTCGTTTAATGAAGTGATTCAAAGTTTACGCAGCCTTTATCCTCAAAAGCGTCTCCTGGTTGTGGCAGGAGCCATGGCCGAGCTTGGTAAACAAAGTGCCGATTTGCACTTTCAACTGGGGGCGAGTATGCCGATGCTGGGAGTAAAGTATTTGTTTACTTTTGGAAACAATGATGCCACATATTATATAGAAGGATGGAAAACCAGAAACAAGGAGTCAGAAAACACCTTCCATACCATTGATTTAAACAAATTAGTTTCCACTTTCAACCAGGTCGTCAAAAAAGATGATATTGTCCTGGTTAAAGGTTCTCGTTCTGCACACATGGAACAATTTGTAGATGCCGTAATGTCCTATGAATAAAGACTTGGCCAACCGTAAGATAATGGTGATTCTATTTTTCCTGGGGATCGTGTTTTTTAATTATCCCATCTTGTCTATATTCAGCAGCAAAGATGAAATGATCTTTGGTATTCCCTTGTTGTATGCTGCTGTATTCTTTGCATGGGGGCTGCTTACGGGGCTGGTTGCCTTGATCATGCGGACTGGGGGAAAAGACGGTATAAATACGGGGGAAAATGAAACATGATCTTGCAAAGCTATTTGATCATTTTGATTGTTTTTCTGTATCTGTGCTTATTGTTTGCTGTAGCCCAATATGCGGAAAAACGCGCCAATGCCGGGAAAAGCATCATCAATAACCCCTGGACATATTCTTTGTCCATTGGTGTTTATTGTACTGCCTGGACATTTTACGGCAGTGTCGGCAGGGCCGCTGCTACGGGTCTAGGCTTTCTTGGTGTTTACATAGGCCCTACTTTGATGGCCTTATTGTGGTGGTTTGTTCTGCGTAAAATTGTGAGAATCAGCAAAATCCATCGAATCACGACCATTGCCGATTTTATTTCGTCACGATACGGAAAATCTTTTGCCCTCAGCAGTCTGGTGACGCTTGTCGCAGTCGTTGGCATCATGCCTTATATTTCTCTCCAGCTCAAAGCGGTTTCCAGCAGCCTCAATGTCATTCTACAGTATCCCCATCTCGCTCCGGATCTCCAGGTTGTTTCTACCTTTACCGATTCAGCTTTTTACATAGCACTGATGATGGTTGCTTTTACTATCATGTTTGGAACAAGACGCCTGGATGCTTCGGAGCAGCATGAGGGCCTGATTGCCGTAGTGGCCTTTGAATCCATCATTAAATTATTTGCTTTTCTGGCAGTAGGGCTATTTGTGGTGTATGGCATGTATGGAGGAATGGATGATATTTATGTGAAAGCACGGATGCTGCCGGAAATGAAAAGTCTGTTTTATTTTAAGGAAGCTGATTACACAACATGGATGTGGTTGATTGTGCTTTCTATGATGGCCTCCATGTTCCTGCCTCGTCAGTTTCAAGTGATGGTTGTTGAGAACCTGGATGAGAAACATATCAAGCAGGCCATGTGGGTGTTCCCATTGTACATGCTGTTGATTACTCTGTTTACCTTACCGATTGCCTTCGGAGGGATGCTGCGTTTTGCACAGGGGTCCCTCAGTCCGGACACCTTTGTATTGACGCTGCCATTGGTGGAGCAAAACTCTTTATTGGTGGTAGTGGCTTTTATTGGAGGATTGGCTGCGGCAACCAGTATGGTGGTGGTGGCGACCATTGCCATCGGGACCATGGTGAGTAATGATTTGGTGCTGCCCATTTTGTTCAAAATACGGGCGTTTCAAATTAGCGAACGCGATGACATCAGCCACCTGATTTTGGGAATCCGCAGGGTTGCCATTATCGTAGTGATTTTGCTTGGGTACTTGAACTTTAGATTGATTGGCAGCTCTTATGCCCTGGTTTCCATTGGACTGTTGTCTTTTGCTGCTGCTGCCCAGTTTGGCCCGGCGATCCTGGGAGGTCTGTACTGGAAAGACGGGACACGTACGGGAGCATTGGCCGGATTGAGTGCTGGAATTCTGGTCTGGCTTTATACGATGATGCTCCCTGCTCTTGCCAAATCGGGATGGTTTTCTATCAGTTTTATTGAAGAAGGCCTCTTTGGCATTGCGATACTAAAACCATATCAGTTGATGGGACTGGAAGGGCTCAACTGGTTGGTGCATGGAAGCTTCTGGAGCTTGCTGGTCAATGTCGGATGCTATGTTTCTGTCTCTATTTGGACCGGGCATCAGAGCGCCATTGAACGTCATCAGGCCGCAACGTTTGTAGATGTGTTCAAACGGAAAAAAAAAGGAGTATTGTGGCACGATCGCTTTGTGATTGGTGATCTGCAAAAACTTTTGATCCGCTTTCTGGGAATAGAACGTACGGAACAGTTTTTGTCAGATTATGAACGGATTCAGGGAGAACTGGAATCGAGTCCGGAATTGGCAGATTATGCAGAAAAAATGATTGCAGGCGCAATTGGTTCTGCATCAGCACGTGTTGTGTTGTCCTCCGTTATGGAAGAAGCGGTAGATGCTGGTGCAACATACATGGAAATCAAAAAGGCTCTGCGTGAAAGTGAAGAACGGCTGCAAACGATTATGGACAATGCGCCATCCATTATTTATCTAAAAGACACACAAGGGCATTATTTGCTGGTGAACCAGGAGTATGAACGTTTGTATCATATTTCCAGAGAGGAGATGGTTGGCAAGACAGACTATGATGTTCATGCTCCGGAAATAGCCAAAGTGTTCCAGGAAAATGATCAGCTGGTTCTTGCAGGTAATGAACCGTTACAGTTTGAAGAAACCGCATTGGATGATGGAAACATGCACACGTATTTGTCGGTAAAATTCCCCATTTATGATGTTTCTGGCAACATCTATGGAATTTGCGGTATTTCGACCGATATTACCAAACGTAAAAAATCCGAACAGGAACGAGAACTTTTGATTACGAAGCTGGAAGGACAGAAAGAGGAATTGGAACGGTTCACCTATACGGTTTCTCATGATTTGAAAAGCCCTGTTGTGACAGTCCGTGGTTTTTTGGGATTCTTGGAACGTGATTTGAGTGAAGGACGGAAAGACAGAATCGACAAAAGTATCCAGCGAATTTATGCGGCGACCGATAAAATGAATACTTTGCTGGAAGAATTACTGGAACTGTCACGAATCGGACGCTTATCCAACCCATCTGAGACCGTATCATTTCGAGATCTGGTGGAAGAATCCCTGAATGCTGTTGGCGGAAGACTGGAAGAAAAAAATATTCATCTGAATGTTCTTCCTGATTTACCAGAAATCTATGGAGACCGTCCTCGTCTGCTTGAGATCGTGGAAAATTTAATTGACAATGCTGCTAAATACATGGGAGATCAACCAAAGCCCTGTATTGAGGTGGGGGCACGTTATCATAATGAAGAAATCATTTTGTATGTGCAGGATAATGGAATAGGAATTGAATCGGAATATCATGAGAACGTGTTCGGTTTGTTTGATAAACTCGACCCTAATACAGAAGGAACAGGCATCGGGCTGGCTGTCGTTAAACGGGTTGTGGAGGTGCATGGCGGCCGGATATGGGTGGAATCAAAAGGAATGGGACAAGGTTCCACTTTTTGTTTCACCCTGGCCAGTCAGCAAGCACAGCAAAACAAAGAACTTCAGTAACAAAAAATACAAGTTGAGAGTATAAGACGATGCGTGCAAAACAATTGAAAATTGTGTTAATTGAGGACAATCCTGATCATGCCGAATTGATCAAAATGGGATTGGAAGATAGCGGGGTTTGTTTACAAATACAGCATTTGGCAGATGGCGAAACGGCCTTAAATTATCTCAATCGCACAGAAGAATATTCCAGTTCCAGTGAGTGGTTTCGTCCTGATCTGGTTCTGCTGGATCTACGGTTGCCTAAAATTGACGGGCTCACGGTTCTCCATAAAATCAAAACCGCGGACTCCTTAAAACGGATTCCAGTCGTCATTTTAACGACGTCGTCTGCAGACAAAGATGTCAATACGGCTTATGAACGATATGCCAGCAGTTATTTAGTGAAACCCATTATTTTTGAAGAGTTTTTACGTATGATGCGCAGTCTTGGAATTTACTGGAGCGAGTACAGCAAAAAACCTGTCAATTGAAACGCCATGAGTGACGATCGTCAGCACATCTTATTGGTCGAAGATGAAGAGGCCCATGTTGAATTGGTAGAGATGGCTTTTGAGGATTATGGAGACCGTTTTTCCCTGGCTGTGGTGAAGACCGTCCAGGGAGCCTTGGATTATTTGACCAGCACACTCCCCTATTTGGTCATCACGGATTTTCTTTTACCCGATGGTAAGGGGATTGAGCTGGTGGCGATCATGAAAAGCAAGCACCCGGACATCCCTGTTGTGATGATGACCAGCCATGGCGATGAACAAGTTGCCGTTGATGCAATGAAGGCCGGGGCCATGGATTACCTCGTCAAATCGGAAGTCACTCTAATGGCAATGCCTAGAGTGGCAGCTCGTGTTTTGCGAGAACATTCATTGGTGACTGCTCAACAAAAAACAGAAAAGAAACTCGAGGAAAGTGAAGAAAAGTACAGGATTGTTTTTGAACAATCCATTGATGCCGTTATTATTATTGACAGTAATGATCGCTACATTGATTGTAATCAGGCGGCTTTGGATATGTTTGGATGTTCCCGAAAAGAGGAGGTGCTGAACAAATCCCCTTGGGAGATTGCACCAGAAATTCAACCAAATGGACTATTTTCTGCGAGTGTGGGCAAAGAATTCCATCAAAGTGCTTTGGCCCGCGGAAGTGCTCGATTTGAGTGGTATAAAAAAAGGATGGATAATGGATTGGTGTTCCCTGTTGAAGCCTCTTTGACGGCAATCCCCTATCAAGGAGGGAAAGTGCTTTATGCAGTGCTTAGGGATATCACCGAACGAAAAAAAGCGGAAACGATCCTGTCCAGACATTTACAATTTTTGCAGGTTTTGATGGATTCGATTCCTGTTCCGGTTTTCCATAAAGATTCACAGGGCATCTATACGGGATGCAATAAAGCATTTGAAGCGTTTTTGGGAAAAAAGAGAGAAGAAATTATCGGTCGGACCGTCTATGAAATCTCCCCTGGTGATTTAGCTAAAACATATCATGAGAAAGATTTGGAGTTAATTCAGCGAGGCGGCAACCAAATCTATGATTTTCGTGTTATGTATGCCGATAGAACTCAGCATGATGTGATCTTCCACAAAGCCGTACTGACAAAAAAAACAGGTGAGCCTGAAGGCCTGATTGGGGTGATGCTTGATATTACTGAACGTAAGCAGTCAGAAAAGGAAATTAAGCAACTGAATGAAGAGTTGGAACAACGAGTACAGGAACGGACGCAGGAATTAGAAAAATCCTTCGAAAAGTTGCAAAACATGCAGAATCGACTCATTCTTCAGGAAAAAATGGCATCCCTGGGAACATTGACTGCCGGAATTTCTCATGAAATCAAAAACCCTCTCAATTTTGTAAATAATTTCAGCGAACTGGTCGTTGACTATATTGACACGCTCAGCAAAGAACTGAAAAAAGAGGTGGGAGATCAAAATGAAGAAGAAATCCAGCAGCTGTTGGATATTATTTCAAGATCAGGGAAAAAAATCCATGAGCACGGCAATCGGGCCAATGATATTATTGAGTCGATGCTTCTCCATTCCAGAGGAGGAAGCGGGGAATTCCAAAAGACGGATATCAATGCCATCCTATCAGAATACATAGGACTGGTCTATCACAGCAGAAAAGCCAAAGATCAGAATTTTACGGTGATGATGGAATCCGATCTTGATGATTCATTGGAACATATTAAAACAGTCGCTCAGGATATTTCCCGGGTTTTTGTGAACCTGCTTAATAATGCTTTGGATTCAACCTATGAAAAATTTCTGGAGCAGGATGGTGAGTATGCTCCTGTCGTGTACACCAGTACCAGAGATTTGGAAGATCGGATAGAAATCAAAATCAGGGACAATGGGAAAGGTATTTCCCCTCAGCATATGACAAAAATATTTGAGCCTTTTTTTACGACAAAACAGGGGGAAAACAAAATAGGACTGGGGCTTCCTCTGAGCTATGATATTGTCACCCAGGAACACCAGGGAACGATGCATGTGGAAAGTGAAGAAGGAAAGTTCAGCGAATTTACCGTGACCCTTCCAAAATTGAGCAATACCGCCTAACCGGCTTCATCAATCAGGCCCAAAAAAATCATCAGGGGTGTCTGGTATATCATGCTCTATCGCTTCTTCTACGAACATTTCTTCTTCGGGTTCAGGAACTTTTTCTTCTTCCTCTATGTCTATGACGTTGGATATTTCGGGTTCAGGAACTTTTTTTTCTTCAGGCTTAGCTTCAGCTTTTTCTTCTTCCTCTATGTCTATGACGTTGGATATTTCGGGTTCAGGAACTTTTTTTTCTTCAGGCTTAGCTTCAGCTTTTTCAGGAGCTTCTTGAGGTTTTTGGGTCTCGGTACTGCTCTTTTCAGACTTGTCGTTTGAAGAACTCAGCTGCTTGGAAGTGCGGTTAAGTTTATCGGAAAGAATCCGGCAAAGCCAAAAGTAAAAATCTTCATTACCAATATAGTTGAGGGATTTTGTAGAAATGACCATCAGTTCCAAATCAGATTCGGCACGGATGGTTGCGCTGCAAACCGTTTGATTAAGAAAACTCATTTCTCCAAAAATATCACCAAGCCTCTGGAAGGCATAGACCAGTTTCCCATCAACAATGACTGAGACACGGCCTCTCAGCATAAGATAAACAAATGAACTGGGCTCTCCCTGTGTCAAAACAATCGCTCCTTTTTTGAGACGCAGCACTTTCATATTCTTGACCAACCGCCGCAGCATTTCATCCGGCATTTGCCCAAAAGAACGCTTGTCTTTTATGACGTTATAGATGTTCTGTCTTTTAGGATCCTCTATTTCTACTTTGCGTGATTTAGCAGCATATTTTTGCAGCTTTTTTATTTTTATTTTTTGGGAATCAATGACTGCCAGCAGATCGTTCACCAATGGTGTTCTGTCTTTGTCTGCGACATCCGGAATTTTAACAGGAGGCGTTTTCATTTTGATAGATCATTAAAACAATAGAAAATGTGATCAGCGTCTATCCTTGGTACATACTAAATTTTTGGTATCAATTCCAAGAAAAAAATGCAGCGAAACATTCTCATGTCTGCATGTAAGATAATAAACTATCGTCCAAATTGATATAGATTTTAGAAAAAACAATGTTCATTCTGAAATTTTTCAGTATCTGGATTGATTTCAAAAAGTGATACTGATGGCGCATTCTTAAGGCTCCATACTCATAAATTTACCTTTACATACATATTTTCTAATGGTACACGTCTTGTGTATTTTTGATTGTTCTATAGTTTTTTTTATCCGTTTTCATTACTATTCAACCTAAGGCAAGAGGAGAAAGATGAATTTTTTCAAAAGCATTTTAATTGCAGTTGCAGTTACGGTTCTCATCGGGATCTCACATTCCGCCAGTGCTGATAAACTGGATGATGTCATAAAATCTGGCGTTTTGAATTGTGGTGTTGTGGCCGATTTTCCACCCATGGGTTTTATCGACAAAAACAATGAACCCGCCGGTTTTGATGTGGATTATTGTAAAGATCTGGCAAAACAGATGGGTGTTAAGGTAAAAGTATTTAATCTGACGTGGGGAGACCGAATTCCTTCTTTAATATCTGGTAAGACCGACGTGGTGGTTGGATCCACATCTGATACTCTTGAAAGAGCGAAATCTGTAGGTTTCACCTATCCTTATTTTGTATTCAAATTCCAGGTGATTTCTAAGAAAGACAGTGGCATCAACACATTTGATGATCTGAAAAATGTAAAAGTCGGAGCGCCTTTAGGAACAACTTATGAGACGGAATACCTTGCCTATGCCAAGAAAAAAGGCTGGGGGAAGTCGAACTATACCGCTTTTAAATCGGAAAATGATGGCTATTTAGCGCTTTATCAAGGGAAAATTGATGCACTCATTTCTACCAATACCAATATTGCGGTAAAATTGGCTACGGAAGAATTTAAAGACTATGCGGCTGGTCCATTCGTCCCCAACTATGATGATGTTGTTGGGCTTATTGCAAAAAGATCTGAAGTTGCCTGGATTCAGTATCTCAATCTTTTCTTGATTCATCAAATCAGGGACGGAAGGTTTGATGAACTTCACCAAAAATATTTCAATTCGCCTGCGTCACCTTCCATGATACAATCTCTTAGAGATAACAAATAGAAATAAGTGGATTTTGCAGAGCTGAAGTCAAGTACGGAGGCTCTGCAAAATATTGAGAGCGTTCCATGGGTGACTATGAATTCCATTGGCTGATTGTATTTCAAGCATTTCCCCAGATGCTGAATGGTGCATTTGTCACTTTACATGTGGCGGTGTTTTCTATGTTTTCAGGCATTGTCTTTGGCGTTTTACTGGCAATTGGAAAGACCTCAAACCTTAAAATACCAAAGTCGATCGCTAGCAGCTGGGTTGAAGTAGCCAGGAACACGCCCGCCCTGTTTCAGATTTATATGGCATATTTTGGATTGGGAGCGTTTGGCATTCATTTGAGCCCATACATGGCCGTATTGTGTGCTTTAACATTCGTGAATTCAGGGTATTTGACCGAAACCTTCAGAGGCGGATTACAGACCATTCCAAGAACTCAGTATGTAGCCTCCTGGTCCTTAGGCATGACAAAATTTCAGGCCTATCGGTATATTATCCTGCCTCAGATGTTCAGAAGAGTGTATTATCCGATGACCAATCAGTTCATCTGGTCTATTTTGATGAGTTCACTGGGGATTTTGGTCGGTATGGGCGAATTGTCTGGTGAAACTCAAAGGCTTCAATCCCTTTCTTATAGAACACTTGAGTTTTTCATTATTGCCGCAGCCATGTATTATGTAATGACGAAGTTTGTCTTATATTCTGCTGATATCATGTCACGACGACTATTCAAAGGAGAAATATAGTTGAGCATGTCATTGTTTACCCCGTTGTCCTGGAATGACACGGGTTTTATCCTTACAGGCATATTGAACACGATCTACATCTCGGTGTTAGCCATTTCTGTGGGCACGGTTTTGGGGCTAATGATCGGATTTATCCGGTCCGTGTCAACACAATCTATCAATTTTGTATTGGGCAGTATATTAGATGTATTAAGGATTGTTCCTTTAATCATACAGCTTATTTTGTTCAGCACCTTTGTTGGTATCATGGGTCACCCACTGCCTCCTTTCGCAAGCGGATCCATTATTCTTTCATTGTATACCATGGCGTTTATGACTGAGGTGTTCAGAGCCGGCTTTGACAACGTATCAAAATCCATGGGAATTGCTGCCAGATCCCTGGGGATGACGTATTGGCAGTCAATGAGATACATTGTCTTACCAATCGGCATGAAGTCTGTCTTCCCATCCTGGATGGGGGTCGCATTGAGTGTTATCAAAGACTCTGCCCTGGTATCCGTTATTGGCTACATGGAGTTGCTGAGAACTTCTGAACAGTTGATTACAAGAACACAACAACCGTTGGAAATTTTGCTGGGTGTGGGATTATTTTATTTTATTATTTCATATCCATTGTCAACATTCGGCAGGTACATGGAAAAGAAGATGGCAATATGATACAAATTCAAGGTGTTCATAAATCCTTTGGAGCTCTGAAAATATTAAAAGGAATTGATTTAGAGGTCAATAAGGGTGAAGTGGTCAGTATCATTGGTGGCAGTGGAAGTGGGAAATCCACCCTTTTGTATTGTATCAACGGTATCGAAGACATTCAAAAAGGCCGGGTTTTAGTGGACGGTGTTGATGTACATGACAAATCAACCAATTTGAATAAACTGAGACAAGAAATCGGCATGGTGTTTCAGCAATGGAATTCTTTTCCCCATCTTACCGTGTTAGAGAATGTGTCCCTGGCACCAAGAGTGGTCCTTGGCAAAAATAAAAAGGAGGCTCAGGAATTAGCGAAACATCATCTGCAGCATGTTGGTCTTGGTGACAAATTTGACGTTTTTCCAACTCAAATGTCAGGAGGGCAGCAGCAACGACTGGCAATTGCCAGAACACTTGCCATGAACCCTAACTATATGTTGCTGGATGAAATCACTTCAGCACTCGATCCGGAACTTGTCGGTGAAGTATTAGACACTCTCAGACTCCTCAGAGATGAAGGAATGACGATGATATGTGTGACCCATGAAATGGCATTTGCGAAAGAAGTGTCCGATCAGATCGCATTTGTGGAAGAGGGGATTATTGAAGAAATAGGTGAAGCAAAACAAGTCATTGAAAATCCTTCCAACGAAAAGACCAAACGGTTCTTAAGTAAGGTTCTTTAAACGGTTCACTGCTTCTGCATCTTTCACAGGAGTCAGTATCTAAGGGGCGGTGAAAAATGCCATATTCTCTAAAGTCTTATGGCCTGCTGGAAACCCATGCGGCGGTTCTCTTGTTTGGCCTGTCCGGTTTATTTGCCAAGTGGTTATCCCTCCCTCCTTCTGTTATTGTGCTGGGACGTACATTTTTTGCCGGAATTGTACTGGTTCTGGTTCTTTTGTATTTTCGGAAATCCTTTCAAATACACTCCAAACGGGATGGAATCCTGTTTGCCCTTTCAGGAGCCGTTCTCGCACTCCATTGGAGTACTTTTTTCCATGCGATCCAACTCTCGTCTGTTGCTGTAGGGTTACTAACCTTTTCCACATTTCCAATATTCATTACCTTCATGGAGCCGTATTTTTTCAATGAAACAATACGACGTTTTGATGTGGTGACGGCAATTTGTGTTTTTATCGGTTTAGTTCTTGTCATTCCAGACTTCGATTTTGAGAATGATGTGACTCAGGGAGCATTATGGGGAACCCTTTCTGGTTTAACTTTTGCCATTCTTGCGTTGATCAATAAAAAAATTGTCCAAACTCACTCTCCTATTCTTGTAGCTGCCTATCAGAATATTGTAGCAACCTCGGTTCTTTGGCCAATGGCTGAATCCATGCCCTGGTCGCATGGAATGCGTGAAATGCTGCTGTTGGTCGTTTTAGGAGTATTGTGTACGGCCCTCTCGCATGCTTTGTTCATTCGAGGTTTGAGCCAAATCAAAGCTCAATTGGCCAGTATCATCGCCTGCCTGGAGCCTGTTTATGGAATCCTGCTGGCTATTTTATTTTTGCGGGAAATTCCTACCTGGCGGACCCTGCTGGGCGGCGCCATCATTTTGGGAACTATTGTCATGGCAACCGTGTATACCCACAAACCCACACAAACTGCTGTGTAGCGGTAAATATGATGGAAAAATCGAAAAGGCGATCGTTTGTGGGGAAGCTCTTCCTTCGTAATTTTTATTTAATATCAAATTGTGTGATACCTTCCCAATTGACATCATAGCCCATTTTTTGATAATGCTGGCAGCGCTTCACATAAATGTGAGCCACCTGATCTTCTGGATTGCCTTCCACACACTGATGAAATAAAACTTCTGCCTCTTTAAACTGTTTACTCTGATATAAATTCCAGGCTTTCTCAAAAGTTTCGAACATGGATAGTTTTTTATCACGTACATCGGGTTGATCTGTATGAATGATTTCATAAATCTTTACGGCTTGGGCTTTTCCTTTTACCTTGACCCGATCGATGAAACGATTGGCATACTGAGAAGGATCTTGTAGCTTATCAAAAGTATGTTCACTGATGAGCAGGCTTGATCCATATACTTTAGTCAATCCTTCGATGCGTGCGGCTAAATTGACGGAATCACTAATAACCGTTCCTTCCATACGATCGTGCCCTCCAACTGTCCCTAGCATCATCAACCCTGTATTGACTCCAATCCCAATACGGATGGGGGCATAGCCTGCTTTTCCACGGCCGTCATTATAGGTCTGCAATACTTCCATCATCGTAATGGCTGCCCGGACTGCGTCATCAGCTGTTGAAAAAAGAGCCATAATGGCATCGCCGATATACTTGTCAATAAAACCTTGATGTTTGGTGACAATGGGCTCCATCTGTTCCAAATAAGAATTTAAGAATTTAAAATTTTCTTCCGGCTTCATACCCTCTGACATGGTTGTGAAGGAACGGATGTCCGAAAAGAGAATCGACATCTCTTTTTCCACATGATCTCCCAATTTGACGTCGGTGATACTGTGCTGTTCCAAAAGATCAAGGAATCGGTGCGGAACAAACCGGCTATAGGCTGTGTTGATTCCTTCTAATTTTTGTGCATAATCCTTGAGTTTCTGCTGGGCATGCATTAATTTTTCTATCATGGATTTGAAAGCTTCTTCGAGTACCTTCAGTTCATTTTTTCCTGAAATCTTGATATCGATTTCAAAATTCTCCAAATTATCATAATTCAGATGTTTTGTGGCTGTTGTTAAAATACCTAAGGGGCGACTGAGGAGTCGATGCCCCATCCAAACGAAAATAATCCAAAGTGCTAAGGTTTTGATAATCGAGTTGGCAATGATAAATAAAAACCCATACTGCACTCTGTCAAAAACGATGGCTGTGCTGGAATATAAGGTCGTTTTGCCTACTTCAATCCGTTGTCCCTCCTCGGTATAATAGATGGGAAATG
Source organism: SAR324 cluster bacterium (assembly GCA_015231885.1). GTDB lineage: Bacteria > SAR324 > SAR324 > SAR324 > NAC60-12. The sequence goes on from JADGAT010000030.1 coordinate 41,941, forward strand.
TATATCCAAAAAGTTCTGAAAAAACACCTGTTATATTCACTGGAATTTGAGTCCCTGCCTGATCTACTACTCCAGAGCCTCCCCCACTGTGGACTCCTGCTTCTTCCAGAATTTTTCCTGTTTCATCTTTAACCTCGATACCGACAATGGTTGGCAATTTAAGCATACCTGCAATGATTGATTTCAATTGTGTATCATCGGCATACCAAATGGCAGTAGCCAATCCCAACTCAAACGTTTGCTGATAAGTAGCCAAATCCTTGATAATGCTGTCTTTCGTATTCCGATACTCTGCTACCATGTGCATGAGTGTCACCGTCATGGTTACTAGAAAATAAATGGAAAAAACTGCTGTAATCAGTTTCACCATGATGGAGTTTTTGATATCCACAAAATTTTGAGACATACCTTGGCCTTATGCATCGAAGAGTTTAGTGTGTTCGGCAGGCTGCATTTGAAAAAAACAGCACTGGCAACGGGTCTCATTTTTAAAAAGGCACATCGCCCCACTCCCACTTATCATACAATGCTTTCAGTTCACCGGATTTCAATAATTTGTCCATGCCTTGATCAAATAAATCTCTCAATAGTTCCCCCTGTTTTGTTTGAGCAAAACACATATACAGATTGAGTGACATTACCGCTTTCATTTCAAACTGGTCTGCTATTTTACTGTTTTTCAGTTCATCTTCCAAATCCACTACTGCATCTATGAAGAAATCCAGCCGACCTTTTTGGAGCATCGAAAGGGCCTGTACCCTGTGTTTGACTTCTCGTTTTTCCACTTTAACAGAGAGATATTGATCATATTTATATTTATGGATCCAACCCACCCGTTTTCCTCTGAGGGTTTCCGGGCCCTTCCATTCTTTTATTTTTCCTTTTATGAATAGTGCACTCACATTATCAACGTCAAAATGCCATTTTGAATATAGGACGCCATTGACTTCATCTTTATAAGCCGCAACAAATACATCTGCTTTTTTCTGCTGCACCATGGTAACGGAACGCGCATAAGGCACAATCTGTGTTGTTAACTTGATGGAATGAGGTGTGTATATTGCCCTAAAAATATCCCAATACAGACCGGTTCCATCTTTATTGGTGGCCTCTTCCCATTCTTCACTCACCACATGAATTGTTTTGATTTCTCCAGCCAACAAAGGAAGGGAATATAGAAAAAATAGTCCAAAAACGAGTAAACGTTTCATACCGCCATCTCCTTAGAAATTGTTAAACACGTTTATGTATCTCCAGTCGATTTTATAATGAATTTGATTGAATGTAAGATATAGATGATCACTGGGGAATTGTCAAAATACTGGTTAGAACAGGAGTCAATACCAAAGAGGGCGATGAAACCATTTCCGAATTCACCTGGTTGAATTTTCGAAATAGCCTCTTGAACCTCCGAAATGATTGGTTGGATATATGATATGCGAATCCGGAGTTAAAATTTATTTTATAAAAACAATGCTTTACAAAAATTAATTTGTCATGCCGGACTTGATCCGGCATCCAGAAAACTCTGGGAATTCTTTTGGATTCCGGGTCGAGCCCGGAATGACATCGTTTTCAACTCCGGATTCGCATATTTACCCATAATGGCAGTATATGTAGTAATGGGTGAAAATATGATCAAAGCTCTGAAGAATTACAGAAAATTTATTGGCAGAGAACTAATGCCCTATGGGTTTTACTGTCAAAACCGGGCATGGAGCCATCCTCACTACTTTTTCGGCAATACTTCCAATGACCACATGAGTCACTCCAGTACGTCCATGGGTTCCCATCACAATCATGTCGATTTCATGCGTTTTTGCATATTCTATGATTTCTGTTACAGGGTATCCTCTTAAAATCACAGTTTCTGTTGAAATAGAAGAATCGGATGATGAGGGTAAAAACTCTTTCAATGTTGCTTTAGCCTGATCCATCATCCTTTTTTCAATAATCTCATTTAAATTTTCCGGGTAACTGGCAGGCCCTAGAAAATCCAAATGCTGGTCATCCACTACCATCAGGAGAGTCATGGAAGCATTGAAAGATCGTGCCAGTTCGATTGCATATTGCAGCGCCCTTTTAGAGGTCTCCGAGCCATCGGCGGGAACAAGAATTCGTTTTAATTGAAACATGTTTTTTTCTCTAGCTAAAATTTAAAATAATTCAATAAATTCTTTCGAATATTCCGTTTTAACCCTTACCGCTCTCCTTGTCAAGAACTAGTCAAACAACTATGGTATCGCCTGTTCGAGTCTCCAGAATTAGTTTGTAGTTTTTTTCAAAATTCATAACATGGACTCGATATGCGATCCGTTATTTTAAAGTTTAAAAATTTATTCGTTTCGCATGTTGAGTTTCCCGCATGATCTTTAGCGATGCATAACAACCCACACAATGAACAAATGAAGGACAATGTGACACCATTTGGAGAAATATTCCAACAAGCAGCTGTCGGGATGATGATTCTGGATCTGAATACCCGGAATCTTTGGAAAACCAACGCGACAATGGAAGAGATGCTCGGATACACCGAAACCGAGTTTTCCCGGATGACCCTTTCTGAAATCACTCACCCGGAGGATACAGAAAAAGACAGCAATCTCTTTGTTCAAGTTCTCAATGGGGAGATCCATCACTACCACCAGGAAAAACGATATATTCGAAAAAGCGGAGAAGTGTTCTGGGGCAAGCTCACCTTTCACTTGCTTCTGCATGAAGGACAGCATTGGGGGTTTGGTATTATTGAAGACATCAACAAACGAAAAGAAGCCGAAGAAGAACGTCAACAGCTGGAAGCACGTCTCCGGCATGCACAAAAAATGGAAGCCATTGGTACGCTTTCAGGAGGAATCGCTCATGATTTCAATAATCTGTTGTTTGGTATACTGGGATATGCAGAAATGATGCGGGAAGAACTTCCTTCAGACCACCCGCTGCAGCGCTATGCCCAGTCTTTAATCACTGCAGGAAAAAGAGCAAAAGACTTAGTACGCCAAATTCTCGCTTTCAGTCGCCAGGATGAACAGGAGTTTTCCAACATGCAGGTGATACCTATCATCAAGGAAGTTCTTAAAATGATGCGCTCGACCTTACCGACCACCATCACAATACAACAGGAACTCATCAGCCAGAGCAAATCGATCTGGGGCAGTCCCATTCAAATTCACCAGATCATCGTCAATTTGTGTACCAATGCGGAACAAGCCATGCGCCAGACAGGCGGGATATTGAAAATCAAGGTGAGCGAAATTGAATTGGATCTGCAAGAGGCACTGCTATTAAATCTCAAACCAGGAACTTTTCTGAAATTAACGGTGCAAGACACAGGTCCAGGAATACCAGCCGAAATACAGGATCGCATCTTTGATCCCTTTTTCACAACCAAACCCGTTGGAGAAGGAACCGGTCTTGGCTTGTCAGTAGTTCATGGCATTGTGCTGGAACACCAGGGGGCCATCACCATACAAAGTGAAGATGGAAAAGGAACAGCATTTCATATTTTTTTCCCCGCTATTGAAGGGAAAAGTGATGAACCGCAATTGCCCAGCATCGAGGTTTTTAGAGGTAAAGAACGAATTCTGGTGGTCGATGATGAGATCTTTATTTTGGACATGGTGGAAAAGATGTTAAGCCGCCTGGGTTACCAGGTCACCGCAATACAAAGCAGTGCCGAAGCACTTGAACAATTTTCGGCAAATCCTGAACAATTTGATTTGATCATTACCGATCAAACCATGCCCAAATTGACAGGGTACCAGCTGGCTCAAGGAATACTGGCTATTTCACCCAACACCCCGATCATCTTAATGACAGGCTTCAGTCACCAAGTCAGCATAGAAGAAGCCGAAAAGATTGGCATTCGTCGATTTATCAACAAACCTGTTGAAAAAGAAATACTGGCCAACGTAGTACACGAACTTTTGGAGGAACGAATCAAAAATGATTCTTCATGAATGCTGCAAACCGTTGATCGGTTTTTTGAATATGATTGATCAGCCAATCTACTAAATATTTTTGGATGGTATCTACCAACACATCAACCTCGCCCTCCTGATCGCACTGGTGTTTGATCTCATTGAAGGATTTAATAAATTTTGCATGTTCTGATTGGTGTTGGGAATATCCCGGATAGTTTGTGGTGTTCATGTATTCTTCTTCTGCATCAAAATGCAGAAAAACATAATCTTCAAGAAAAGCTATCACTTCCTGAAGTTCATTGATTTTTTCCTGCTGCACCACGGTCATGAATTTGTCAATACGGGCAAACAGTTCCTGATGTTGTTCATCAATCAAAATAACACCGGTTGCCAAGTCTTCGGTCCATTCAATTTTCTCTATATTCATAATGAGTTTTGGTATATCAACGGATTTACTTTCTCATGTTGCTTGGATACTTTTTGCAAAAGTGCAATCTTTGGTAAAAGTTTTAGATTGCCCATGGAAATGTGGATAGGAACCCCTGTCCAGGAGCCAGAATAAAAAGAGTGCTTTTCTCTTTAGCTCCTCTTTATCATGAGAGCATTATCAGGAAGAACTGGAAAAAGAAAGAAAAACTCCTGAATTCTTTCCTTTTTTGCTGATGGATTGAAAAATTGTTTGACTACAAGTTTCATTCACCTAGCGTCAGTTATTTTTATAGTGAGCGACAGAGAAACGATTCCATTGTATCGTACATGAGATTGAAAGGAGACAGAAGACATTTTTTAAATTTTCTCCAATTCTCTAGCGTTTGTATTGAACGGTTCCGATTCTGGTGTTTTGAATCGTATTGCTGTCTGGAGACATAGCGGTTTGTTTAAATCAGTTTATCCAAATAGCGAATATTGTACTTGAGTGCTCCATCTTCGCAGGCATCAATGCACAACCCACAACGAGTGCATTCCCCAGAAACGACGTACTCCGATTTCCCCTTATTTACGGTTTCCTGGAGGACAAAGGGCACCATGCAAACTCCTTGACATTTTTTACAATTGGAACACTTGTTGACATTCCATTTAATTTTAAAGGGAGAAATCCATCCAATCAGATTATAGGACACACCGACCGGGCAAAAATAACGACACCAGGCCCTCCTGCTATAGAACACCTCAAATGCTAATAACAATAAAACCCATAGCAGAATGAGTCCGGGACCATAAACAAACATTCGGCTCAACATTGACACAGGGTTGATCACTTCAAAAACGGTATAACCTGTCACTAAAGACAGTACCAAAAATATGGCGTAAAAGTAATATTTAATATTGCGATCAAATACATGATTTTTTTTAATAATTTTCTTTTTGATGAGAGACTTGTGGAGCATCTCGCCAAATTCTGCCAAGAGATGGTAAGAACACACCCAGGAACAAAAAAAACGTCCTCCTAAAATAATGTAAATAATGACAACGGTGATCATGCCAATGACTAAATTCACTTTCACCAGTTTACTGGCCAACATGATCTGAAAAGAGGCAAATGGGTCTGCCAGATGAAATCCAAGCAGGCGGGATGCGCTCAAAGTTCCTTCCAATATTTGGATATCAAAATAAAAAGAGGCAAAAAATAAAAAATTGATGAAAATCAAAAATCCCCAACGGATGAGACGCCATTTATGGGGAAAAGTATTTTCCTGAACAGAGATATCTCTCAATCCAGGCCCTTTTCGTTTCCGTAGTGACTTTGCCAAAGACGGCTGGGCTGGAGACAGATTAGCAACTGGAGTTCCTGATACTTTACTCATGCAGCACCCTCCTTCCATTTCAATCGAGGCATAATCGTAATCGAGGGTGCCGGAGTTGGACACTCCATTTCACAAACACCACATCCCACGCAAGTTTTCTGAACCACTGGAGTCACATAATCCCTGTCTGTTTCAGCATCTTGTCTTGTTTCAAAAACAATGGGGTTTTCTTCTTTAATCGGGCAGGTTTCCAGACAAATTTGACAGGCCTGTGCGGCTTGTAGGGTTCCTTCTGCAAAATCAACCAGCCAGGAGATGTTCTCTTTGTTGAGCTTTGCCAGAATCTGTGGAATGGTGTTCACGGAGATTTCGTCAAACGCCCATTTCTTTTTCCATTGGTCCAACTCGTCAGGTGTGAGCTTGCCAATCAACCGGAGCAATATTTTTTTCAGCTTTTCTGAATCAGCAAGCTGATCCGAATCTGACAGATTTACCAATTCATACACCAGGTCATTCTCTCCCTTAATCGACAAACAGGTCTCGGGACGGCTGACAACGGCCAGTCCCATTTCTGCTTCCGATCCTTCAGAAATATCATGATTCAGTGATCCGGTGGGACAAGCCAGTACGCAAGGCAATCCCCTGCATAAGATGCAGGCTCCCTCCCTCGGTACAATATACGGAGTTCCTAAACCGAATCCCTGATTGATTTTTGCCAGCATGATGACTTTAGGAGGGCAGACCTGCAGGCACTGTCCGCATTTGATGCAGGATGCTAAAAACAGATCTTCATCTAAAGCTCCTGGTGGTCGCAGCAGCGGTTCCTCACTTCTCAAAACGGGAACACTGGCAGCCCCACTGGCAATTGCTCCCCCAATCATAACCAACGTCGAACCCTTAAAAAAATTCCTGCGTGTTATTTTCGCTTTGTCATTGCTTTTGACTGCCATCTTCCCTTTCATTCTCAATACCCATTTCTATCATACCAAATCTCCCCTCTTGAAAATACAATACCCCAGCCAGGCTAAAAACCAGCCCAGCCCGAAAGGATATAGAATCGAAAATGTCAAAAAGCCCTCATATCCCAACGCTTCTAAAATTACATAAGACGCTGGTCCAATTGCTGATAAATCAGGATCAAACAAAAGAATTGCTCCTGTGCGAAAGGCCTGCAGCGGATTCAACAAAGAAATGGTAATGATAATTTTTTCCTGAACCTGATTCTGCAGTAAAATACCAATCATGATGATATCAATAAAGATCAGTAAAGTCAGCCATACTAAAAATGCCAGCCCCAACGCCCATTCCTGCTTATGGACGAGGGAAGAAATCAGCATCCCGATTCCCAGGAAACACCAGGAGAGGGTTCCCAGTAGCAAAATGTAATATCCTACCGAATGCCAGGGAATACTTAGGGAACGTATAATCCCCCATGAAACCGCCCCCAACAGTGCAAGGCCGACTGGTAGAAAAACAACAATAAATTTTGCCAGTAGCTTGCCCCAGAAATAAGCTCCCAGTGAAATAGGCATGGACAGAAAATACTCCAGCACATTGGATTCCCGGTCCCCAACAACAGCGCGTACCGTCGTAATCAAAATGAAGATGGGCAATATGGCAACACAGAGCTGAATGTAAGTTACCAATAAACGACTCAGGCCTGTGAATCCTAGAACTTGGGATTCAGTGATTCCTATTACAAATAGTAAGACTACGGCACCTCCAAAGATGAGGATATAGATGAAAAACCACTTGGCCCTAATCGACTCACGGATGTCAGCCAGACTCACCACATAAAGAATATTCCAGGTTTCTTTCATCGGCATCACCTGATGTTCAATTCACAAATGTGGTTGGCAAAATGCGAAATGGCATTGAGAAAACGCAAACGATCCACATCCATAATCTGTCCTTCATAACAACAGTCTTCCGAATTTTTTTGAAAATTCCAGTCTTCCATCATTTTTTTTATCGGATCCGTCATGTCCATGATCTTCAACTTGCAGAATACAAGGTGTCCCGCAAGTGAGTGTATCCCTGTCCGCTCATCCAATACAATTTTGCCATGATCCATTTCAATGATTCGATTGATCAGAGCAAGCAGTTCATCAACCCGATGGCTGCTCAAAATCATGGTAGTCTCCCTATGAATTTTAGAAAGTCTCAGAAAAAAAGCTTTTCTTCCTGCAGGGTCCAAATTTGCTGCGGGTTCATCCATGATCAAAACTGAAGGTTTTTTTGCCAATGCCATGGCAATCAGCAGCTTTTGTTTCATCCCTCCTGATAGCTTCAAAAATGGTTTTTTTTTGTGGTCATCCGCATTGAATCCCAAGTCGTCCACAATCTCGCATATTGCTGAAGCGTCCGAGTTTTTATTCAACTTGCCAGAAAATTTAATCAACTCCTGCACACTCATTTGAATAGGAGGTGAGTGCTGGGGAACAAAGCCGACATGCTGCAGTATTTCAACGCGGTCTTTACGGGGTTCGCCTCCTGCAACGGATAGTATCCCTTCGTGATTATACTGTCCCAGTATGGTACGGATCAATGTTGTTTTTCCTGCACCATTCAAACCAATCAAGGCAATTCGGTCCCCCTGCATAATTTCCAAATTGACATGATCCAATACCACATGTCTGGTAAATTTTTTGGAAATATTCTGAATATTGATAATGGGATCTGTCATGCTTTTGACTTACTTACAATTCATCGTCATCCTCATCATCTGCTGGAATTTCAAAATTTAAATTATTCTCTGCCAGACGTAATGAAGAATTCATAACAAAAACGGGAGCGTCGTCCTTGAGTACCACACGAGGCTCTGTCAAAGGAAGCAACTTGGCCAGCATATTGACGACACTGATGATGGGCGATCCAAAATAAAAACGGACCCATGGACGATCCATCCAGATTTGGTCCAAATACATGTACTTGACATGACCTGAATCTCCATAACCATTTTGATTGCGGTCAAACCCTTCGTAACTGCTCCAATAATTGCCCTGCCACACATTGCCGACAGCAGTTCCATTGGCATGCACCGAAACCTCTTCCAAATTATCAATCAGGGCATTGCCCTTGAAAATGTTGCGCTTTAAGGTACTATGCAGCACAATGCCTTCTACATTGTAGCCAATCTGGTTGCCCAGAATGAGATTATAGGTCCAGGGGTCAAAGGGGGACTGGTCTAAATAGAGGCCTTTTGCACAGTAAACGATGGTATTGAAGCGGATGGTCATATTATCTACTTCTTTCATTCCGATGCCCATGCCAAGGCTGCCTAAGGAATACTGAATCTCATTGTGTTCCAAAATTGAATCTTTGGAATACATCAGAAAAATACCTACAGCATTGTTATGATACTGGTTGTAGCGGACATCATTCTTGCCCGTATACATGAAATGCAGAGAGTAACGGTTGTTCCATCCTTTATTTTTTTCAATCAGATTATTATTGGAATACAATAGCACCATATCTCGCGAATCATGGATGGTATTTTCTAGGAATAAATTTCTATGGCTGGCCCAAACCCTTATACCATCGCCTCTTAATCCCAAATCTCTCTGTTTGGAAGAAATATCATTACCGATGATTTCATTGCCATGGGCCTCTTTCATATCGATCCCAAACAGAGTATTGGAGATTTTATTATGATGGATTTGGTTATTGGCCGAAACAATTCTAATTCCGGCATCGACCTGATCGTGGCTATCACCTGAGTTGGTAATGGCTAAATTCTTTAAAGTCACCCCATCGGCCTGAATGAGAATGATCGTGCCTTTGCCACCACCATCAACCGTTACTTCTCCCCGACCATCCAAAATCAGAGGCTTATTGATCACAACCGGTCCTTGGTAAATTCCAGGGGCCAGAGAAACTGTTTCTCCTGCTGGTGTTTTATCAATCAAATCCTGCAGTAAAGGATGCTCTTCCATTGATGATGTTTTCTTTTGTGATGGTGTTGGTTGGTTCAGGGAGGGTCGGCACATCATCTGATTTTCTTCCATTGATGATGTTTTCTTTTGTGGTGGTGTTGTTAACTCAGCGGCACCGGTTGGTTCGAAACAGACTGTCATCATGCAGAAAAATCCAGCAAACAAAAGGAGTATCGTCATTAAATAGAATCGGAGGAGCAACATACTTACAGGTATGAGACAAGGCCATAGGCCGTGGAGAGAAGTCTGAGAGGATCATTATACAAACCATCTCAGTGAGAAACCATGATTCAGATTGACAGGTCCTGGAGTGCCCTCCGTTTGATCAAAATGGAAAGCCCTAAGGTAAAAAACACTGCCAGAAGAACATAAAATCCGATGGTTGGGTAGGAATGTGTAGAAAATTGTGCCACTTTCCCATCCCCCAGGACTGTGGGCATGAAGGGTTTGATCTTGAATGCGCCGTAATCATGCAGATTGTGTCCAAACCAATAGAGCCAGTAACTGTAGAATCCCAAATAATACCATGGTATCAGCGCAGGGATCAGCCCCAGTACCCACCAAAACGGCCCGCTGTAAAAAAGAAAGCATATGATCATCAAAACAAACAAAAGATAGACAAAGGGAACAAGTTTTCTGACAGTGAATGCACCAATATCCATCGGATCCATGCCGATATAATGATTGATCACGTTCATCTCCACCGTTTTGCCTCTGAAGTCCGTCAGAGTAAAAAATACAGGGATGCCTTCGGGGTAAGTGTCTTTAGGGTATTGAGGGGCTTCCAGAGAAACTCTCCAAACCGGCATAGTCCGGTAACCGATCCAGTATCCCCAGGAACCCTCTGGAAAATATTCATAAATCACGTCTCCCATATACTCTACGAGCTCTGGCGCAACATCACGCTCTTCTACATCTTCCTCGTGAATTAAAAATTTGAAAGGCTGGAAAGACAAATTGTCTTCATCAAACTCAATTTCTCCAGTAACCGGATCGCGAAACTCCCAAAAAGTTCCACCAAAATACGTCAGCATCAACAATAGCAAAGCTACTACTGCTAACACTCTGCTGAGCATCAATCTCCCTTGAGATTCTTTGACTTGCACAACATCCCTTTCTATTTCCACATTATTTATTTGGATCCCAATCTCCCTGCTTCATGGTTTGTCGGGAAGCAAAATCCATGACGGCCTTGATGTCACGATTCGTAAAATTTTTGATTTGCTTCACCATTTCAGGATTAGCATTGCGTCTTTTCCCTGATTTTATCCAACGAAACTGTCGCATCAAATAATGATAATTTTGTCCTGCAATGACAGGATAGTAATTTTTAAAACTGCCTTCTCCATGAGTCCCATGGCAGCGCACACAGTTATCAGTATATATTTTTGCTCCATGCTCGACATCCGTTCCCTCTCCTTTGACATTAT
>JADGAT010000031.1 GCA_015231885.1 SAR324 cluster bacterium
CAATTGAAGACGCCTTGTAGCCAAGAAAAAATACTTCCTCATCTTTGTCAACGTTATTTCTGCACGAACCCTAAGTTCATTTTCTGTTGTATCGGAGGATGTACTCTGTTCAAAAATTGAAAATAAATGCTCAAGTTTCAAATTAAGCGACCGATACATAGAACAGACGAAAAAAATCTGGTTACACCAGATGGTGATCTTAACAATAATGTCCATTTTTGAGTACATGACAAAATTTATTTTTGTGAGAAGCTCAATTAAACGGCTCACCCAAACAGGGAACTTCTTGAATAATAATACAGCATACTTTTAGGGACAAACATTGTGTCTCTATCTTTATTTGTGTGCTGACAAGTATGAGTGATAAGGAGAGAACCAGCTGGGAGAGTGCTATCCAATGAAATTGGCAGGTCTTATATCAATAGGGCAGTGAACAACTGAGAAAGAGTAGTTCGTGGCTACCCTTGTCCTTTGCTGTTGATGAAGAAGCTGCAACTTAAAACTGCGACAACATGCCGTTTTTAAGAATGATCAGCCCATTCAGGATAGCCTATGCCGTAGTGCTTACGGGATCATCCTGAAAGAAGAAAAATTTTAAAATCCATTAACCCATCAACCACCATTTAACTTGGAGTTTAACGATGAGTCAAGTAGAAAAGAAACTGGAACAGCTAGAATCACTGGTAGGATACGAAACCAGTAATAAATTTGAACAACAAGTCACATCCGCTATTTTAGATCTGGCTAGCGAACTACAAAACAGTTACCTGGATAATGATTCGAAGGTATCCTATGCAACTCATGTGTTTGCAAGGGTTCTCGATGATTTAGCAGATATAGTCGAACAACCTTTGGTCATCAACTGATACAGCGGTGTGTCCTGGTGTGAGTCCTTTTACTTATGGATGATATTCCAATTGCCCTGCCCGTGTTTGAAAAACACTGGAACGGTTACTGTTTTCGGATATGGATTACAAGAACCGTAAGATTTTTTGCTATCGCAGGGCTCGTCTTGGCAGGAGCAATTGTATTTTGGCCAAAAGAATTCAGCTGGTCTGTGGTTGCTTACCAGGTAGGATTAATTCTGATATGGAGTATCGAATGGGGACGGGTCCATGCAACTGAAGCAGAGGGAATAAAGCTTCTTTATCGCAAACAGCCTAAATTGGCTGAGGCCATCCAAACAGCCTTGGATTTTCAATCCAGAGCACTTGCTTCTCCAATATCTGTCTATTTTCAGACAAAGCATCTTGACGATATTAATCAACAATTACAAGCGGCTCCCCTTGCGGAGGCAGTACCGCTCATACGGAGTTTATTTTATACCGGTACAGTGTGCATATTCTTGGGTATTCTGGTTGTAAACCAACCCTACTTGCCTGATGTATCAATGACGGGGCTCCCATCTGAGAAGGCTGCAAATCATCTGCGGACATATCGGGTTTTATATCCGGTATACATGCAAAAGCCTCCTGCACTTTACACGCAAATGCCTCATCAGCTCAAGCTCCCTCAAGGCAGTCGAGTGGAAATTTATTTCAATCTCTCGTCTATGTCTCAATCGGTACAAAAGAAATCGTTTTATGCCATCCATCAAGAGCATATAGGGTTAAATTGGCTTCCGCAAAAAAAACGTTGGATTGCTTCCATCAGTCCTTTGCAATCAGGCACTCTTCATTTATACTGGGACAACCTCAACACACAACATTTGATTGAAGTGGTCCCAGATAATCCGCCCCAACTGACTGTAATTTGGCCTCAAACACAGCTTATTTTTTCTAATTCCAAGCTTCCCATCCAACTATCTGTGTCTGATGACTATGGGCTACAGCAAATCACACTGCATTATCAGGTACAAAAAAGAGGGGCGCGGCAAGAGATTATTCAATCATTTGAGGGAAAGTTCACGAAATATCAGGAGACTTATCCGTGGGAACTGGGATCCACATTTTTAAGACAGGGAGATTTTGTTGAAGCCTGGATTGAGGTGAACGATAATGATGCCCTGAATGGACCAAATATCACGATGTCTGATACATTTGAGTTCACCATTCAAAACATCAATGATTACCACCAGAATGTCATGGAGCGACTGCAGTACATTGTTCAGGAATTGGGACAGTTGATGTGGTTTCTAGATCAAAAGTCATCAATAGAAGTATTTGAAAAAGAGCAAAAACTATTAGCCCAATTGAAGCGCCTGCGTCACGATGCACAACATGACCGTCTCTTAACAAAAGAATTACGGCATTTTCTATTTTCTGAGCTACAAGCAGAAATTCTATTCTACCAAAACCGGCGTCTACAGCTCCTTCCTCCTCCAAGCTAAAATTGAACCGTCTTTTTTATTCAATAAAGTGTTTTTAAAACAGTTCCATTTTGCAGGAAAGGGGTGATTTGCTGCGCAATCAATTCTTCTCGCATTTCCCCATATTTTTCCAATGAGAACGTAGGCTTTCCCTTATCAAATACTTCTGAAATCCCGTAATCAATCAGATACATTCTTCCATTTTCATGCAATGTCGAATTGTCAACAATTTTATCCAGATAAAGGAACCCATTTTGATACCCATAATCCAAAAACGAATTGAGCGCATCAAAATGTTCCTGAGTGAGGCAGGGTTGAGCACAGGCAATCAGCGGAGAGAGCAGCTCACTTTTATAAAAGTCTTCGTCTCGTATGGCAGCAATATTATGATGCAGTAATTTTTTTAGCAGGAGAATTAACTGGGCCGGAGTCAGTTGCCTTAACATCATTTTCGGGTTCAGCGCTGCTAGACGGGCTTCAAATTCCGGATCAATATCACAAATCAGAGATTCCAAAACCAAAACATCAAGCGACCGACCAACATACTCTATCCGATACCCTTCTTCATTTAATTTCCATTGAGGAATAGCAAATTTATTTTTTGGATCAAATGGCAACCCGTGATTACGGCTATCGGATACCCATTCACAATAAAGTCTATAGGCATATATATGTTTTTCAACTTCTGCTTCCAACAGGGGCTGGAGAAACTCATTCAAGGGGTATTTGAGAATCCAGTTATTTAAAAGAATGGCCAATGCATTTCCACTGACAGCAATCACATTCCGGTTTTCCAACCTTATGTTCCTGTCATTGACCAGTTCCTCCATATCCTCTAGAATTCGCTCCAGCAGCTCATCAGGGTCTTCGACTCCTAGCTTTGAAAGGTAGTCCACATCAATCGGTCCTCTCAACAGCATACTTTCCATAATCTCTTCAAATGCCTCTGCATCTAAAGGTACAAGCGTATCAGGCACCTCCGTAATTTTGAAGTCTTTCAAAAACTTTGCCAGAAACTTAGCTGTGATTTGTCCCTTCTGGAGATTTTTCGGATTTTGACCCTGTGAATTTTCCATGACTTTCAGCATTTAAATGTTGCAAACTTGGAAAATACAACTTTCCACTGTTACTGGCTGATTAACTTTCGGTTTAGAAACTGATACCATTGAGGACGTGAAAATAAAGTTTTGTCTAATACATAAAGTTGCGCTTTTCCAATGCCATAAACTTCTTTAAACACTTGAGGCGATTTAATATTTCCTTCTGCAACAATCACTCGATCTGTGAATTTAGCCACCCACTCTATGAAAGTTTCATCCGTCTCAAAAAATTTATTCATCGCATGAATCGTTGTTGGATGAAAAATATCCACTCCACTCTCTGTGAGTAATTCTATCATGATTTTCAAGTCTTCTGCCTCGAAGCCCACTTCTTCATCCAGTTTATCATGGATCGAAAAATAATAACTAATAGGCATGTTTTCAGAAATCCTTCCACGAATCGACTCAATCACTTCCAAGCTCAATTTTAAGCGAGATTCAATACTTTGAAAACCGTATTCATCATCTCTTGTATTATAACGGGAGGAGAGGCACTGATCAAAGAGGAGCTGCTGGGCACCATTGATTTCAATAAAATCAGCACCCACTTCTTCTGCACGCTCAGCAGCATGAATAAAGAACATATTGATTTCTTCACAATCGCCCTTATCAAATTCACGGCTGGTGCTATAGTCTTTTCCCATGTTGATTGAGGAAGGGGCAATCGGTTGCTCACCACAAATTTCATCGGACGTTTTTGCCCCAGCATGTGCCAGGCGAATACCCACCACCACCTCCTCACGTTTGATGGCCCGAATTAACTTTTGCAATCCTTCCAAGTGTTCTTCATCTGAAATACCAAGTTGTGTCACATGACTACGGCCCTGCTTGGTGACATAAGCTGATTCAATAATAATGGTTCCCACCCCCTGAGTAGCATGTTCACGGTACTCTCGAATCATATGAGCATTGACTTTTCCATTGGTATTAGCCTGATTTTCGGATTGGGGTGGCGCAAGAATACAATTTTTAAAATTCAAATTTAACAGTTCAAACGGCTCAAACATAAAAAACATCTATCTGTAAGTATTGAAAAAATTTTAATGGTTTATTTTACGGATCGCTTCTCTTTTTCCACTAAACCAGAGAGGCCAAAGCGACGTCCAAACTCTGTTTCAATATCTGTTAAAGAAATTTCAGCATGAGCCATTAACACCATCATATGAAAAAAAAGATCTGTCAGTTCATGAATACATGCCTGCCTATTGTCATTTTTTGAGGCAATGAGCACTTCGGCAGTTTCTTCACCAATTTTTTTTAGAATCGCATCTAGTCCTTTTTCCATCAAGGAAGCAACATACGAACTCTTTCCTCCCGACTGCTTTCTTTCTAAAATAACATCGAATATTTCTTGGAAATTCCTTTGCAAAATTTTTTATTTTAATGAAGTTGATTTAAGAGATGGATGCTCAAATTTCTATTCACAGATTCCAAATTGGAATATTTCTTTCATGTATTTTGAAAAAGACATTGACATCCGAGACGTTTCTTTCTATCCAAACAGAGTTTATTGTCTTTGCGTATTCTGTCTTTAAATTAGGGGTCAGTCGGAGAAAATGTCTCAGGCTAACTTTTTTCCAGCAAAAACTCAATTTAAAGATAACCTCTCTTCAAAAGGAGCATACAATGGCAGAGTCAACTCTACTGACCAGCATTCCTCAAATAGCATCAAGGGCACGTTTGGTCATAGGCAAAATCCCTTCCATTATTGAAGGATTGAAGTATATCAAAAAAAAAGATAAAAATGAGGCACTGTCCATTGGAACTTACTTAGAACAGAATGCAGAGAAATTCCCTTCTCAATCCGCCATTTTATACGAAGATTCATGCTATACCCACCAACAATTCAATGAGTGGGTCAATCGTTACGCCAACTATCTTACCGTGCAGGGAATACAACACGGAGATGCTGTTGCTATTCTGCTGGAAAACCGTCCTGAAATCTTAATTTGTGCAGGGGCATTAGCAAAACTGGGGGCCATTGCAGCACTGATTCACACTCAACAACATGGAGACGCTTTATTACACAGCCTCCTGCTCTGCAATCCCAAATCGTATATAGTTGGCGAAGAATTAATTCCAGCTTTTAAAGAAATCCAGCCCCGATTGAACTTGGAAGATGAAAATCTGTACTTTTTACCTGACACCAACAAATCACGCCCCCCAAGAGGATACATCAATCTGGCCGAAGCAACAAAAAACACGTCCTTCCAAAATCCCCCATCTACGGCTTCTGTCAAATTAAAAGACCCGTGTTTCTATGTCTATACTTCGGGAACGACCGGGTTACCCAAAGCCGCCATCATGACCCATTTTCGATGGATTAAAGCTTCAGCAGGATTTGGCATGTTGGCCTTAAACATGACCCCTCAAGATGTACTATACGTTTCCCTTCCATTTTACCATAACAACGCTATTACAGTTGCCTGGTCTTCCGCGGCAGCCAGAGGATCTGCAATTGCGATCAGTCGGAAGTTCAGTGCCAGCCGCTTTTGGGAAGACACCCGTAAATTCAATGCCACTTCTTTTTGCTACATTGGTGAATTATGTCGCTATTTGATGAACCAACCACCCCGATCGAATGATTCCGATAATCCTGTTTATAAAATTATTGGCAATGGGCTTCGTCTAGATATCTGGAAAGATTTCAAAAAACGGTTTGGAATTTCCGAGGTATATGAATTCTATGCTGCAAGCGAAGGAAATAATGCGTTTGTCAACCTATTCAACTTGGACTGTACCGTGGGCATATCTCCTCTACCTTACATGCTCGCCAAGTATGATATTGCCGCAGACCAACCTATTAGAGGCAAAAATGGATTTTGCCTCCGCGCCAAGAAAGGAGAAGTGGGGTTGATGTTAGCAAAAATCACTGAAAAAACACCTTTCGACGGTTACACGAACAAAGAGGCAAACGAAAAAAAATTAATGCGGGATGTCCTTAAAAAAGGCGACATCTGGTTCAATACAGGTGATTTATTAAAAAATTTAGGATTTCGACATGCACAGTTTATTGATCGCTTAGGAGACTCTTTCCGTTGGAAAGGAGAAAACGTATCCACGACAGAAGTCGAAGAAGTGACCAATAAATTTTCACAGGTGGAAGAAAGCACGGCTTATGGCGTGAAAATACCACAAACCGAAGGTCGTGCCGGAATGCTTGCCCTTGTTAGCAACATACCACCTCAAAGTTTTGATGTGGCTGGTTTTACAAAACATTTACAGAAATACTTGCCCCACTATGCCATTCCCATCTTTGTGAGAATTCAATCAGAACTTCAAGTAACAGGAACCTTCAAACATCGGAAAATGGAGCTCAAAGGACAAGGATATGGCATTCACCAGATACAAGACCCTTTGTATGTACTGCTGCCCGACACCGAGGAACATGTGGTATTGACAGAAGCACGATACCAGGACATTTTGGATGGAAAATTCTGCTTTTAGGATAAGGTATTCATCGTTTCCTTGCAACAGAAAGTAAATTTGCAGCATGCTGAAGGTTCTGCTATAATTCTGCCTTGATTGGGTTATTTATTCCACAGAATCGAATGTCTACCATTAGTACAATCTACTTTCTGGATATTCTGCTGTGTTCATTCCCTGTTTCTACCACTAAAAATTTCAAAAGAGAAATCACCAAATTATTCTCAACTAATGCTGTATCGACGATTTGGAAAAACAGAATTACAATTACCCGTTTTGACATTAGGCGGCATGCGTTTTGTCAATGGATGGGCTGGGCCCCATGATGTGCTTCCTGACGAAACATTACAAAATGTGCATGAGGTTGCCCACCATGCACTGGATGTGGGAATCAATCATTTTGAAACCGCTCGGGATTATGGAAAAAGTGAGAGGGCTTATGGGAAAATATGGTCTCAACTCAAGCAATCAACAGAAACAAAAAGTCAGCTGCGGGAGCGTATTATCTTTACTACCAAAATTGCACCAATGCCCACCTATGAAAAAATGCGATCGGCCATTGATGACTCTTTAGAGCGCTTGCAAATTGATGTAATCGACAATTTCGATATCCATGGTATCAATAATGAAGAAAAATATGCTCGTACATTTCAAAAAAATGGCTGTCTGAAAGCCGTAGAAGACGCCATGAACGAAGGGTTGATAAAACATTTGGGTTTCAGCACTCATGGCGATCTTGCGCTCATATTAAAACTCATTGACAGCGATGTTTTTGAATCCGTGAACTTGCATTATTATTATTTTTTCCAACGCAATTTGCCCGCAGTATTACGGGCAGCAGAAAAAGACATGGGCGTATTCATCATCTCTCCCAATGATAAAGGGGGACAATTGTTCACGCCTCCTCAAAAATTAATTCGTTTGACGACACCGTTGTCTCCCATGAATTTCAATGATCGATTTTGCCTCAGCCATCCAGAAATTCATACACTCAGCCTAGGAGCAGACCAGCCGAAACAGATCGACAGTCACCTATCTTCCCTGTATTCAGACATAACAGCTGATGCAAAACCAAACTCTTCTTTTGGGCAAATTAAAAGCAGGGTGGATTGGGAAGCAGCAGCATTGCAGCGGCAGGGCAAACAATATTGCACCATCTGCTACGACTGTTTACCTTGTCCTGAAACAATCAATATCCCCGAGGTTCTGAGGTTCCGCAACATGTGGAAAGCCTATGATATGGAAACATTTGCCACATATCGCTATAATATGCTCGAAGCACACAGCGATTGGTTTCCAGGTCAATTTGCTCACAAATGCACAGAATGTGGAGATTGCCTTCCACGCTGCCCTGAACAGTTGCCAATTCCTCAATTTTTGTTTGAGACTCATCATAGATTTTACAAGTCTCAGAAAAAACAATAGCCAAATTTACTTGTTATTCCTTCAGGTTTTTGCTAGGGATTGCGCCTCCCATACACTTCTATTTATACGGAAAGGAAAACGATATGCGTCTTGTTAGTAAAAATTTTTTATATTTTTTCGTGTGTATTATCTTGATCGCCTGTTCTACTGAATCCGATGAAGAAAAAGCAGAAGATGAGTTTCAGGCCAGCAGCAAAACATTGATCAATACAGGCTTAATCACTTCTGAAACATATAGTTCCGATAATCGAACCATTTGTGTAGGTATTCTCCAGAATGGGGACATCATTTCCACCGCGGCCACCTCACTGAAAGAAGATGATGTTCTTGCCTTCAGTGGACAACAAGAATTTGTCCTTGTAGAGGAGGCTCCAACAGATGGCAGAGAAGACTGCATCTACGTAGAACGGGGTTACGGAGGAACAAATCCTGTACCTATTGAGATCTCAGCTACCATTTATCGAGTGAAAACTTTATCACCCGAAGCAAAATAAGCGTTATTTAATCAATCCCTTTTATATTCTAACCCCAACAGGAATCAACGCTGAATTTATTTGCATTTTCTTGCATTTTTGTGTATCTATACGAGCTTGAAGTTTAAATTATTTTGCCTTCACTTTCCAAAAGTAGATCTGCTTTCTAGTCAACGCTTGAGATACTGATCTCGGATATACAAAATGCGATACACTCAATGCAGTCGAACAGTAGATTTAGGCGCTATTCAGAAATTATCAAAGCAGTGGTAACCCCC
Source organism: SAR324 cluster bacterium (assembly GCA_015231885.1). Lineage (GTDB taxonomy): Bacteria > SAR324 > SAR324 > SAR324 > NAC60-12. The sequence goes on from JADGAT010000031.1 coordinate 9,011, forward strand.
TCTCAATAGTAACGTCTCGAATACTCTCTGTTATTTATGATAGCAAAACAGGGAGCCATTTCTTGCGACATGTTCCCCCTGCCCAAAATACCAAATCCATTAAATTTGGGTGTCCACTGTTTAGTCGATTAATTTGGGGTTTTATTGATAATATAAGTTCAACTCAGTATGCCAGATAACATCTTATGGGATTGAGATATTCTATCTGTGTGGACGACTACGCTACCTCGATTAGTCACATCAGTAAGTTATGGAGAAAATATCATGAAAACAAATTATCCAAATAAACAAGGATTATATGATCCACAATTTGAACATGATAGCTGTGGAGTAGGATTTGTTGTCAATATTAAAAATCAACCCTCCCATGATATTGTAAAACAGGGTTTAGAATTATTATGCAATCTAACCCATCGTGGTGCTCTTGGTGCAGACCCAAATACAGGAGACGGTGCTGGCATTTTATTACAGATACCCCATCAATTCTTTACAGACGAATGTCATAAAATAGGTTTCACCCTCCCTGAGCCTGGAGAATACGGTGTTGGTATGATCTTCCTTCCTCAAGATAAAGAACAACAAAGCCGTTGTGGTGAAATCATTGAAGTACTCATCGTCGAAGAAGGGTTCACTCTACTTGGGTGGCGTGATGTTCCCATTGATTCTAATTATGTAGGAGCACAGGCTGCAGAAGTACAACCCGTCATCCGCCTGTTGTTTGTAGGCAAAAAAGATGCAGAGATGACTCAAGAGGTTTTTGAGAGACAATTGTATGTCATCCGCAGGGAAATTTTCAACTCCATTCATTTTGAAAGTTTCACAATCCCCAGCATGTCTTCCCGTACCATCGTTTACAAAGGCATGTTAACTGCCAGTCAGCTCGGGCAATTTTATACAGATTTAGCCAATCCGAAATTCGTAAGCGCAATGGCCTTATCACACACCCGCTTTCCGACTAATACTTTTCCACGGTGGGACCTGGCACAGCCTTTCCGCTACTTGGCACACAACGGTGAAATCAATACGCTGCGTGGGAATGTCAACTGGATGACGGCTCGCCAAACAACACTTTCGTCGCCATTATACGATAATATCCAAAAATTAATGCCGTTGATTGTACCACGAGGCAGTGATTCCGCGTGCTTTGACAATGCTTTAGAGTTTCTAGTGCGCTCAGGTTATTCTCTCGCACATGCAATGATGATGATGGTGCCAGAAGCCTGGGAAAACAACCCTGACATGGATCCTGAAAAACAAGCATTCTATGAGTACCATGAACATTTTATGGAGCCTTGGGATGGCCCTGCTGCATTAGCGTTTACTGATGGAGTACAAATCGGGGCAACATTGGATCGAAACGGTCTACGCCCTGCTCGATATATTGTTACTAAAGATGATTTTGTCATCATGGCTTCTGAAGTAGGTGCCATCAAAATTGAACCTGAACGAATTGCCTGCAAAGGGCGTCTTCAACCTGGAAAAATGTTTTTGATTGACACCAGAGAAGGCCGCATTATTGACGATTCGGAACTAAAGGCTCAAATTTGTAAAACGAATCCTTATCTAGAGTGGCTCGAACAAAAAATGGTGAAATTAAAGACCTTACCTGCTCCAGGAGAGGTTCAGCAAACGAATTTTGAAACGCTGATAGAGCGGCAAAAAGTATTCGGGTACACCACTGAAGATTTATATATACTGCTCCAGCCTTTGATTCTCGATGCCACCGAGCCGACAGGAGCCATGGGAAATGATGCACCGCTTGCGGTACTTTCAGACCGCCCTCAACTCCTGTACAACTACTTCAAACAAATTTTTGCACAGGTGAGCAATCCTGCCATCGACTCAATCCGTGAAGAATTGGTGATGTCGTTGACCAGCCACCTGGGACCGGAGTTGAATATATTAGAACAGACAGCAGAACATGCGCATCTGCTGGAAGTAGAGCACCCAGTGATCACTAATGAGCAACTGGAACAGATCAAAGCACTGGACCAAGATGGTTTTCGAAGTGTGACTTTGTCCATGCTTTTTAAAGCCGATGACGGCCCTGAAGGACTGGCTCGTGCCCTCAAATCTTTGTGTCAACAAGCAGAAGAATCCGTTAAAGACCATTATGGACTGTTGCTGCTAAGTGACCGCGGGGTCAATCAGGAAATGGTTCCGATTCCTGCGCTGTTAGCAGTTGGCGCCGTTCATCATCATTTAATTCGTAAGCGAATGCGCACCTCCACAGGAATTGTTGTAGAAACAGGCGAAGCACGAGAAATTGCTCATTTTTGCTTGCTGATTGGGTATGGTGCAGGAGTCATCAATCCCTACCTAGCCTTCGAAACCTTTGATCAAATGGTTCGTGAGGGAGCCTTTCCTGAAGGCTTTACTTATCAAAAGGCCATCGAAAACTACCTCAAAGGAGTCAAAAAAGGACTGTTCAAGGTTTTTGCCAAAATGGGAATCTCAACCATTCAAAGTTACCGTGGAGCCCAAATCTTTGAGGCCATTGGGTTGGATGAAAACCTGGTTCGCGAGCATTTTGCAGGAACGCCATCCCGCATCAAAGGTATTGGGATGGATGTGATTGCGCAAGAATCACTGATGCGCCACTATGAAGCCTATCACAATGCACCGGAGACTCAGCAGACTTTAGATATTGGAGGGCAGTATGCCTGGCGTCGACGCGGCGAATATCATCAAATCAACCCACTCACTATACAAACTCTGCAAGAGGCGGCTCGAAATAACCGCTTTGAGTCTTACCAGCAGTTTGCCAAACTGGTCAATGAACAAAACAAAAAGAAAGCGACTTTAAGGGGTCTGTTGGATTTTAAGAAAAGTACACCAATTCCTCTCGACGACGTGGAACCAGCAGAAAAGATTGTGACACGGTTTGCGACAGGAGCCATGTCATTTGGATCGATTAGCAAAGAAGCCCATGAGACCCTGGCCATTGCTATGAATCGAATTGGCGGAAAAAGCAATAGCGGCGAAGGGGGAGAAGATCCAGAACGATTTAATCGACGCCCCAATGGGGACTGGCCTATTAGTTCTGTTAAACAGGTAGCCTCTGGACGGTTTGGAGTAACAATTGAGTACCTCGTGAACTGTAATGAAATCCAAATCAAAGTGGCGCAGGGAGCAAAACCTGGCGAAGGAGGCCAGCTGCCAGGAAAAAAAGTCAGTGACGACATTGCAAAAGTGCGGAATTCCACACCAGGAGTGACACTTATTTCTCCTCCTCCACATCACGATATTTATTCCATCGAGGATTTGGCACAACTGATTTTTGATCTGAAAAACGCAAACTCAAAGGCCCGAGTTACGGTGAAGCTTGTAGCAGAAGCAGGAGTTGGCACCATTGCCTCGGGTGTCGCAAAGGCCCATGCTGATATGATCTTAATCAGTGGACATGATGGAGGAACAGGGGCTTCTCCATTGACCTCTATTAAGCATGCAGGCGTCCCTTGGGAACTGGGCATTTCAGAAACCCATCAAACCTTGCTGTTGAACCGACTCCGAGGGCGGGTTCGCTTACAAACTGATGGGCAGATGAAGACAGGAAGAGATGTTGCCATTGCAGCTTTATTGGGAGCAGAAGAATTTGGTTTTTCAACAGCGCCCTTGATTGCAATAGGCTGTATCATGATGCGAAAATGCCATCTGAATACTTGTCCTGTGGGAATTGCAACCCAACGTCCGAACTTAAGACAAAAATTTACAGGGATGCCTGATCATGTGGTCAATTATTTCTTTTTTGTGGCCGAAGAACTCCGTCAGATCATGGCACAACTGGGCTTTCGAACACTTGATGACATGATTGGACGCAGCGATATGCTGGTACAGCGAACTAGTGACAATCATTGGAAAGCAAAGTATGTAGACTTATCACAAATTCTACATCAAATTCCAATATCTGATAATGACTCACGGTATTGTACACAAAAACAGAATCATGGGCTGGACAATCAACTGGACTATAAACTCATCGAACTCTCACGCGATGCCATTGAAAATAAAAAGCCTGTGACGATCACAATGGATGTACAAAATACGGATCGCACCATTGGGACAATTCTGAGTGCAGAAATTGCAAAAAAATACGGTTTGAAAGGCTTACCGGAGAATACCATTCATTGTAAATTCAACGGTTCTGCCGGGCAAAGCTTCGGGGCCTTTGTTGCATGCGGAGTCACATTAGAGCTCGAAGGAGATGCCAACGATTACACAGGCAAAGGCCTGAGTGGAGGCCGTCTGATTGTTTACCATTCCAAGCAAGCTACGTATAAAGCCGATAAAAACATTCTCATTGGCAATACGGTTCTTTATGGAGCCACAGGAGGCGAAGCTTTCTTCAGCGGTGTTGCGGGAGAGCGGTTTGCTGTCAGAAATAGTGGTGCCATGACCATCGTGGAAGGTGTTGGAGATCATGGTTGTGAATACATGACTGGTGGACGGGCAATTATCCTAGGCAAAACGGGGCGCAATTTTGGAGCAGGTATGAGCGGTGGCATTGCGTATGTTCTGGATGAAGACGGAGACTTCAAGGTTCGCTGCAACATGAGCATGGTGGATTTAGAAGAATTCGAGGATTTCAAAGAACAGCAATGGGTTCAGGAACAAATTGAAAAACATGTCCAGTATACCGGCAGTGTCAAAGCCCAAGCCTTGCTGGATAACTGGGAAAATTCCATAAAACAATTTGTCAAAGTCATGCCAACTGAATACCGCTTGGTATTGGAGAAAATGAAGTCGAAAGCAGCATAAAAAATCCATTTGGATGTAAAGTCCAACAAGAAAACGTCTCTAGTCAGAGACTCATTACACAGCAAATATTGGTTCAATTTAGCAGTCAGGAGTTTTCATGGGGAAAGAAACTGGTTTTTTGGAATTTGAGAAAGTAAACCCATCTCGTCGTCCTGTTGCCGAGCGCATCTTGGATTATAAAGAATACGAAATCAATTATGCAGAATTTGATATTCGACAACAAGCTTCACGTTGTATGAATTGCGGTATTCCTTTTTGTCATACGGGTTGTCCATTGGGCAATATGATTCCTGACTGGAATGACCTGGTCTACCGTGGAAAATGGAAAGAAGCCCTGGACATTCTGCACAGCACCAATAATTTCCCTGAATTTACAGGGAGAGCCTGCCCGGCGCCTTGTGAAAACACGTGTGTGTTGAACGATTACTACACGCTCGATCCACAAGAAAAAAGCATCAAAAAAAATGCCATTACCATCGAACAAGTTGAAAAGCACATTGCTGATCGGGGATGGCAGGAAGGATGGATCAAACCCGTTCCTCCTAAAATGTTGACAGGCAAAAAAGTAGCAATTATTGGTTCAGGACCTGCTGGCCTTGCTGCAGCACAACAATTACGAAGAGTGGGGCATGACATCACTGTCTTTGAAAAGGATGACCGAGCTGGTGGATTATTGAATTATGGTATCCCAGATTTTAAACTTGATAAATCACTTGTCAGAAGGCGAGTCGAACAAATTACAGCAGAAGGTGTTGTCTTTAAAACAAATGTTGATGTTGGTAAAGATATCACAATAGATGAGCTTTTGAAAGAATACGATGCCATTCTCATTGCAACAGGAGCACAGCACGCACGAAAGTTAAAAGTAGAGGGTAATAACCTCAAAGGTGTGCACTATGCCATGGATTATTTGCCTCAACAAAATAAAATTGTTGCTGGAGATACCATTGATCCCTCTGTTCAGATCTCTGCCGCCAACAAAACGGCAACGATATTAGGCGGCGGTTTCACAGGTGCTGATTGCCTTGGAACAATCACACGGCAAAAGGGAAAAAAGAAGGTCTATCAGCTTGAACTGGTTGACATGGTTCCTCGCCCTACTCCTGCACATGAAGAAACAGAAACCGATTGTCGCGCTGGAATTTTAACAGAAAAACTGATAGGAGACACAGAAGGAAATGTTAAAGAACTGCATGGCGTGCGTGTGAACTGGAAACAAAACAATGGTAACCTGGTCATGGAAAAGATTCCTGGTTCTGAATTCACTATTAAAACCGATGCAGTATTCCTGGCAATGGGTTTCCTAGGTCCTCAATTGGAAGGACTCGTTCAGGAACTCAATCTGAATTTAAGTATCCGAGGACAAGAACAACTGGTAACGCCTCAAGATATTCTGAAGATGCTTGAGGAAAAGGATACCATGTTCTCCATTCATACAGGCAAAAATTTCATGACCAATCGTGATGGAGTATTTGCTGCTGGAGATTCAAGGAGAGGAGCATCCTTACTGGTTTGGGCTATTTGGGAAGGCAGAGAGGCAGCACGGTGCATTGATAAATATCTGATGGGCTCGACAGAATTGCCGTCATCCCCTCAAGCTCATGACATTATATAACAAGCCATGTTGATTGAATTGAATACATGTACTCGCTAACAGGATATCAATCTTTACTATAGAACAGACAAAGGATATTTATTATGCTAAAAAATGATACTTTTTTAAATAGCCCATTGAAGCGATTTGAAAATGAAAACGAAAATCTTCTTCAGACAGGAGATCTGGGTGCTGTACTTGCTCGAGCCGGTGAAGGCAAAACAGAACTCCTTGTACAAATGGGACTGACTCGTCTGCTGGATGGAATCAATGTACTCCATGTTAGCTTACAGGACCCCATTCAAAAAGTTTTGGTGTGGTATGAAGAAGTATTCCGTGAGATGACCAATCATGACATGAAAGAAGTTCACAAACACTGGGAAGATATATTGCAGCATCGCTATATCATGACATTCAAAGCCATTGCTTTTCAAGTAGATAAGTTCGAAGAACGGCTCATTGAATTGAAAGAGCAAAATATTTTTACTCCCAATCTGATTTTATTTGATGGGTTCCCTTTTGACGAAATGCACCGAGACGTTTTAGCCGAATTGAAACAACTGGTGCAAAATCACGGAATGTATGCCTGGTTTTCGATTACCACCCACCGTCATGAGCAGCCCGGGCCTGATGGTCTTCCTCCTCAGCTGTCTCCGGTTTCGAACTTCTTTAAAGCAGCATTGCAAGTAGAATCTAAGGGGAAGAAAATTTATATAAAAGCATTAAAAGGAGGAAAGTGATTCTTCACGGAGTTGCTAAAATTTGTAGGCCATTGCTACATTCCAACCTTGAGGGGAGATTCTAAACTGGTAGTCAAATGATGACATATACTTTTTAACTCTTCCTTCTGCCTGAAGAGCATTCACTTCGTTACGGCTTTCAAAGAAACGATAACCCGCATAACCCGTAGCAGCTCCGGCACCAATTACTGCAATTTGGTGAAAATTTTTGCCTAAATCAATTTTTTTCGATAAAAGAACAACTGTTCCTATACCTGCACCAATACCAATAAACATCCATCGATTTTTTTCTGATATGGCTTGAGACATACGTAGTCTCCACTGCTGTTTTCCCCTGTCAACGGGTTCCCCCGTGATATCATCAATGACTTCTGGTTCTAAGTCTACAGGGAGAGGGCGCCGAGTTAAACGTTTTCTAGTATCCAGCTCACGACGAACATTTGTCACAAACATGACTTGCTTCTGACGGTTCAGGTACGTCCTAAAGAAATCTCCAACTTCCGGGTTTGCATAACGATACAAAAGAAGTGCATCGGCTGACAGATCATTCAAGCGGCTGATCTCAGCAACAGCAATGTTTTTTTGCTCTAGCCCTAACGTATCCCCTTCTAAATTAGTAGTGGATGATTGAGTGTATATGACAATGCGATCACCTATTTTCAGCCCATGCGCCCGGCCTAAGTCAATCACCACACTCTTGCTGTCTACTGAAAGGACATGACCCCGAATACGGGTATTTTGAGAGATTCGAGCAGCCAGAGCAAATAATTCATCCTGCATTGTATCATCAGTAAATTGCACTTCATCTGAAAGATCCATTGTATTGGTCAAGACATCCAACAGTCGGATAGATAACAAAAAACCTGGAACTTCTTCTGCATTTTCATTGAGAATGGATTCTGCACGGAGTGTGCTGACCATCACTTTGTCAGCAGTAAACTGTTTCCCGATTTGAATACCACATGCAATATCATGGCAATCTGCCAAGTTGGGGTCATCTTGAAGATGGGCGCTCAATTCTTGTGGGCCAACCACTGTAAAATGATTGGTATTCGATAGATTTCGCTGGATTGCTTTGACAAATTCCTCTGCAGACGTTTCAGTGATGGCCCCCACTGGTGCTAATTTCAGTAGCAAAACCTTGATACGGCCATCCTCACTGAATCCGCTCAAAAAATCATCATCAAACGTACTAAACTGCGCCGAGGCGATTGCAAAAGAAAAAAAGAGGTATATACCAGCTAAGGTAAGAGTACGGAATATATTTTGGATCATTATTAAAAGTCCATGCTTTTGAGATCTTTGACAAAAATTTCAAATTGGCCAAAGTCTGTATCTGCATAAACTTTAGTAGTTCGATCAACGGCAAGTTGGACGGTTTTCCCTGTCTTCAATTTGATTTCTGTTAATACCGCGTTCGGGTTGATGTCCTTTCCTGGAAACAATCGAACTTGCTGGATTTTAGCAAATGGAACAGTCACTTTGGCATTACCATATTTTCCCTGGAGGTAATTTTTACCTTCCCAACTCATTCGAGCCGTTTGTGTCGTTACCCCCTGATTATCTGTAAGAACCACAGGAAAATTCTTTTCGGGCAAAGGTAAATTGACTTCAGCAGAACTATTACCATCGCCTCCTCCCATGCCAAGCAAGAAAAACACCAAACTGAAAAGAATGACAAGCTGGACAATGGTATGCTTGTATTGTACTGTCATGGTTTCTCTTCTCCACTATTCCACATTAGTCTTTTAATGATTCAAGAACCAGTTCAGAAATATCTTTACTCTGCATTTTTTCTTCATTACCCGTCGCCACAATTCCATCACTAATCATTGTCATACAGAAAGGGCATCCTGTCGCAACCGTGCTTGCACCAGCTTCCATTGCCTGTGTGACTCTTTCTTCATTGATACGAGTTCCAATTGTCTCTTCCAGCCACATACGAGCACCTCCTGCACCACAGCAAAAACCTTCCTGGCGACTTCGTGCCATTTCTACATTTTTTTCTTTTGTAGCCGCATCCAATAATTTCCGGGGTGCATCATATTCTTTATTATAGCGTCCCAAGTAGCAGGGATCATGAAATGTAACTTTCCCTTCTGCCTCAGGCTGAACTTCAATTTTCTTTTCTGTGATAAGCTGCGAAATAAACTGTGAATGATGGTATACTTCATAATTTCCATCAAGCTGAGGATATTCATTCTTCAATGCATTCAGGCAATGAGGGCACTGCGTTACAATTTTTTTCACTTTGTAATTGTTCAATGTTTCCACGTTTTCACTCGCTAACATCTGGAAAAGCATTTCATTACCAGACCTACGGGCAAAATCACCTGTACATTTTTCTTCGCTACCCAGAATTGCAAATTTGACTCCGGCTTTCTGTAAAATCTGGGCAGTTGCCCTGGCTACTTTTTGGTTTCGGTCATCAAAAGAACCAGCGCACCCAACCCACATCAGCACATCGATTTCTTTTCCATCCATGTCCTGCATCAACGGAATATTTAAATCCTTTGCCCAATCTCCACGCTTATCATAGCCAATCCCCCAAGGGTTTGCATTACGCTCCAATCCTTTATAAGCTGTATTGATTTCTGCGGGATTTGCCTCATACAGTAGTGTCTGTGCCTGCCTCATGGCAATAATTCGAGGCACATGCTCAATACTGACCGGGCAGACCTCTTCACATGCACGGCAGGTCGTGCAAGCCCATAAAGTATCCGGATGAATAACATCTCCCACCAGTTGCTTATCATCGCTACTTTTTCCATGCTTTCTAAGGTGCTGTACTTCTTCTTCCAAATAATGCTTCAGGCTATCATTCATGTCCTTGAGAGTTAACGGCTTGTAGGACACATAAGTGGGGCAAACATCCTTACATCGGCCACACTCTGTGCAAGTGTACAAATCAAGGACTTGTTTCCAGGATAGGTGCTCAATTCGAGTGACACCTAAACTTTCATTTTCCCAGGCTTCTTCATTTTCACAATCCAGTAGCGCAACAGGAGTATGAGGATACCCGAGTGATCCCAAAAAAACATTGGGCAATGCGCTGATAACATGCATGTGTTTGGAACCTGGCAGGAAAGGCAGGAATATCAACAAAATGCCAACATGAATCCAGTACCCAAAGAAAAACAGACCCCAGTTTGCCGTCTCACCAAAACCACTGATCAAAAAGGCGAAAATAGAGGCCAGAGGAGCCCAGGTCATTTCTGTACCATAGACTTCACTGTGCAAATAAGCCAGATCGTGCTGATAGATAGTAATCAGGTTGAACTTTGCCCCATCATAGAGGAAATCGGTCAGCATCAAAGAACCAATGAAGGCCAGGACCAGAAATCCCTCAAAACTATTATGCAGACGCCCTGGTTTGAGAATGATGCGACGATAAAAGGCAAATAGAATCATACACAAGACGACCCCTTCAAACACGTCCTTCAGCAAAGTATACAGGTAACCGCCAAGCGAGTGAGAATTCAAAAAAGGAATATATTCTTGAAATCCATGAATAAAGCCTTCGCCAATCAGGATAGTTGAACGCAAACCAAGGACAAGAAAACCCCAGAAAATAAAACTATGCATTGCCCCTGAAGAACGTTCATGTTTTCTTCCAATCAGTTTTTTCTGTTTGAACCCAATATTGATTAACTGTTTTATCCTTTCAGGAATTTGGTCCAGTCGATTCTCAGGGCCCGCCAAACGTAAAATCGTTACTTTCATATATGCAAAGTAAGAAAATGCACCTAGAGATAGGATTAACATCAACATCATCAAAATCGGATTCATAACTACTTCTTGAAATATAAGTTCTGGATTATCCTTTAATCTTCTGGACTTCTTCAATTAAAATAGGGACTACTTTAAACAAGTCTCCCACAATACCATAATCGGCAACTTTGAAAATCGGTGCATCGGGATCTTTATTGACAGCAACAATCAATTTAGAACCTGACATTCCTGCCAAATGCTGAATGGCTCCTGAAATACCAATAGCAAAATAAACAGCAGGTGCTACAACTTTTCCAGTCTGTCCAACCTGTGAACTGTGAGGCATCCAGCCTGCATCACAAACGGCTCTTGATGCTCCAAAACCAGCGCCTATTGCCTGAGCCAATGGCTTCACAAGATCAACACCTTCTGGCCCTTTAACTCCACGGCCAACAGAGACAATGATATTTGCTTCGTTTAAGTCAATTTCACCGCCTGCTTCCGAAACCACTTCCTTAATAGCAGCACGCAAATCTTTTTCAGGGATTGACAAGCTAACGGCATCGGCCGATGCCGCATCGGCAGGTATCACATCCAGTGCTCCTCCACGTACACTCAATACCCTCACTCCACCTTGGGTAAAGGAGCACTCTTGGATTACTTTAGTTGCCATTGCAGGGCGAGATGCTTTGATGTTATCTCCATTCACCTCTAACTTGGTAATATCAGTAATGGCACCAACACCAAGTCGTGCAGCAATCCTTGGGGTTAAATCTTTACCAGTTTCAGAAGACGTCAGCCATATTTGTGAGGCCCCAGACTGAGAGGCAGCATCTGCCACAACAGAAGTATAGGCGGAAGTGCTGTAAAGCCCCAGAGAAGGATCATCTGCAACATATACCTTTTTGGCTCCGTATCCTGCTAATACATCAGCTTGGCCGCTAACACCATCTCCAATCAATACAGCGTCTGTCTCTAGGCTCAAACTGTTTGCATAAGAAAGCAACTCCAAAGTGGGCTTTTTAATTTCAGAGTCCTTGACTTCAGCAACCACAAGTATCTTTGTCATAAGTTTTACTCCATTTAAATACGATCTATCTTACATACATTGTAAGATTTGAAATTGAAAAATTCAGGGTGAATCAGATAAATAATTTTTCAAGCAAAGATTTTTGCCTCATTGACAAGAAGATCCAGGACTTGTTTTGTGGTTTCTTCCTCATCTCCTTCAAATTTTTGTCCAGCCTGACGGGCTTCTGGCTCAACAAGCTGATCGATCACAGTTTGTCGGCCTGCTATTCCAACCGTGGCAGCATCTACACCCGAGCCAGCTAAATCTAATGTTTCTAACGGTTTTTTCTTTGCCTGCATAATTCCACGCAACGAAGCCAAACGTGCTTCATAGAGGCTGTCATTCACTGTCAAAACAGCGGGTAAGGACAATTCAATAACTTCGCTGCCATTGTCACCACCACGGTGCAGTGTCAATTTATCTGCAGCAATTTGCCCAAGTTTGGTGACATTGGTTGCCTGGGGTAAATCCATGAATTCGGCGAGCATGCCAGCCGTCAGGCCTGCATCCGTATCTTGTGCTTGTTTACCAGCAATGATGAGATCACAGTCACGATCTCCCAAAATTTTTGCAAATGCTTTGGCATATGCAAACGAATCAGATCCATCAAACCCAGCATCAGATACATGAATTGCTTTATGTGCTCCCATGGCTAGGCCTTTACGTAATGCTTCAGCTGCCTGGTCCGGACCAATTGTGACAAGTGTCACCTCTCCATCGCCTACAGATTCTACAATCTGAAGTGCGGTCTCAATGGCAATTTCATCCCAGCTGCTGATTACGTAATTCAATCCATCTTCTACAAGTGCACCATCTTTCACACGAATATTTAACTCAACATCCACCACTTGTTTGATTAATACAATAATATTCAAAATAACCTCCTGCAAATACAATAAAATAATGTACTATGCGAATCCAGATTTAAAATTTATTTTATAAAAACAATGCTTTACAAAAGTGATTTGTCATGCCGGACTTGATCCGCCATCCAGAAAATTCTGGGAATTCTTTTGGATTCCGGGTTGAGCCCGGAATGAGATCGTTTTCAACTCCAGATTCATATAATGTACTGTCAAATTTTTCTGCAAAAATCAAAAAACAGGTAATTAACTTCCACGCTGAATACGACATCTCTGTGACATTATCAAGATAATTCCAGGAAGGTTCCACAAACCTTTGATACTTTTTACACTATGTTTTTTGCTCTATGGACGGTTGATACGAAAAATTAGCAAGAATTACCTTGAAGCCGATCAGGACAACTACGTAGAATTACGGATTTACAAGACTTACCCCATTTGGTAAGGCTTCTGATTACTTCAATATAAAGCATTAAAACTTTATAAAAATGCAGGCCTGAAATGCCCCAACCTTAACTAAATTTCCTGGAGTAAATAAATGAAACTGACATTAACAAACGATGAAGTGCAAATTTTTCATGATCAATTAGCTGAATCCAATAAGCAGTTTAGCGAACAATACAAAGACGATGCCTTTGAACGGCAGCCAGTTCACACTGTTTATGGAGGAGCCCACTTATTCAAAGCAGCATTTACCAGCAAACTTGGAGGAATTGGGTTAAACACTCTCAACACGTATGCACCCAATTATGCCGTTTTTGCTAAAATTCTCGGAATACCGGGTGCTGAAAGTTTACCCGGAGTCTCTACAGAATTAACTGATTTAACAGCAGCCCTGGATGCGGATTCCGAAGCAGTTCGCAAAGTTTTTCCAGCAGCATGGCTTGCCTATACAGTCTATAAAAGGGTCGTACACAAGTTAAACACCGAGCCCATTGAAGACAACCGGATCGATTTTGAAGATGGCTACGGAAACCGCCCTGATGAAGAAGAAGATGGCCATGCCGTCAATGCAGCAGACGAAGTTGCCAAAGGCATGGAAGCAGGAACGCTGTCACCATTCATTGGTATTCGGATCAAGTCATTCACTGATGAGTGCAAGGTTCGTTCTATTAGAACACTGGATTTATTTTTAACTCGTCTTGCCGAAAAAACCGACAGCAAGCTCCCTAGTAACTTTGTGATCACCCTCCCCAAAGTCACCATTGCAGAACAAGTTGCTGCTCTTGCACAAATCTTAGATAAGATGGAGAAAAAACTGGGTTATGCAGAAAAATCGCTGAAACTGGAAATCATGATTGAAACAACCCAATCCATTATCAACAACCGAGGAGAAAATACTGTGCCATTACTGGTTGCAGCGGGTGATGGACGTTGCCGTTCTGCGATTTTTGGGACTTATGATTATACAGCATCTTGTAATATTACAGCGGCTCATCAAAGCCATACTCATCCCGCTTCTGATTTTGCAAGGCATGTACTCCAGGCCAGTTCAGCAGGCACTGGTATTACTATCTCTGATGGGGCAACAACAATCATGCCCATTGGCCCTCACAGACCACCTAAAGATGGTCAATTGACCAACCTTCAGATTGCAGAAAATCGTGCAGTGGTCAATTCTGCCTGGAAGCTGCATTATGATAATATAATGCACTCACTTCGCCATGCATACTATCAGGGATGGGATCTGAACCCAGGACAATTGCCAGTCAGGTATGCCGCAGTAGATACTTTCTTTTTAACAGGGCTGCAAGATTCCTCTGCCCGCCTGGACGCTTTTTTGAATAAAGCAGCTCAAGCCACCCTGGTCGGTAATACATTTGATGATGCAGCAACAGGACAAGGTTTGTTAAACTTCTTCTTGAGAGGATTAGCCTGCGGTGCTATTACAGAAGAAGAAGCGCTGGCTACTGGAATTACGCTGGCAGAGTTACGATCCAGATCTTTTGTGCAAATTGTGACAAACCGTACTCAATAATTAAATAGCTGCTTTCCTCTTTCACTTTTTTAAAAGGTTGTTATGTCTACCCAACAATTACTGCAACAAGCTCAATCTGCACTGGATCAGACTCAAGGAATATTGAATCAATCCCTCACATGGCTGAAAGAGCAGTGTATTTCCAATGATCGTGTCTCTGCTTCCAAGCTAGATGAGCACCAGTTGGTTTCTTATGATCTTGCCTGGTCCAGTGCTGAAGTCACTGGAGCACGTTTTGCGCTGGACTATGCTAAAACAGTCCGGGAGCAAGATAAAACAGGTAAAGACATTCTCTTAGAAGAACAAATGACTTTGTTGTTCGTTGCAGAGAGTGTCCAGAATATTAAAGCCCGATTGGGATTCAGGCTCAATAATTTCGGGTTGACCTCGGAAAGCATCAATGCGTTGAATTCAGAAGAAATTCAGAGTTTCTGTACCCAGCAAATGGATGCTAAAAACCTGACTGATTTAGGAAAAAAAATCCTGGAGCTGAAAGGGCGCTCTGGAATATATCTTTTGGAAGAACAAGCACAAATGATGCAGGAGGAATTCCGCAAGTTTGCAAACGATACGGTGATGCCTCTTGCAGAAGAAGTTCACCGCAAGGATTTATTAATTCCTGATGAAATTCTGGGACCTCTAACAGAATTGGGTTGTTTTGGTATATCAATTCCTGAAAGATACGGAGGTATCCAAAGCGATGACCATGAAGACAATATGGGAATGATTGTGGTAACCGAAGAACTGTCCCGTGGTTCATTGGGAGCATCGGGAAGTTTGATCACTCGCCCTGAAATCCTGGCTCGTGCTTTGTTATCAGGAGGTACCGAAGAACAAAGAACGGAGTGGTTGCCTAAGCTGGCAATGGCCGATCCTCTTTGTGCTGTTGCTGTTACAGAGCCGGATGCAGGCTCTGATGTAGCAGCAATGAAACTGAAAGCTACCAAAACCGATGGAGGCTGGTTGCTCAACGGAGTAAAAAGCTGGTGTACTTTTGGTGCCAAAGCCGGAGTGATGCTGGTACTTGCCAGAACCAATCCGGACATGTCTGCTGGGCATAGAGGCCTGAGCTTGTTTTTGGCAGAAAAAGAATCATTTGATGGACATGATTTTGAGTACACACAGCCAGAAGGCGGCACCATGAGTGGACGTGCAATCGCAACGATTGGCTATCGCGGCATGCACTCTTACGAAGTATTTTATGACAACTACTTTGTGCCAGATAAAAACTTGATTGGTGGTCCCGAAGGAGAAGGAAAAGGTTTTTATTTCACCATGGCGGGTTTTTCCGGTGGACGAATCCAGACAGCAGCCCGAGCCATTGGCCTCATGCAGGCTGCCTTTGAGCGTGCGGTTAGTTATTCTGAGGAGCGTGCGGTTTTTGGAAAGCCTATTGGGCAATACCAACTGACGCTGGTCAAACTGGCACGTATGGCAACCTTACTGACGGTCTCCCGTCAATTTACCTATGCCGTTGGTCGTTTAATGGATGGAGGGAAAGGACAAATGGAAGCCAGTATGGTGAAGTTCTTTACCTGTAAATCCGCTGAATGGCTGACTCGAGAGGCACAGCAAATACATGGAGGCATGGGATATGCCGAAGAAACTGCCGTCAGTCGTTATTTTGTAGACGCACGGGTTCTTTCCATCTTTGAAGGAGCAGAAGAAATTCTGGCTTTGAAAGTTATTTTACCAGCTTTAGTACAAAATAAGTAAAAAACAGGGTGGGCCCAGTCCCACCCGCATCAAGAAATTTTGGTAATCCCTACCGAGTTAACAACAAGGAAAACATCATGAGCCAATCACTATCACTCACTCCACAAAAAGAATTATCTGCCGAAGTGAAAATCAGCATGGACCAGATCAAACATCCTCACTATGGGCGGTATCTGGATGAATTTGTACCCGAACAAATTTTTGTTCATCCTCGTGGTCTTACTGTTGAACGTGCACAAATTAATAATTTTTCACGTACCTACATGCAGACAAACCCCATTTACCTCAATGTAGAATATGCAAAGCAGCACGGATTTCGTGATATGCCAGCATCTCCCCAAATGGTATTCAATATAGTCCTTTCTCTGGGGGTACAAAACGATTCTGAAAAAGCGATTGCCAACCTGGGCTATTATGACGCACAATTTTTAGTTCCAGTGTATCCTGGTGATACGATTCGAGCGATGACAAAAGTCATCGACCGTAAAGAAAGAGGCCCAGGAAAGCCTGGAATCGTCACCATTCGCACACTGGGAATCAATCAAAACAATCAAGTGGTCTTGCAATACCAACGGAAAATTATGGTCTCCGAGCAAGGGGAGCGCCCAGATACGACACCGTTGCCAGATGGACCTGCACCAGAGTTTCCTTGGGTGGATTCTGCTCAAGTGCAATTGCCCGATTTTCCAAACAAGTTTCCAGCCGACTTGACAGGCCCACGTACTTACTTTGAGGATTATGCCGTGGGAGATATTCTGATTCATGCTAATGGCAGAACCATCACAGATGAGCATTTTTCATTAACGTATGATGTAGGAAATACACACCCTCTTCACTTCGACAGAGTGTATAGCACCGGTCTTTCTGGTAAAATGAGCGGAGAACCGATTGTTTATGGTGGATTAGTATTTGCCTGGCTGGAAGGGCTCGCCAGTCGTGATGTCAGCGAAAATGCAATCTGGGAACTGGGTTTTACTGAAGGTTACCACACACAGCCTGCGATAGCAGGTGACACGGTAGCAGCCATGTCTCGTGTTTTGAATGTGGAAGACGCACCAGGAAATTTATCTTCCCGTTGCGGCATAGTCACATTCCAGTTCATTGGTGTGAAAAATATATCAGCCGCCCAGGCTCTGGAAAAACATGGAGAAGACTTGTTCATTAAAGAAAACTCTAAAAAAGACTTGGGTAAAGAAAAGCTTTCCGATAAAATTTTTGAAATAGAACGTCGATTATTGATCAAAAAACGCTAGCAATAGAAGGAAGGGTATATGGAAAACGCGCAAACAATCAAAAAGGACCGGCCGTGGTTGATGAGGACTTATTCTGGCCATAGTTCTGCCAAAGCCTCCAATGAGCTGTATCGAACCAATCTGGCAAAAGGGCAAACCGGATTATCGGTAGCATTCGATCTTCCGACCCAGACGGGTTACGATTCCGATCACCCTCTCGCCTATGGAGAAGTTGGCAAAGTCGGAGTTCCGATTTCTCATATTGAGGATATGGATCAGCTGTTTGAGGAAATTCCGTTAGACAAAATGAATACCTCGATGACCATCAATGCTCCGACTGCCTGGTTGATGGCACTATATTTTGGTTTGGCAGAACGAAGAGGAATTGACCTCAAATTACTCAATGGAACCACTCAAAATGATATAGTGAAAGAATATTTGTCTCGTGGAACTTATATCTTTCCACCAGGCCCATCCATGAGGCTTACGGCTGATACCATCAACTACACTGTCAAAAACGTTCCAAAATGGAATCCAACCAATGTTTGCAGTTACCATCTCCAGGAAGCCGGAGCAACTCCTGTTCAGGAGCTGGCTTATGCATTATCTACAGGTATTG
Source organism: SAR324 cluster bacterium (assembly GCA_015231885.1). Classification (GTDB taxonomy): domain Bacteria; phylum SAR324; class SAR324; order SAR324; family NAC60-12. The sequence continues at coordinate 27,294 of JADGAT010000031.1, forward strand.
CGGTATTAGATAAAGTTAAAGAAAGTGGAGAAATTTCTCCAGAAGACTTTCCGCAAGTGGTAGGCCGTATTTCTTATTTTGTCAATGCCGGAATTCGATTTGTGGAAGAAATTTGTAAATTGCGGGCATTTACAGAGCTATGGGATGAGATTACTGAAAAACGCTATGGGGTAGAAGACTCTAAGTTGAGACGTTTCCGCTATGGCGTTCAGGTAAATTCGCTGGGATTGACAGAAACCCAGCCAGAGAACAACGTACAGCGAATCGTACTGGAAATGCTGGCAGTCGTTCTTTCAAAAAATGCTCGTGCCCGTGCAGTCCAGTTACCTGCCTGGAATGAAGCCATGGGACTTCCTCGTCCCTGGGATCAGCAATGGTCACTTCGTATCCAGCAAGTGTTAGCCTATGAAACTGATTTGTTGGAATATGGGGATCTGTTTGACGGCTCTCCCGTCATCCAGGAAAAAGTGGATGCATTGGTTGCCGGCGCAAGAGAAGAGATGTCCAAAGTTGAGTCTCAAGGAGGGATTATCCATGCCATTGAATCCGGTTACATCAAACGGGAACTGGTCAACAGCCACATGCAGCGGTTGAGGGCAATTGAGTCCGGAGACTTAAAAATCATTGGTATCAACTGCTTTGAAGAAACCACCGATTCACCATTGACACAAGGTAGTGATGGAGGGATCATGAAAGTCGATCCACAGGCAGAACGAGACCAGATCGAAAGGCTTCGAGCACATAAAGCCAATCGAAATCAGCAAGAAGCAGAAGCTGCATTGAAAGGTCTGGAAGATACTGCCAAAAGCGATAATAATATCATGCCTGCAGCTATTCGCTGCGCACAGACAGGAGTGACCACTGGAGAGTGGGGGAACTGCCTGCGCGAGGTATTTGGAGAATTTCGTCCACCAACCGGAATTGATATTTCTATTCAGGCCAAAGGCAATGCAGAAAAAATTGAACAACTCCGCTCTCGTATTAAAGAGACCGTTGAAGCGATTGGAAGACCACTGAAACTGCTGGTTGGTAAACCAGGATTAGACGGCCATTCCAATGGAGCTGAGCAAATTGCAGTCAAAGCACGCGATGTTGGATTTGAAGTGGTCTACGACGGCATTCGATTAACCCCTCAGCAAATTGCACAAGCAGCCCAGGAAGAGGGGGTTCATATGGTGGGTTTGTCGATCCTGTCAGGAAGCCATTTAGAGCTTATCAAAACCGTTATTGAAGAGATGGGAAATCGGGATATGAAGTCGACTCCCGTCATTGCAGGCGGTATTATTCCAGTTGAAGACGAGAAACTTCTAGAAGGTTTTGGAGTGAAAGCCGTGTATACACCTAAGAATTTTGACATGAACGCCATTATGGGTGACATGGTTGACATCATCCGTAAAAGCCACGGTCTTGAGCCTTACGGAAATGTAGTATGATTCCATTGGAATTACCGGACCCCTTACAACTGGCAGAAGCCATTGTACAAGGGAATCGGTCTGCAGTGGCAAATGCACTGAATATTATTGATAATAAACGACCAGAAGCAAAAGAATGTTCTGCTCAATTACTATCCGCATTGCCTCAAAAAAAATTATTGGAGGAGGGGCATCTCATTGGAATTACTGGTCCGCCGGGTGCAGGGAAATCTTCATTGGTTTCGGCACTTATCCACATCTGGCGCAAAGCAGGAGTCTCAATTGGTGTACTGGCAGTAGATCCTTCCAGTCGAATCAGCGGAGGTGCTCTTTTAGGAGATCGACTCCGCATTAAACTTCCTCAATTTGACGAAGGACTTTTTATTCGGTCTCTTGCCAGTCGAGGACATTTAGGAGGTTTAGCTTCCGAAGTATGGCCAATGGGGTTAGTTTTATTAGCTTGCTTCGATTTGGTCATCATTGAAACAATTGGTGTCGGGCAAACAGAAATCGATATCGCCAATGTCAGCGATACGGTTTGCTACATTGCTCAGCCAGCGTCTGGAGATAGTATTCAATATCTCAAATCAGGAGTAATGGAAATTCCTGATGTTTTAGTTGTCAATAAATCTGATTTGGGGACCCCAGCAAAAAAAACGGCTCGTGAACTAACGCGTTGTCTGGTTCCACCAGAATCACAAACAGATTGGTCTATTCCCGTTCACCTGGTCAGTGCATCAGAGGGATCAGGAATAGAAAAATTGGCCCAAATTTTCGAAGAACACCGTGCCTGGTTATCCCAAGCAAATAAATTGACTTCCTCCCGTGTTGAACATCAAGCGGCTTGGGGGATTAAGTTACTGCGAGAAGAATTTGGAAGACATGGGCTGGAACTTGTGGGAGGAGAAACAACATTATTGCAGCAGTGGACATCTCATGTAGCGTCACCGCTGGAAATTTTTGAAGTATTTCGAAAAAAAATACTGACTCACTGGAAAAAAATTTAACCCAAACACAGAGAAAATTTATGGAAACGCCATCCACTATTTTCTCTGAAACCACCATAACTGATAAGGAGCAAAAATGTCTCAAGAAGTATATGATATCGGTAGTGCACCTCCTCTTGGAGTCGTACCCAAAAAAATGAATGCCTGGCTGATACGACCAGAGCGCTTTGGAGAACCCACTCAAGCATTTCAAAAAGAGCAAGTCGATGTTCCTGCTATTAAGGATGACGAAGTACTGGTTTATGTAATGGCAGCAGGTATTAACTACAATAATGTCTGGGCAGCCTTGGGAATTCCAGTGAATGTGATCAAAGCACGAAATAAACAGGGAGAACCAGAAGAATTCCACATTGGAGGTTCTGATTGTTCCGGTATTGTTTATAAAGTGGGAAAAGATGTCACTGACTGGAAAGTTGGAGATGAAGTGGTTGCTCATTGTGGAACATTCGACAGAAATTGTGCCCACGTTGCCGCAGGACACGATCCCATGTATTCTCCAAGCTTTAAAATCTGGGGATATGAAACCAACTTCGGAAGTTTTGCCCAATTTACAAAACTGCAAGCACACCAGTTGGTCAAGCGTCCACAACATTTAAACTGGGAAGAGTCAGCATCCTACATGCTGGTAGGAGCAACCGCATATCGAATGTTGTTAGGCTGGGGAGAAAGCAATGTCCAAAAGAATGATGTTGTTTTAATCTGGGGTGCCTCAGGTGGTCTTGGATCCATGGCCATTCAAATCGTAAAAGCCCTAGGCGCCATTCCAGTTGCAGTCGTTTCCAGTGAAGACAAATTTGATTATTGTATGAAGTTGGGCGCAAAAGGCTGCATCAACCGGAAAGATTTTGATCACTGGGGAATGTTGCCTCATTGGAAAGATCATGTTGGATACAATGACTGGCTGAAAGGTGTTCGAAAATTCGGGAAAGCCATTTGGGATGTATTGGGCGAAAAACGAGGTCCTCGAGTAGTCTTTGAACATCCTGGAGAATCCACAATCCCGACATCTATCTTCGTTTGTGAAACCGGTGGTATGGTTTCTATTTGTGCTGGAACTTCCGGCTACAACGCAACTGTTGATCTGCGCTACCTTTGGATGCGCCAGAAACGACTGCAAGGATCTCACTTTGCTAACGATGAACAAGCATATGGATTCAACGATCTCGTTCTGTCCGGACACGTTGATCCATGTCTTGCCAAGGCATATACTTATGAAGAATTGCCTCACGTCCATCAATTGATGTATGAAAACAAACATCCACAAGGCAACATGGCGGTTTTGATTGGCGCCACGGAATTTGATACTGGTATCAATGATCCAGAACATCGTTCTAAAGTCGATACAACTGTATTGGTGACTGCTGATGTCCGCGACACACCTCATGTACCTGTTTTAGATCCTGAATCAGAAATTAAAGCAGACGGAGCAGCAAAAGTAGAGATATCTGTTACTGAGTTGATGCACAAAGGATTGATTTCCTGCTCACCAGATGATAGTGCAAGTACTGTGATTAAGAAGATGCTGGATGACCACATTCACGCGATTGTTGTTACCGATGCCAACAATCGTCCGATTGGTGTGATTTCACAAACAGACATCATATTGGCAAGTCAAGGAAAAACAAAAGAGGCGTTGCATAAAATTAATGCACAAAAATTAATGACTCCAGGATGTATCACTTGTGATTCGGGCCAAACCGTTTCCCAGGCAATCACATTAATGACACGCAATCGTGTTCACCGTGTTGTTATTGTTGATAATTCCGGAGATGCTCCTGTTGCGATCGGAGTATTGTCGATGACTGACATTATTTCTCATAGCCTAGCATAATGCTGTTGATTGCTGGTTTCTCATTCAGAAACCAGCAATTTATTGCTTCTTATGAAACAGGGATTTTTGTGTGAAACAAACATCCCTGTTCATCTTTTTCCAAAGCATACAGAGAAGAAATTCCCTGCTCTTTCAAAAATTTAAACACCTTCTCATAATTCAGCCCCACCTCCTTAGGATGATGGGAATCATCACCCAAAGTAACTTTTCCTCCTAAAGAAATGAGCATCTGCAGAATTTTGTACTGTGGATAAGGTTCTCTCTGTTTCTTCTTGAATGCCCTCGCATTTATCTCTACCAATGCATCATAAGAAATCGCACAGGTGAGGTTTCTCTCTATTTTTTCCCAAATTTTTGCTGATAAGGAAAACTCTGGTCGAAAGAGGCGTATCAAATCAAAATGGCCCACCACCTGAGGACGAATGCGCTGTAATAGTTCAAACTGGGCATCATAATAAGCACAAAACACAGCTTCTGTCCCCCCTAACAATTGTTCCAGCTTTTCAAAATCACTTTCGCTGTAATCAGAGGGAATCTGATTGACATAATGGACCGATCCCACTAAATAGTCTGGACTGTATTTATGATAGAAATGTTCTATTTCATCAAAATTAGTACCAATCAATTCTGTTTCCATTCCAACCAGTATATGAATTTGTTCTTTGTATTTGTATTGTAATTGGCGGCCTTCCTGGATATACAATGCAAACATACGCTCCAGTTGTTCTGGTGTGCGACCACGCTCACACTCTTCAGGATAGAGATATTCAGTCTGAGTACGCGGCATATGTTCTGACAGGCCATAATGGGTAAAACCTTGTTCAATGGCATTGCAAATAATATCTTCCAGTTTTCCTTCAGCATGGTCACAATAGTTGCCACTATGACCACCATGGAATGAAATAGGCATTGTTACTCCAAAGTTGAGAAAAATACATTGATTCAGCGTAAACACATCATCAACAAGACAATCCTGATTATTGGAATTTCTCTGATTTGCTACTTGCTCATACCAACCTGTGCTATTGCACAAAGCTTTATTGTACAGCAGGGAAAAGCCACTGTTCCTATTGTCAATGAAAATGTTGCTCAAGCAGAGAATAAAGCGGTGTTTGAGGCAAAACAGGTAATTATTCAAGAGGTGCTGCCTCAGTTGATTGACACCACGATACTGGCTCAGGTTGAGCAACAGATTAAAACAAATATTTTAAAAAATCCTGATCAGTTTATTGAATCCATTCGAGTCATTGAAACATCTGAATCGGAAAACTCCGCAGAGTTTTCGATCCTCCTGGAAGCTCGTATTTTTAAAAACAAGATTATCTCACATCTCAAACAACTCAATTTATCGCTGCTGGATGATCCTACCAGGCAAGTGACTTTATTTTTTGACTCCAAAGATTCTGCCTGGCAAAACCCTACAAAAAAAGAAACGATCCGCACATTAAACCAGCTTTTCAAACCATATAAGCTACATATCCGAAAGGCAAGACCATTGAACTCGGCATGGGTAAAGAGTCTTACAACTCATTCAAAGCAACCGCTGCCTCAACAACTCATCCTCAATTCTAAAAGTTCGGCTCTCCTATTCCTGGACTTTCAATTCAAACGGCTACCTTCAAAAAATAAGAAAAAGCCTTTATTTGTTAAATTACAATTGAATTTGTATGATGCCTCTAATGGAAAGTATTTGAAACAGGCAAACACTGCAAAAACATTTAACGACTGGAGTGCAAAACAAGACGCTCCCGAATTATTAAACAAATTAGCACTAACGTGGAACCCATTAATTACCGCGTTGATCTCTGCAGAAAAGAAGAGTGGGGATCTTGTCAGCATAAAGCTGTCTGGATTGTCAACACCCCAGCAGGAGACTATTTTCCTACAAAATATTCTGAATAGACAAGGATTATGGGACTATATTCAACTACACACACTGGCGAACGACTACACGATGTATCATGCTGTCTATTCAGGAAACCGCCAAACATTAGTCTCCAGCTTAAAACAGTCATCCTTTCCTTCCTACCAGGTACAAAGTGCTGTTTGGAACAGTGATCAATTGGAAATTCAATTTCAAAGCAAAGAAACACTCAGCCCATTAGAGTCCTATCAACCCGTTGATCTCGTTGAACGATGGATCACAGAACATAAAATAAAAACCCCGGAAAAAAAAGTTCCCACAGAAAAGTTGAAAACGGTTTACACCCTTCCTTCAGAAACGGGTGTTTATGATGTGATCCGCAGTCGAGGAGACAGTACTCTCTTCAAAGTTGAATCTAAACATCCCTTGCAGAAAATGACTGGAAAATGGCAGCAAATTGGTAAGACGAACTTATCCCCTGAACTTTCTGTATATGATGCACAACACCATCTTATCAAACGATATGCACCAAAACACAATGGCATGATTGAATTTCAATATCAATTACCCAAAGATCAATCTCATTTCTATATTCGAATCAATGATCAAATAGGCTATCTGGAAGGAGAAGCAGGAAGCTATCTTTTTGTCCATTACATAATACAAATATTATCTTCCTAATGCAGCAATACCCTCTGAGCAGTTTTTAAATACAAAAAGCAGATGATCGATTCCTGCAATTTTTAACAATTTACTATTATTATCAGATAAATTAAAAAGCCCCAGCTTGATCTGAATTTCTTCTAAATTCTTACAAAGGGACACAATAATACTTAAAGTTGTTGAAGTAATAAGACCTAAATCATGCATATCGAGTAATACAACAGACATTTTCGACTGTTCAACTTGATCTATAACCTCATGTACGTCATCTAAGGTAAAAGGGGATATGATTGTTCCAATATAAATATTTTTTTTTATTTTGCTTTCCAACATAGCATCATTTTATTGTATTGTTTCACCAGCATCACATCAAAACATCCTATCCAACCCTAAGAGAAAAGATGTCACAGAAAGTAGTTTACGTAAAAAATATTCCCATCTCCAACCAACATCCTTTTGTCTTATTTGGTGGAATGAATGTCCTAGAATCACGCGATTTAGCACTTCATATTGCAGAGACTTATGTTCATGTAACAGGAAAGTTAGGCATTCCTTATGTTTTTAAAGCATCTTTTGACAAAGCCAATCGCTCTTCTCTTCATTCTTTTCGAGGGCCAGGTATGGAAGAAGGTCTAAAAATCTTTGAGGCCATTAAAGCCGAATTTGATGTTCCTATCTTAACAGATGTTCATGAACCATATCAAGCTGCTCCTGTCGCAGAAGTAGTTGATATTCTGCAATTGCCAGCATTTTTGTCGCGCCAAACAGACCTCGTTTCAGCAATGGCAAATACCCAGGCAGTGATCAATATCAAAAAAGCTCAATTCCTGGCACCTGAGGAGATGCAGCATATCTTGGAAAAGTTTGAATCTGCCGGCAATAACCAGTTAATCCTCTGCGAACGCGGCAGCTCCTTTGGATATGGCAACTTAATTGTCGATATGCTCGCTTTTCCAATCATGAAGTCTTTCCATTGCCCCGTTTTTTTTGATGTCACTCATGCCCTTCAAAAACCAGGTGGGCGCCCGACTTCTGCTGATGGACGTCGGCAATTCACACAACAGCTCGCATTAGCAGGCATGTCCCAGTCCTTGGCGGGTTTGTTTCTGGAAGCACACCCAAATCCAGATGAAGCTCTGTGTGATGGTCCATGTGCCCTGTCACTCCAGCAATTGGAAAGGTTTTTGAGTCAAATAAAAGCCTTGGATCGGCTGGTTAAATCATTCGATCCTATGGCAGTTTCATAAATTCATCTCGATTGTCACAATACAGGAACCCTCCGCAAATGACCAAAAAAATTTTTCTAGTTACCCTGTTGCTGGTTCTAGGCGGCTGGAGCGGCTGCCAAATCCACCAAGAGTTCATAAGAAAAGGATGTTTCCCCCTTTCTTCAGACATTACGAAATCCCCTATTACAACGGTATCCCCAACTTCACTAAAATTTATTGCAGTAGGAGATGTTGGTACGGGCAATAAAGATCAAAAACAGGTTGCTGAAACAATATATCATATTTGTCATAAAAAAGGATGCGACCTCATTTTAATGCTGGGAGATAACTTTTACCCAGATGGTGTTGCCTCTCCAGAAGATCCGTTATTTACAACAGTTTTTGAAAACATGTACACCCGCATCGATAAGCCCTTCTTTGCTGTTGTGGGCAATCATGACCTGCACCAGAGCGGATTGTCGCAAATCATGTATAGTCTAAAAAACCCGCGATGGAACATGCCTAATTTCAGCTATTATTTTGAAGCAGGGCCTGCTCGTTTTTTTGCAGTCAATACAGAATGCAATCTATGGGGACTCCATGAATTGGAGGTGATGTTGGATGGAGTCTCATCTCCTTCCCCTTGGTCATTTGTGTTCACACACCGACCCATTTACAGCAGCGGCACTCATGGAGACACCGACCCAGTCATGCGTTGGTACTGGCAACAATTTTTGCAAGACAAGATAGATTTTTATCTGGCAGGCCATGACCATGAACTGGAGCACTTACAAAAACCTGGTAAAGCAACAGAGTATATTGTTAGTGGTGCAGGAGGACAGCACTACCGTTCTCCAAAAGACAGAGAAAGGACGACCTCCTCCGAAATCCCGAGTCTATTCATTTTCCAAAACACTGGATTTGCTTGGTTTGACGTGAAAAGGGAGAAAGTACACATGCAGTTTATTGACGGAGAAGGCCATGTACTTTACGAGTTCAGCAAAAGAAAAAATTAATCAACGACACTTCATTTGATACCAAATACCCGAGTTTTCTGTATCAGCAATTTGAATGCGATATAATTCTGGAATTTGGGGTGCTACTTTTTCATAAATCCAATCAGCAAGTGTTGGTAAATGGGTCGCATTCAGTCCATTGACCTGATGCAAAGGATGATGATCTAACTCTTTGTAATAGGGTTGAAATGAATCCTTAATTTCTCCAAAATCCCGCGTCCATCCCATCGTCGCATCCAGTGTTCCTTGAATACAAAGCCGAACCACATAAGTATGCCCCATCGGCCCATACTCCCCAAGGATTGCGCTATCCATCGAAAATTCTTTAAAACAGTCCCATAATTTGCCTGTATACGAGCTGCCAACAGAATTAGTTTCGTACACCGTGACTGAGACCAACAATGGAATGACTGTTTTTAATTTTTTCCATAGCCAGGCACTTAAATTTTCGGAAGTGGGATTCTCAAGACCATCTATATCATTGAGTAATCTGCAATGAAGTTGTTCATATAATGGCTGAAACTGTTCCAGCAGCTGCTCATATTCTAGGAGCTCCTGTTCAGGATCGCCTTCCCATGTCAAAATTATTTTAAAGTTGTGACCGTGCAAACGCCCACACTTATGTCCTTCGGGCACATTAGGCAAAAAATGAGCAGAATGTAAAATAAACTCCTGAGAAAACTGAAATCTCCCATCATCTGCCATCCTTACATTTTTTTTTGTGTCCTGTAACTCCAGCACCACTGAATCATCCAATCTTGCTTGTTCATGAGCCCATTTGAGTAGATTGGAGCTAGTTGGATTTTCCAGAGGAATTGACTCGTTCAGGTATTGGTAGTCCAGCGAAGCAAAAAGAGGATGCATTTTCTTATCTAGCTCCGCAAACACAATATCTTCATTCTGCTTTTCTGAATGAATTGCTGCTGTCAATACAAAAGAATGCCCATGCAAGCGAGAAGTTCGATGGTCTTTTGCTATTCCTCCAAGACGGCGTGCTGCTTCAAATCGGTATTTTCTAAAAAATTGGATATTAGTCATGATAACACTTCTCCCATTTGATGGGCCAATTTACGAATCATTCGAATCAAATTTTTCCTTTGTTCTAGCCGTTCTTGCAACTCTGAACAATCTACAAGCTTTTTTGTTTCCTTGGTCAATTCCAGAAATGTTCGATGAATTTCAATTTCATTCATTTTGTAATGGAGTTCAGAAGGTTCTTGTTTGTCTGTCAGCTGCAAATCCGACTCCCGTTTTTTCTTTAAAACCTTGCGAAGATCTCGAATAGACGCCGAAGATTTTTTCCCACAGGCATCTTGCCAAATGGCCTCTCGGTCTTCATGGGTTCCACAATTACTCAACAAATAGGCCCCTGAAGCCGTATAGCGATTGATCAATTCGGGCCGATCTTCATACACTTCTGCTACTTTTTTGCACTGCATTGCCGAAGAATAGGGCATATTCACATTCTCAACATACCAGGCCTTGATCTGATCTGTTGACAATTTAGATTCTTTTAGAAGCTTATGCAGAGCTATTAGATGCACCCCCAGTAAGAAATAGTCATCTGCAATATTTTCAATATATTGATTGATCTTGTCAACAATCCTCTGTGCCTGTGACGTATTCTGCAAGACCACATCCTGACCAAGTTCCGGATCGTAATATGGAATCGAAAAATCTGTTTGACGCTGTCCTACAGACAGAGGTGTTTTTTGATCCGATGCCAGACCATCCTTTGGGATATCACTTTGGGAAGTCAAATCAAAATTCAATGTTTTAGCCATCTTCTCAATCCTTTCCTTTTTCGGCAATTCTCATCAAAATTTCTTTACACAGCGCATCATACATCAAAGCTCCTTTGGTTTTCCCTTTTTTATAATCAAAAATACTTTGATGGTAGGCAGGAGCTTCCTGAATAGAAACCGACTCTTCCACCACGCTTTCAAACATAAGATCTGGCCAGCGCTCGCTCAATCCAGTCATCACCGTTTTCGAAATATTGGTACGAATGTTATACCGAGTGATTGCAATCCCTAAAACTTCTGCGTGACACAATCCGCGCGCATCATTTTTCAGATCCTCAATATAGGTCATCACCTGGTCGCAACCACTGAATCCCAGGTAGTCTGTGACAACAGGAACGATCACATAGTCGACATACATTAAAATGTTTTCATTGACTTCATTCCAGCTGGGAGCACAATCAAAAATAATGACACTCTGATCCAAAGGTTCCAGCAAATTTTTTAAAATACTTTCACGAAAACGAGAACTGCTGATATAACGTGCTGCAGCCACCATGCCTTTGCCGCCAGATGGTAAGAATGAGAAATATTGATTGACATCTATAAATTGAAATTCCTTTATTTCTCCCAAAACCAGGTTTGCCAGGTTGCATACATGGTCACGCTGAAAAATTGTTGTTACATTCGCTTGCATGTCTGAGTCTATCAATAACACATCGCGGTTTGCTTTCGATATTCTATCTGCTAAATTGACGGAAAGGACGGTTTTTCCCTGGCCTCCTTTCATGGACATGACTGCAATTTTAATGGACACGTATGTACCTCTTTTGATGATTAATAAATTAGAAAGTTATTGCGCTGTTTTTCTTTATTGCGGTAAAACTATTCCCTTGTCTACGTGGTGACGGCCCCTAGGATGAAACTGATGAAACGATTGAAAATAATCGGGGGCATTCACGTGTGCATATTGTGATGTTGCATCTAATGCAACGTACCCAAATAATAATTTAATACTCGTCAAATCCATCCCGCTTTGAATCAAATGCATTGCAAATGAATGCCGCAACATACGTGGATTAATATTTGTTTGAATTCCTGCACGTCGGGCATGTTTTTTAACCATATTCCAAAATCCAATACGGGTCATACGAACCCCGTTACGGTTTGGAAACAAGCAGGCATCATTTTTATTCAGTAGACGAGGGAGACGTGCTGTGTCCAGATAGCTTGTCAATATTTCAACAGCCTTTGATGTCACTGGTACCATTCGCTCACGTTTACCACGGACTTTTAGAAAGCCCAAGTCGAGAAAAAGATCTTCAATGTCTAAATTGAGCAATTCTTTGATTTTAAGGCCACTGGAATAAGAAAGTTCCAAAAGAGCACGATCCCGAAGGCCTAGATAGTGATTCAAGGAAGGAGCTTCCAGCAATGCCACGATTTCTTCTGGAGGAAGCATCTCTGGAGGAGTATACTCAATTTCTGGAAACTTGATCAAATCCAAAGGACTCATGCTAATCAATCCTTGTTGCTCCAGATAATCAAAAAAGAGTCGTAACGAAGAAAGATGCCGGGCAACTGTTCGAGGTTTTACAGACTCCTCTAAGACTTGAGCATACGCTTGGATATGTTCCGACGTCAATTTTTGAAGATGAGGCAGTGAAAAATCATCATCCCCTTCCAGCCATTTTTTAAATCGCAATAAATCGAGACGATGATTTTGAATGCTGTTCAAAGAATACTTTTTAGTTTGCAGATATTCAATAAATTGTAAGAATACATGGTCCATATGCAGCACATCCAATGTGTATTTTTATCCCTTAAATCATAAATTGCTTGGTTATGACTCCATTTTCATAAGAAATCCAAGTCGTGTACAAGACAAGAAACACTTTAATATAAAGATTTAATTCACAACAACAATCTAGAATTGATACTGGTTAAGATGAAATTTTTTGAACTGGAAGAATATTTTCTACAACATTTGAAGCCTGATTCCGATAATCCAGCAAATCAACTGCTTGGATTAGAGTATGAGAATTTCGTTCTTCAGCCCACCAACTCAGAAGTCTCAAAATATCAACCGCTTCCAATGGAAGGACAGCCTGGTGTATATCAAATACTCTCAAACATTCATGATTTTGGTCAACAAAAGGGCATCCAATGGACAAAGCACTATGAAGGAAAACAATTAGTCAGTTTATCCAATGACAATAAGCAAAGTATCACGATTGAGCCTGGAGGACAAATTGAATTTGCTGGTACTCCTTTAGCGTCTCTTCATGCCATTGAAGATGAATTAACCTTGTACCTGGAACAGCTTTTTCATGCAACTGAACAGTGCGGCAGCAGGGTTCTCCCTATCGGAGTCATGCCCTTGTTTCCATTGCATGACATTCCTCTTGTCGACAAACAGCGTTACCATATCATGTTTCCCCACATGAAAAAAGTGGGGACTCATGGACAACTCATGATGAAAGCAACAGCGAGCACCCAAGTGAGTGTCGATTATTTTTCCAAAGAAGACTTAGAGCACAAATTTGTGTTTTTTAATCGGCTTTCCCCATTCTTGACGGCAATCTTTGCAAACAGCCCGCTCTTTGATGGGAAAAAAACAAATTTTCTTTCTTTCCGTGCGAGAATTTGGCAAGACACCGATCCTGTTCGATCAGGATTACCAGAAGCCTTTTTACAGGAAAAATTTCAATTAGACGATTATATCCAATGGACTCTGAACGCCTCGCCTTATTATCTGACACGTGATGACCGTATTATTCCACTAACTCATATATCATTCAAAGAACTCATGGCAGGTCAAAATCCTGAGATTGAAGTAACATTTGATGATTGGAAACAACATTTAGGTATGATATTTCCTGATGCTCGAATCAAAAATATTATTGAGATGCGTGTCACAGATGCCCTACTCCCTAGCGATTCTATTGCCATTCCGGCATTACTGAAAGCTTTAGTATATTATGAGGAAGTATTTGAAAAAGTATACTCCCTTCTAATGGATTTGCCGCTCAATGATTTTGCTATATATCGAGCAGCGGCGGCTAAAGAAGGGCTGCATGCGCATGTCAACCATGTAAGCTTTGCAAAGATCTCTCGACAAATATTTGAACTGGCTCTGAATTCTTTGGGCTCCGAAAATGAAACCTGGCTTATTCCTTATTTTGATAAATATACAAAAAATGGGCAGACTCCGGCGGACCACATCTTAAAAGATTTTGATTCCAAGGCAAACGGAGATATTTGGAAATGGGCAGACCTGTACTTAGCTAAGTCTACTCTCATTTAGGGCTCGTGCAGAAATAACGTTGACAAAGATGAGGAAGTATTTTTTCTTGGCTACAAGGCGTCTTCAATTGTGCATACTGGAGTATGTGCCTTTGAAGACAACACCGTAGACGAGGAAAAAGACAAGTCATCTGTAAAGGTTATTTATGTACGAGCCCTTAGGAAGGCGAAAATAATAACATGCGAAAGTTACGCAGGATTTTCATCGAGATTCAAGGCGTTTTATTGGGCGCATAGCTTGTTGCTATGTAACCGATAAAGCAACGCAGAGGATCGTTGAAAAGACAAGTAGATTTGCTAATTTATTGTCTGAGTATTTCTTTGAACAGATACCACCATCAAAAACCTCCAGGTTAACGGTGCCTGATTTCAAGCAAGCAACCGTTTAAACTTGTTTTTATTCATATATTCAAAATATATATTGACTACAGGGGATATTTGAACAATGCACCACTTTTCGACTAAGGATTCGTGCAGAAATAACGTTGACAAAGATGAGGAAGTATTTTTTCCTGGCTACAAGGCGTCTTCAATTGTGCATACTGGAGTATGTGCCTTTGAAGACAACACCGTAGACGAGGAAAAAGACAAGTCATCTGTAAAGGTTATTTCTGTACGAGTCCTAAGACAAAACCACAGATAAAAATGGAGGCCCCATGAAAACTAAAACCTTGTTTCTGATACTATCTTCTGTCCTCCTGTCTCTTGTCCTGACAATCCCGGCTTGTTCCCCATCGGTAGATTGTCAAGAAGATGCAGAAAATGTAGAATGCGATGTGACTGCGGGAGGAATCGATAAAGAAGGGCTCCAACAGGGAAAAAGCGGCGGGGGTGGTAGCGGCGGAGGAAGCAGCTCCTCAACGGCAGGAAGCTCTTCCAGCAGTTCTACTTCTGCAGCAGGAGTTTCTTCCACAGAAGCAGGTACTGCGGCTGGGGCGAGTGCGACGGGAGCAGGAGGCGCGGCTGGGGCTGGAATTGCCGGAGTCAGTCTAGGCACAATAGGAGCTGTTGGCGGTGGAGTTGTTGTCGTTGGTGCGGCTGCCGGGGGAGGTGGCGGCTCTGGAGGTGGCGGTTCTTCATCCGGAAGCGGAGATTCAGGGACCGCTCTAAAAGGCAGCTCCGGAGACATCCGGGTCAACCTACGTTGGTCCGGCTGCCAGGATCTGGATCTTGCTGTCACGGATCCTTGTCAAAATCAAATTAGTTTTTTTAATACTTCTGCTACTTGCGATAACAGAGAAGGAACCCTGGACGTTGATGCCAATGTTTCCAGCTGCAGTGATGATCCTCAAGAGAACATCTTTTGGGCAACAGCCCCTTCCGGAGACTACACCGTGGGCGTGGTAAATAACAGCGGCAGCCCCGAGGAAACACCGTTCATTGTCACTGTTGAAAAACAAGGAGTGAGAGAAGAATTTTCAGGGAAAACCACTGATACTTCGATTACTGTAACCAGTTTCACTCTTGAGGGAGAGCAATCTACGGTAACAACCACCACAACCACCACAACCACTCTTGTGACTGTCAGTGATGACCATGGGGACACACGAGAAAGTGCCACAGAAATTCAAGCAGGCTCTTCCCTCTCCGGTGAAATGGACTCAGCCGACGACATTGATTATTTTCAAATCACGCTTTCCGAATTTGGGGTATTGACCCTTCAAACAACAGGAAGTTTAGATACAATAGGCTCCCTGGAAGACATCAATGGTACGACGACAGACGGTGATGATGATGGCGGAGCATCAGGAAATTTTTTAATCAGCAGAGAACTCAGTGCTGGAACCTACTACATCAAAGTCACTGCTTTTTCCGGCGGTACAGGAAGTTACACCTTACAGGCAGATTTTAATGCAGGAGCAACTGCGACCACAACAACTTCCACTACCACGACGACAACGACCAGTGCGACAACCACTACGATCAACACAGGAATCCCCACCATCGGAGTATCCAGTTCCACTTACACTTTTAGTCATATCCTTGGTGTTACCAGTTGTAATCAATCCATTGGGACACTCGATATTACCAATACAGGCACAGGAACCCTGAACTGGTCCATCAGCTCGACTGTCCCCAGCTGGCTCGTTATTTCCGCAACATCTGGCACCGCACCTTCCCAGGTCACACTTGAATTCAACTGCACAGAAACCAGCTCGGTGCAAACGACCCTTACCATCACGGGGACAGATGCCACCAATTCACCAGTCCAGGTTACCATTACTGGAAACATCAGTACATAGATCCTTGAGGCAGCATCTGCTGCCTCCACACCTCATTTCCGCATTTCCTCATTTAGCATTAGAGTGCTACATTGCTATCCTATCTCAGACATATATATACTCAGAAAAGTTTTTTCCAAGAGTTCTCCCTTTTTTTCAAAGGGGGTCAGGGGGATTTTGAAAAAACATTTCTGGACAGCTATACAATTCGAATTTTTCTGATTTCTGCATTTTGGATTGGTGTTCCATTCATTTGCTGGGCATCCCTACCTCATTATCAGCTCCAGGTTGCTTATGACGCAGGAAACCGAATTCTGCACGGCACCATGGAAGTTTCTTTTTCTAAACAAGATTATCCTGCTGAAGAACTTTTCTTTGCCTTGCCGATGAATCGGTTTGTGGAACCAGATCCCAGGGGTATCTTAAAACATCTGGACACTCCCATGTTTATTGTCTCCGGCCTTCGCAAAGGCAACAGCGACCCAGCCTTTCCAGAGGGTTTCAGTCCGGGATACACCACAATCCTTTCCGTCACCAACACTGCAGGTAATTCATTTCCACACACCATAGAGGACAATCCGGATTTAGCAGTGGGCTACTCAACCAAACAAGGCTTGTTGAAAATTCAGACAACAGACTTGGGAACTACCGATAAAATTCAAATCGAGTTTGAAACGAAGCTGCCGATTCGTTTTCATGAAGGTGTTGTAGAAACTGAACTACTGACGGCAGAATGGCATCCCAGGCTGCTTCGTTTTAAAAACAGAAACTGGCCAACATCCCAGCTTGAGCCCTCACCAGGCAATTACCAGGTCTCCTTTCGTTCTTCCCAGTCAGGAAGCTTGATTACCACAACCTGGGCTTCTAAAATTACAAAAAATCAAACCGTTGTTCTACCTGTTTCCAAACGCCCTCTGAAATACTTTCCTCTGGTTTTTTCTCCCAGATACCATTTCCTTGCCCCTCCCTTCCCCGCTGGTATCAAGTCCAGCAAAAATTATCCTCAGAAAACCCCCTTTACCAAAGGGGGCCGGGGGAATTTAGAAACTCAGACATCATCAGGGCGTGTTGATATCAACGTGATGACCTTAACCAACAATCCTTACCGTGCCAAAATGCTGAAACAATGGACAGGAGTCTTTATTCAGTTCATGAAGACGCAATATGGTCTTTCCCCTCCCTGGCAGCAGATTGATATTGTAGAAATCCATGGCAATCAAGAGAAAATACAGGTGCTCAATAATCTGATTCTGGTCACCACTCCTCATTACAAACGCTCCGAGATCATGGATCGGCGCATCTTAACCTTTTTAATCCGTGGACTGGGAGAAATGTGGTTTGGGGAAACCGTCTGGAACAATAATGACACACAGTTATGGCTGCGCCTGGGTTTGCCTGCCTATTTCAGCCTGAAATTTTTTGAAAGTGAGTACGGGAGGGATGCCGGTATTTTTGATTTTGTGGACTGGCTCAACCCCCATTATAAAGAGCATTTTTTTGAAGAAATGGTACGCACCATCCCAACTGAACAACAGCAGCCCATCATTTCTTCCATCCAGCAAACAGAACAAACCCGTCTGCTGCTGCGTGTGATCACCTACAAAACCGCATTGGTTCTTTCGATGCTGGAATACGTACTGGGGAAAAATTCTTTTAAAAAAGGACTGCAGCATTTTTACAACCAGCACCAGCACCAATTGGCAACCATCGAAGATTTGCAACATTCGATGGAGCGGAACGGTAAGGAGTCTCTCACATGGTTTTTTCATCAATGGTTCCACACGACAAACACGCTGGATTACGCCCTGGCAGAACATTCTTACCAATCGCTTGCCAATGGACGCTATCAAACCAGCATTCTGGTAAAGCGAGTGGGCACCGCCACCATGCCGGTGGTAATCGAAATGAAGACACAGGTAGGAGTGATGCTACAACAACAAATTTCTGGAGACAAACAGGAAGAGTCCCTCACTTTTATTTCAGATTCTCCCCCGGCAGATGTATCCCTTGATCCAGAGGAGCAGCTGCTGGAAACATCAAGAGCCAACAACCATTCTTTCTATTTTTTTCGGGTGCGGTTTATTTTTGACTGGAAAAAACAGCGGGAAATCATGATCACCCTGACCCCACGCGCCGGCAGCAACGCCATTGACGGCAACCAAATCGGGCTTGAAGCAAAAACAGAGATAGATCAGTACATGTTTCGGGTTACGCCAGGATATGGATTCAAAAGCAAAGAGAATCTTTACTTTCTGGAATTTCGACGCTACTCCTTTGCTTTGAACAATTTGACCCTTGCCCTAAGGGCTTCCAAAATCGGAGGAGCTCAAACCAGAGGGCTGCGATTGGAATACCAGGGACTGGCGGCAGAAGTCGCCTATGAAGAGGTTTTTGAAACAGACCGATCGGAAGAAAGCATCAGCTCTGTTGTGGAAAGCGGCAACACCAGCCACCTCAAACTGAGCCATATCGGCAGAGCCGGATTCAAGCGCTTGTATTTTCCTTCCTGGCAAATTGAAATGGAGCAATCTTTGGTTGACCTTGGCGCCGACTTGCAATACACCATCCTGGATGGGGCGCTGGCTCATGCATTTCGAGTGGGTTTTCGCAAATACCTGCGCTGGACATGGAGGGCAGCCACCACCGATGGCATGACCCCTCAACAAAAAAAACATCAACTGGGCGCACCAAGCGCATTGAGAGGCTTTCCCCTGCAAACACGTCTCAGCGGTGACCATTTATTGCTAACCCGCCTTGAGTTTGAATTTCCTCTAGTCACCTCACCCTTATGGGGAAACGTCTCTTCTCTGGGATTCGATGGAATTCTTTTTTATGACCAGGGGAAAATCTGGCCGATTGGAGGCACGTATGACGATGCCTTGCTCAGAAAAGACGCGGGATTCGGCATTCAATGGAGAGTGGATGCTTTGGCTTTATTTCAAGTTCCCCTGCGGTTTGCCATTGCCTACCCACTCGATGATCCAGAATATGAAGAACATCAGTTTATTCTGGAAGGCGTTCATTTTTTTTAAGTCGTGATATTAAAAATATACCCATACAGTTGACGATTCAAACGAGGCAAGACGTCTTTGGTAATGGAGCGCATCGCCCTTACTCTGGCTTCTTCGTCACTGAGATGAGCCTCCCGACCAGTACGGTTGACACTGCCAATCGTTTTACCATCTTTGACATCTTGCAAATTCATTTCAATGTTCCAGCGGATGAATTGTTTATTTTTTGATGGACGATCAATCTTTCTGAAGGAAGCTTTGCCTTTGATCACAATATCTGCAGAAGCCGATGTCCCCTGAAGTACTGTAAAACCTTGCTGGGTCAGCAATTCCACCAAAACCTTACGAATTTGCGGAGTTCCTTCCATTTCCATTGCAATTTTAAAATCGTTACGTAAATACTCTTGTAGCTTAGGACTTACCAGCTTCAGCAAGACTTCAAATCGTTTTCCCTCCCCCGTGTGCTGTGCAATTCGATAATCGACATTATACAGATCCCGGCGCATGATTGCCTGAATGGTGGCATACAAGTGGCGGGCAACCACTAATTTGTCTGCAGCAACACTCATTTTTTCTTCCAATGCAGCACTGTACTCTTCAAAAATAATATCTTCTTCTTTGTCAATTTCTTCTTTCAAAATGGCCGCAGCTTTTTGCCGATCAAGGATGGCTAATTGATAAACCACTTGCGTTGGGTCGACCCATGTTTCTGCAAACGTCACGGCTTCCTTCAATTTTTTACCAGCAGTTTTGACCAGTTTTTTAATTTGAAATAACTTTTCTGTACCAGAGCTTGTTTGCGAACCAGGATGAGAGCCCAGTTGAAGGTGTTTTTCCATCTCCTGAATTTCCTGTTTGATCGCAGCTTCAAAAACCCGCTTCATTGCCATAGCCGTGTCATTTTTAGCACTACGCCGATCATCGCCAGAACCCACTCCAAGCAAATATTGCGAATCAGGATATTTTGAGCTCCTGCCATCGACCCAGTCCGGTCTTTCTTCAGCATGAACAGTGACTGAAAACCCGAGTCCCACAAGAAAAAGAGAGCATATAATTGTTTGTATTGCTTTCATGGTATTCCATCAGTTAGTTCCAGCACCACTAAAAAAACGGGCACGCACAAACGTCTTTTTCCCGGCATCAACTCGGATATCTGGATAGTTTCGGCTTCCTAAAAGTTCCTTATTTTTGGAATAGTATTGCACCTCGAGATGATAGACCCCCGGTGATGCAAAAAGACGTCCCATCTGAATTTTTCCAGGCAAGAGGCGCCATGAACGCTTGTCAATCCTTTCTGAAATATTGGCAACCGTGTTCCCAGCTGTTCCTGCAGCAAAACCTCCAAATACACCCAGCGCTTGTTTGGCGCCCTTTTCTGCTGATTTGACCGCAACAAACTTAGCAGTCGCTCTGGCAATCGCCTTTGTGCGAATACGGCCAATGCGATCATCCAAATCTTTGATGGCAATGGCGCCTATATTTTCTACTTCAAATGTCTGCTGGTTGATTTTTTTGCCTTGTGCAGACTTCAACTGAATTTCGGCGTAAGCTACCTTGTTGGTTCGTACCGCAAATCGGGGGAATGCTATTTTCATCAAATGCAGACGAGTCCCAACCGGGACAGGAATGCGAACGGTATGCTGGACCTTGACGGGAGAAAGGTCATTGTAGCTGAGAAACACCAATTCCCCCTGAGCATTTAGGGCATTCGCAGGAATTTCATCTATTGCTGGAAATGCATTGCGGTATTCCTGATACTCGGTCATCAGACCAAGCTTTTTTGTCACTCGCAGCAAGTCTCGTTTCAAGCGACTTGGAACAAGTGTATCATAATCTTTTTGGTACGTTTGAAAAGTCTGATAGGCTTTCCGATAAGCAATAAATGCATCATTTTCTTCTCCAAGTGCCTCATACAAAACTCCGCTCAAGTAACGGGCAAATGCGTCTTCTCTATAAACAGACTCCTCTGCTAAATTCAAAACAGTGGAGCGCATCGGCTCTTTCAATTCATCACCTATCGCTTCTTTGGCTGCATCGAGAAAATCATCCTGAGTCGGAAACCTACGATCTTTCAGCTTCTTCCATTTGGCAGATGCAGAGTCCGGAGAGATCTGGGGCTGGAGATACTGCAAAGATTTTTCCGTCAGGCGATAACTGGCCTTCTTTTTATATTGATCACTGTAAACATTCAGTTTGTGGTCCACCTTCCGCATCTCAACCAGGGCCTCATTCCATTGCTGGAGAAAAACATAATTCAGAGCACCAATGATATTGACCATCACCTTCTCAAAATCTTCCCCCTCATAAGGCAGTGTATTGTCGTTGGTCACATACGAACTCGCCTCGGTTGTGAGGCTCTTAGTAAACAAGTCATCCATTCGGCGTTCTGCATGATCCAGCAGCTGATTGCTTTTTTTGAACTCACCATTCAGATGAAGCAGCATGGCCATTTGGATGTCATACAGCACCACATCCTTGGCCTCTAATTCTCCAATCTCTCTCCATTTCCTCAGTTCGTTAATTGCTTCAGCATAACGTCCATGGACCACATGCTCTTCCACTGTATTCAAATTGTCTTCTGCCGTTAAGGGCACTGATGCGGTAGTAAAAGCAGAGACTGTAGCAGACACATCTTCTACCGGCACAGAAACCGAAACGCCGCCGCCTTTTTTAGGGATTTTTATCCGGATACAGCTCATCATGGAAGCAGCAAGCACTGCGACACAAAATAGATAGATTAATTTCCGCATAGTCCTCCTAATACTTGTAGCTGCTGCGTTCAACCACCTTCTTGATCTTTTTTTGACCAATCCATACCTTTTCACTGCTTTCTATGTCAATCAGTTCTAAATTGGTCTGATAGAAGATGACTTTAGTGTCTCCTGACTCATCCAAAATTGTATTGAGTGACCCGCGGAGCATATAATCGGCAGCAGCTTCCTGTGCCAGACGCTTTGCTGTTTCTTCTGATGCTTCCATCTGCTGATCGTCTCTTTCCTCACGCACCTCTTGTCTTTCACTCTTAGATGCTACAAAAGAAACTTTTCCAGAGTTGATCAATTCCCGTTCCAAATCTTTCACAAAGGTTTGTACCGCAATGTGCTCGTGACTGCGATTGATGACCGTGCCCACAATCATCCGAGGCTTACGATCTTCCCGATCCGAAAAATCATCCAGCCAGGGTCTTTTTAAGATATCACGAATCATTGCCTCTGCAACCAACCGAGAGTCTGTATCATTCCAGCGTCCTGATAAATCCGTTGCTTCGGAAGTCCCCACTCGAGAAACTTTTCGTGATGCTCCACAGCTCATGATAAAAAAAATGATCAACACACCGATCAACCCATGGTGTATTGCATGTCTTCCTTTGTCCATATAGCCTCCTTATCGTTATAAATCAAACCGGAATGCTTCTGTTGCATAATCGGATTTGATCATAAAATCATCTGATTTGCACACTTCCTCATCTAAAATCCGAAAAGAACCCACCGACTGGTCAATCTCATTCTTCTGCTTCCGTTTATTTTCCGCAGAGAAGAATCGTCCTTTGGTGACAACCGCATTGTCCACAATCACTTTGACTTTGACTTGCCCTTCCTTGGTGAATCCATCCACTACTCCAATATACGTAATCTCAAACCACTCCTCAAAAAGAGAATCCTGCAGCACGGTATTCAACATATCCAAATAGTTGATCCCTGTTGATCCTGTCAGAACAAAATTCTTTTTGAAACGGACAATCTGCCCTATTCGGCACGCCCCATGCTGCAGTCCTTTTTGCTTGGCAGTCGTTTCAATCATGGCTGCAATCACAGGGGCACCCACACCTATCGATTGCAGAATTTTAACATCTTTGGGAACAGAAAAATCCCGGTACACCTTATCCATGGACCTGACTTTAGCAGCCAATACTAAATCCTCAATCTGATCTTCCTTTTTATAGCCTATCAAATCTTCAATAGTCATTTGTGCCGGCCCAATAGAAAAAAATTCTTGAATGCGCAGCGCTTCCTCTGTCTGCTTGGTGCCTGGGTATTTACTGACAAACTCTTTGTATGCCTTTACTGTATTGATACTTTTGGCACGCTCAAATTCTCGCTGACGTTCCTCATGGGCCTGCTGGAGCTCCGCAAGATTTTTTGCGGGAATGGGGTACCCTTTTTCCACTGCTCGCTGATACCATTTAATAGCCAACTCGTAATCCTGCTTGACCCCACTTCCGTTTTCATACAGTTGTGCCAGTGCCACCTGTGCGGTAATATGATCCTGCTCTGCTGCCGCATGGTACCATCTGGCAGCCTCTTTGTAATTCGCCGTACCCGCCAGACCGGTTTCGTACATCCTTCCCAGATTACTCTGGCTTTGTGCATCTCCCTGCTGTGCGGCTTTCAAATACCAGTTTAAAGCTTCCTGAAAATTCTGTTCTGCTCCTCTCCCCGATTCGTAGAGGAATCCCAAACTGAACTGAGCATTGGCATTTCCCTGATTGGCCCCTTGTTGATACCACCGGAAGGCTTCGTTGATGTTCTGCTCGACTCCCATTCCGGCTTCATACATCAAGCCCACATTATTCTGTGCAACGACATGACCTCCTTCCGCAGCCGTGAGAAACCATTGGAATGCCGTTTCCACATTTTTTTCGACAACCGCTCCAATCAGATAAATAAGCCCCAAATTAAATTGTGATTCCACTTGCTCATTTTCTGCAGCCAGCAAAAGCCATTGCAATGCTTCGTCATTATTCTGTTCCACTCCCATACCATCCCGAAACATTAAACCAAGATGGTACATAGCACTTGCCTGACCTTGCGCAGCGGCCAGCTGGAACATCTGCAGCGCTTGCTCATAATCCTGGTCCACCCCGGTGCCTTCCTTGAACATCAATCCCAGGTTATATTGAGCATCAGGATCCTCTTGCTCGGCTGCCTGAAAAAACCATTGCAATGCCTTCTCATAATCCTTATCAATCCCTTCTCCAGAGATATACAACAAGCCTAAATTGATTTGCGCTTTCACAGAACCCTGCTCGGCAGCTTTCTCAAACCAATCGATTGCCCGATAATAATCCTGTACCACTCCCGTCCCTTCCTTATACAGAATGCCCAGATTGAACAATGCATCGGGATACTGTTGTTCTGCTGCCAGCATGAACCATCGGTGCCCCTCCTGATAAAACCACTGCAACATTTTCAATTCCTGCTGTTTTTGTCGTTCCTTCTTGTTTTTCACCATACTCTGCAAATCAGAAAAACCGATTTTGAGTCTCTTCTTCAAGGATGTGATGTCGAATTTGACGTTTGCCTCTCCATTTGTTTCTTCTGCCAGTTTCTGCAAATCACGAAAAAATTCTTTTTTCTCCAGGGGGTTGGTGACAAATAAAAGCCCCAGATTATTTTGAGCTTCAGCACTCCCCTGCTCGGCAGCCTGGCTGTACCACTTGAATGCTTCCAACGGATCCGCTTCCACTCCTTTGCCTGTTGCGTACAAAAGCCCCAGACTGTTCAGAGCCTCCACATCTCCCTGCCCGGCAGCTTCTTCATACCATCGGATTCCTTCTGCCACATTGACTTCGGCCTCTTCTCCATTAGTGTACATCAAGCCCAAAGTATTTTGCGCAGGGATGTAGCCATCTTCTGCCAAACGGAGAAACCTGGGAAGAGCCCCTGCGACATCTTCTTCTGAAAGGAGCAAGACCGCCAGATTGAATTCTGAATCCGGATTTCCCTGCTCGGCAGCTTTCTGGTACCACGCTTTTGCCTGCCCCAAATCGGATCCCACTCCAAATTCACTGGCATACATCACTCCCAAATTATGCTGTGCTCGTGCATCACCTTGCTCCGCAAGAGCCTTCATCCCCGGGTACGCTTGCTCTGCCAGTTGAAATGCCTCATCTGCATTCTCGGCAGTTCCATACTCCTGGTCATAAAGAACCGCCAGGTTGTATAATCCCAAAGGGTGCCCCTGTTCTGCGGAACGACTTGCAAACTGAAGTGAGGTTTCCATATTTTGGGAAACTCCCTCGCCTTTCCGATATTTTTC
>JADGAT010000032.1 GCA_015231885.1 SAR324 cluster bacterium
TTATAAATAATTAACAAAATTACATATATTTATTTAAATATCAAATTTAAATAAATGCCTAGCATTATATTATTAAAAATACTGATTTGAAGGGGACAGGCTGGATTCAAAGGGTAGTTCATCGGCGGTGAGAGGAAGTTGATAAGCAGGTAATGGGGAATCACTGACTAGGGGTCTAGGCTCTGAAACAAAGTCTGTATCATTTTCAAAAAAATCTCTTTGCAGGCCGGAAAGTCTCAGGTTTTCCATTATTTCTAAGTAATCTTCTGTTTCAGGGAACATTTCCAGTTGCTTTCCTTTATAAGAAAAATAATAAGAAGCTTCTTGATCCATTAGATTGTGGCAACGCCTGCACAATACAATCAGGTTTTCCTTTGTGTTATTTTCGCGCTGACAATCAATGTGGTGAATCATCAATTTGGACTTAGACTGATCTCTGTTTTCACGAATTCCACAAAGTGCGCATTTTTCACCAAAGGCTTTTTTGACGATCGCCGCATCTTGCTTCCGACCTTTCGAAGGTCCTGTTTTTTTAAAAGACATATAAAGTTATCATGGAGTTGCAATGTATTTTATTGAACCAAGAATTGTGTATTCTAGCTCAAGTGAAAAGAATGTAAAGCAAAATAGATCGGCAGCTGCTTTCCTGTCAGCAGGTATAATGAGGGGGCGTTTTTTAAGATATGATATTTTTTTGTTTAAACCGGGATTTCATTTTGTTTTTAGTGCAAGATCAGGTATAATGCTTAGTTGTTTATTCAGCATCAAAAATGATGCTGTGAGTTGTCAGGGCATTTTTTTTTGCACATGTCGGATTTTCGTCCTCTTGGTGCGTCTGACAGGTGTTGCTCGATGGGATGCTATCCAGCAACACCTGTCAGAAAAAATGATAAATTATAGTAAACTCATGTCCAAAAAAATCTCCATATTAGATATCCTAGAAAAGAAGAACTGTAAACAGTCCATCACGATGTTGACGGCTTATGACAGTATTGGTGCAACCCTGGTGGATGAGGCCGGCATTGATATTATTCTGGTTGGAGATTCTGTAGCAATGACCATGCTGGGACATGAAAGCACAAATACGGTGACCATGGAAGAAATGCTGCATCATTGCCGTGCTGCATCCCGTGGTAGAACAAATTCACTACTTGTCGGAGACATGCCATTCATGTCCTATCAGGTGAGTCCAACAGAAGCACTCCATAATGCTGGCCGGTTCATCAAAGAAGCAGGAGTGGATGCCGTCAAACTGGAAGGAGGCCGTGAAGTATCCGAGACCGTTAACGGTATAGTCAATGCGGGCATTCCTGTGATGGGACACTTGGGATTGACTCCTCAAACGGTTACCAGGCTGGGAGGCTATAAAGTACAGGCAAAAACGGCGGATTCCGCAAAACGATTGTTGGAAGATGCTTTACTTTTGCAAAAGGCCGGCTGTTTTTCCATTGTGCTGGAGATGGTACCTGCCTTTGTTGCAGAGGAAGTCAGCAAAAAATTAAAGATTCCAACAATTGGTATTGGTGCAGGAGTTGGTTGTGATGGACAAGTACTTGTTTTTCATGATATATTAGGGCTTTTTGATCACTTTAAACCTAAGTTTGTGAAGCAATATGCCAATTTGCGCCCACAAATAGTGGATGCTATACATTCTTATCGAGCAGATGTTGAAGCTCGCAGCTTTCCTGCTCAGGAACACGGCTTTGACATGGAGGAACCTGAAAAACAGGCTTTTTTGAAGAACATACAGGACATTGATGAGGACACCAGATAATGTGGTCATATTTGGTGTTGGTGCTCTGGGAACATTGTTTGGAAGTCATTTGAACAAGGTTGCCCGTGTGACACTGGTCGACAGTTGGAGAGAACAAGTAAAGACGCTCCAAAAAAGAGGGTTGACTGTCACAGAGATGGATGGGAGACCGTCCCATCACCAACTTTCAGTGACAGACCAGATTTCAGAACTTTCGGATGTAGATCTGGTTTTAATTCTGGTTAAAAGTCATCAAACATTGGATGTCGCACCAAAAGCAGTTCAGGTTTTAGGGGACAATGGCATTGTTGTTACCCTGCAAAACGGATTAGGAAATTACGAACAAATTGCTCAATTGGCAGGGAGGGAGCGAACCAGTTTGGGCGTAACATTTCAAGGGGCAACCCTGGAATCTTGCGGATTGCTGCGACACGCGGGGGTGGGTTCTACGACTTTGGTCAGGTTGCCGGGACAAGAAACACTTTTTCAAGGTATTGAAGACCTGTTTCATCGAGCAGGAATACCGGTAATGCTCGTAGATAACGCCGATAGCCTGGTGTGGAGCAAATTAGCCGTCAATGCCGCAATCAATCCATTGACGGCATTGCTGGAAGTTCCAAATGGCTCGCTGGTTGAACAGGAAACGTGGTTGAATCTGATGCTGGCCGCAGTACAAGAGGTTACTGCGGTTGCGGCAGCAAAGCACATTGATCTATCTGGTGATGATATGGCCCAAAAGGTTGTTGAAGTCTGTCGTGCAACAGCTAAGAACCATTCGTCGATGTTTCAGGATATCAAAAAGAACCGGCAAACCGAAATTGAAGCAATTTGTGGACAAGTCGTTCGTTATAGCAAAGAATTGGGCATACCAACGCCAGTCAACGGAAAACTGCTGGAGTTGGTTCGAGCCAAAGAAACGGGTCAACACGTGAATTTAGATTTTTAATGATGGAAGTTTTTCAGACGGTTGATGATTTGCGTCAGGCACGCTGGGAAAACCCAACAAAAATTTGGGGTTTGGTGCCGACAATGGGTTTCCTGCATGCAGGGCATCTCCGCCTAGTCGAACAGGCGTGTGAGCAAAACGATCGTGTTGGAGTGAGTATTTTTGTGAACCCTGCACAATTCAACAATCCCAATGACCTCGAAAAATATCCTCGTAATTTGGAACAAGACTTGGATATGCTGAAGCAAGCAGGGGTTGATTTGGTATGGACTCCCACTCCGCAGATGGTATATCCTGCAAGTTATCAAACTTATGTGGATGTTGAGCAAATCACTCAAAAGCTGGAAGGCGCAACACGCCCCGGGCATTTTCGCGGTGTCGCAACGGTTGTTTCTAAACTTTTTAATGTATTCCAGCCCACCCGTGCCTATTTTGGGCAAAAAGATGCACAGCAGTTGGCTGTGATCAAACAGATGGTGGAGGATTTGAACTTCAATCTGGAAATTGTCGCTTGTCCAACAGTTCGAGAATCCGATGGTTTGGCAATGAGTTCCCGAAATGCCAACCTGTCTCCTACTGCCAGACAAAATGCAATATGCCTTTACAAAGCTTTGACTGCTGCCAAAGATGCCTTATTGAGTGGACAACAAAGTGCAGAGATGCTGCGTCATATCATGACGGAGATTATTGAGTCAACGGCAATGACACAAATTGATTATGTCAGTGTTGCTCATCCTCAAACCTTTTCTGAATTGGAAAAAGTCGAAAGCCAGGCTTTGCTGTCGATGGCGATCTTTGTCGATGGGGTTCGTTTAATTGATAATATACTGATTGATTGAAAGTAAACAATATGCGTTGGTTATTACGTTCAAAAATACACAAAGCCACGGTCACAGAAGCTGATTTGAGTTATGTGGGCAGCATTACCATTGATGTGGATTTGCTGGAAAAAACAGGGCTGATGGAAGGCGAAAAAGTCCTGGTGGTCAGCAATACTTCTGGTGCTCGGCTGGAAACTTATGTTTTCGTTGGTGAGCGGGGTTCGGGTACTATTTGTGTCAATGGTGCGGCAGCACATTTGATCAAGGCCGGAGAAGAAATCATCATCATAGGATTTGAACTTTCGGATCACCCGATTCAGCCATCGTGTATTCTGGTGGATGAGCAGAACAGGTTTGTACGGTTTTTATAACAACCTTGCTACCACGATCCTTGCTTGTGCCCAAGAAACGCTTCCATAAATCCCTCCTTGTTATCATTCCCTTTGATATGATAGCCAAGATGTGTGCCTCATGGATTGTGCTCAGCATGGTACTCTTTTGTAAGAATTTACAGTGCCAACCCTTTAAAGCAATTCTCGGATGACATACATCTACCGACATTTCAGAAAAATTAATTTCATTTGCACCAACTGAAACATTAGGCAAGAAAAGTAATGAGGACAGGGTGATTCGTTTGTAACCATGACGATATTCAAAGTCACAGCCAACGCTTCCGTCGCTTATAGTGTTTAGCATCACGAAAACTTTTTCTTCCTTCGCTGCTCATACCAAGATAAAATTCTTTAACATCTTCATTTTCGCCCAGTTCTTTGGCGCTTCCATCCATCACAACTCGGCCATTTTCCATGATGTACCCATAATTGGAATAAGCCAGGGCAATATTGGTGTTTTGCTCTGCCAGGAGAACACTGACGCCCTCCTGTTCATTGAGTTTTTTGACAATTTCAAAAATTTCTTCCACCAGCATCGGTGCGAGCCCCATTGATGGTTCATCCAGCAGGATCATAGTAGGATTGGCCATCAGCGCACGGCCTATAGCAGCCATTTGCTGTTCACCTCCTGAAGTAAAACCAGCCATGGTTCCGCGTCTTTGTTTCAAGCGGGGAAAATATTCATAAACCATCTCCAGAGATTCATTGATGACTTTGCGTCCTCCTTTTCGAGTGTAGGCACCTGTTAAAAGATTCTCTTCAATGGTGAGATGCTCGAAGCAATGTCGGCCTTCCATGACTTGGACGACCCCCATTTTGACCAGTTCCGCAGGGTTTAGTTTTTCTACCCGCGTTCCCTGGAATTCAATGGAACCTTTTGTGGTGTCTCCCCGTTCAGCTTTCAGCAGATTAGAAATGGCTTTCAGGGTAGTACTCTTACCGGCTCCATTTGCCCCGAGGAGAGCCACAATTTCTCCTTCGGGAACTTCCAAAGATACGCCTTTTAAGACAAGAATAACATGATCATAGATAACTTCGATGTTATTGACTGATAGAATTATATTAGCTTGATCACTCATACTCTTACCGTAAGGCGTATAAAGTTATGTTTTTGGGCAATCACGTGGAGTGATCCCTTTTTCTTTAGCATATTTTGCTGCAGATTCTTCAATCATGGGGCGTACAATGGATTGATCCGACTTGATCCAATCCGTAATCACGTTCCATTTGCTGCCGTCCCATTGTTGAAATTTAACGGAACCTCCACCTTCATGATCATAGCAGGACAGTTTGATAGGCATCATCAGTCCAGCAACTCCCAACTCATTCAAACGACCTTCATCAATGTTTATGTTTTCCAGTCCCCAGCGAACCTGTTCGCCAGTTAAGGATTTCTTGCCAAATTTTTCCTGGGCTGTGCGAATGGCTTCGACTGTCACAACTCCATGAATAATGCCACGGTTCCAGTAGATCGTACCCAATCTCTTTTTATCGGACAGATTCCCTTTACCGTCATCATAAACATGCTTGATGATGTCCTGGATGGCAGGAAAATCAGTACCTGCTGGATGGAATCCCGCTGCGATAAATCCTTTTGCGGCTTTGCCTGCGGGAATAACATCCTCTTCAGCACCACTCCACCAGACACCAACAATTTTGTCAGCAGGAAATCTCATCCGAGCGGCTTCTTTCAAGGCCGTTGGGTTCATCACACCCCATCCTCGCAAAATAACCCAATCCGGCTTCATTCTGCGGATTTGCAACCATTGGGATTTTTGATCAGCTCCTGGGTGAGGCACTTCCAGGTGAGACACCTTGAAACCATATATTTCTGCCTGCTTGTTCAAGACAGGGATGGTTTCCCGCCCATAACCGGAGCCATGATGGAGATTAACAATGTGCTTTCCTTTTAATTTATCCATACCACCTTCTTTCATGCCAATGAACTTGATCTTAGCGGTATTCTGGCTCCAATAGTTGGTGATGATTGGAAAGATATAAGGAAATACTCTGCCATCCGATGCATCGGTTCGCCCATATCCCATGGACATGATGGGGATCTTATCATTAGTGGCACGCTCAATAACGGCATAGGTCATTCCAGTAGAAACAAAATTAAAAACAGAGGCTCCCGTTGGGCCTTTATTTTTTAAACGTTCGTAACATTCCACTCCCCGGGGAGTACTGTACTCCGTCTCGCATTCTTCCCAGGTCAGCTTGACCCCATTGATTCCGCCATCTCGAATATTAATCATGTTCATATAGTCAATGAACCCTCCATACAATCCAGTACCGCCCGCAGCATACGGTCCCACCCGATAGCTGGGTAACGGAACGAACTGCTCATCAGCTGCTGCCGATGAGATCATTGTTGCTCCACCAACCAGTGAAGCAGAAATTCCGATCAAAAACCATTTTTTCAATCCTAACATATCAACCTCTCCTCTTTTCTAAATGACCACCTGCATGGTGGTTTTTCGTCAATAACCACCAATTGGTCATTGACACTCAAAATGCCGTGAATGCGGCAAACTCAGTATGGAAACGGCCACATGCGAATTTTTTCTTTCACAATCTGCCACAATCGGGCCATTCCCTGGGGTTCAATAATCAGAAAAAAGATGATCAAACCTCCAAATACCATTAATTCGGCAACAACTAAAAATTGTTGAGAAACCAGATCCCCTAAAAGGGCATGAGCACTAATGTTTAGAAATATGGGAAGCAATAAAATGAAGGCTGCTCCAATAAAGGATCCCAGGATGGTGCCCACTCCTCCAACAATAATCATGAACAAGATACGCAGGGACATGCTGATGTCAAAGGCCGCTGGCTCGACATTTCCCAGGTAAGTGAATGCCCAAAGAGCACCGGCAATTCCTAAGTAAAAGGAACTGATAGCAAAAGCAAGCAGCTTCGTCTTTAGCATGGGAATTCCGATCACTTCGGCCGCAATATCCATGTCCCGCACCGCCATGAAATCTCGTCCAATCGAACAACGCATCATATTTTTAGCCAGCAGGGCAAGAACACTGACAATGGTCAACGTGGTGTAGTATCGGCTGATCGGAGAGGTCAATTCAAAACCAAATAATGTCAGAGGGGGTGTCGAAATGGACCCGGAAGGGTCATAGTTGTAAAACCAACCCACATGGGTAAAGATCCATTCTATAAAAAATTGAGCAGCCAGTGTGGCCACTGCCAGGTAAAATCCTTTGATGCGTAAACTGGGGATACCAAAAAAAACACCTACAGCTGCAGCCGCCAAACCGGACAAGATGAAGCTGATCACGAAAGGAATCTCAGGAAGTCGTGTGATGAAGTTCCAGGCTGAAAAAGCGCCTACGGACATGAAAGCTGCTGCGCCAAGTGAGAGCTGTCCTGCATAACCTGTCAGAATATTCAGTCCCAGTGCGGCTAATCCGGAAATTAAAAAAGGGACCAGAATTGCCACAAAATAGTATTCATTGGAAACGAGAGGAATCCCCACAAATGCAATGAGCATTATGATTCCGAAACCTAAAAAATCCTGCCGGATTGGGAAAATCGCATCATCGGCAGCATAGCTTGTTTTGAATTGTCCCGTTTCACGATAAAACATACGTCAAACCCTCTCAATATGAACTTCACCAAACAAACCGTAAGGCCGAATCAATAAAAATGCCAGGGCCAGCATGTAAGGAAAAAAATTTTCAATCCCTCCACCCACATACGGACCTAAATAAACTTCTGCCAGTTTTTCGGAGGAGCCAATGATCAGACCTCCAACAATTGCGCCGGGAATTGACTCAAACCCGCCTAAGATCAGAACAGGAAATGCTTTTAAAATGATCAATGACAGGGCGAATTGCACCCCGAGCCTTGATCCCCATAACAAGCCGGCAACGATTGCAACAAAGCCCGCGACGACCCAAACTAAAACCCAAATATGCCGGAGAGGAATCCCGATGGATAAGGCGGCTTGGTGATCGTCAGCAACAGCACGCAATGCCCGCCCCATTTTGGTTTTGCTGAAAAAGAAAGCAAGACCTGCCACCATGGCGGCGGCTGTGACTCCAGCAAAAATGTCAAACTGACTGACCATGATATCCCCAATGAATATGGGATCATCTGAAATGCCAAGCTCTAATCGGTGTACCTGGGAACCCCAGAGGGCTTGTGCAAATCCTTCCAGAAAAAAGCTAAGTCCGATAGTAGCCATGAACAAGGTAATCAGTGGTTGATTGACAAGTGGACGCAGTACCACCCTCTCAACAACAAAAGCCAGGATGACCATGATGATTGCCGTCAGGAGCAATGCTACCCAAAAATTGATTCCCATTTCCACAAAACTGACAAAGGAAAGAGCGGCAAACAAAGCCATGGTGCCCTGGGCGTAGTTCAGCACTCCCGATGCTTTGAAAATGAGTACAAATCCCAATGCAACCAAAGAATACATGACTCCTGCCAATAAGCCGGCAATCAAAACTTCCATAAAAAATGACATGGGTTCTTCCTCCCTCTTTACTCTGTTACTCCCAGGTATGCATCAATCACGGCCTGATTGTTACAAACGTCATATGGGGTGCCATCGGCAATTTTAACGCCATAATTCAAGACAACCACCCTGTCGGAAAGGTCCATCACGACTCCCATGTCATGCTCAATCAGAATGATGGTGGTGCCGAATTCATCATTGATATCTAAAACAAAGCGGCACATGTCTTCTTTTTCTTCCACATTCATGCCTGCCATGGGCTCATCCAAAAGCAGTAATTTTGGTTCTGCGGCTAATGCCCGAGCGAGCTCAACTCGTTTCTGCAAGCCATAAGGCAACCGGCCTACAGGGGTTTTACGGATGGCCTGAATTTGGAGAAAATCAATCACATCTTCTACTTTTCTCCTGTGAGTAATTTCCTCATTCCTTCCCTTTCCCCAGTACAGGGCTTGTGTCAGAAAATTACTCTTCATCATCTTGTTGCGGCCCGTCATCACATTATCCAGCACGGTCATTCCTTTAAAAAGCGCAATATTCTGGAAGGTTCGGGCAATCCCTTCTGCCGCAGAATGGTGAGCCTTCATGTGCTTTCGTGTTTTGCCATTGAAGGTAATCTGGCCTTTTTGCGGATGATAGACGCCGTTGATCACATTGAGCATCGAGCTTTTTCCTGCTCCATTGGGGCCAATGATAGAAAAAATTTCATGTTCACGAACATTGAAGCTGACATCATTCACTGCAACCAAACCGCCAAAAGACAGAGTGATGTCTTCTACTTCCAGGATAGTATCCCCAATTTGCCTTACTTTTCCTGTCGGGCTTGCCGCTGTTGCAACTTCCACCTCAGCCATTGTTAATTCTCCAGTTGTTTGATACGCTTGGCTTCTAAAATTTTTAAATCTGCTTCAATGGTGTCAACACGGCCATCCTCAAACTTGACCTGTGCCTCTACTTTTATTTTTTCACTTCCATCATAAAGCGCATTGATGAGGGCCGGGTATTTTTCGTCAATGAAATTTCTGCGCACTTTACGAGTCCTGGTTAATTCTCCATCATCGGCATCCAGTTCTTTGTGCAAAAGAAGAAAACGCTTGATTTGGGTGTTGGACAGTTGGGGATCTTCTGAAAGATCCTGGTTGACTTTTTCAATGCATTCCAGGATCAATTTAGCAACAGGTTTTTGCGCAGCAAGGTTGGTGTATCCTGAATAGGCCATGTTTCTTCGCTCTGCCCAGTTTCCAACAGCTTGCATGTCAATACAGACAAAGGCGGTGACATAATCTCTTTGATGCCCAAAAGCAACTGCTTCTTTGATGTAAGGAAAGAACTTGAGCTTGTTTTCAATGTATTTGGGAGGAAACATGGTATCGTCATTCATCTTTCCGACATCTTTGACGCGATCGATGATTTTCAAGTGGCCATTTTCCAGAAAATATCCCGCATCTCCAGTATAAACCCAACCATCTTCCGTTTTGGCTTCCTTGGTTTTTTCCGGTTCCTTGTAGTAGGAGTGAAAAACGCCAGGACTGCGGTAAAGCACTTCTCCTTCCTCCGTGATTTTGACTTCAACATCTTTTGCCGGAGTACCTACGGTATCAGGATACACTTCGCCATTGGGTTGGATACAGACAAAAACCATAGATTCTGTCTGTCCGTACAACTGCTTGATATTGATGCCAAGAGAACGGAAAAATAGAAAAAGGTCAGGGCCAATGGCTTCTCCCGCGGTATAAGCTAAACGGATACGGCTGAGTCCAAGCACATTTTTCAAGGGGCCATATAAAAACAGATCCCCCATCTTGTAGAGAAAACGATCCAGAAAGGAAACAGGTTGTTTGTCAAGAATATCCGTGCCAACTTTTTTGGCAACGTCCATGAAGTAATCAAATATTTTTTGACTGATCCAGGAAGCATCTTCCATCCGGATTTTGACTTGGGTCAGGATATTTTCATACACGGGAGGTGGTGCGAAATAATAGGTTGGGCCAATTTCGCGCATGTCGTTGATAACGGTTTCTCCGCTTTCCGGGCAGTTGACACAGTAGCCGGCAACATAAGCCTGTGCATAGGAAAAAAGATTATCGCCAACCCATCCCATTGGCAGATAGGCCAGTGCTTCATCGGTTGATGTCAGTCCTTCCCGCTCCACACCATTTCGAGCAGTGATGATCACGTTATCAAAGGTGTGAACCACTCCTTTGGATGTTCCTGTGGTTCCAGAAGTATAGAGTAGAATAGCCGTATCACTTCCGTTGCTTTTGTTGACTTCTTCCATGAAAAATCCAGGGTTTTCCTGGTCAAATTTTTCTCCCAGTTCCTGAATCGCCTCATAACTGTGAATAAATGGCTGGTAGTAATGCATCATGCCGCGCGGGTCTTCATAGATCATTTCTGTCAGCACTTGGCATCGATCTTTGATTTCCAGCAATTTATCAATTTGCTCTTGGTCTTCAACGACAGCAAAAGAGGCATCCGCATTCTCAATCACATGAGCAAATTCTTCAGCAATGGCATCTTGATACATCGGAACCGGAATACCTCCAATACATTGTGCTGCGGTCATAGCCCAATAGAGTTTGGGGCGGTTGTCTCCAGCAATGGCCAGTGTGTCTCCCCGCTTGAATCCCTTTGCGGCTAAACCACAGGCAAACTTCCGGATTTCTACTGCAGCTTCACTCCATGTCCAGGATTGCCAGATTCCATAGTCTTTTTCGCGAATAGCAGGACTGTTTGCCAAACGACTGGCATTGTCCAGTAAGATTTTAGGGAAGGTATCTAATATTCCAGACATAGTACACTGTTTTTCGAGATAAACGTGACAAATTTCTATGGAACGCTTCCATAGCTGGAAATTCAATGATCCACAACCAATAGGGGGGACTGATCCAGTAAACGGATGAGATGGGCTACCGAGTGCTGATTATCAATTTTGGATATTTTACAGGTGATTAACGGATGGATTTCCCCCCATCATATTTTTGTATTTTTGCTGCTGTATTTCATTATTGTTTAGGTAACTAACAAACATCCGAAGACGAGTCAATAGAAAAAGAAACAAGAAAAATAAGAGGAATTTTATTTCCCGCACCACACGGGTGGTCTTTTTTCCATGAACGCATCAATCCCCTCTGACGCATCTCGTGCCAGCATATTTTCTGTCATGACCTGGCTGCAGTACTGGTAAGCGCTGCTCAACTCCTGATCAATCTGCTGATAGAAGGCTTCTTTTCCAATTTTGAGGGTTAATGGCGATTTGGCGGCAATTTTTTCTGCCATCTCCTGAGTGAACGGTTCCAATTGTTCAGTGGTCGTGATTTGATTGATCAAGCCCATTTCATAGGCACGCTGAGCAGAAATCATTTCGCCAAGCAGCAGCATTTCCATGGCATGCTTTCTGGAAACAACCCGCGACAGAGCAACCATAGGAGTCGAACAGAATAAGCCAATATTGACTCCTGGTGTTCCAAAACGGGAACTTTCTTCAGCAACGGCTAAATCGCAGGTAGAAACCAATTGGCATCCTGCTGCCGTAGCAATTCCATGAATCCTGGCAATGACAGGTTTGGTCAAATGAGTGATGGTGAGCATCAGGGAGGCGCACGTTTCAAAGGTTTGCTGGTAGAATTCCCGTGTGGGATTGCTACGCATCTCTCGAAGATCATGACCGGCACAGAACCCTTTGCCGGAGCCTGCCAGAACCACAGATTTTATGGATGAATCGGTATCGATTTCTTTGAATGCGGCAGTCAGCGCTTCCATGCATTGTATCGACAGGGCATTGTATGCTTTGGGTCTGTTCAAGGTCAGTGTGCCGACTCCATTGTGATCTTGACGCAAAACTAAAGATTCTGAAACAGGTTGAAAAGATGTCATGAGGTCTCCTTAATATAGGATGAGTTGTGATTCCGATGCCGTTCAATCGAATTAATTATCTCAATTTAAAATATCCTAACCATTTGTTCAATGTTATTTTACTCGACAATGCTTTGTCGAATAGGATAGCATCTCTTTTTTCGCCTGCCCGCACAATATGTTTTCCTATTACCAAAACCCGAAAAATTTTGGTTGGGTATGTTTATAATTAATGCGAATCCGGAGTTAAAATTTATTTTATAAAAACAATGTTTTACAAAAAGTGATTTGTCATGCCGGACTTGATCCGGCATCCAGAAAACTATGGGTAGTCTTTTGGATTCCGGTTCTCGCCCGGGATGAGATCGTTTTCAACTCCGAATTCATACTAAAATTAATAATAACTTAGCAGCGTGATGAAGTTTACCATTCCTGGCTATACGATCCAAAAAGAAATATACAAAAACACCCCTATCTTGGTTTATCGTGGGCTCCGAGACCAGGACCAGCTTCCTGTTATCATCAAAACTTTCCAATCCAAGTACCTGACAAGTGAGAACATCAATAAATTGAAGAATGAATATGAAATGGTCAAAAGCCTTGACCATCCTCATGTCATTAAAGCCCATGAATGGATTCATTATAGCAAGCAGTGCGCACTCATCCTGGAAGATTTTGAAGGAGTTCCGTTAAAAGAAATCATTTCTCAATTGGGAGATCTGAAAATTTTTCTCCAAGTGGCCATTCAGCTGGCAGACACGATGGGTGCCATCCATCGGCAGGGATTGATGCACAAAGATATCACCCCCTTCAACATCATGATCCATCTCACAGATGATCCCGAGCCCATTCCACATATCAAAGTCATTGATTTTGAGAATGCGTCGACCTTCTCCAGAGAAAACCAGGGACTGGAGCGGCCAGAGCAATTGCAAGGAACGCTGGCGTATATGTCTCCTGAGCAAACCGGACGGATGAACCGTGAGATCGATTGGCGGACCGATCTTTATTCATTAGGGGTCCTGTTCTATGAAATGTTAGTGGGCTCTCTCCCTTTTGAAGAGAAAGACCCCCTGGGAATGGTACATGCCCATATTGCCAAGGTTCCTCTTTCTCCAGAATTAAAAAAATCAAATATACCTATTATGCTGTCCCGCATTCTCATGAAGATGCTGGAAAAAAATGCAGAAGATCGCTACCAATCGGGTTATGGCCTGAAGAGTGATCTGGAAAAGTGCTTGAGAACATTGGAGGCTCACGGAAAAATTACTCCCATTGTGTTGGGCGAACACGACTATCCAGAACATCTGCGTATTCCTCAAAAACTGTATGGCCGGGAGAGAGAGCTTAAAATCCTGTTAGATGCATTTGACAGGCTGGGGCAGAACAATATCGAAATGGTGACCATTGCGGGTCATGCTGGCGTGGGAAAAACATCGCTGGTTCATGAAGTCCAATTTTCTGTAACCCGTCGGCAGGGATACTTCACTTCCGGCAAATTTGAACAATTTGGAAAAAACATCGCTTACAGTGCCATCATTCAGGCTTTTCAGCAACTGATTCAGCAGATATTAAGCGAAGGCACACAAAGCATTGAGCTATGGAAAAAAGCGCTTCAGGATGCGTTAGGTCCTAATGGGAAAATTATAACCGATATGGTGCCTGATGTTTCTCTTTTGATTGATCATCAGCCCATTGTTCCTTCTCTAGGACCAATAGAAACAAAAAATCGGTTTTATCTGGTTTTTCAAAATTTCATTAATGTATTTGCCCAAAAAGAACACCCACTCGTTTTATTTCTGGATGACCTGCAGTGGGCGGATCAATCCAGTTTGAACTTATTGAAATTATTGGCAACCAGTACGGAAATCAATGCTTTGCTCCTGATTTGCGTTTATCGGGAAAATGACGTTGAAGGGGCTCATCCCATCATGATGACTCTCAATGAAATAAAAAATGCCGGTACCCCTGTAGAGCATCTTATCCTTTCTCCCTTAAATCAGGAAGGCACCCACCAACTGATCATGGAAACATTGGCGTGTTCCTACCAAAAGGCAAAACCTCTGGCAGAACAGGTTTTTCAGAAGACCGAAGGAAATCCTTTCTTTGTCAGGATCTTTTTACAATCCCTCTTTGAAGATAAACTGCTGCAGGTGATTCCTGATGTTGGATGGCAGTGGGATATTGATAAAATTTCTCAACTAAAAACCACCGATAATGTTGTAGAAATTTTACTAAATAAAATTCAGCAATTTACTGACCCAACCCAGGAAATGCTGAAAGTGGCAGCATGCCTTGGCAGTAATTTTACTTTTGGTTCCCTGCAAATGGTCACTAAAAAAAGCCGGGACATGATCCATTCCTCCTTGCAGCCTTTGATCAATATGGGGCTTCTGTTACAATCAGGGCCCGTACTGTATTTTGGTCATGATCGGCTGCAGCAGGCGGTGCATTCTTTGTTGACAGGAGACAGTCTAAAATTCACCCACCTTCAGATTGGCCGCTTTCTGCTGGCAAATACTCATGACGAACAACTATCAGAACAAATTTTTGGTATTGTTGATCATCTCAATGTAGGAAAGACATTAATCTCAGACCACAAAGAACGGATGGAGCTGATTCGTATGAATTTGCTGGCTGCTCAAAAAGCAAAACAATCGATCGCTTATCCCGCAAGTCAACAATATCTGAAATCAGGAATTGAATTGTTGGAGGCACCAGATTGGGAGAAATATTATGAACTTATTTTTTTCCTGCATAAAGAATACGCCGAAATTGAATATCTGGTTGGCAATTTTGAAAAATCCGCAGATCTGATCGATTTGCTGCTGCTCAAAGCTCGGTCTGATCTGGAAAAAGCAGAGATCTATAATTTATTGATCATCCTTTATACGATGGAAGCTCAGTACAAAGAAGCCATTGACACAGGAAGCAAAGCACTATCTCTATTAGGCGTTGATATTCCCAGAGATGATTTACCAGCAGCGGCTCAAGCGGAGTTGGCAGAGGTGAAACAAAAACTGCAAAGCCGACAAATTTCTTCGTTACTCCATGCTCCTGAAATGGAAAATCCTGAAAAACGGGCTGCTATCAAGTTGTTGACCAAGTTGGTGCCAACTGCATATATTGTGGATCAACAACTCTATGTGTTTCTTGTAGCCAAATCGATCCATCTGAGTCTTTCCCACGGCAATACGGCGGAGTCTTCGCTGGGGTATGCCGCTGGTGCCGCGCTGCTTGGTATTTTAGCGGGTGACTACCAAGCTGGATTCGAACTTGGAGAACTGTCATTGGGCCTTTGTGAGAGATTCAATGCGCTGGATCAAAAATGTGCGGCGCATGTTGCAGTTTGTGCAGTGGTGTTTCCCTGGGTAAAGCATATTAATATCACCAATGCCTATTATGACGAAGGTTATCAAGCGGGACTGCAGTCGGGAGAGTTACAATTTGCCGCATTGAATACCCTGTATCAGTTATCCGATCTTTTTTTCCAGGGAAAAAATCTAAACCTGCTGCTTGAGGATGTGTCCCAGGGGTTACAGTTTTGTAAGAAAATAAAACATCAATGGTCTATTGATTTGATTCATGCCCAACAATTGGTGATATGTAATTTGGTGTCCCTGACCAAAGATGAATTGTCATTTGACCACAGCGCCATCACAGAAGAGGAATATCTGGTACAGTGTGAGAAACATCAAAGTTTTAACGGATTGTGTCGATTTTATATTTTTAAGGCGCAGGTTCTTTATTTGTATGGAATCCCCACAGAGGCCCTGAAATGTTTGGAAGCTGCTGACATGCACCTGTCTTCGCTGTCAGGGACGCTTCCGGTAGCCAACCATAATTTTTATCAATCCCTCATTCTGACGGCTCTGTATTTCGATAGTTCTCCAGAAAAACAGCAATGCAGCCTGGAAAAGTTGTCTGCCAACCAGGAACAAATGAAGATTTGGGTGGAAAATTGTCCCGAAAATTTTCTACACGAGTATTTACTGGTAGAAGCAGAAATCGCACGGATAACAGGAAAAAATTGGGAAGCAGCAGACTTGTTTGATCATGCGATTATTTCGGCACAGGAGGAAGGATTCGTTCAGTTGGAAGCATTAGCCAACGAATTGGCAGCACAGTTTTGGCTTTCTAAACATAAATCACATCTGGCAAAAAATTATCTGACAGAAGCCTATTATTGTTATCAGAGCTGGGGAGCAAAACGTAAAGTACAGCTGTTCATAAAAAAACACTCTGATCTGCTCGATATTGACCAGAGTTCCCCTGTGGTTCGCACATCGATGTCCTCTGGCTCCGGAGCAGCAAAAATGTTGGATTACCTCACCGCCCTCAAAGCATCCCAGGCCATTTCCAGTGAAATCAACCTGGATAAATTATTGGACAAAATGGTGTCAATAGTTGTTGAAAACACCGGGGCACAACGGGGAA
Organism: SAR324 cluster bacterium; assembly: GCA_015231885.1. GTDB lineage: Bacteria > SAR324 > SAR324 > SAR324 > NAC60-12. Next base: position 16,679 of record JADGAT010000032.1, read on the forward strand.
TGCTGATTTTGAACAGAGAGAAGGAACTGACCATTGCAGCAGGAGCACACTATGAAAATCCACTGCAGCAAGAACCACTGGGAAATCATCACAATCTGGCTAAATCTGTTGTCTATTCGGTTTTGTCCACCAGGAAAAGCGTCGTCTTGTCCAATGCGGCAACAGACGGTTTATTTTCCAGTGATACCTATGTTAAAAACAAACGCCCTAAATCCATTCTTTGTTTTCCCATTGTTTATCATGATGAATTGTTTGGAATTTTTTATTTAGAAAATAATCTAGTCGTGGGTGCATTCACCGAAGAACGATTTGAGTTATTAAAGATGCTTGCTTCACAAATTGCGGTTTCAATTGAGAATGCCAGTTTGTACAAGGACATGGAAAAACGTGTGGAACGGCGTACAAAAGCCTTGACACAAACCAATAAGGAGCTCCGGGAAACCCAGGCACAGCTGGTACAGTCCGGGAAATTGGCCTCTATTGGTCAATTAGCGGCAGGCGTTGCACATGAACTGAATCAACCCCTCATGTTTATCCGTACCCCAGCACAGCTTGAAATTGAGAGAGGACGAGAAAATTTTGATCCTGATTCGGCATTCAACACTCTGAAAATGGTGGTCAACGCGACTGGACGAATGGGGGCCATCATCAAACACCTGACCGATTTTTCCCGCCGCTCGGACGGCATGGCCTTCATGCCGGTCAAACTGGAAGATGTTTTGGAAAAAAGCTTTTTGATGGTCAATGAATTGTTTGAATCAGCAAATATTGAAATTAAAAAGGGCTACTTGTCCAACCAGTCTGTTGTTTCAGGAAATGCCAACCAACTGGAGCAGGTTTTTATCAATCTGCTGCTCAATGCGAGGGATGCCTTGAAAAAAGTCAAGAATCCCCAACTCACGATTACCACAGAGCATCAACACCAGAAAATCGTTGTTCGTTTTGAAGACAATGGAACAGGAATTCCGCAGTCCATTCAAAACCAGATCTTTGACCCGTTTTTCACAACAAAGGAAGTAGGAGAGGGAACAGGCCTGGGATTGTCCATCAGTTATGGCATCATCCGGGATCACAAAGGAAAAATTGAGCTTTCCAGCGTGGAAAAAACAAAGGATACGCCGGGAAAAACCATCTTTACCATTACTTTACCACCACCATAATCTAGAGACAACAATGAATAAATTTAATTATAGCGACGAATACATCCGTAGTATTTTAGAAGACGCCAAAATTATTGCCATGGTTGGCTGCTCTGCAAACAGTAATCGCCCAAGCCATTCTGTGATGCAGTATCTGATCAGGAAGGGACACAGGGTCATCCCCGTAAACCCTGTGTACGCCGGACAGGAGATTTTGGGGCAGACCGTATATTCCAGCTTAGCTGATGTACCAGGCTCCGTAGATATGGTGGATTTCTTTTTACGGTCTGAGGCTGTGGGACCCATTGTGGATATGGCAATTGAGCTTGCTGAAACAAAAAAAATTTCTGTGATCTGGATGCAGTTGGGGGTCTCGGATGAAAATGCCGCGAAGCGGGCAGAAGAAGCAAACATACGTGTCGTGATGGACCGTTGTCCTGTCATTGAATATGGGCGTATGGGATAAGAATCACTGCTTGAGGATCTGTTCTATCAAAGCCTTTGCCCTATCCGTATTTTTTGTGTGAAACGCCAGCTTGATTTGTTCCAGGGTATCCAGATAAGGATTGTCATACTCATTTGCCATCTCCCGGATCTTGGCAATTTGTTCATTGACTTTGCCCGTCATGTAAAAGGGAATGTCGATTAACTGCTGGAACTCGTCCAATATCTGCATTCGGATGCTTTCAGGCAACGGTGGTTGCGTAACAGATCCTGTGATCTCTGGAATTGTTTCCTGCTGAAGATATTTTGCCAGGACCGGCAACAGCTGTTGTATCTGCAAGGGTTTTGTCAGATAGTTACTCATTCCTGCCTGAAACGCTTCTTCTCGTTTTTCACTGAAGGCATCCGCAGAAACAGCAACAACAGGAATTTTGCTGCAGTCAGAAAGTTTATGTATTTGTTTGGTTGTTTCAAAGCCATCCATCCCGGGCATGTGGATATCCATCAAGATTAAATCAATGGGATCTTTTTCTGTGTGTTGCTTTTGGACTTTCGCAATGGCTTCCTGACCACTTCCTGCCATCTCGACTGTCAATCCTAATTCTTTAAATACGGCTGTGATCATATCCTGGTTGATGGGATTGTCTTCAACAACCAGAACTTTGCTGCTTGCTGAAAATGAGTATTTTCCCCAGGAGAAAGATTTTTCAGAAATATTGATCGTTTCTGCTGCTGTCAGGGGTACCTTCACTGTAAAAGTGGAGCCTTTGCCAACCTCACTTTCCACCTGAATCGTTCCACTCAATAAGTCAACCATCTTGCTGGTGATTGCCAACCCCAGGCCGGTTCCCCCATAGTGACGGGTGGTTGTGCTCTCCGCTTGCACAAATGCTTCAAAAATAGCCGATTGCCTGTCCTTGGGAATACCAATTCCTTGATCGATCACCTCAAGAACAAGCATGTCATCCTGTTGTGTTGCATATAAGTACACTTCTTTATGTTTCGGGGTGAACTTGATGGCATTGCTGAGCAGATTTGTTAAAATTTGGTTGAGCTTGCTGCGGTCGGAAAGAATGAATTCCGGAAGAAGCGGAGAAATCTTGTAATGAAACGACAGTTCTTTTTGGAGAGCCTCTGCTTTGTTAATGTGATAGATACTTTGTATCAGCAACTTCAGATTGATGATTTCTGTGCTGATGGTGAACTTTCCTGCTTCAATTTTTGATAAATCTAAAATATTATTGATCAATTCCGAAAGATTTTCTCCGCCTTGACGGATTGTCTCAAGGCTCTGCAGAAATTCTTTAGGCAGGGAAAATTGATTTGCCTGTTTGGCAAGGATCTGGCTGAAGCCAACAATCGCATTGAGAGGTGTGCGTATTTCATGACTCATGTTCGCTAAAAAGCTGCTTTTGGCTTCATTGGCTGCTTCGGCTTCAAGTTTTGCACTTCGTAATTCTTCATTAATAACCAAAAGGTTGGCTGTTTGTTCCTCAACTTGTTCCGTCAGATGATTTTGATGCTGCTGCAATTCAACAGTTTGTGTTTTCAACTGCTGATAGATGCGGGAGTTGGCAATGGCCAACCCACAAATTTTTGCAATATTGAGAGAAATATTGACATAATCTCCTCTGTTTTCTGGAAACAGCAGCTCATTCACTTCCAGCAATCCGAGCATTTGGCCTGAGAAGCTGATGCGAAGATAAAACCCTTGTTCATTTTCAGTCCAGCAGTATTCCTCTTTAAGTGATTCGATTTTGTTTTTCATGTCCTGCTGGTCATTCGGCCAGGATGAACGGGACCAGATCTTTTCAATTTCTCCGTCAACAACAGAAACAAAGGTCACTTTGTGAGCGGCACAAAGGATTTCAAACAACTCAAGGACTTTGGGAATGACCTCTTCTTCACCCATGATACGGGTCAGGCTGCCTGCCAGATCGAGGGCCATGGCATAGTTGGCAAATTTTTGGTTGGTCTTTTTAAAAAGCAGATCTTTTTCTTGTTTTTCTTGTTCAGAACGCCACTGAAGGATAATATTTTTGAGGGACAGCTGAAAGATATCCAGCCCTACTGATAAAGCCTGATAGGACAGGCCGACAAAAGACGCAAATTCTTCAAGATTCTGGACACTTTGTGCATCCACTCCTGTATCGAAAAGGACCAGCTGAGTAATCGACTCTCCAAAGAAATCCCGTGCTGTATTTTTGTCAAACCCCCATTCTTTGAGATGATCCCGCCAATTTTTCAACCATCTGGGATTGAGCAGGTAAGCACCTTGCTCTATGTATTGGGCCGTTGCACTTTTGTTGATGAACAAATGGTAACACTGTTCTGTTTTATACAGTGTACAATCATTAAGCCGCTGAGTGGGGCCTTTCATCTGGGCTACACAATTGCCTCCAAATAAACAAACGGAATGGCCCTCAGCCTGCTGATACTGAATAGTTTCTTCCAGAAGCTCCCAATTGGTTTGGGGATGCGTGCAAAGAGACGGAAATGTTTTTACAAAAACATCATTGTATGCTTCTATTGCCAAAGCATTGCTGACTTCCTCCTGAAGCATCTCACAAACCAGAAAGCATAATTTATTTGCCATAGTCTTCTATCCAATCCAGTGGATATTGCCCCCATTTTCGTACAGCGTTTGATATTGCAGCTAAAACATTCTCCGGCACCTGCCAGGGAATTTCTCCATGGTTGTCAGAGAGAATAAATCCTCCTCCCGGTCCAGCCTTCGCAATAGCTTCTCTTACTGCAGCTTCTGCCTGATCTTCGGTCCATCGGCGCATTTCAATACCATTCAGGTTTCCCAAAATAGTGAGTTTGCCCTGACTGGCAGCCTTCAATGCTGATAGATCTTCCTGAGTACTGCTGCCAATAACTGCTGTTCCTGTCTGGGCAACATCATCCAAAATGGAAAGAGTGAAACCTGAGGCCATGTGAGTCGCAGTAGGCCCTTTGATTTGACTGATGGTCCGCTTGGCGACTTCAAATCCCGTTTTTAAATACATTTCTCTGGGAATAATTGTTGGTGACGACACCGGATCAAAATAACAAATAGCAGTGGCGCCCGCTTCCAGTTGGGCATTGGCCCACTGTACACAAAAATCTTCATTGACTGCCATCAGCTGCTGGAACAAGTCAGGCTGTTCATACAACAAGTCAATGTACTTATCAAATCCCATCTGCATCACCGGTAAAGAAAATGGAGACATGACCACACCAATGATTGGCACCTCATTTTCTACTTTCGATTTGATCATACGCGTGGCTTCATACACTTTGATCAGACAGGGAGACTCTTTTGCGTTTGGAGGCTTTAAACGTTTGATGTCATCGTGTTTCCGAATCAAAGGCAAACTGGAATTGGGAGGACCGTCTTCCACGTAAAGCACATCAGCACCAAACGCCTCTACTTCGATAGGAGCATAAAAAAAACTGTAAATGCAATCGTGCCGGTATTTTTCAAGCAGGCGCATTTGCCCTTCTGCCACATGTTCCGGGTTGGAAAAGTAATCTTTGATAGAGATTCCTAATTCTTGAGCTCCATGCATGGTGAGCAGCAAAAACAAAGGGACCCGATCGGGCTCCTGGTGTCCGAGTGTTGTGAGCACACGCTGCATGGATGTCATGGTGTTTTCTGTCATTTTTGCTCCTCGATCATCGTTTTCACAATTTTGATTGCATCTGAAGCGCTTTTTCCCATCGCATCGGCATCAACGTCTTTATACAATTGCTCATCAAACCGAAAAGGGGCACCCCCGACTACTATTTTGACGTCCAATCCCCGCAATTCTAATTTTGCTCTCACTTCTTTGACCTTTAATGCTGATGGTAACATCAGGGTAGAAATTAAGAGGATTTTTATTTCATTTTTTTGTACTAACTCTACCAGTTCATCCACTTCTTTTTGGCCATAATCCAGTAGATCGAAGCCAGATGCCCGCATGATTGAATACACAATTCGTTTTCCGAGCAAATGATAATCATGGAGCTCTGCAATAGCCATTTTTGGCTGCTCGGCAATGGCTTCATTATTTGGCTCCAAAATGGTATTTAATAAATCTTCACAAATACGGCCGCTCATGTATATTTGAGAAAGTGCTACATCTCCTGTTTCCCAACCTTCTCCAATTTTTTCCAGGGTGGCAACAATCAACGGTTCTACCTGCCCTGTTAGTGCAGATTGCAACACTTCCTGGGCTTTTAGACGATCCAGTGATAAAAGTGCCTGTTCAAGTGAGGCAATGAGCGTATTCAATTCTTGCATAAATCCTTTATGGGTTCATTCAGGTTGCAGGACAACAGGGGGCAAGTCGTCCTAATCTAAGGAACTGCTTTTGCGTCCACTTTGGCTAAATATTCTCCAATCAGGGTAGCATCATGAAGATCCAGACTTTGCCCTTTGCGAGCAATCTCAGTCTGAGCTTTATTGGCCCCTGATTGAGCTTTTGCCCAGAGGAGTATCTCTTTAATATAATCTTTGGGAAAGTTCAAAACGGCGCCTGCATACACCAGATAATCGGCTTCTTTGGGAGATAAATTGTCATCAACAATAGCAACTTTTGCCAGCGCAAATATCATCCGAGTTGCTATTTTTCTGTCTTTTACCTCGATGGCCGGCAGCCTGGGGATGAGCTTGTTTTTGAGCATTGTCATCAAACTTTCGGCTTTTTCAATACTTTCCATGTGAAGCAAGACTTGGCCTAAATCGTTTAGTTCTTTTCTGTCAATGACTCCGTCAGAACCTACCATTCCAGCAATTGCATAAGTCATCCATTGCTTTTGTTCATCTTCTAATTGATCAAAAAAACTCAAATTTAACATGTCGCCTTTTACTGATTTGAATTAAAATGATGTAAAATAAAAAACCTTAGATAGAACTATAGGGGCTTGATCATTTTTTGCCCATTAATACCCGTCATTGTGAGGACTGAGGAGTGAAGGATGCGGCAATCTCAAAAAGAATAAGATCGCTTCATCGTACCTCCTCACAGAGACAATCTCAAGATGGGTCAATGTGATCATCCCCAACTATACCATAAGCCTGTTAAATATTGCAAAGCCTGATCGACAATTATTAAATTCTCAACTTTTTGAAATAAATAACTAGAATTATGGCACTAACACTCAACGAAATCAAGCAGGCTCAATCATTCACGGCAATCATCTTGACTCCTTATTTTGGTTGTGGCACAAAAAATAAAAAAGTAACACGGTGATACATGGAAGAAGAATTAATACGTTTTGGAGTCTCGATTCCGAAAAATTTATTACAGCAATTCGATCAATTGATTGCGGCAAAAGGCTATCAAAGCCGATCTGAAGCAATTCGTGATTTGGTTCGCAATGACCTGGTTGGTCAAGAATGGGAAGAAGGAGAACAAGAGACTTTTGGAACATTGACCATTGTATATGACCATCATATTGGCAATTTAACTCACACTCTTGCCGAAATACAACATCGTTTTTTTGATTTAATCATCTCTAATGTGCATGTCCATATCGACCATGATAATTGCCTGGAAGTGATCTTGCTGAAAGGAGACAACCGGAGGATCAAAGAAATCAGCGATGAAGTGATCAGTCTCAAAGGAGTAAAATACGGGAAACTAACAGCGGCGACCACAGGAAAAGAGCTTTAAAATGCACATTGCAGAAGGCATTGTATCAGCCCCGGTCTTAGTCACAGGGATCGGTGTGGCCACAGCAGGCACCGCTATTGGGCTCAGGAGGCTGGACTACAATCATATTGCAGAAGCAGGCATCCTATCGGCCTGTTTTTTTGTCGCAGGCCTGATACAGATTCCTATAGGACCTGCCAGTGCCCATCTGGTTTTAAATGGTTTGTTGGGAATTTTGCTTGGTTGGGCAGCCTTTCCAGCATTAGTGGTGGGATTGTTATTACAGGCACTCTTTTTCCAATTTGGGGGACTGACCACCTTGGGAATCAATACAATGAACCTGGCAGTTCCTGCTGTCATTTGTCGTTATCTTTATGTCTATATTCCTGTATCTACGAGGAAATGGAAAGCTGTATCGGCCTTTCTTTGCGGTTTTTCAGGAGTGGGCCTGGCCTCACTCGGGCTTTCCGGTTCATTGGCTTTCTCAGAAGAAAACTTTGCCGAAGTTGCTGCTCTAGTATTTTTATCTCACATCCCAATTATGTTCCTGGAAGGAATCATCACAGCGTTTGGCATTTCCTTTCTAACAAAAGTGGAACCGGGTCTGCTTCCTGCCAAAAAGACAATTTCTGTTCCTGCATTATTCCAGTTTTTTACCATATTTCGTAAAAAAGAGATTTCATGATTCTATTTTCTCTATTGATGTGTTTTTTGTTTTTTCCTTCAGAGGGGCTGGCCCATGGGGCAACAATTTCTGCACGGGTTGAAGGCAATGTGGTCAGGAGCGAGAGCAAGCTTAGTACAGGCAAAGCACTGCAGCATGGAAAGATTACGGTCATGGATGGGTCAGGTAATACGCTTTTGACAGGAGAAACGGATCACCATGGAATATTTTCATTTTCACTGCCGAAACAAAAACCGATTACTATCATCGTCAATTCCGGTGATGGACACCGTGCCGAATGGACATTGGGAGAAGACGACTTGCCGCAGCAACTGGAACAAACTAGGATAAAGGACATTCTTGGCGGTATCGGCTACATTGTGGGTTTGATGGGGTTGGGTGCTTACTTGCACTATCGGAAAAAGCTCAAAAATTTGTCAAACTCATGATTGAAGATTCTTTTTTAGATGGAAATTCCATAATCCACAACATGGATCCACGTCTGCGGATCATCATTGCTTTTATTTTTTCTTTTCTTATCAGTATTTCCCAGCAGCTGCCGACATTATTGCTGGGGCTCACCGTTGCCATCCTGATCAGCTTTCCTGTGTACTGGAGCAACCATCGCATCCAAAAGAAAATTATCTTCGTTAATAAATTTATTCTGCTATTCTGGATTTTTCTGCCCCTGACAATGGACGGACAACCCATCGTCCTGCTTGGTGGCCTGATTGTCAGCAAAGAGGGAATTTGGTTAGCGGCCATCTTGACGTTAAAAATGAATGTGCTCCTGCTGGTATTGACCTCACTGGTTGTGACGATTCCCATTTCGTTATTGGGAAAGGCTCTGCAAAGCCTGAAACTCCCAGACAAATTAGTGGTTTTGCTCTTGTTCACGTATCGATATATCTTTATTTTGGAACAAGAATTTCGAACCTTGCAGGTTGCGGCCAAATTACGAGGATTTGAGCCTGCTACCAATTTACACACATACCGAACATACGCACACATGACCGGAATGCTGCTGGTACGCTCCATCACAAAGGCAAAACAACTCCAGCAAGCGATGGTGTGCCGTGGGTTCACAGGCAGGTTTCACTCATTGTCTGACATGGCACTGAAGTCTGTGGATTGGATGTGGCTCGGTTTTTTCATTTGTTGTATTGCCGGATTGGGGGGGGTGGAATGGATACCACGGTAGCACCAATCTTTGAATTAGAGGATATATGCTTCAGTTACCCTGAAGTGCAAGTACTGGAAGATCTGCAATTCTCCATGAATGCTGGAGAAAAGCTGGGTTTGATGGGATCCACTGGGACAGGGAAAACCACGCTGCTGCATATCATGATAGGTCTCCTGATTCCAACCAGTGGAACGGTTGCTGCCTTTGGAAAGACAATGAACTCAGAAAAAGATTTTGTTTCTGTCCGTAAGCAAGCAGGATTCCTCTTCCAGCATTCAGACCAGCAACTGTTCAGCCCCACGGTTCTGGAAGATGTTGCTTTTGGGCCTTTGAATTCAGGAATGAGTTCACAAGAAGCAAAAGAAATATCCTGGCAAACATTACGTTCCTTGAAATTAGAAGACCTGGCCGATCGTGTGACACATCGTTTGTCAGGAGGGCAAAAGAAGCTGGTTGCCTTAGCAACGGTGCTCTCGATGTCGCCCAAAGTGTTATTATTGGATGAGCCCACCACAGGATTGGATCCTGTAACAAAAAACCATGTAATGGAAATTTTACACCATCTGGATATTTCTTATCTGATCGTTTCGCATCATCTTGATTTTTTGCAGCAAACTTCAAAAAAAATTATCATGCTGGAACATGGGAGACTCATTTCTAATCAATGAGCATTTGTCCTGCTTTGATCCGTTTTCATTGATTTTGCTCTGCAAAACATTTCCATTCTTCTCCCAGATTTGTTAAATGTACCGGTTAGATGAAATACTGTAAATCATAATTTCAATGCAATGGAGCCTCATGCAAGAAGACCCCAATCACGCCAATGCTGTCTTCCTTTTTGGGTATCTAGTACTGATTGGATTAATCCTTTTGATGGCTTGGCCTTTTCTGACATCCATCATCTTTGCCCTGATTCTGGCAGGTGTCTTTCATCCTCTCAAAACAATTTTTGAAGATAAAACCAATAGTCCTGCAATGGCCTCTGCAGGGATCTGTCTTCTGATTGTGGTGTCAATATTCGTTCCTCTGGTTTTTTTAGTTTCCAAGCTGTCCCAGGAATCGTATTCCCTTTATCAATATTTGCTGGCTGATCTAACCGAAGAACGGTTGCAGGCTTTGATTTTTCAATCAGAATATGGGCAAACCATCATTAATAAGATTTTTGATATCACCGGAACCCAACTCAATTTAACTTCTTTAAAAGAGTTAATCATTGATGCCGCCAAGGCAGGCAGTTCTTATTTGCTGGAAACACTCAATGCCTGGATTGCCAATATTTTCATTTTTCTGCTACATTTTTTCATCATGCTGGTTGTGATCTTTGCTGTTTTGGCAAATGATAAAAAAATCAAACGGTTCCTGCTGGATTTCTCCCCACTTCCTGATGAGGAAGAAGAGATGATGATTGAAAAATTCAATCAGATGAATTATGTCACGCTGGTGGGCAATGGTTTTGGGGGACTCATTCAAGGGATGCTGGCCGGTGCGGCTTTTTTTCTTGCCGGCATTGAATCTTATATGCTGTGGTCCACAGTCATGATTATTCTGGCCTTCATCCCATTATTAGGAATTTCAATTATTTATATCCCTGCCTGTCTTTATTTGTTGGCAATTGGAGAAATTGGCGCAAGTATTATTGTCTTTATCTATTGTACGGCGGTTTCCTTAATTGTGGAAAACTGGTTCAAACCGAGATTTGTCGGCAAACGAGTCAAGATTGATTCGACACTGGTGTTTCTCAGTATTGTAGGAGGAATGAGCGTTTTTGGTATTGCCGGGATCTTTTATGGGCCACTGATCGTTTCGGTCTTTCTAACCTTTGTGAGCCTCTACCATAAAAAGTACACCAAGCTGGACTACTAAGGAATGCTCAAACAATAACTCAGCCAAACTACTTGTCTTTTCAACGATCTTCTGCGTTGCTTTACCAGTGACATAGCAAGCTATGCGCCCGATAAAACGCCTTGAACCTCGATGAAAATCCTGCGTAACTTTCACATGTTATTGTTTTCGCCTTCCTAACGATTAGAATTTCTAGGTATTCCGCAGTTTTTCTTCTGCCATCACTTTGGTGATTTTATTTTTCAGAGTTTCAGCTTTTTCTGACTCTTCTACAAGTTTCAAAGCTTGTATGGCCTTCATGAAATTGGACTGCATCCAGGGGTCAGCCGGTGTAATCCCCAGGGTGTGTTTACACACTCTATAAAAATAATGAATCAATTGAGCATATTCTAAGAGGATCGTGAAATGATTTTCTGTTTTATTGTTTTTTGGGATTTTTAAAATAGCCTGCTCGTATGCCTCAAAGGCTTCCTTGTAATTTTTTTTTATTTCCTGCTGTATCGTTTTATTTTTATATCCATTTTCATACTGATTGACACGCATCTGGAGCATGCTTGTGAGCACTCTGCCTTTGAAAAAGTACACAATGGATTCGCCAGGAGCAAAATTGATCAACAATTCCGTAAACCTCAGTGTTTCTGCATGAAGCAAAGGAACCGCGCACAAGATTGGAAACAAAGTGGAGATCCCTTTCAAAATATCCAGCTTTCTCACATCATTCTTTTGTGATTCAATCAATTTATTTGTTAAAGCTTTGATTTCTTTGTAGTTCACAGCAATCTTCAGATGAGAAATATTTCCCAACCGACTGTTGTTTTCCTGAACCATCTGGTGCAGGATGGACATATTTCTTCGAATCCGCTCACTTTGCTTTAATAACAATTGGTGCTGTTCGTCCTGCACTTCATTTGTTTCTTCGCGCAGTTCTTCTGCAGCCAACTGGGATTGAATTTTAGACAAACGTTCTCGACTGAATTTGTAAAGGCGATTGAAATAAAGTCCTTGAAGGTATAAGACTTTGTGCAAGTCAGGGAGTTTTAATCGTCCAAACGTGCATGAAACCGCTGCCTGCAAGAGCAAGGAACGGTAAACCTCAATAGAAAAATTCTGGCTGCTTTTGAGTACTTTCCAGACCATCTCCATCCGAATGTTTGGGTTATCTGGTGCTTTTTTGAGTTCCTCATGCAATTTTACAATGGATTTGGACGGATAGCACACCACCAGTTCTTCCCCTGTGACTTCAGCAGAGAGTTTCGACTTGTTCAGAATGTGAAAGGCTTTTTTTATGAAGGTTTTCTGAGAACCGGCTTTCAGAATCGATTCCTGACGCTGCTTCATTTCAAAGTCCCAATGTTCAGCATAGCCAATGATGTTTCCCACTTCCTCTGGTTTGATGGCTATATGACACACCCCTTCCTCAGGCGCTGTTTTCTCAAAGGTGCCTCCGAACAACACGGTATTGAAAACATGGCTGTCCTGGTTTTTGGAAGAGTCCGTCTGTTGATTAGAAGAACTGGTTGCTTGTGTCATAAGTATTAATGCCTGAAGTCCATGGAAATTGTGTTTAGGAATGAGAATTAAATAACTTCCAACAACAATCCCTCCTTTGGCAGAGGAAGCAAGGGTTGATTTTCAAAATAAGCGGAATTGATTTAATTCTGGTTCCTTAGGGCGCTTTAGATTTGAGATGCTGTGCTAAAATAGCTTTAATCTGTCCAATATTAAAAGGCTTGGATACATGATCATCAAACCCCTTTTCTAGCAATTGTTCATGGTCAAGTCCGGTAGATAAAGAGGTTATTGCGATCACAGGAACGTCAGAGAATTTTGGATTTGCTTTAATTTTTTGTCTGGCTTCGGTGCCGTCGACACCAGGCATCATAATATCCATAAAGATCAAGTCTGGTTTTTTTGTTTCAACCTCAGCAATCGCTTCTTTTCCATTGTTTGCAATGCGGACATGGTACTGCTCTTCCTTCATGAACTGTTCTAAAAGGAACAGACTGGTTGGGTCATCATCCACACAAAGGATGTCCCATTCCGATTCGTTCAAAGGGCGGTTGGCTGATTCTGGTTTTATCGGAAATAATGTTTCGGGGCCGAAGGACTTTTTAACATCGAGATCTTTTTTATCAAAGGTCTGATCCATGGTATGGGTCTTTTCTAAAAGGAGACTGATTTCAAAGAAAGTTCCTCTTTGTTCATCACTCTGAATAGACGCATGCCCCCCCAGAAACTCAGCGACTTCCCGCAGCAAGGTCAGGCCTAGCCCTTCTCCTGCGTAACGGAGGCGATACTGTTCTTCCAGAGGCAGGTTGCGTTGAAAAATTTTTTGAATATCCTCTGTTTTTAAAACCATATCAGGATCGTGAACTGTAAAATACAGGTATCTTTCTTGAGTACGAAGTGTCAGTGTGATCAAACCTTGGCTTGCATGGGTTAAGGACGTCCGAAGCAAAGTAAGCAGCATCTCCTTCAGATAACGCGGGTCATAAAATATTTTTTCCGGCAGAACTTCAGGGTAGTCTTTCAAAATACAAGATTGAGAAGAGAATGTGGTTTGGTTTGCTTCTCCAACGAGGGTATTGACAAATGGTTTGAGCTCAATCCACTCTTCATTGCGGCGAATCAATCCGGAATCAATTTCGGCAGAAGTTTGCCAGTTGGTGGAGAGTTGAAAGAGATCGTGGACTTTACTGTGGAGGTGACGAACCACTGACTGATTTTGATCCGAACGTTCTTCTTTGACCAGGAGATTGGTATACCCGACAAGCGCATTGAGCACGCCTCTCAAATCGGATGCCATGCGGCGTACAAATTGTGTTTTGATTTCCTGAGCCTCCTCGGCTTGTAATGTTTTCTCTTCGAGTTGCCGGCCTTGTTCTTGAATACGGGAATTCATGTAGTTGAAATGCTTGGCTACGAAAGCCAGTTGAGGGATACTTCGATATTCATCGGGATTTTCAATGATCTTTTCATCGCCGTCGTTGTTTGAGTCTGTGTGAAAATTTTCAAACAACGCACTGGCGTACCAGGCACCGAACCAAGAAGACAGAGGCCAAAGCAGAACGATACTGATTCCCCATAGGACAATAACGGTTCCTAAACCCGATTGAAAATTTTCTGTAAGAATAACGGATAAAAGGAGTAAAAGGATCAAAGTGACAGCTGCTGTGCCAATCACAAAACGAAAACGAAACTGTCTCATAGTTTCTCCCCGAAAAACAAAAGAAAATAAGAATAGGAGTATGGTGGACTCAGAGTATGCAGATGTTTTACTTAGAATGCAATGGCTGGGCAAATATTGACTTGATTTCCATAATTTTTTACCGCGTCATCATGCCCCCCAGTGTGCACTCCGGAGTATATTTTAAAAGAAGTCCCTATTGGCGGTTGAACAGCAACAGGGACAATCGTGCGGATTTACGGGAATAGAGTGATTTCGCTTAATGCGGTATTCGAGGTCTTTGTATCAGATTGCTCAATCAATCATCATGTTTTTCACAAAAATGCTCTTTCTCCCCTCTTGCGGTTTCTGATTTCCATTTGATTTGGCCTGTTTTTGCGTCAGCAGCAGTGAAATCACACATGGTATAGAAATAAACGGTTCCATCTGATACAACAGGAGCCGGCAATTCAAAGTCCACGTTGAATGAACATCCTCCTAATAAAAGCGTCCCGGTTGTAATAATTCCCAGCATTGTGCTGCTGAAGTTTTTCTTTCTCATGATGTCCTCCTTTGATTTTTGGTGTTAAAATTGGCAGAATTTCCCATTTTCGCTCATGTCTGTTTTGAGGTGGAGCACCATATTTTCCTTAATAAAATCAGTGGTAAATCGATTCACCTCACCTTAAAACGTATATGAGCGCCCATTTTATACGATTATGACAGAAAGATTCAACACTATAGATCAGGACTATCAAAATCTTCCATTTTGATAATCCTGGAATGCCTGCTCAATCTCAGATCGGGTGTTCATCACAAAAGGTCCATAGCGGGCAATGGGTTCATTCAATGGCTGTGCGGCCAACAAAAGAAAGCGGACTGGATGGTCGCCCGTTTCCACCATCAACGTATCTCCCCTTCCCAAAATCCCTAAATGACTGCTGCTAATCTTTCTGCCAGGATCCGTTTCCGTTTTGCCAAAATAGCCTTCTCCCTCAAACACATAAACAAATGCCGTATGATGAGACGGAATGGGGTGAGTCCATTGAGCTTGTTCAGGAAGGCGAACATCCAAATAGAGCGGGCGGGTCACGACATCTTTTACTGGACCTTCCAATCCATTGGATTGTCCAGCAATCACACGAATCAGCCCATTATTCTCCAGGACATACTCCTGAACATCAGCAGGAGGGATGTCTTGATAACGAGGCACACACATTTTGTCTTTGGCTGGCAGATTAACCCACAGCTGAAATCCCCACATCAACCCATCTTCCTGCTGCGGCATTTCCGAATGGATGATGCCCCGTCCCGCCGTCATCCATTGAACACTACCCGCCGTCAAATTTCCCGTATTTCCGTTGCTGTCCTGATGCTGCATCGAACCAGCCAGCATATAAGTCACGGTTTCAAAGCCACGATGGGGATGAGAGGGAAATCCGGCAATATAGTCATTGGGATCATCAGAACGAAATTCATCCAATAACAGAAAAGGATCGAGCTCTGAAAGAGAATGTTTACCAATACTGCGTTTTAAGTTCACTCCGGCACCATCAGAGGTCTGCTGTGCCATCACAACTTGCAGCACAGCCCGATTTGCCTTCATGATTGATGTTGTTTCTACACGGTTTGAGTTTCGATTGGTTGATAGCATTGTCATAATTTTCTCCTTTTATGTAAATCGTTCGCGGTCATGAGGCTCATGATAATTGTACTCAGGACCTTTGGGAACAACACGGGTTGGGTTGACCATCTGGTGGCTGTAATAATAATGACGCTTGATGTGTTCAAAATTGACAGTCTCCGCCACACGAGGGTACTGATACAAATCCCGTACATAGTTTGACAGATTAGGATAATCGGCAATCTGGCGAAGATTGGTTTTAAAATGCCCATAATAGACGACATCAAAACGAATCAATGTCGTGAACAGTCGCCAATCGGCTTCTGTCACGAGAGATCCTATCAAATAGCGATGTTGGGACAAACGAGATTCCAAATCATCCAGGGCCGCAAATAATTGATCAAATGCTTGCCCATAGGCTTCCTGAGTTGTGGCAAATCCGCAGCGATAGACACCATTGTTCACGCTGTCATAAACAAACTCGTTGATTTCATCGATTTCTGTTAGCAAGTGATCTGGACAATAATTCGTTTGATCATCCGTATACGCGGCAAATGCACTATTGAGCATTCGGATAATTTCAGAGGACTCATTATTGACAATGGTTTCTTTTTGTTTATCCCACAGCACCGGGACTGTCACTCGTCCTGTATATTCAGGATCTGCCTTTGTATATAGCTGGTGATGGTATTTAAAATGATAATTTTCATCAGCAGTGCCATTTCCTACGGAAGCATATTCCCATCCGTTCTCCAGCATATCAGGAGACACCACCGAAATAGGGATCACGTCTTCAAGTTTTTTGAGTGCCCGAAAAATCAGAACCCGGTGAGCCCAGGGACAGGCATAGGAAACATACAGGTGATACCGATTTGCTGCTGCTTCAAACCCTCCTTCCCCCGTAGGGCCTGGCTGCCCATCAATAGTAATCCAGTTTCGAAAACGAGAGGCCTGCCTGACAAATTTTCCCTTGTTTGATTTAGTGTCATACCACTGATCATGCCAGACTCCTTCTACTAATAATCCCATAGGTGCTCCTTTCCTGATGATAACGATTGAGTTATTTTCATGTCTTTATTTTGTAGTATGAACTTGTTTTTGATAAATAAAAAGAATATATTTTTGATAAATTTAATCTATTAATCAGATCATTATATCAAAATGACCTTGGATCAACTCAAAGTTCTTCATACCATTCTGGAGTCAGGCAGCTTTAGAGCAGCAGCAGAAGTGCTGCATCGGGCTCAATCAGCAGTTAGCTATGCCATCAAAAATATGGAGGAAGAATTCAATCTGCAAATTTTTACACGGGAAGGATACCGCCCTGTCTTAACACCCGAAGGCAAAGCTATTTATAAAAAAGCCAAATTGGTTCTGCTTCAGGCAGAAGAACTGGAGCAGCTGACGGAGCATCTGTCCATGGGCAAAGAATCCGAAATCAAACTGGCAGTCAATGCCATTTGTCCGCTTGATGGGATTGCTTCGGTCATCAACCAATTTTCTAAAGAGAACCCTGTCACACAAATCAAACTATCCATTGAAAACCTGGGAGGATCCATTGAGCGTCTGATTGATGGAGATGCCGATATGGCTCTGGCAGAATCGTTTGTATGGAATGATCAACTGGAGGACATCCCCTGGATGAAAATCAAAATGATTCCAGTTGCAGCACCCGATTATCCTCTATCCCAATCATCAGTGCCGTTGCAAAAATCGGACATGCTTTCATATGTACAAATCGTTGTCAGTGACTCGAGCCGTCATTCAGAAGGAAAAACCGTTGGAGTACTAACCGGTGGGACTCGTTGGACCGTCAATGACTTTTCGGTCAAAAGAAATTTACTCATTGCAGGTTCAGGCTGGGGAATGATGCCGGAACACATGATTCAGCAGGATCTGGATTCCAAACGCCTGGTGAGACTCAACTATCCCATGTCCTCCCAATTGGAAGTCCAGATTCTTTTAATTCGCAGGAATGATCATCCGGTTGGTCCAATTGCAGCCAAACTCTGGTCTGCCTTACAAACTTTGAAACAGATATAACGAACAAGGATAGGTGGTGTGACGCCTTCAAAGAAATCTTGATCTTTGTTTGAAGTGTGGGTCACAAGCAAGCGACTGATGAACTGTCGCGCTTTAATTGAATAGCCAAAGATTGCACTGCCTCATTTTTAGTTTAAAAACCCTACTTGCCGGAAGGACACACACTATAAAATATTGTCAGGATCAACAGGTTCTAAAAATTCAAGAAGACGGACAAACTTAAGAGGGATGATCTTTTGTAAAGAGCGGGCTGTCTTCAGGAATATTTTTTTTTGAAAAGTAATACTGGAATTGCAGCCAAACAGTATGACATTTCCCATAATAGGGACAGGAGCTTGAAAAACAGTGGCAAACGCGCCCTGCCATATTTGAATCTGATCCTGCAAATTAATGTTGGAAGTCCAGACATTGCCAACCAGCCAACCATCGGGTTTTAGACTATTGCGCAGCAGTTGAAAGAATTCAATGGTCGTCAAATGTGCAGGAGACCCCGTTGCTTCAAAAGCATCTAAAAAAATCAAATCATATTGTTTTTCTAAGCTCTGCATGATTTCCATCCCGTCTCCCACATGGAAACACAGTTGATCATCCTGAGGAAATTTGAAGTACTGCTGTGCAATTGAAATGACCTCTGGGCTTTTCTCAATTATATCCTGGTGAGCATTAGGAAAGTATTTGTAAAGAAAGCGCGGTAAATTTCCTGCACCCAACCCAATATGCAGCACATTTTTCATTCCAGGGCATAAGACAGCCCCTAACATCATATGCCTTGTGTATGACAACAGCAAATAATCTGGACAGGCCTTCGAGATCGCACTCTGAACCACATGGTTGCCAAACCTCAGTTCCCGACGTTCCATCTTATCCACCACCTGCACCGGCATCCCCAGCGACTCGGTTTCAAATACGATTTTTTCCTTTGTAAACCACATTGCCTAAATCTCCCAGGGCGGCGAAAACTCATCAAATGGTCATTTCGAGTAAAAAATTAAAAATTTGCTAAAGAAAAAAACTCAATGACCGATAAAATACTCAACGCCATTATGAATTATTGTAATAACAATAAAAAATTATGAATAAAACTAAAGAAAAACTGAGAATTGTCGATAAGATAATTAAGGTTTGGATAAATGACGAGACAGAAAATTGAGATTTGTCCTAAAGAAATATTCATAATAGACGATATAGAGAATAGACAAGTGAAGATCAATGATAGCCTATCTGCAGGAAAAATTTCAGGTTTTGTCTAACAGATCAGGTCTCTAGAGTTCGGCCACTGGGCACAAAACCGTGTAGCATATCTTCTATTCAAAGATGCTGTACCCTGGATAGTTGTATCTAGTCTGAAATTTAAGAACCTGTTTGGCTAAATTATAAGTTCATACTTTTGAACCATCAGCAAAACCACATGTTTGTTTAATAACGGTTTTGCTATCATTAAAAGATATTTTTCATCGGCAACATCAACAAACACCTTTGCACTATGGTAAAGGAACCATTTTAACACATGAGATGTTATCTTATTCCGTTCACAGCAATAAGGTCAGATCTTATGAGTTAAAGGCATTTGACTCTAATTTTGTTTTCGACATGGTTGGCTTCAGGAAAATCTGGAATACCATTCGAATGGTCTTAAAATTATAATTCCTCTGTCTGTGCATTTACAAAAATGCAGGTGACTGTTTCCATAAAATTTCATAGCTGATTCATAGCACCTGGTTTTTTGCAGCCAAACGACAGAAACTGTTACTTTAAATTTTCATTGAATCATCGAACAACTGGGTTTATAAAAATAATAATATTAAAAACCATCATAAAAATTATAATTTAATGACAATTTTTACAAAGTCCCATATCATCAGTGTATTGATCCATACATAAATGGATGAGCTGCTGGAAGCACGGTTCATCAATTTATGCATAGTTCAATAGACTATGAATATCTGCTTACGGATTAATAGTAAGTTAATGGCGTAATTCAAGTAGTTCACATGGCGTAAGGACTGCTTTTATAATTTTTGAAAAGAAAATATTATTTTTAATACAAAAATTCATTAATTCTACTGTTAACATCGTAGAATTCAATAACACCAAGCGCTGAAACAAGCGCAGGAGGACGGCAATGCGAGTTAATCATAATATTCCCTCTTTAACGGCTTTACGGCATTTGGGGACAACAACAAAAGCAACAAAGACAAATTTAGAAAGACTCTCTTCGGGTCTAAAAATAAACTCTGCGGCTGACGGTCCGGCACAACTGATGATTTCAGAGAGAATGAGATCACAGATTGCGGGTATCGAACAGGCAATTGACAACTCAGAAACATCAATCACGATGGTGCAAACAGCAGAAGGTGCATTACAGGAAGTCAGCAACATGCTGGTCAATTTACGACAGCTTGCCATTCATGCGGCCAACGAAGGTGCAAACGATGACAAAATGCTGCAAGCAGACCAGGCGGAAGTAGACAATCTATTGGCCACTTTAAAAAGAATTTCCCGTCATACCACGTTTGGCAATAAAATGTTGCTAGACGGCAGCAACGGAGTTGATGGAATGACGGTAGGAGAAGGCTTACGATTTGTGGGAGCAACTCCTGAAACAAAAGCTTCCCCTGAAAACGGCTACGCTATTGACATCACTCAAGTAGCAACACGTGCAAAGGCTACAGGGATCAAAGCCATTGATGTTCACAATGCACGGCAGGGCTTCACGTTCACTGTCAACGCCGATGGAAAAGTGGTTTCTTTTTCCACTCGCAGTAAAGATGTCGCAGAAATTGTGGATAAAATGCTGGACGATTTTGAAAAATATCCAGAGATTCATGAGGAAGAAAAAGTCAGCTCTTCCATTCGTGACATCATTGCAACAAAATTTCAAAAAGAAGCAGATACTGCAGGGCTCGATGTAGATATCTATATCAACGAAGTTGGCATGCTCACGATTCGCCATCGACAATTTGGCAGCTCACAGTCTTTTGCGGTAACCAGTGATGTGGATGGTGTTCTTGCGCCAAAAGCGAATATCGGCTTCAACGCAGAGCGCGGTCGTGATGTCGCCGGAACAATTAACGATGAAATTGCCATCGGTAACGGTCAACTTTTGACAGCGGCTGAAGGGACAGCGGCTCAAGGCCTAACGATTGAGTATAACAAAGCATTAGGTACAAAAGTAGTTGATATCATCGATGAAAATACAGGAGAAGTCACAGGACAGGAAATCATTCCCCAGGACAACAACACTTTGGTCGGTAAAGACAATGAGGGTTATGTTCACGTCAGTCAAAAGTCATTGAACTACCATATTGGTCCCAACAAAGATCAAAATGTTCGTATTGATATTGGCAGTGTGGCCCCAGATCGCATAGGAACGGCCACAGAAAATGACAGTGGATTTCGTAGTCTGGCGGATATTGATGTCACATCAGCAAAATCAGCCACAGACAGCATCGCCATCATTGATGCAGCCGGTGAAGATATCACTGCTTTGCGAGGAAAACTGGGAGCATTTCAGAAAAATGCCCTGGAATCCACGTTGAGTTACTTGCGGATTGCTGATGAAAACCTGGTCAATGCTGAGTCGGTCATACGTGATACCGACATGGCTGCAGAAATGAGCCGTTTTACTAAGAATCAGATATTGATGGCATCAGGAACCGCCATGGCGGCTCAGGCCAATCAAATCCCAAAATCTGTGCTCCAGCTATTAGCAGGAGCGCAGAGTTAAGACAACAGTATAAGCTCATCATTGCCGGGGACACAGGAGGTACGCCAACTCCTGTGTCCTACAAAATGTAAGATCACGATGATTATCTTGTACCTGACATTCTCACTGAAAATTCTTTGAGAATATCAATTACAAAGTAATCATAACTCAATTAGAGAAAGCAATTATGAAGAAAAAACCTCTGCATTCAGAAAACAGTGAACAACAAGTTGGAATCGCCGTTGAGCCATCCAAAGAGAAAAACACTTCGTTTGCCTGTTCTAACACAATGAATGCGGAAGCCAATGAAACCATAGTACCTGTACTTTCAACAGGGACAGAAAACAAAAAAGCACAGAAAAATCCTGGCGATATCGAGATTGTCCATGACGATGCGTTAGTTATTCAAATTACAGCATCTACTGCTCAAATCAAAGAAAGTTTTAACACGGTAACGCTTAGTGAAGATGAAATAGAAATGGCAATACCAAGGTCGGACCTGATGGCAGTGAATCCTTTCCACTTCATCGGACTGGGCAGAAACCAAAAAAGCCAGGGAACAATGGTCATGGCGAACATGGTTGGGATTGCGAAAAAACAAGGAAAAATTATTGTCAGTCACTGATAAGAGTTCAGTGCAAGACGACGGGATCTATTACCCCCCAGCCGGGTCTGTGCAGCCTGCATTTGCGGGCTGTGCGGATTACACAATGGGAGGGAATGAATGAAGCTGTTTTTTGGGAGAATTACAGCTTTTATCGGAAATATTTCTAAACAGAATATTTCCAGCAAACAACCACTCACGTGGCAATCAATCATACTTAGAATAATATTAACTTTGGTATAAGGAGGCTACTATGTCTATGCGAATTAATCATAATATCAGCTCATTAAATTCCCAGCGGCAATTGGGAAAAGCCACCAGAACCCAAGCCCAAACATTGGAACGTTTGGCTTCTGGTTTGAAAATCAATCGCGGTGCAGACGGTCCTGCCGCATTGGTTATTTCAGAACGATTACGCGCTCAAATCGCCGGTTTGAAACAGGCGATCGATAACTCCGAAACAGGTGTTTCCATGGTACAAACCACAGAATCAGCACTTGATGAGGTTGGAAGAGCATTAATTTCCGCACGCCAAGTTGCCCTTCATGCGGCCAATGAGGGCGCCAATGACGAAGTCATGCTGCAGGCAGATCAAAATGAAATTGAAAATGTACTGGATACTCTGGATCGAATCTCTGCCTATACTTCGTTTGGAACAAAAAGGCTGTTAGATGGCAGTCGTGGTGCCAATGGCGTGGCAAATGGTGAAAATTTGGAATGGGTTGATGCGTCCACTAAGACCGGAACCTCTCCAATCACTGGTTTCAAAGTACGCATTACCCAGGCAGCAACACGTGCTTCTTTACAAGGGCAAGTTGCTCTTACCCAGGAAATGGTAGATGCAGGAGAAACCATTTCCATCAGCGAAAGTGGAAAAAACATGACATTTACTACCGTGAAAGGTGAAAGTGTTATCAGTACTTTGGATACTCTTGAAATGAGGATTGCAGAAGCGGGTTTGGACCTTGAACTGGTTCGAACAGATGATGGAACCATTCGTTTACGTCATAAAGAATTTGGAAGTGAACATGCGTTTTCTGCTTCCAGTTCAACAGCAGGAGTGCTGTCAAAACAAGCATATATCAACGTAGAATCTGAACGTGGAGCAGATGTCGCAGGAACCATCAACAATGAAGAAGCCTATGGACGTGGACAAATACTCACAGGGCGTGCCGGAACAAAAAATATTGAAGGCCTGGCAGTACGCTATACTGGAAAAAAAGAAAATGTCGATCCAGAAGATTTTGCGGGAACTATCACCGTTTCTCAGCGTTCCTTGATCTTTCAGATTGGCGGTAACTCCAATCAAACCACTTCTGTCTCACTGGGCAACACCAGCTCTCGTGGTTTAGCACGCGGTATTACCAACAAGTCCGGTTTTAAAGCCCTCAGGGACATTGATGTTCGCACAGCACAAGGTGCGCAGGATACTATCACATTATTGGACGATGCCATTGAGAATATCGCATCCACTCGTGGTAGCCTGGGTGCATTCCAGAAAAACAATCTGGAAAGCAACTTGAATTATTTGCGAATTGCCCATGAAAACTTAACCAATGCCGAATCCGTACTTCGGGATGCCGATATGGCAGAAGAGATGTCAAGTTTCACAAAAAATCAGATTATGGTTCAATCAAGCACTGCCATGCTGGCACAAGCAAATCAAACACCACAGGCCGTATTGACACTGCTTGGTTAGTAGCAGCCATTAAACATTTCTCCCACCAAAGTAGTAACTATTCTAACTATGATTGGCTCATGTCGTCAACTATTGGATTCAAAAAAGAATCCAATAGTTGATGACAAACCGCCTGCCTCCTGCAATTATGCAGTATCTGAAATGCTCAGTCATCACCACACAACCAGTTTCTAAAAACACATACACGATGAAAGCCATTATACGATACAGTGGGCTTCTTCTCATTTTATGGGCAAGTGTATGGAATTTACATGCCCAAACAGAAAGCTCCGTTTCTTTCTCAAGTTTTCAGCACAACCAAGCCTTGAACCGTTCTCCAACGTCCTACCAGATGGTGGATGAAACATTAGAGGGAGAGCCTGGACAAACAAAAATCGCACTACGGATCATTGTCTCAGAAAAACATTCCAAAGAATCGTTAACTCTCTTGCTCCAACAGTTATCTACCAGCATTCGAGCACGCATTGAATTTCAAACCGGTGCTCCGTTGCAGAATATTGTGATATGGGCATATATCAGCAAAACTCATGTTCATTCCCAAGCTCTCTGGCTTGCCAATCTGGAACAGGTAGGGAATTCGAAAGCTGTGATACGCTTTAATGAATTACAATTACAAGAATTACGTTCTCTTCCGGAGCAGCGCTTTGGATTATCCGAAGAACAAAGAAAACAAGTCTGGCAGGAATTAAACACGCTACAGGCAACTGCAAAAAAAGAAGCTACAGCCCGCTATCCCCTAGACCCTTCCAACTTTAAACACGCTGAACAGCGTTTTCAGCTATCCAAAAGGACCACTTTAATCTTGGCAGAAGCAGAAACCCCTGATCTGCTTGCCGACATGACCGGTGCAGTGAGCTTAATCCCTCAAACGGTTATTACTCTGCGACATTCCACTCATTTGAAAGGAAGACCCTGGCATTATGTCGAAGCAAGCAGCCCCATTGGAGAACCTTCTGAAATAGGCTGGATCGATAGCCTGGCCCTTGCCAGCCAAATGCGATTTCCAGATGAAGCATACTATAAAAATATACAAACACTGGCTGATGAGTTGGATTTTGAATACAAATTTGGGCTACTTGAAAAATATCAAATTTCTTTCCGTCATTTGGATCATATCCTGATTGAAGGCGTGTTTAAAAAATGGCCTTTGTGAAATAGATTTATTTTTGGTAAGTTATTGTTTGAGCATTTCTTTGTCCTTTCAAAAGAGTCGACAGAACAAACAGGCATTTATGGATGTTCCCCCCAAAATTTCTAACAATGCAAAAATCCAGGAAAGCGCAGCATTACGTCGTTGCATTAGCAATCCTTCTGCACTGGCACAAAAACTTTCCGTCGATGAAGCAGAACAACATCAAATTACCAAAAAATATCGAGTTCGTATTCCGGATTATTATCTGAATCTGATTGAAGAACCCAATGACCCAATTTGGAGACAAGCCATCCCGGACAGTCGTGAATTAGAAGAAGACGGATTACCGGAAGATCCGTATTCAGAAGATGATCCCAAGCACTCCCCCACCTCGCATTTAACTCATCGCTATCCCGATCGAGTTCTTCTTTTAGTCACCTCCGTTTGCCCCATGTATTGCCGTTACTGCATGCGCAAACGCAAAACTCAAAAAGGGGCGAATATCACCCAAAGTCATATCAATCAAGGGATAGAATACATCAGGCAAACACCTGAAGTGCGTGAAGTCATTCTCTCCGGAGGAGACCCCTTCATGCTTTCCAATCAACGTCTGCAAACCATCTTAATCAAACTTCAACAGATACCTCATGTTGAAATGATACGCATCCATACCCGAATGCCTTGCGTACAACCTCAACGGATTACCCCCGAGCTGGCGAATATGCTTGGACAATTCCATCCCCTATTTGTGGTAGTCCATTTCAACCACCCTCGTGAAATCACTACAGAAGCCAAACAAGCTCTTGATCATTTGATAAATGCAGGCATTCCGCTGGCAAACCAATCCGTTCTGTTAAAAGACATCAATGACCATCCAACGATTATCAAAGAATTATGTCTAAAATTATTAAAAACTCGAGTGCAGCCTTATTACCTTCATCAGGCAGATTTAGTCCATGGGACCAGCCATTTCAGGACACGTGTAGAAACAGGGTTAGGGATTATTCAAAGCCTGCGAGGAAAAATCAGTGGGCTGGCAATCCCGCAATATGTCATTGACTGCCCAGGAGGAGGAGGTAAAATTCCATTACTGCCCGATGATGGGCAGCAGATTCTGGATCAAGAAGTAAAATTAAAAAACTATGAAGGCCAAACAAAAACCTACCCACAAGTCCCTTTTGAGACAGATCATCCAGCTCATCAGTTCCATTCAAATACAGAGCTTCTGATGGAATTGGAGCAAAATCCTTATGGCAAAACGGATCTACCCATTTCTTCGGAAACACCGACCGTCGATAATAATCAGAATTTCCCTGATAGAGAGCAAATCATGGACTCTGAAAAACAAACACATTCTGTTGCTTCAGAAACAATTCCGATTGAAGAGGAAGATCCTTTTACATGTGGACAGCATCATGAAAAAGAGGGGGAGAATTTGGCAGCATTGGTATGTTATCAACAGGCCATTGATAACCAAAACGAACAGGGAGTGGATGGCATTGAAAGGCTTTTGGCCAAGTCATTGAACGCAGAAGAACAACTCAAATTACTGAAAGAAGGAATCCGAAATAATGTGACAGAATGCTATTATTATCTGGCAAAATTTTATGAAGCACACCAGGACTTGGCAAATGCACTAATGGCTGTGAGACGATACAACAAACTCACCAGTAAAAAATATAAAAAAGGGACCGCCTTAGTAGAAGTCATCTTTTCTCAAATGTAGGCTACTGTTAGAAACTTGTTTGAAATATTGTCGTCTGCCAACCTTTTGCCGTATTTTTTGCAAATTGACGTGATTCTGCAGAGAATGGCTGTATCTGATCCAAAGCAACAGGATTTGTTGGCACAATGGGTACCATGCCCAATGGCGTTGTGGGGGGAGTCGGAATAGTCGCCGGATCGAAGGTAATGCCTCGGATTACCAAAAAGACACCAAACCCATATCCGAGCATGCCTCCAAAGGTCGTTCCTAAAATCAGGGAATCGCGGAAAGGGACATCGGGGCTGGAAAGAGCACCCACTGTTCCAATAATTGCTCCCCAGGCAGAGCCCAGTGCCGTATTCCAAAATATAGATTTCATGACAGGAGCTCGAACCGGTAGTGCAGGTGCAGCTTCGGCAGGTGCAGCTTGCTGGGCATATAATTGAGAAAAGTTAAAAAATAGGCATATCAGAAAAAAAATAAAAAATTTCTTCAAAAAAGACGACATATTATCCTTTACCTAAAATTTTTGGTTAATCAGGGTCACCGATAAACCCATTTTTTTCCTATCCAAAAGATGGGTTTGTGAAAAAACTACCACATCGGGTTCCCCATAAGCACGTCCCAATAAATCATCAATATTATCCATCGGCAGGGCTTGTCCAGGGCTGACGGCAGCGTTGTACAAAAGGTAATAGCCTGCAATTGCCCCCAGCAATGTGCCCAGAACAGCACCATCCTTAACAATTGAGCCAATAGAAGTCGGACCTCCCGGGTCCGTGAGCCAAACAACTCCTCCAACAGCAGCTCCGCCGATCATACCGCCCAACGTGTAACCAATCTCAACACTCATCATCAGAGATCCCGTCTCCTGGGCATAAGCATTCCCGAACAAAAGACACCATGCCACCATCAGTATTATCAAAATCCGTTTCATATGAATTTTTACTTTCCTCAATTAAAAAATTGAGCAAAAATACATTTTGCTCTGCCTATAAAAATATTGCAACAGTGATAACCTGCTATGCTTTCGAGCACATTTCGTGGTAGAAAAGTTCAATAAGTACTCATTTTTTTATTCAGACCTTGAATAATCTTTTGATTATGAATAATAATTGCATAATCAAAACAGGAATCCAACTTTTCTACTCAAATGGTGAGGCACTTTAACAGAATAACAATTGATACGCTATATGTTTATAAACAGAAAAATAAAGATAAAACTATTTATTTGTCTAGGAATACTGATCTTGGGCTGGATTGGATCACCAATTTCGTCAGTGATAGCACAGACGACGGATCCATTTTTTGAAGAGGGGTCTCTGGATTCATTTGATGGGTCTCTGGATTCATTTGAAGAAGACGCTTTTACAGAGGACTTCGACCTCAACGATGTGGAGATTCCAGAAGATGAAGGGAGTTTCGACGGTGCCACTGAAGAAGATTTTGGCGCGGGAAAACAAGATGAGGATACCTATGTCGACGAAGATGTACTCTCTGACGACACTCAACAACTACTGGAAAGTGCGCTGCTCCAGCGTCGTAATTTTTTATCAGAAGAAAAAGCCAATTTTGCTCCCAATGTATTGTATGGTGTTGGAACAGGCCTCATGATTGGAGGATGGTTTGCGCTCCTGACAGCAACGACCAGTCGCGACACGTTACGCTCCATTGGTCTGGGAATTGTATTGGGCGGCGTGATGGGTGCCGTTATTGGAGGACGGTCTGTAATCAATCCCAATACTCCTCGTCCACCAGCAGCAGTGGCTCCTCCCCCACAAGGTAAATTGGACTATCCCTTGGATAAACAAGGGGTCACTATTGCTTTACAGTGGAACTTCTAAAGCCGTGCTTGACATAGCCAGAATGGCCACTCTAATGAATTTTCACATCCCCCTATCACAGGATAACCATTATGTTCGGAATGATTCTTGCCGGTGGCGGCGGAACTAGACTCTGGCCTTATAGCCGCAGCATGAGTCCAAAACAGTTTTTGAATTTGGGCTCTACTCCTGAGTCGCTATTACAGGAGACCTACAAGCGCTTGGCAGCCATCGTGCCCAATGAAAAAGTTTATATCATCGGTTCAAAAAACCATAAATTTGAACTGGCTTACCAAATTGAAAAAATTGCCCCCGATATTCCAGCAGAAAATCTTCTGTTTGAACCTCAGGGACGTAATACCGCACCAGCCATTTTATGGGGAATTCTTTCAGTGCCTGAAGAGTCTTGGGATGAACCTCTGATTATTTTACCCGCTGATCATCTTATCCCAAATAATGAGCTGTTTTTGAAATACCTGAATGAAGGCGCGACATTAGCCCGGGAGGGATGGGTGGTCACATTTGGGATCAAACCTGAAAGACCTGAAACAGGGTATGGCTATATTAAATCGGGAAAGCCCTTATCAATAGGATACCAGGTAGAAAAATTTATTGAAAAGCCTGATAAATCGACAGCAGAGCAATACATCAGTACCAGTCAATATACATGGAATTCTGGAATTTTCATCAGTACCCCACGCATTTTGATCGAAGAATACCAAAATCAGGCACCAAAAATATACAACACTTTTATGCGGCATAAAACGTCAATACATGATTTGGAGGATGCCGAAGTGGTCAAAATGATATATAATGAAGTCGAGTCTGATTCTTTTGACTATGCAATCCTCGAACATTCAACTCGTGTAGCTGTTTTGCCTGTGGACTTCCCATGGAGTGACCTGGGGAGCTGGGAAAGCATTCATCAAGTTTCGTTAAAAGACGAAGCAAACAATGTGACCCGTGGTAACGTGATTTTACAAGACACGCACAATAGCTTGATCTTCACTACAAAAAAATTGGTCACCAGTATTGGTGTAGAGAATTTGATCATTGTGGAAACCGATGACGCTCTCTTAGTCTGTGATCTCAACCGAACCCAGGATGTTAAAAAACTAGTAGGCACATTAAAAGAAGAAGACCGTTATGAATACAAGTACCACAAAACAATCTTGAGTGATTGGGGGCATACGACAAATATATGTAATCTCCCCGGCTACAAAATCAATACGGTTGACATTCAACCAGGAAAATACATATCATTACAAAGACATCAGCATCGTAGTGAACACTGGGTTATCGTTAAAGGGACAGCAGAAGTAACCCGCGGAGAGGAATGTTTTTTCTTAACTGAAAATGAATCTACCTTTATTCCTAAAACAGTAGTCCATCGGCTAAAAAACTCAGGATACATCCCTTTACAAATTATTGAAATCCAAATTGGTGATTATCTGGAAGACGATGACATTGAGCGTTTTAACAATCCAGCAAGTACCATGGTGAAATAATAAATGTGACGGCTTAATCAAAAGGAGAATTATGGCACAATCATTAGTAGAACTATTACCACCCAAAGTAAAAGTATGGTTTGCCCACGCAGTGGCCGGACTCATCACAGCAGATGGGGTTGTCACAGAAAGTGAATTGGTTTTTTTAAGGGAAACCATCAATTTTCTGGAAAATGTGGACGAAATCAACCAGGTTGTTGGTGAGGTAAAAAACAAGGAAAGACCCGTTTTACAGACCATCAACACCGACTCCAACACAGCCGCTATGATCTTAATCCATCTGGCAAGCATTGCTATTGCCGATGGCAGCATTGACCAGGCAGAAGTTGACTATTTCAAATACGTGGGGAAAAAGTTAGGATTTGACCCTGCTTATTCAGAAGAAATCCTTCAATGGGGCAAAGATAGTATCATGCTAGAAAAACGCAAAAAAGGTTTAGTGAAGCGAGCCAAAAAAAATAAAATTTTTTAGAAAGACCCCACTTTATACAGCAAGAGTCCTTTGAGCGTCGAATAAGCGTGCAGCAATGTCAATCCCCTGAGGACAAACCGCTGCAGCTTTCTGCAATTGTTCTTCACCGCAAATTCGGGATTGGGCAGGAATGCCATTATAGAGCTGACGCGCATGCTCTGTTTTCCCATAACATTCATAGTACATGAGAAAACGGAGTGAATCGGCAATTGCCACTTTCTGATCCACCACCGACTCACAAATATGAGCACACCCATTGCAGGCATAATTGGCAGTTAATGCGGCTAATTGGTTCAATTGATGACTTTCCGTTGCCGTCAGATGCTTTTCTGATTTAGCAGCAGCAATATTTTCACGGGCGACCCGAATGCTATCCATCTCGGACACGACAGAATCGATGCGCTCATCAGCCCAAACGGATTTCAACTTTGCCTGCCCCAGTGTGAAGTTGTCCGAACGGAATTGCACCACCTTTTCAATACTTGCCGGCACCGATCCGTTGGTTTTCATAGCAAGTAATCCAATCCCTGCTTTCTTACACGCATCAATGGCCAGGTTCAACTCACGATCTCCATATCGGCGAAAATTGTAGCGAAACAAAATCGCATCAATGCCCCCAACTTTTGCAGCCTTATTCATCAATTCCACGACATTTCCATCATGACAGGAGAATCCAAAAAACCTGGTTTTTCCTGATTTCCGAAGCCGATCCCCAAGATTGATAAATTCTTTTTCCAGCATGTCCTCATCATCAATTCCATGCATTAAATACAAGTCGATATAATTCGTTTTGAGTTCCTCCAGGCATTCATTAATGTCTTCCTGCAAGCCTTTTGGACTCCCACTACCCGATTTTGAAGTCAACCACATTTTTTTACGATCTTTGACCTGGGTCAAAAAATTAGCAATTGCACGATGTGATGAACCCCACCCATAAGAGAGAGCCGTGTCAAACCAGGTAACTCCTTCTTTGAAGCAACGGTGCATTATTTTGTCATAGACGGGGTTCAGCCGCTGGGCAGTCCCCAATTGTAAAATTGGAACTTGCACACCAGTATTTCCAAGCTCCTTATGAGGAAACCCTGTTTTTTGTACAGCACTTTCCTGAGCAGCAGAAGAACTGGCTTTAGACAGGTTAGCAGCACCCACGGCAGCAGTGGAAATTGCGGCTGCTTTTAAAAATGTCCGTCGTCCTATTTTTTTTTCTTCCATTATTACCTCTCTCTATAAGAATTTATACCTGTTCACTCGTTCTAAACTTAAGCAAAAGTTTCCGATGCTGTGACCGACTTTCACCAACGGCCGTCACATAAACCGCTGGTTGGTCCTGTACAGGACACTCACTCTGGCAAATACCACAGCCGATGCAAAGGTCCGGCACAATAAATGGTTTATTCAACACAACCATGTTGCCATAGACATCTTTCACTTCCTCATCAATCGTCTGAATGGCTTTGGGAGAAACCGGGCAAACTTCTTCGCACACGACACAAGGAATTTGGTTGGCCCATGGCAAACACCGGGACGCGTTGATAAATGCCGTCCCCAATCGCACAGGCCCTTGCTCACCATATTCTCCTTTTCCCAGTTTTTCAGCCACTGAAATTTTGCGGATAGCACCCGTGGGGCAAACTTCGGAGCACAATGCGCATTTCAATTGACAATGTCTGATATTAAAATTCATCACGGGAGTCCATAATCCTTCAAAACCACCCTCTTTAAAAGTTGCCGGCTGCAGGACATTCGTTGGACACACGTTGATGCACTGATCACACTTGATACATTTTTCCAGAAATTCTAATTCTGCCACTGATCCAGGCGGACGGATCATGTCTGGTGAAAAATTCTCATCAGTCGCTCTTCCATTATTGCGCATCAGTGGAAACATAAAAAGGCCGCTGAGACCGGCAAAGAGTAAGCGACGTCTGGACAGATCAGGCTTTGAAACCACCTGATTTTGATCCAGTCCCAGCATCGTAAACTGCAATGCATCTTCAGGACAATCATCCAGACAATTCATGCAGGAAAAGCACTCACTCACCCGGACTTTTCCCTGAGGATCAGAAGCTCCTTCACATCGGGTTAAACATAAATTGCAATCGGTACATCTGTTTACATTTCGGTTGATACGAAAGAGTGAATAACGGGAAATAACTCCCAGCAAAGCACCCAAAGGGCAAAGAAATCGACAAAAAAAACGAGGTTTCCACAGGTTGAGAATAATAAGTGCCAGAAAAAAGGCCCCTACCCAAAACGAACCGACAAAAACACGTGAAGCTGTTCCAGGAGCAAATTTCAAAGAAGCAGCAAATGCTGGCTCCATTCCAGCTTTACTGGAAAAACTGGTAGCCGAATCTATTAGCATATCTGCGGCAGGAGCCACAAACACCGTGAAACCTCGATACATCAAAACAATCGGGTCCAGCAAACCAATCTGCAAAGCCCCTAACGCGGCCATCATCAAAAAAATAACTAAAATCCCATACTTGAGGTATTGCAGATGATGGTACTGATTTTGTTCAATCCTCTTGGTAGCAGGATGGATATTGAACAACCAGCCCACAAACTGGTGCAGTGTGCCAAAAGGACAAATCCAGTTACAGAATACTCTTCCAAAAAGAAAGGTCACCACAATAATTGCTAACGACCATCCGAGATACCGATAGATATATCCTGTAGAAAGGGCAGTTGAAATGGAAACCAAAGGATCTATTTCCAAAAACCGGGATACTGGATAGCCGCCAATACGTGATGTCCAGGAAGCCCACACGGAAAGCACAAACAATCCAAAAAATATTATTTGAAAGACAATGCGAACATTGGTCAAACGCAACAATTTCCGGAGTCCTTCTGTTTTGCTGCTATCGAGTGGCTCTGTCATACAACTTCTTTCAACCTCCCCCTGTAGTCTATTTTACCACTTCCTTTTGCTTCTGCCTTATAGAGATATTCAGGCAACTCCCCTGTTCTTTCCAACAAATGTTCGAAGGCCCATGCATCCATTGCGACCGGATCCACTCCGACTAAAACAGCATCCCCATTTTTCACATTGGAGGGGTCTCCACCAGTCGGTCCATTTTCCATCAAGATATGGGTGCCATCCAGAATCGTCAAAGTTGGCTGGATCATCACTGACAAATCAGAAATAATCTCATGAATGTCTTGATGAAACTGATTCCGCCGCCCTCCCAACAGACCATACCAGTTTTTAATGCCCAAAGATGCCTGACAGAGGTTGTGATCTTTCACTGGTGCTATTCCGATCACCTTGTTCACATCACGAAATGGCCGTTTAAAAAAGGGCCATTGTTCAATCAAAACAGCACCTGGCGTTGACAATATTTCAAACGCATTACTATCGGGTAAATAAACCCGACCTCCTGCTTGTTCAGCAGCCAAACGTATACCGCTTTTCGCAAAACAATCAGCAGGCGATTCGATGGGATTATCAGCAACCCGGACTTCGGCAGCACGACAATCGACCAAAATTAACTGGATTAATTCTTTTATGATTTCCGGGTTTGATGTAGCTCCCAGGTTGGGGGACCGATCAAATGCCACATTGGGTTTGATCAGAACAATATCTCCAGGTTTGACATAATGCTCAATCCCGCCAACGGCATCAAGGGCTTTTTTCAATTTGACCGCAACACTGCCACTGCGACCTAATCCCAGGTCAAACTTGCTTTTTTCTTTGGCAACTCGAAAATCGGGCAATCGAAAAATATCGGGGGTTGGTAAGCTACGCAACCCACTGTCATCCTTTAACGACAAAGGAAAATGTTCTGGAGCAAATGCCAAATAGGAAGCTGCAGCGCTGGCAGCAGCAATGCCAACTCCTTTTTTGATCAAATCGCGTCGGCTCATCTGCCGCTGTTGGTAATCCAAATGCGGGTATTTCTCTTTAGCCATCTCTCACCTCTTTAGCTAAATTTTCCATCAGCGGAGCCAGCTGTTCCTGGCTTTTTATATTTTCAATGCCAAAAAGATAACGTCCCTGATACCCAATAACAAAATAGTTTTTTAAGTATTCATGAAACATCACAACCTGAGCATCACCTTGCTCAATTATTTGATAATCATAACTGTGTTCTTCCAGAATTTTTTGAAATAATTCCTTTACTTGCTCCAATGATGTCTCCTGGTGGAGGAATACCCTTGCCGTTCCATCCGATTGAAATTGGCCAAACCAAAAATGCTTAGCAAAATCGTATTGAAATACATTATCCTGTTGGTACGTAATTCGGTCTGAAGAAATTTTCATTTTCTCATTCAATATCCTGAACTCTTTTGGGGTGTCATTCTTTTCTTCTTCTAACTGGGAAAATGCTGTGATGAGTTGACGTGTTTTTTGCTGAATGGTTTCATTTTCTTTGTTGCCCGCAACTCGAAAAAAATATCGTCCCTTTCTTCCAATGGCACCGACTGATGTTTCAAAGTAAACCACTTCATTTTTCTGCTCAATTTTTTTATCTTCAGACATGTGATCAGAAAATATTCCCATGCTGCCTCCCATGCTTTTCTGATCATACAATTCTATTGCGATTTCATTACCGCCATCCATTGACCTCAACACCAGATAGCTGAGGGAACGAAAGCCCTGCTTCAAGAACTTTTCGGCTTCTCC
Source organism: SAR324 cluster bacterium (assembly GCA_015231885.1). GTDB lineage: Bacteria > SAR324 > SAR324 > SAR324 > NAC60-12. The sequence goes on from JADGAT010000032.1 coordinate 51,684, forward strand.
ATTAATTTTTTCAAACAGATTGTCCTTGTCAAACTGCTTGACGCGAGACTCTATTTTCCATTTGGAATCCAAAATAGCCTCTGGAAATAAACCTAAATTTGGCGTAGCAGCTGCTTGGAAGGAACCTGGTTCAATCCAGGTTTTTAAAGGAAGGTTATAAAGTTTTTCCTGACTAGAGGCCTGCAGCAATTGTTCCTGAGAGACATCCCGATCCTCCGGGTTGTAATTGTCCCCCTGGACGGCGATCCAGAGACTAATTCCTGCTAATCCCATCAGAAGCATGATGCTGGAAGCATTTTCCACGAAAGGAATTTGTTTGCGCAGTACTCTGCGTTTTTTACTATTAAAAATACGCGCCTGGGCCATTTGACAAATCCTCTTAAAAATCCAGAAAATTTAACCTGTCATTGGTTTTGTGAGGAGGAAACTATGAAATGTACCAGTTTAACAGAGATCATAAATTTATAGAATTATTTTTTCTAAAAACGGGATGTTCTGTCCATTGTTTGGAACGCTAATGGATCAAAGGGCTACAAATGCTTGTATTCTCTAGAAAATATAGGGATTGTATGAGGAAACGAGTGGTGCACTGCCAGATAGTGCGTGAGTATACTTTCTACCCAGCAATGCACCCAGGGGGAGAAAAAAATGAAAAACAGCTAAGTGGATATTAACATGCTTGAATATTTTGAAAATCCGTAATTCTACGTAGATTTAACATTTTTTAAATAAAAATAGAATTTAAAAAGACCCTTTTCAAAACAAAACTACGGATACTCCCGGATACACGCATGTATTTGTTCTAAAAGAGGTTCGGAGATTCCTAAATTTTCTAATT
>JADGAT010000033.1 GCA_015231885.1 SAR324 cluster bacterium
ATGCGCCCGATAAAACGCCTTGAACCTCGATGAAAATCCTGCGTAACTTTCACATGTTATTATTTTCGCCTTCCTGAAGGATTCGTGTAGACAACATTTCTTTTTTGTTCATTCTGTTCATGAGATTATCTGGCAAAATTGTTCAAGGAAAACTCTTTTATGGACATGTATATTGCCAATTCATGAATAAATGTGGTAGGAAAATATGAAGACAACAAGAAAGACCTTGTCAGATGATTATTTGGCTTGCGTGACTTGTTAAGTGGGGAAAAATAACTTGAGAGGAGAATAAAATGACAATAACTGCTGGAGACATGACATCCGCCCCTGATCTAACCAAACCCAGAGTTGGCACAGGGCCCATCCGTACAAAACATCCTGTTTATGTTGATTTTCTTCCTCCCTGCAATAATGCATGCCCTGCTGGAGAAGACATCCAGGCATGGCTGGCATTGGCACAGGCCGGGAAATATGAACAAGCGTGGCAGGCATTAATTCGAGACAATCCCATGCCTGCGATTCATGGCAGGGTCTGTTATCACCCTTGTGAAGACAGCTGCAATCGAGCTTTTATTGATGGTGCCGTCAGTATTCATGCCGTTGAACGATTTTTAGGAGATATGGCCCTGAAAGAGGGGTGGAAACCGGAGTATGATGCGGAACCCAGCGGCAAAAGAGTTTTAGTGGTTGGAGGAGGCCCCAGCGGTTTGTCGGCGGCCTACCATCTCACTCGCCTTGGACATGATGTAGAAATTCATGAAGCCGGCCCGGTGGCCGGAGGCATGATGCATTTTGGAATTCCAGCTTACCGTCTTCCTCGTACTGAGTTAAAAAATGAGATCCAGCGCATTGAAGACATGGGAGTGAAAATTATTCTTAATCACAAAGTGGACAACATACTGGAAGAGAAAGCATCGGGTAATTTTGATGCGGTCTTCATTGCAATTGGTGCCCATATTAGTAAGAAAGTAAATATTCCAACTCAGGATGCCGGAAAGATTCTAGATGCCGTCAGTTTTTTGCGAGACGTTCAATCCGGAGAACCTCCAAAACTCGGAAGACGTGTGGCGATCTATGGCGGGGGAAATACAGCAATGGATGCAGCTCGCACAGCAAAACGACTTGGTGCTGATGATGCCTTCATTATCTACCGTCGAGACCGTGAGAGCATGCCGGCGCATGAAGAAGAAGCCGATGATGCATTGAAAGAAGGGGTTAAGATCAAATGGCTGCGTACCATCAAAGAAATCGATCAAACCAAGTTCACCGTCGAAATCATGGAGTTGGATGAAAATAACCGTCCTCAATCCACAGGACGGTACGAAACCCTTGAGGCCGACTCGCTTGTTCTTGCATTGGGTCAGGATTCGGACACTGAGTTTTTGAAAAAAGTACCGGATATTGAATTCAAATGGGGAACAACGGTGATGGTTGGTAAAGATATGATGACGGGTCACGCAGGTATTTTTGCCGGTGGAGACATGGTACCCAGTGAGCGCACTGTTACGGTTGCCGTGGGGCATGGAAAAAAAGCGGCACGGTGCATTGACGGGTATCTGCGTGATGTTCCTTATGAAAAGGATCCCAAACACCTGATAGTGGGGCACGAAAAGCTGCACATCTGGTACAAAACGCTTGCTCCAAAATCTGAGCAATCCGAATTGCCTCTGGATCAGCGTAAAGACAGTTTTGATGAAATCTTACAAGGATTGAATAAAACGGAGGCTTTGTTTGAATCAAGACGCTGTTTTTCATGCGGAAACTGCTTTGAATGTGACGGCTGTTTTGGCTCCTGTCCAGAAGATGCCATTATCAAACTGGGGCCTGGGAAGCGCTATCAGTACAACTATGAGCGTTGTACAGGCTGCGCCGTCTGCTACGAACAGTGTCCTTGTCATGCCATTGAAATGGTTTCTGAAAAATAATGCTAGGGAGGAGAATACAATGACAAATCAAAATAGAGTTGCAACCATTGATGGAAATGAAGCAACGGCCTATGTCGCATACCGGGTCACGGAAGTGTGTGCCATTTATCCGATCACTCCATCCTCAGCAATGGCTGAACATGCAGAAGAATGGTCAACCCAGGGAGTGCAGAATATATGGGGCAATGTGCCTGAGGTGATTGAAATGCAGAGTGAAGGTGGTGCTGCAGGGGCTGTTCATGGTTCGTTGCAGACAGGAGCATTGACGACGACATTCACTGCGTCTCAAGGTTTGCTTCTGATGCTTCCGAATATGTATAAAATTGCAGGCGAGTTGACGTCTGCCGTATTTCATGTAGCCGCTCGTTCTTTGGCAGCCCAGGGATTGTCCATATTTGGAGATCATGCGGATGTGATGTCTGCCAGAATGACAGGATTTGCGATGCTGGCATCGGCTTCTGTTCAAGAAGCTCATGATATGGCACTTATTGCACATGCCGCTGCCTTGAAAGCACGGGTGCCTTTTATTCATTTTTTTGACGGATTCCGGACCTCTCATGAAGTGAATAAACTGGTCATGCTATCGGATGAACAAATCCGGGCTATGATTGATGATGAACTGGTGTATGCTCATCGAAAACGCGCGTTGAATCCAGACAATCCTTTTATTCGCGGTACTGCACAAAACCCGGATGTGTATTTTCAGGGAAGGGAAAGTGCAAATCCTTATTATGCAAAAACACCTGCGATTGTCTTAGAAATGATGGAGCAGTTTGAGAAGCTCACTGGACGTCAATACCGATTGTTTCAGTATGTGGGAGCTCCGAAGGCAGAACAGGTTATTGTTGTGATAGGATCTGCAGTTGAAACAGTCCAGGAAACCGTGAAGGTACTGCAATCCCAAGGAGAGAAAGTGGGTATTATCCAGGTTCGATTGTATCGTCCCTTCTCCACAAAGGCTTTGGTAGAAGCTCTCCCCAAGACAGTAAAATCCATAGCCGTCCTGGATCGTACCAAAGAACCAGGGTCGACAGGAGAACCCCTTTATTTGGATGTGGTCTCCAGCTTGGTCGAAGCATTGACCAAAGGGCAGATAGAAAAGATGCCAAAGGTCATTGGTGGACGGTACGGTCTGTCCTCTAAAGAATTCACACCGGCCATGGTCAAAGTGATTTTTGATGAGCTGAAAAAAGAAGAGTCCAAGAACCATTTTACTATCGGAATCAATGATGATGTTTCTCACACCAGCCTGGATTATGACCCTGCTTTTGACATTGAACCCGATTTTGTAACACGGGCCATGTTTTTTGGTCTGGGAGCGGATGGAACCGTAGGTGCCAATAAAAACAGCATTAAAATTATTGGAGAAAATACAGATTTGTACGCCCAGGGGTATTTTGTCTATGATTCGAAAAAGTCAGGTTCTCAAACAATTTCCCATTTGCGTTTCGGTAAGGAACCGATTCGAGCGCCTTATTTGATTTCAAAAGCAAATTTCATTGCATGCCACAAGTTCAACTTTTTGGAAAAGATGGATGTGCTCAAAAATGCAATGGAAGGTACGATCTTTTTATTGAACAGCCCTTATCCTCCTGATAGGGTTTGGGATGAGCTGCCACGCCCTATTCAGCAGACGATACTTGACAAACAAATAAAACTGTATGTCATTGATGCGTTTCAAGTGGCTATTGCCACAGGCATGGGACGCCGAATCAATACCATCATGCAGACTTGTTTTTTTGCTATTTCAGGAATCCTTCCCCGGGAAGAGGCCATTCAGCAAATCAAAAAGGCGATTGAAAAAACCTATTTTACTAAGGGGCAGGCCATGATTGAACAAAACTTTCAGGCTGTGGATGCAACCCTGGCGCATTTACATGAAGTGAAAATACCAGACGCGGTAACCAGCTCCCAGGAATTTCAATCCGTGGTTCCAGCCAATGCCCCCGATTTTGTTCAAAACGTAACGGCGATGATGCTTCGGGGGGAAGGGGATGATTTACCTGTCAGTGCTCTTCCCATCGATGGCACTTACCCCAGCGGAACCACCCAATGGGAAAAACGAAATGTTTCAGAATTTGTTCCTGTATGGGAATCCAATCTCTGTATCCAGTGCGGCAACTGCAGCTTTGTTTGTCCTCATGGAGTGATACGGGCTAAATTTTATAATGAAGCTTACTTGAAATCGGCGCCAGATACGTTTCAGTCCGCATTAATCAGTGCCCGGGGATTTCCAGAAACACGGTACACTCTCCAGATTTATGCGGAAGATTGTACAGGATGCAATCTCTGTGTGATGGCCTGTCCAGCCATAAGCCTGGAAGACAACACGGTCAAGGCCATCAATATGAAGCCAAAAGATTTGATCCTGGAAGAATCAAAGGACAACATTAAGTTTTTTGAATCCCTCCCTGTCAACGAACGGGCCAGTGTTGATTTTTCTGCAATTCGGGGTGTTCAGTTTCTTTCTCCTTTGTTTGAATTTTCTGGAGCCTGTGCAGGCTGTGGAGAAACTCCGTATGTGAAACTGCTTTCCCAATTGTTCGGTCCCCGCTTGATTGTAGCCAATGCGACAGGCTGTTCGTCGATTTATGGAGGCAATCTGCCTACCACTCCCTGGACGGTGAACCAGGAAGGACAGGGACCGGCATGGTCCAATTCTTTATTTGAAGACAATGCCGAATTTGGATTGGGAATGCGGATTACCGCGGACAAGCACATGAGCCTTGCCAAGGAACTTCTGGAAGAACTCCGTCAAGAACTGGGGGATGATCTGGTCAATGCCCTGATTCATTCACAACAACAGGTTGGTGCCGATATCAGAGCTCAACGCTCCCGTGTTCGGGAATTGAAAGAAAAATTAAAATTCATGAGTTCTCCCAAAGCAAAAAATCTATTGTCCGTTGTGGATCAGCTGGTTCGACGCAGCATCTGGCTCATTGGAGGTGATGGCTGGGCCTATGATATTGGATCTGCCGGATTGGACCATGTGTTAGCCAGCAGCCGGAATATCAACGTACTGGTGCTGGACACTGAAGTCTATTCCAACACAGGCGGTCAAATGTCGAAGTCCACTCCTACGGCGGCAACAGCCAAGTTTGCTGCAGCAGGAAAACGCATTGATAAAAAGGATTTGGCCATGCAGGCAATTTCTTATGGTAATGTTTATGTAGCCCGGATTGCCATGGGGGCCAACCCACAGCAAACACTGACCGCTATCCGTGAGGCAGAAGAATATCCAGGACCCTCTCTGATTTTGTCATACAGTCATTGTATTGCTCATGGTTTTAATATTTCACAAGGACTGCAGCAGCAAAATCTGGCTGTAGCCAGCGGACACTGGCCTTTGATGCGCTATAATCCTGAATTGAGAAAGGTGGGAGTGAATCCATTCATTCTGGATTCTCCTCGTCCAACCATTCGGTTGAAAGATTATGCTTACAACGAAATGCGTTATAAAATTCTGACTCGGACTCATCCTGAGGAGGCCAAGCGGTTGATGAATGTAGCACAGACTGCTGTCGATATACGCTGGGATACTTATGAGAAAATGGCATCACTCAATGCCTCGGAGTTCCGACCCATTGTTTGATTTTTGTTAATTAAGGAGGGGATGTCACACAAGAAAAGTATTGTCGAGACGGCGTACCAGTATTTACTGGATCAGGCTCCTGTTTTTTTTCTTTTACTGGATCAGAAAGGCCGCATTATTGATGCAAATCAATACACATTTGATCTGGCAGGAGCTGACATTCGTCAAAAAATGCTGAAAGATGTTTTTGTTGATTTTTCTGAATTGATGAACCTTGACGATCTGGTGAAAGATCCTCCCAGAGTCCATTTGCTGAATGTCACAACATTTACCGGACTGCCTCAGACCTTTTATTTTAATTTCTTTGATCTGGGAGAGCAAATTCTTGTTTTCGGAAAGTTAGATGTTGGAGAAGTAGAAACTCTGCGGAAGGATTTTCTCTCCTTGAATCATGAGTTGAATAACCTAACTCGTGAGCTGCATAAAAAAAACACAGAGTTGGAAAAATTGAATGCCCTGAAAAACCAATTTTTGGGGATGGCCGCCCATGACCTTCGCAAACCCATCAGTGTGATCCAAGCCTATAGTGAATTTCTGGTTGATGAGATTGCCAGTGGTTTGAGCGAGGAGCATCGTGAATTTCTAGATATCATTCAAATGTCCAGTGAATTCATGAGTCGACTGATTGATGAGTTTCTTGATGTTTCCATCATTGAGTCTGGTCAGTTTGAATTGAATCTGCTGCTGCATGACCTGTCCTCAGTGATTAAGAAAAGCTTAAACCTGAATAATATTTTGGCAGAGAAAAAACAAATCAAACTCCTGCTGATGCATGAAGACGGCAATGGTGCGGGACAAGAACAATTTATAATGATGGATGGTCCAAAAATAGAGCAGGTTATCAACAACCTGGTTTCCAATGCCATCGAATATTCTCAGCCAAACACAGAAGTGACCATCATGGTTTCCAGTTATGACGATCGGTTGAAAGTTGCCGTCAGAGATGAAGGTGTGGGAATCTCTCCTGATGAAACAGAAAGGTTGTTCAAACCATTTGGCAGAACCAGTGCAAAAAAGACCTCTGGCGAAAAAAGCACAGGACTGGGTCTTGCCATTGCTCGTAAAATTATTGAAGCCCACCGGGGAACCATTGATGTGGAAAGTGAAATTGGGAAGGGATCAACTTTCTTTTTTTCCATCCCCAAAAACAATTGAATGTAAACGCATGGAAAAGCCTATTAAAATACTGGTTGTCGAAGATGACCCTCAAATTCGTTTTGCCTCTACACGGACATTGAAATCAGCAGGTTATGAGGTAATGGAAGCATCGACGGGGACTGATGGATTACGATTGGCTACTCAAGAAAAACCAGACCTGGTTCTGCTCGATATAGGCCTTCCCGGTATTGACGGCTTTGAGATATGCCGACGTATCAAGCAAAGTCCAGAATTAAAAAATATATATGTGATGATGGCTTCTGGCAGTATGACCGACTCTGATCATCAAATAGAAGGGCTTGAGCTGGGTGCGGACGGTTATGTTATCAGGCCTATTCCCAATAAGGAGCTTTTGGCTCGTGTGCAGTCGATTTTACGTCTGAAGCAAACAGAAGATAAGCTGCGTTTACATCAAGATTATCTGGATAACATCCTCAAGTCGATGGCTGACATGCTGATTGTTGTTGATCCGGATCTAAGCATCAGGACGATCAATCAAACGGCCTGTGATTTGTTGGGCTATGAAGAAAGCGAACTCATTGGTGAAACGATCAGAATTATTTTTGAGGGAGACGGACCACAACTCTTTCATGAGGAAGATGGCTCTACCGCAGAGACGCCTGCCGTGGAAATTGAAAAGTTGATTGAACGGGGGCTTGTTCATAATATTGAAACCTCCTGTTTGGCAAAAGATGGTAAAAAAATCCCTGTCTTATTGTCAGGTTCGGTCATGCGGGATGAGGGGGGGCTGATTCAAGGCATCGTTTGTATTGTCCATGATATCACCAACAGAAAGACGTTGGAATCCCAGCTTCGTCGCGCTCAAAAAATGGAAGCGATAGGCGTCTTAACCGGGGGGATTGCCCATGAATTCAACAATTTGCTTTCTCCTATCCTGGGATATACCGAAATCCTGCTTGAAGAAAAATCAAAGAACGATCCCGATACTGCCCATTTGAACAAGATATACACAGCAGGCAATAGAGCCGCACGCCTCGTTCGGCAAATGCTGGCTTATGGGCGGCAATCCATGTCTCAGAAAACACCTGTCCGATTAGAGGACATTGTAGAAGATACCATCACACTGCTCAATAATACAATTGCTCCTAACATTTCAATCAAAAAAGAAATAGAAGTGAATTTATCTCCAATTCTTGGCATGCCTGGTGAGATCCATCAACTGGCTCTCAACTTGTGTATCAATGCGAGCCATGCCATGCCAGACGGAGGCAACTTGACGATTCGTGTGAAAGACGAAGGTTTACGGAAATTCATTAGTTCAGAAGGAGAATCCCTGGAAGGTCATTTTGTCAGTTTGTGTGTCTCCGACACAGGTCTCGGTATAGATTCAGACACAATAGAACGGATTTTTGATCCTTTTTTTACGACAAAAGAAGTGGGGCAGGGCTCTGGATTGGGACTATCGGTTGTACAGGGAATTGTTGAGCAGCATAAAGGTCATATCGAAGTAAAAAGCGAGCTTGGAAAAGGAAGCGCATTTCATGTTTATTTTCTCACAGCACAAGAAGAAGATAAACCTCCTGTTGTGAAAAACAAACCATTGTCCAAAGGAAATGAAAGAGTTTTGCTGGTTGATGATGAGCCCATGATTACCAATTTATCCTCAGACATGCTCACCAGATTGGGATATAATGTGACAGCGTTTTTAAATGGAGAAGACGCTTTAAAGGCATTTATAGAGAATCCTCAAGGGTTTGACCTGGTCATGACTGATTATGGTATGCCTAAGATGAATGGTAAAGAGTTAGGGACACAAATAAAGAAAATTCGTCCTGACATTCCAATTATTCTGTTTACAGGCTATGGTGATTTGATTGCAAAAGAGGATATTCATACCTGGGGAATGGATGACCTGCTGATGAAACCCCTTAAACTTAAAAAAATCAGTGAGGTTTTAAGGAGTGTATTGGATAAATAAAAAAGAGGAGAGATCTCTTTTTGAAGATCATCCTGGTTGGGTTTTCATCCAAAAAAGACTCTCGATTGTATAAATCAACAGAGCCAGCCAAATGGTGCTGAATCCGATCAAACGTGTCAATTCAAAAGGTTCTTCGTAGACAAATACTCCCAGTAAAAATTGTGAAGTAGGAGCAATGTAATGCAGTACTCCCAGGGTGGCCATCGACACTCTTTGAGCTCCATAAGCAAAAAAAAGCAGTGGCGTTGCTGTGGCAGCACCTGTGACTGCCAGAAGGAGACTGGTGCTCCATGAGGTATGGCCAAACGTCGATGTGCCGTCTGCTTCAAGATAAAGCAGATAACACAACGCTGGTAAAAACAGCCATAGGGTTTCGATTGTCAAACCATCCAATGCATTGAACACCCCCGTCTTTCTCAGTAAACCATAAGCACCAAAGGTCAATGCCAGAATCAAGGCAATCCAAGGGAATGTGCCATAGCTGAAAGTCAAATACAAAACTCCCATCAGCGCAATGCTTATGGCAATCCATTGTCCACGTCGCAGTCTTTCTCTCAAAAACAACATCCCCAGGACAATCGTGACCAAGGGATTGATGAAGTAACCTAAACTACTTTCGATAATATATCCCGAATTGACAGCCCAAATGTAGGTATACCAGTTCAATGCTAACAAAGATGCTGTTCCCAGAAAATAAAACAGGTGTTTGGGGTGTTTTTTTACTTCTTGTAAGAGATTCCAGCGTTTTTGTAAAGTGAGCATCAGAAAAAGGAACAGCAAAGACCAGGTCATTCGATGACAGAGAATTTCAAGGGCCGGGACGGTTTCGATGGATTTCCAGTAAATCGGAAGAAGACCCCATATCGAGTATGCTAGGATAGTAGCCAGAACTCCTGAATGTGAATGATTCATCGTTGTATGTCCGTTAGTTCTTTAGCGATAGGTTACAGACGCAATGGAAGGCAGGAGTAGAAAATACTGATCTGGTTGGAGTATCCAGACACGGCATGGTATATTATATTTATCGTACAAAGTGCAAATTGAATCTGTTATTATTTTCCGAGGTGCGTTACGCTTGAATTGCTCAATACAGGCTTTGATGCCAGAATCCAGCAAAAGATTATGGGCACAGAATCAAAATGAAGGGAATTGGACAAGCTATGTGGAAATTATTGGGAATCCAGGGAGCCTTTCTTGTGCTGCTATGGAATCATGTTGCTGTCGGAGTTTTGGCAGCGCCCTACAATCAATCAGCTGTAGTCTTGGCAGTGTTTTCTAAAAAGGGGCATTCTTCCAGTGAACTGGCCAAAGGAAAATTTTTGATTGCTCGTGAACAGCTGAATGATCCCAATTTTTCACGAAGTGTGGTGCTATTGATTGAGTATGATGCTCATAGCACGGTGGGGCTGGTTATCAATCGCCCCACCGATGTCCAGCTTGCAAAACTGTGGCCTACGATAAAAGGGGTTCAGCAGCATCAAGATCCTCTATTCCTGGGAGGGCCGGTAGCGAGAGGTCAGATTTTGCTTCTTGTCCAATCTGATCAAGCACCCGAAAATACAATTCATGTTTTTGAGAATATTTATGTCAGTTCCAGCAGACATGTGCTGGAACAAATGATTGTCCAATCCACTTCCAGACATGGCAATACATTTCGTGTGTATGCGGGTTATGCGGGGTGGGCTCCTGGACAATTGGAAAAGGAAGTGTTGAGAGGGGATTGGGATGTGCTTAAAGCCGATGCGTCCTCCATTTTTAGAGATTATCAAAGCAATGATTAATGAGGAATGACGACATGACTGAAAGAAAAATCATCTATTTTGCACATGGTTTGGAAAGCGGGCCTTGGGGATCAAAAATTCAATATTTGGCCGAGATTGGAAGGTCTCACGGATTTGAAGTAGAAAGTCCTGATTATGCAGGCATGATGGATCCCAACCAAAGGGTTGAAAAACTTTTGAAGCTGGTGGCCTTAGATGCCGATTGCCTAGTTTTGGCGGGATCCAGCATGGGAGGCTGGGTGTCTCTGGAAGCTTCCAGCCGTCTAAATCCCACAGCTATATTTTTGTTGGCTCCTGCCGTGTACGTTGGGTATTTGGTGGAAAGTGAAATCAAAGAAGCCCCTCCTCCTTATACAGAGCATCTGGATATTGTTCACGGCTGGCATGATGACACGGTTCCTGTAGATGGGGTGATTCGCTTTGCCAAAGAACATCAGGCACGACTGCATTTGCTGAATAGTGGTCATCGTTTGATGGATCAGCTGCCGACTCTGGGAAAATTATTTTCCAACTTTCTGACAGAACTGCTCTAGTACATCAAGACAAAAGGCCACTCATAGATTGTCATTGCGAGGTGAGAGGGACGAACAACGAAGCGATCTAAACACCGTATAAAGATTACTTCAACGGATGACCGTCCCCTTTTCTCACAATGACAAAAATGTGCATGGAATTTCCCTACACTACCTTTATATTTTGAAGTAATTATGAAGAATCAGTGCGTCAATGGACTGCATCGGACACAAAATAAAATTATTGGAAAACTGCCTCTAGTTTTTACAATAATATGTCTGATGGGACTGGTTTCCTGCAAATCAACCCGTGATCAAGCCCAACAGTATTCCCAAGATCTGATCCGACAACTGCTACACCGCTGGGATTCGTTTGAACTCAAGAAAATCGAACGCCCGGAAAGGAGATTTTATGCGGGAAAATCTCAGGGAAAAATTCTTAGCAGTGCCCTGGGATTGACCATAGGGCTCATTGTTATTGCTTATTTTGGAGGAAAGTATTGGGAAAAATTCATGCTAGGCCGAAAACAACAAAAAAAGACACTGGAAAAAGTGGAGAAATTGTACGATCAAATGAATATCAAGGAAGCTGATCATCAATTGTTGGTCGGGATCTGCGGAACATCATCCCCCGATAGGATTTTGAAGCTGATTGAATCAGCAGAAGAGTTTGAGTTGTGTGCAAACGAATTTTCGACAAAAGCACAAGATGAAAAAGCCTTGTCACGCCTGTACCGTCTGAGACATCAACTTGGCTTTGGCTTTTACAATAAACGAATCCCTTTGCTCTCCACACAAATGCTGGTTCCTGCAGATCAATTGGTTTGCAGCGTCGTGCTTCCCCAAAAAACAGTGACCTTCCTCTCCTCAGTTGTTTTTGCTACAGAAAAATACATGGTTGTCAAATCTCCTACGAGGAACAAGAAACCTGTGGATTTGAGCCGATTTTCCAATTTACTCTGCAAAGTTTCCAGGGAAGATTCTGTCGAGTACCAGTTTATTCTGCCGATACGACGAGAATTGAGAGGGAAAGTCAATGGAATTGTTCTGGGGCAAACTCGGGAGATTCAAGCACTCCAGGTACGCGATGCCGAGAGAGTACCTGTCAATATTTCCACAACCTTCCATGTCATTACAGAAAAAGAATTTGCCCTTTATATGGATCAGCCTGAATACCTCTCTACCGCCAAAAAAGGAACACATTTCAAAGGCACCATCACCGATATCAGCACAGGAGGGATCAATGTGGGAACTGTGAAACGGCCGGACGACTTGCAGGAAGATGCTCTGCTTGTGTTTTCTCTGGAAGGGGCTAACCTCCGTGGAGATGTAACGGCAAAGGTTCTGAAAATTGAACAAGATGGGGAAGAACATCACCTGCATTTACAATATTTTCGGATGCGAGAAATAAAGCGGATTCGGCTTAATAAATTTATTGAGCAGATGAAAAAAACTTAGGAAAACGAAAATAATAACATGCGAATGAGTATTTCTAAGGACGATGAATCGTCTCAAAATCATTTGAGTTCCAGCATGTGTTCAAACTTAATTTTATATAAACATTATAAATCGGACATAGAAAGGCCGTTATTCACCATTTTTTATTAAAGTTATTAAATATCAGTAGTTTACATATTGGCACATGTTGTGCAGAATAACAATAAAACTCAACTACATGATGGAGGTACAATATGGGAAGTTTATCCACAAACTCGCAAGTAGTCGTTTTTTTAATTGGAATCACACTTGCGGTATTGTTGATTGTTTTCGCCTTCCTAAGCATTAAAACACTGATCCCAGAGCAGCGGACTTAAAATAACAAGGACAGCGGTTTTATGAAACGAAATTATTTTAGCTTACTTTGTGACGTTGGAGAGCTGGCTTCCATTCTTGCCGGAAGCTTAGACATTGAATCGTTTCTCCAACGTTTAGTCACCATGATCTCCCATCATCTGAAAACGGAGGTATGCTCAATTTATCTTTATGATGACATGACAGAAGAACTCGTTTTGCAGGCAGCTACCGGGTTGATCCCCGGAGCAGTCGGAATGATCAGGCTGAAAGAGGGAGAAGGTCTTGTGGGAAGGACTATGCAGGAACGTCGCCCCATTCTTGAAAAACAGGCCAGTCAAAGTCCCCAGTTCAAATACTTTCCGGACATGGGAGAAGAACCTTTTGAATCATTTCTGGCCATTCCGATTGTGAGAGAAAGTAAGAAAATTGGAGTGCTGGCCCTTCAATGCAGGGAAAAGAACTATTTCAGGCAAAAGGATATTACTGCGCTGCGTGCCGTATCCACCCAGTTAGCTGGCACGATAGAAAATGCCCGGCTTCTCATCAGCCTGCGGCAGGAATACACGCAGAAAAAGAAAAGTATTCCTGAAATAACCATTATTAAGGGAAAGGTGGCTTCAAAAGGATTCAGTCACGGTCCGCTGGAGGTGCTTCGTGCTTTGAGTTCTGCTTCCAATGCTAAATCAGAATTGGCAAGCAACGCGACCCTGCAAGACCTCCTGCTTGCCATAGAAGCTACTAGCCAACAGATTGAAGAACTGCAGATTCAAATTGCGGACCGAATGCCTGAAGTGATTACGTTAATTTTCAATGCCCACCTTCTCATGCTTAAAGATCCGAATTTTACAGGGAGCATGGTCAAAAAAGTGGAAGACGGAATGAATGTGGAGGATGCAATTGAGCAAGTAATTCAGTACTTTGTGAAGATTTTTGCCAGCAGCAAAGACAACTATATGAAAGAAAAAGCAAAAGACGTGGAAGACATAGGACGTCGCCTGCTGGATAATCTTATGTTGTCTGGGCCAAAAGCTGCAAATCCAATTAAAGGATCAATCATTGTCACACGGGATCTTTATCCTTCCGAAATTGTCAAGTTTGCCATAGAAGGAATTAACGGTATCGTATTAGTCGGAGGTGGGATCACCAGCCATATTTCAATTATCGCTCGTTCTCTGCAGATTCCGCTGATTATTGTGGAAAATGAAGATTTGTTGTCTGTTGGCAAAGGAAGCCATATCCTACTTGATGACGAAGGTGGAAATGTTTACGTCAACCCCTCTCTAGAAACAATTCATGCTTTTAGCAAGGAAAATACGACAAGACAAGAACGTGGATCTAATTTTTTAAAAATGAGTGATACAACCAGAACGGTTGATGGTACTCAAGTTCAGCTTATGGCCAATATTAATCTTCTGAACGAGCTTTCATTGGCCGTCTCGTTAAAGACCGATGGAATAGGTCTGTATCGAACAGAATTTCCCTTTCTAATCCGCCACACACTGCCGTCAGAAGAAGAGCAGTATCTTATTTATTCACAATTGGTAGAACAAATGAAAGAGAAAGAGATCACTTTTCGTACACTGGATGTTGGCGGGGATAAAGTATTGACTTACTACAGTCGAAGCAATGAAATCAATCCGGGATTGGGTTTACGATCAATACGTTTTTCTTTAAAGCATCAGGATATATTTAAACAGCAGATTCGAGCCATTTTAAGAGCTGGTGCAGGAGCCCGTGATCTCAGAATCATGTTTCCGATGATTTCTTCCCTGGATGAATTATATCTCGTACGGCAAATCGTAGAGGATTGTATCAGTACGCTCAATAAAAAATCTTTTTCCTATTATGAGTCTC
The DNA here is from genome assembly GCA_015231885.1 of SAR324 cluster bacterium. Lineage (GTDB taxonomy): Bacteria > SAR324 > SAR324 > SAR324 > NAC60-12. The sequence goes on from JADGAT010000033.1 coordinate 14,556, forward strand.
CCGCAATCGGAATGATGGTTGAGCTGCCCGCTGTTGTCGAAACCATCGAAGAATTTGCTCGTGCCGCTGATTTTTTCTCAATTGGAACGAACGACTTCATTCAATTTATGCTGGCGGTCGATCGAGCTAATGACCAAGTCTCCTCCTATTACTGTCCCCATCATCCTGCAGTCTTACGCTCTCTTGCCAAGGTTGTCTCAGCGGCATGCAAGGAAAATATAGATGTCTCTGTATGTGGAGAAATGGCCCACCAGCAGGAATACACGGCTTTCCTTCTTGGCATTGGAGTACGCAAATTGAGTGTTGATCCACAATTCCTTCCAGCGGTTCAAGCGACCATTGAAAAGATAAGTGTGTCCGAAGCAAAACAAGAAGCCGAATTGCTGCTTCGAGAAAGCACAATAGCAAACATTGAACAGCGGCTGCAGATAGGAGATCGGAAGTGAAATGCCGGTGTCTGCTGTAAGGGGCTTATTTTTTGTGTCTTGCTCCTTTTTGAATTTATATTTCAATAACACAAACTATGGTACATCAATCCTCTTTCCATTATAGGTAATACTATGATTAAAAAATTTTTTTTGAATCTCATCTTTCTGGCATTGGTCAGTATCATGATCCATCCTTTTTTCATTCATCCAGAGCCTGTTAGAGAGAAAGAAAAATTAGATCAACTTTATCGTCAGGGACAAGAACTGTTCCATCAGAAGCATTACCAAGAGGCCTTATTGGCTTTGAAAACCTATATTGAAACTTCCGGGCAAACCGGGCACAGAAGTGAACGGCTGTTATGGGCTATTGATCAAATAGGCCGTATCTACCTGAGTGAACAGAGCACTCCTGATGAGGCCATTGAATTTTTTGAAGAAATGTTAAAAGATTCCCGCTTGAACGAAGCCGAGGAGGATACCATTGAAGAATGGATTGCAGCGGCTTGGGAGTGGAAAAGAATCGATAAATCTTCTCCAACACCCCAAGATCCCAACAAGCTTTTTACGCTGGGAAAGCAATTTTACTTAGCAGGACTGAGTAAATCGGAATACCCGATGGATGATGCCGGCAATGCCTCATTCAGTATTGCTCAAAGTTATTTACGCCCTTTCATTGTCTGGCATAACCAGGATTCTCGTATTGGTGAAGCTCTTTATATGATGGGAGACATTCGACGACGCCTTTGGAATGACAAAGAATATTGGGTGGAAAATTTTTACCTGAAAGAAGCGATACGACGATTCCCTCACACTCCTTTGGCTAAAAAAGCATTTAAATCTCTTGAAAGTGGAATCCATTTTAGCTACTCAGGTTCCAGCGGAGACCACACGCCTCAATCTGTTTTAACAATGCTGAAAACTTACAAAGCGATGGCAGAACCTAAAAAATCCGAATGATTTTCTTATGAGTCACGTTCGGTAGTAACAATAATTCTGGTTATAAGCGGGATCTTCATATTTTCTCCACAATTAAGAGATAGAATAAACTGCTTTAGACGGCATGAGTCTCTTTTGTTCAACCGCAGCCACTATGATCAAGTCAATGACAATAATAAAGCGATTCAGGATTAAAAGACCGCAATGGTTTCTACTGACCAGCGTCTTCTTAATTGTAAGCGGTTGCTCGACGCTGAAACCTGAAAAAATTGAACGTCCTGAAATCCCAAAAGTTGAACATTGGACTGTTACGGAATCAAACGATGAGAAAGTTGTCTTATCCGGATTATTATCTTTTCAGGATGCGCGTTTGGAGGAGCTGTTGAAAGCAGCATTGATTGGCAATTTTGATCTTCAGGTGACGGCAACACGGGTTGAGGCAGCGAGGGCTCAAGCCAAACTAGTCGGTGCCGCAATTGCTCCGGACTGGTCGGCTTCTGCCAAAGCATCCCGTAATTTCAGGAACAGCGCTTTGCAAACAGGAAGGGAGGTTTACTCGAATAATTTTGAACTGGGAGCCAATGTTTCCTGGGAGGTAGATCTGTGGGAGCAGCTGAGTAATCGGAAAAAAGCGGCGACATGGAATTATCAGGCAAGCGTCACGGAACAAAGCGCGGCCCGCTTGTCTCTGATCGCTAATATTGCTCGGTCCTGGTATAACGCGATTGAAGCCCATCTGCAGATTCAGCTGCTCGAGAAACGATTGGTCAACCAGCAGGAAAATCTGGAAATTCTGGAGGAACGATTTCATCATGGAATCAATAATGCCCTCGATGTCCATTTGGCACGCGCAAGCGAAGCCTCGGAGAAAAGCAGGCTGTTCCAGAAAAAGGCTGCCCGAGAGTCCGAAATTCGTTCTCTGGAAGTCCTGCTCGGACTCTACCCCTCCGCACAACTGCCTCTTGCCGAAAAATTGCCGAAGCTGTCAGAACGGATACCTATTGGATTGCCGTCCGATTTGCTGAAACGCCGTCCGGATATTATTGCTGCAGAGCAGCGATTTAAGGCTTCAGAAGCATTGACAGCAGCTGCGTACCAAAATCGGTTTCCCAGTTTGAGATTGACCGGAACGCTGGGGGCAAGCAATGGTGAATTCCATAAACTGTTCAGCAGCGATCAACTCTTCGGATCATTGATTGCGGGAATCGCAACACCATTGTTCTATGGTGATGAACTGGAAGCCCAAGAAGAAGAGAGCCGGGCAAAGGCCAGGGAAACGGCAATCCATTATGCACGCACAGTATTGAATGCGTTTCAGGAAGTGGAAGCGTCCCTGAGCATAGAAAAATGGCTGGACCAGCAAGAAACAGCAATTGATGTAGCAATGCAGGAAGCCCAAGCGGGAGAAACTTTAGCATTTGAACAATACCAGTCAGGGTTGGTTGGATTTGTGACCGTCCTGGAAGCTCAACGACGGGCATTTGATGCACAAAGCACCCTGATTCAAATTCGGAACAGCCGTTTGCAAAACCGTATTCGATTACACCTGGCCCTTGGAGGGAATTTTGTTGAAACAAAAGAATTGGAACTAGAAACACGGAAGGTTTCCAATATTAGTGCAGGAGAAAAGTAATGTCGTGGATCAAGCAAGTTTTTAAATTTGGATTACCCATATTGATTTTAGGAGGCAGCGTGTGGGGTGCTTCAATTATTATGGAGAAGCGTCCCGAACCTGTGAAACAAAAAGCTCCCGTTGCTGTCTTGACTGTAGACGCAGTCCGCTTGACTCCGGAAACGTACCAAGTCAAGGCTCTTTCGTATGGAACGGTATCACCGCGTACGGAAAGCTCTTTGATTCCACAGGTTTCAGGCGAAATAGTTAACGTGTCTCCCCGCTTTCAGCCAGGTGGTTTCTTTGAGAAAGGTGATGTCTTACTGCAATTGGATTCCCGTGATTATGAAGCCTCTGTTAAAATTGCGGAATCAGTTCTGGTGCAGGCACGTTTGGCATTTGAAGATGAAAACGCTAAGGCGGAGCAGGCATTGCGAGACTGGAAACGCTTAGGACAATCCGGAAAACCGAGTGATCGTGTTTTACGGAAACCACAGGTCGAGGCAGCCCGGGCCGAGATGATTTCCGCCGCCACTCGATTGGAACAAGCCAAACGCAACCTGGCACGGACACGGATCAAGGCTCCCTACAGCGGAAGAATTTTAACAAAACGCGTCGATATCGGGCAATTTGTATCGCAGGGAACCGTATTGGCTGAAATTTTTGCTGTAGACTATGTGGAAATTCGCTTGCCTCTCAGTAATGACCAACTCGAATTCATAGATATCCCGGAAGACTATCGTGATAAGGCAGTCAACGTCCCTGGACCGAAAGTTGACATAACCGCGACCATTGGGCGAAAGCGATTCCGATGGCAGGGGAACATCATACGAGCTGAAGGCGCGCTGGATGTCAACACTCGTCAACTTTTTGTAGTGGCCCAGGTCGACAATCCTTACGGGAAATCCGCCGACAATAAACCTCCATTAAAAATTGGGCAGTTTGTAGAAGCAATAATTTCTGGGCAGGTAATGGAAAATGTGTTTGTGATTCCACGATCCGCACTTGATCAAAACAATGACGTCATGTTGATTGAAAACAACAGCTTGGTACGACGGTCCTTGTCCCTGTTGTGGAGCGATGGAGAAAATGCCGTTATCGGTGGAGAATTGCATGAAGGAGAACTGCTTTGCGTCACACCACCCGGTTCCCTGATAAGTGGGATGCGTGTGAATCCTGTGGTACAGGGGGAACCCGCTGTGCCAAATTCCGTGAGCCAGAAGGAAGACACCGGCAGCACTGCTCCTTTTTCTAACGGAAGAATGCAGAAAAAACGGATTCAATGATGGATATCTACAATGTAGAGGAAAGAAAAAATGAATGGTTTGATTGAGTGGTTTACGAAAAATCATATCGCCGCCAATGTACTGATGGTCTTGATTCTAGGCATGGGAGGCTATGCACTGCTTGAGCGCATTCCTCTGGAAGTCTTTCCCACTATTGAAAAGGACCAGGTCGACATTCGAACAAGCTTCCGCGGGGCAACTCCTGGAGAGGTGGAAGAAGGTGTGACCATTCGTATTGAAGAAGCTATTCAGGATTTGGAAGGGATTAAAAAAATTCAATCGAGGTCTTCCGAAGGAAGTGCGTCTGTTTCTGTTGAGGTGGCCAAAGGGTACAACACAAGAAATCTGATGGATGACATCAAGGAACGCCTGGATGCAGTCAACACCTTTCCCGAAGAGGCAGAACGCCCCACGGTCAGCCAGGCCCTGCGCCGCCGAGAAGTGATCAGTGTGGTGGTCTCAGGCAACGTGAGTGAAAAAGAGTTGCGTCGGCTTGGAGAACAGGTGCGTGATGATCTCATTCTGCAGGAAGGAGTGACTCATGCCTATCTGGAATCGGTACGGAACTACGAAATTTCCATCGAAATTTCTGAAAAACGTCTGCGAGAGTATGGAATGACCCTGGCTGGAATTGCTCGGGAGATACAGAAAAAATCATTGGACTTGTCGGCTGGCAGCATCAAAACTCAGGGAGAAGAAATTTTAATCCGCACCAAAGGACAGGCTTACAGCCAGAATGATTTCGGAAACATCGTCCTCTTGACACGAGTGGATGGTTCTCGATTACTCCTTAAGGAAATCGCAACCATCCGGGACGGTTTTGAAGAAGAATCCCTCCTGACTCAGTTCAATAATGAGCCTGCGTTAGAGATTGAGGTCTTTGCTATCGGCAATCAGAATGCTATTACCATCGCCGAATCGGTTTTGGCTTATATTGAAGAAAATAAAGAAAAGATGCCGGAAGGAATCAGCCTTGGTTATTGGAGAGACCGCTCTAAAATAATTAAAGGGCGACTGGAAACATTGACCAATAACGCGATTCAGGGAGGCATTCTGATCTTGATCCTGTTGGCTTTGTTTCTGAGACCTTATATTGCGTTTTGGGTATGCCTTGGCATTCCCATTTCGTTCATGGGAGGAATCGCGCTGATGCCGTACACAGGGATCACGATGAATGTCATGAGTTTGTTCGCATTCATCCTGGTCCTGGGAATTGTTGTCGATGATGCGATTGTCACAGGAGAAAACATCTATACTCATCTGAAAAAATATGGAGATCCTTTACGGGCAGCAATCGAAGGGACACAGGAAGTAGCCGTGCCTGTCACATTTGGAGTGCTGACAACAGTGGCGGCCTTTATCCCGCTGGCGTTGATTGAAGGACGACGCGGGGCTATTTTCCTGCAGATTCCATTCATTGTCATTCCCGTGCTATTGTTTTCCCTGCTGGAATCGAAGTTGATTTTACCCGCTCATATGAAACATTTAAAAGCCCGGGCATCTGAGGGAAAGGATAATATTCTAAGCCGCATTCAGCAACGAATCGCCGATGGTCTGGAAGATTTGATCCTTTTTTTGTATCGTCCCGCCTTAACGGCAACCCTGCGGCATCGTTATTTAACGGCTTCTTTGGTAATCGGAGGAATGATCCTGGTTGGAGCAATGATTTCTGCGGGTTGGATGCGGTTCATTTTTTTCCCCCGAATTGAAAGTGAAGTTGCTCGTGCAACACTGACCATGCCCGTAGGCACCTCTTTTGAGATCACCAATGCTCATATCCGGCACATGACTGAAACGGCTCAGCAGCTCAAACAGAAATATCATGATCCCGAGTCGGGAGAAAGTGTGATCCGTGATATCTTTTCTACCACCGGAGGCTCTGGGGGACAAGCTCATACTGGCCGTGTTATGTTCGAAATCACTCCTCCTGAACAACGTACCATGGACGTCAGCAGTCGTAAACTGGTGAACGAATGGAGGCAGATGATTGGTGAGATTCCCGGAGTGGAAAACCTAAATTTCCGGGCAGAAATAGGGAGAGGTGGTGATCCCATTGATGTGCAGTTGACGGGGAACAACGTAGTGCAATTGAAACAGGTTGCTGAGCAGGTGAAGCTGAAGCTGCAGGATTATCCCACTGTTTTTGACATCACCGACAGTCTCTCTAAAGGAAAGCAGGAATTGCAATTGCGTGTCAAACCGAAAGCAGAGATGCTTGGTATTAACATCTCTGATATGGCAAATCAAGTGCGTCAGGCATTTCTAGGATACGAAGTTCAGCGTATCCAACGGGGGCAGGAAGATGTAAGAGTCATGCTCCGTTACCCCTTGGAAGAACGTAAATCCCTGGAATCGCTTTACTCCATGCCTTTGCAGACGGCAATGGGAGTTTCGGTTCCTTTTGCAGAGGTTGCAGAGATTCAATCCGGCATCAGTCCATCAACAATCACGAGAATCAACCGGCAACGGACTGTCAACGTAACAGCAGATTTAAACAAAGCCGTTGCTGATATTGAAGCCATCAAACGTGATCTGGATTCTTCCCTGACTCAACTGGTTCTGCAATATCCGGGAGTGCATTACAGTCTGGAAGGAGAGGCAAAAGAGCAACGCGATTCTTTTCAAAGTCTGTGGTGGGGATTGCTGTTTGTCTTATTTGTGATCTATGCCCTGCTGGCGATTCCGTTTTCGTCATATCTGCAGCCATTTGTGGTCATGTCTGTGATTCCTCTGGGATTGGTTGGAGCTGTCCTGGGGCATTGGATCATGGGGATGGATCTGACCATCCTGAGTCTGATGGGAATGCTTGCATTGCTTGGAGTCGTTGTAAATGACAGCCTGGTGATGGTCGACTATATCAACCGCCAACGCAAGCAGGGTATGGATGTCATAACAGCCGTTCGTCTGGCCGGAGTGGCACGATTCCGACCGATTCTCCTCACTTCCCTGACGACCTTCGCCGGATTGATGCCTCTCATTCTTTTCGAAAAAAGCACACAGGCTCAGTTTCTCATCCCAATGGCTGTGTCCCTGGGATTTGGGGTGTTGTTCGCAACGTTTGCTACACTGATTGTTGTTCCAATCAACTATCTCATTCTGGAAGATGTGATGCAGCTGTATCGAAAGCCGGAAGATCATGTGGGTGAAGTAAAGCCGATATGACGCAATCGATCAACTTTTTCGGATCCTTGAACTCTGCCTGTTTATAATTGAATAATCGGGTTTAACCGATAGGGCTTGGCGGAGCTGCCTATTAAAGCCTTTCTTTATTGCTAAGTTTGATTGTTCGTTTTGTTCTTGAAGAGTTCCCATCGTTCACGAAATTTCATGGTAAGAATTCCTTGAAAAAAAGCATCTTCGTCAAATGTCGGATGAGTTTTTTTAATAGGCGCTGCTGAAGCGATAGCTTCTTTTTGAATAGCTTCCATCTCTTCCATGCTGAATGCCAATTCTCTTCGTGTGTGCCAGATCTTATGCAGAAATTTCAACTTGCTCAATTTTTCTTCTCCTCGGTAAATGATGTACTGCGAGTCTTCCGGAGAAACCAAGGTTGCAATATTAGAAACAATAGCCAGGAAGGGAAATTCAATGGTTTCGTTTTCATAGAGCAATAACTGACTGAAGTTGGAGTAACTCTCCATAATGAAATGGTAATTCACCTGTGGAATAGGGGCAATAGTTCCAAAAAAATTGATTAGTGCGTGAACTCGGACATGTCTCAATTGGTGAACGTCTATACCTGGAAAAATTTTTGGTTGGGTTGGTGCGGTCATCCGACCAGGAGGCATCATAAAACTGCTCCTCAAAACCAAATCTTTTTCCTCAATCAATATGTCTTTGAGATAGTCACAATATTGTTGGTAGTTTACCACTGCATCAAAACGTGTGAAATTCAATTTGACATATCGTTTAATATGTCTCTCAAGCGAAGGCTTTTGAATTTTTGACAGTTCAAATTCTGGTTCCCGGGCTCGTTGAAGTTCTTTGATTGCCATGTTGACGGCATTTTTGACGGGTTCCCCCTTTGCTGGTAAATGACCTCTGACTTCCAAAAGGTGTTCCCGCAGCTCATCTTCGCTCACTTTTTCGTAAAGGTGTTCAAATAAAAATTCCAGGACTTCGCAATAAAGTCCTCTCGTTGAGGATTTTCTTGGCATCAACTCTTCTACTTTTTCCCATGCCTGCTTCTCTAAACTTGTCCGCTTGCGAACAATACGCTTAAGCATTTCTGCACCTTTCTGTTATTAGCTTTCGAAAGCAATGATAATGCTCCTTATTTGATACTCTTGATTAAAATATACTTATACCAGGGCAATCGCATTAAAATTTCGTGATTAATGATATCAATGAGTTACATTTCAGAAAAAGAGTATATTTTAGATGATTTTCCAAACGTCTAAAATATAACACATTGATTTTAAAAATGATCAAATTTTATGCCATTCATTCGTGCAATCGCCCTGATACTTATACTTAAAAAGTAGAATTATCTGAATAAAAAATCTATAATTTATATGAATCCGGAGTTGAAAATGATGTCATTCCGGGGCTATTTACTTAAGTGGACAGTTAATCAATCGTTTGCTTGTGACTCTACCCTTTTATCCCCTCCCAGGAGGGAAATTCCCCTCTTGGAGGGGCCAGGGATGGGTAAAGAGTGCCTTGGATTAAGTGGGTAGCCCGAAAAATCATTGAAGACACTGTCCCAGGCTATCTCTGCACTTTTTTCCATTGACCCATATGGCACCCTTAAATTTTGTACCTTGGAATTGAGCCCCTTGAATAACAGATCCTTGAAAGTCTGTCCCCTGTAAATTAATGTTCCGAAGGATTGCTTCTTGAAGATTAGCATTCCGCAAGTTGGCACCCTGCAAATTAGCTCTGTGAAGATTAGCACCCTGCAAATTAGCTCTGTGAAGATTAGCGGAGCGAAGATCGGTTCTTTGAAGGTCTGTTCCCTGAAGATTTGCTCCGACAAGGTTTGCTCCGACAAGGTTTGCTCCGACAAGGTTTGCTCTTTGTAAGTTAGAGCTTTGCAAGTTAGCTCCTTGCAAGTTAGCAAATTCAAGATCTGCTTTATAAAAATCTACTTCCTGAAGATTAGCTCCTTGTAAATTAGATTTTCTGAGGTCGGCTGCGAAAAGGTCGACATTCTGAAGGTTCGCGTCACGAAAAATCGCTTTTTGCAGTTTGGCTTCTCCAAGCTCTGCGCCAAAAAGATCGGCTCCCTGCAAATTGGCTTCTTGCATGTTAGCCCTATAAAGATTTGTTTCTCGAAGGTTTGCTAACTGCAGATTTGATTGTTCCAGATTAATTTGATGCATGTTGGCTTTTTCAAGGTTTGCACCTTTTAGATTGGCTTTTCTGAGGTCGGCTGCGAAAAGATCAACATCTTTCAGGTTAGCTCTTTTAAGATTGACACCTTTCAGATTAGCTTTGTGGAGGTTTGCTTCCTGAAGATCGACTTGTTGTAGGTCAACTTGTTGCAAGTCTGCACCAAAAAGATTGCATGTTCTGCACTCCTTTGTTTTCTCTATTTTTTTCAAATTTTCTTTTACCAGGTTGACTTCCGCTGTTACTTTTAAGTCGAGTATTACAAAAAGAAGAACCGCAGTTATTAAAGAGGTAAACAGGATCAACAATACTGTTCTTCGCCACATCTCTTTTCGAGTAATCGGGGCATGAAACATTTTATCCTCATTTTGGCTGAGATGGAGGTATTTTCTGGATTTTGAATAGCTCAATTTGATTTTTACCCATTTACCCCACCAAAAGCTGATATCCATCCAGCTCAACATAGTCAACAGGTTTCGGAATTTTCTGAAAATTTTCTTCGCAAGATGTGTAAGCCACCGTTGAGGTGAGTAGAGACATGATAATGATGATTCTTTCTAAATAGAACCTGCTCTGGGTCTGCTGTTCCATCGGAGAGAAGAGAATCTCCAAGGCTGGTTAAATTCACATTTTTTGTGCGTCGCTCAAAAGAGGGCGTGTTTTCTTCTAAAAATTGTTCGATAGAATGTTTTTGGTTGACTGCTCTATCCAGCAACTTCTTATTTTATGCGCCAACACCGATTCCGATATAAATATTTTTCTCAAATTAAAATTCCATGAATAATGATGGCTACAGAAATATAAAAGCAAGCCTCCAAGACACCGACTCCCACATTGCGGTCTTCAATGATTTCTTTATCCATGTCATAAGGCATGATTTTATGTATTCCTTTGCGCCCGAATCCTAAACACACCAATCCTATTAAAAAATAGAGAGTTGTCATGATGAGCTCTGCTCCCAACACTTTCCAAAGGCCAGGGTTTTCTTCATTTAAAAAAGGGAATAGATCGTAGTTGATCTCTCCTTCTACTGAGGCATGAATAATAATCGCAATCCCGATGTAAAATCCTGCCTCTGCAAAAGCAACAGCATTATTATCATTCTCAGATGTTTCATGGGTTAGATCATACGAACTCATCCAATCAAAAAACTTGCGCCCAAGCATTAACGCCATGAGGCCAATAACAAAATAAATGACCACATGAGTCAACCCGATCATAAACGTGTCTAACATAACTAAATCTCAATAAATGGTTTGTTGAAGTCCCTGCTCAATTCAATGTCTGGTTTGATCGCTAGTTTTGTTCTTCATGTGTTTCCATCGTTGACGAAAGTTCATAGTCAGAATTCATTGATAGAAACATCGTACACCTATTGAATAGGAAGACAATAGCGCAGCAGACAACCAACACCACCATATTGCATTAGAGTGAAGCTATCACTCACTGTTTCAATTTTACATTTGTGTTGAACTGCTAGTTTGACCAGTTCGTCTTTATCATTGAGGTCTTCCAGTTCTTTCGAGATGATCAACAGATCAGCCTGTCCACATTCAATAGCTGTTCGGCAGGCTTTTGTGCCTATCACGGCAGGACCTTCGGTATTAATATGTTGTTTTAATAACTCTACAGCACTTAAGGATTCCTGTTGTTCCTGCTCAATAAACTTATTCAGGGTGACCTCAATGATGGTGTCGAGCTTTTCCTTAGGGGAGACTGCCAGAGAATCAATCAATTTTTTCGACAGTTGTTTGGGCAAGGCTTTCTTGATGCGGGATGTCATTTGTGGATTTCCAATCAAAATCAGATGAGAATAGCTTTCCGTAGACATAAGGCCTTTCAAAATCAAAATTTTTTCCTTAATGAACTTGTTGGTCTGTGCGTGCCGATGATTCTGATAATGTTCTTTGCTCCAGATACTTTTTATTTGTTGAGGCTTGAAGCGATTCTTTAGCCAAAGCTTAGACGTTACTTCTCCCAGGTTAACTTCCAAAATACGAGCGCTTTCTTCAGTTGCAATCAAAACGACATAGCGGTGATAGACATCCTTTAGTTCCACCAGATGATAGATATTGGGAGTTAAATCCACAGTCATAGAATTGGGTAATGGTGCACGAAACTGTAAGGGCAGGAAAAAAGGATCCGGTTCTCCACGCGAGAAGATGGCAATTCCTTTGAATTCAGGTAAGATTTTCTTATTGAGAAAGTTTTCCACTTTATTTAAAGCGGCTTTAAACTCTTTTTGAGCCTGCTGTAATCCGTTCAAGCTAACTTGAATCGATCCAATCCGTTCTGTGAGGTAGGGTTGATATCCTTTTTTTCCTTTTTCCAGATTTAAATAGCAGCTGATTAGGGGGCTGCTATTGCTTTCTAGTGTTGCCAGGGTAGTGATGTGTTTTTCTATATTTTTCATTTCCATGGGAGTACTCCTTTTTAGAGGGTGGTGTATGTATGAAAGTAGATACTCTCTACGGGCTTACACCCGTGCCCCTCGGGATGGTTGTCTTCGGCATTAATTTTTGGATCTTTGCTGAGTATGTAAAGTATCAACAAAAAAACTGATACTCAACTTTGGCTTTCGCATTCATCCACGGGTTTACACCCGTAGTCTTTTACTAATTTTGATAAATTTTATTTTACGAATAATAAAACAAATAATTTTATTAATTTTAAAGTACCATCATTTTACGAATAATAAAACAAATAATTTTATTAATTTATAAAAGGGGATTTATGGATAAATTGTCATAGATTCAAACGAAGGCTGACCTGCATCATACGGCAGATACCGCTGTACGAGCCCTTAGTCGAATAATCGAGTTTAACGGATAGAACTTTGCGGAGTTTGCGTGGATGCAGTTGGATGAGGATGGTGTATGGGTATAAACCACGCAAATATGAACAATACGAGAAGAACTGCAGAAAAAAATGTCATCCCCAGTACAATTACGCTGACCAAAGTGGAAAAGATATCCTGTCCGAATAAGTACATCGTCTAACTCGCTTTAATGATTCCCCAAAGACATTGCTGCCGTTTTCTCGTGATGATTTGAGCCAAGTTTTTCCGACCCTGGAGAGAATTCGTTGATCCACAGACCAAAAGGGTCCTCTTTTTCGTCTTCAAAAGTTTCAAAAAGTTTTTCCATTCCTCCTGACATTTGAATTTCATAGGTCGCCTTCATTTCTGTCACATCAATTTTTTTAATTTTTCCGCCACGGGCATAGAAGTCTTTCATTGCAGTCTCAATATCATTGCGGCTTATATTTTTTCTCACTGCCACTTTTCTCCTTTGATAATAAAAAGTTGTCAAAACAGATTCCCTTTTTTCTCTCTAGTGCTCTAAAATAAAGATAGTGTCAGGTGTACAACGATTTGCATCCAATTCATAAGGAAGCTCTACTGGCTCCTCATCATTGATATGAAATTCTTCCGTATCTCCAGTTGCTACATTCTCACCATAGATCACACAATATTTTTGATCTGTGCTTTGTTGGCCCATGAAGGTGAACAGCCAATCTCCTACCATCAGTTCACAACCCAAGGGCAAAATCGTCCCAGCAGGGTCAAATTTTATTGCTTCGCCGTCATTACAGGCTGTAGGGAGTTCTTCCTCTTCCTCGATCATCTCTTTTTTGGATTCCAGAGCAAAAGCACTCAAACTTGTACTAAAAAAAAACATGGATAACACACAAATGCAGATCAGGTATTTCATGGATGCTCCCTTTTAAGAAAATTCATTGCCGAAAACACGGTATGACTTTGATAACATATAAACCTTTATCTTCAAGTTGCATGCCATTTTATAAGATATTGATTTTATAAATTAAATTTTAATTTCAGGTAAGATATCGGAACTGTTAGTTCTTAAAAATAAATATTAAACCAGAACTAAAAGTTCTTATTTTTTACGGAGAGCAATGTTTCTAAATTCTTCTTTACGAATTTTGTATTTTGTTAACAATTTATGCAACTGTCGGGTGCTGATGCCGGCAGTTTCTGCGGTGCGGTTAACCTTTCCTTGATGAAGAGTCAGCAGTTTTTTTAGATATTGGCGCTCAATGTGTTCCAGATTAGTTTTCCTTATTTCTGATAAGGATAAAGATGTGTCTAGCAAAACTTTATTTTTTGGGACGTCCGTATTAAATAGTTCTTCTGGAAAATTTTCCGGGGTCAAGATTGAGGAAGTTTCCAAAATATAAGCACGCTCCATAATATTTTCCAATTCACGAACATTGCCTGGCCAGGAATATCTCTGCATGGCCTCAAGGACTGAAGGATGAATGGAATGTATCTCTTTTTGGTGCAGCGTATTGAAGTGATGGAGCAGTGCTTCACTCAGCAACTCTAGATCTTCTATGCGATCTTTCAAAGAAAGGATATTGATGGGAAAAACACTCAAACGATAGTACAGGTCACTGCGGAACTCTCCTTTTTCACTCATCTTGCGCAAATCATGATTGGTTGCAGCAATGACCCTTGTATCCGCTTCAATCATTGTTTCTCCTCCCACCCGCTGAAACACTTTATCTTGTAACACTTGCAGGAGCTTGATTTGTGCTGAATGAGTCATAGTCCCCACCTCGTCCAGAAAAATAGTACCCCTCTTAGCAATTTCAAAACGACCCATTTTTCTTCGATTTGCCCCGGTGAAGGCTCCTTTCTCATGTCCAAATAGTTCACTTTCCAACAGGGAATCAGGAATGGCTCCACAGTGAACATGAATAAAAGGTTGATCACTTTGGTCACTATGACGATGAATCAATTTAGCAATGACCCCTTTACCCACCCCCGTTTCTCCTAACAGTAAAACGGTAGCTTTTGTCGAAGCAACAGAACGCACCTTCTCAAATACCAGTTTCATATTTTTGCTGCGAGTGCGCACAATCTCCAAAGAATCATCCTGCCAAAACTGGTCACGGAGGTAGTCCAACTCTGAGTGAAACAAGGTGGATTCATCGGTGCTCTCCATAACATGCTTTAGTTCGTGAGGATTAACAGGGAGAGTCAGATAATTGCTCGCGCCTGTTTTGACAATGTTCACCGCCTCCCTGATTTGGCTCTGCAGGCAAAGTACAATGATTTGGGCCGTCGGAAAGACATGCCAAAAATAGTGGAGAGTGGTTTGATATCCGTTTGAATTGTTATCAGAGGGAATTTCCGCCAGCAGCTGAATATCGATGAATGTAAACTCATAGCGATGTCTCTCAAATTTATCAAAACATTCTTGCTTGGATGAAGCTGAGTCGATACGGTACTCTCGGGACAGCCGTTCACAAAAAGTTTCTACAGTTGTAGCATCGGAAGTTGCTATTAATATGGATTTCATAAGAGAATAAGTATGCAGTTTTGAAATATTTTGGAGGCAATATATCGTAATTATCAACTTTCAGCAATGATTATGTTATCATTTAAGTATCTGATATTATAAATTTTATTTTTATTTTATAATGTCTGTGTTTGTTAATTAAACTCAAATGATCCAGGACATGATCCATTTCGGAAGGAACAAGCCACAAATAGGAGGCACAGCATGTCCGATTGATGGTGACAGAATCAGACCCGCCATGTCTTAATTGGATAATAAATTATAATAAAAATAATGATTTCAATGTATTATGCTCTGGCACACCCATTGCTGAAAGGCATCCATCAGCTTTATAGTTTTCCGTGTTTAGCAAATAAAATAAAATTTGGCATTGTTTTCATAAGAACCACCAATATAGGATAATATGTCAGGAAGTACTAAAGAAAATAGGATGCAGGATTCTCCTTGCCTACCACTGGAAATTGGTACAATTATTGAGAAAACAATAGGCGCCGACTCAACAATAGATGCTCTTACGATGGTGTTTGATGCTATTGAGTCTACCGTTGGAGGGCTTATTATTACAGACCTTATGGGGAACATCACATACGCGAACCAAGCTTTTCTGAGTTTGTTCGAGATTGCCGATGTCTCGGAAATTCTTGGAAGTCCAGCATCGGACTTTTTTGCATCAAAAGAAATTTCTCAATTTGATGATGTCATAACTATCGTGGACAATGCAAATGGGGCGACCGAAGAATTCATTGCACAGCGTGAAGACGGAAGTAAATTCTTTGTTGAAGTGTCTGCTTCCAGTGTGAAGAACAAAGACGGTGTTCTTGTGGGGCGGATGGCTTCGTTTGTCAATATAGACCGGAGAAAAACTGCTGAGGAAGAAAAAGACCGAGTGATTAAGAAGCTGCAAAGGGCATTGAAAAAAATAGAGAAGCTCCAAGGGCTTATTCCAATGTGTGCCTGGTGCAAAAATATTCGTGATGATCAAGGTTATTGGCATCAAGTCGAAGCTTATATTGCAGAATATGCTGGGGGTAGTTTTAGTCACGGTATTTGTCCTGAATGCTATGAAAAAGAGAAGACGAAGTATACGAAAATGAGACCTCCTGTCCGATAACCGGTAGGGAGAAAAGCTTTTTTTCATTCAGGCTCCTGGATATGGATTACTGAGTACATTTTCAGGGGGGAAATCTAAATATTTTACCAGAGATTGTCCTTGTGCAAAAGTATACACGTAGCATGAGTTAAATATAAGAATTGTGATGTCTTGTTTTTAATAATTTTTATAATTTATATTTAATATCAATTACTTACAGCATGGCATATAAATTGAAGATAAAAGATTACTTCAATTTTATCAGAGAAGTTCGTTATCATTCACAGAGGCAGTTTCATCTGTGCTTTTCCAAATAAGACACATCAACCAAGAGAACCATGAAAAATCTAATCTGTATTTTTATGCTGGTCACTTTGTTTTCTTTAACCAGTCTTAGTGCTTTTGCCCAAACAAAAGAGTCCATGTCATCAGACGAAGAAAACCATATTATAATTTGTGAGGATGGAGAGAAGATGATTTTTGAAGCCTCTGGTACATTCTTACCGCAAGGTTGTGATCTGCTGTTTGACGATTGGGTATTTATATTTGACGGTCAAAACGAAAAAGATCAAAAAAATTGTGCCATTGATGGTGAGAATACGGTATCTGGTGAAACGAAACAATTCCAGGTAGCCGGTGACACAATGATCACCCTTCTTCCCTATGGTCTGGAGGCCAGTCAATGTTCTGCTGGTGGTGTGATAATCACCAAACCGTAAAACAAAAACCTACAGACTATAGTCAAATGTTGAAGATGATCTCGGTTTTCTCGGCCATTGCACTAACCGCCCCAATGCCGCAAGCGATGCAAGATGATCGGGATCACTTACAAATCATCCCAACTTTTTTTCGAACTGGAGTCTTCGAAAAAAAAGTGTTTTGCACCAAAGGCAGGAGATAAACCGTCTAACCAATTGGCTTTGTCATTATATTGAGCAAAAAATGGATGCATTGTCCAAGTAGGATTTCTTGCTTGAATGAATTGCATCACAAATACTTTTTCTCCTTTGATTTCTTGTACTCCCAGAAGATGAATTTTTCCGGGAGTAGTCGACATACTGGGTCCACGGACTGTTCTGGCTAAACCACTGACTTGTTGATAAGCCATCTTGAAAATGCTCAATGCTTCTATCAGTGGGATCCCAAAGTGGTGTTGTGCTCCCGTATCTCTCACAACAAACATATAATAAGGAATACACCCTAAGCGGACTTGTTCGGTCCACATTTCTGCCCAAACCTCTGCACGATTATTAATATAGTTCAATAGTGGAGATTGTGTCCTGATCAGGGCACCCGTTTCTTGAATACGCCTGATCGCCTCTTGTACGGCTTCCGTTTGTAATTCTCGAGGATGATTAAAGTGGGCCATAAGAGCCAGGTGTTTACCTGATTTCACTATTTTTTTAAATAAATCTAACAGTTCTCTTGTATCAGGATCCGTTAAGAAACGATACGGCCAAAAACTGAGACTTTTTGTTCCTAACCGGATAGTCTTGAGATGAGGTAGGTTTGCCTCTAATAGTTCATTGACATAAACGGCTAAAGAAGAAGCGTTCATAATCAGAGGATCACCTCCTGTGAATAGGACATCTGAAATTTCAGGATGCTGTCTTATATATTCTATCAGGGGTTTTGTTTCCTGCATGGCAAATTTCAATTCATTAATTCCTACGAATTGAGGCCACCGAAAACAAAATGTACAATAAGCATGGCACGTTTGCCCCTTACTTGGGAAAGCAAGAACGGTTTTCCTATATTTATGCTGCAAGCCATCCAGTTGGACCCCATTCAGCATAGGACGGTTGTACTCTGTTTGCCCTGCTGGATGTGGATTCAAATTCCAGCGCGTTGTATTTGCGACTTTCTGGATGTCCGATCTCGTATGTTGGGCTCGTAACACTTTGCTCATTCTTTCAAAATGATGATTTTTCAGCATTCCTTTTTGAGGAAAGGTCAACTGAAAAATTGGGTCATTGGGGACATCTTCCCAGTTAATGAGTTGATCGACTACGTAGTTATTTGTTTTAAACGGAAAAACATGTCCCACAACTTCCATTTCAAATTTTTGTTCATCGGTAAATTGTCTGATTTGAGGGATCTCTTTCATATTTGAAAGAGAATAGGCTTTGTAGGTTGGATGGCTCATATATCTGAGAAAAAATAACCCTAACTCTAATTCTTTGAAATTGCTAACGGCCCCGTTTTAAGCGAGTCCCCAGAGATTTGTTGCTAAGGGTTGTGTACGTTAAAAGATTGGTCGTGTATTTTGCGGGAGAGAAACTTTTGAAGTGCAATGATTCGGTATTCTAACACACTTCGTTTTTTATTGATAGAAACTGGTATTAGTATTTTCAATATAATCAACCCTGCCTAAAGGGGATAAATCCTTCAAATTATACAGTTTTGAAAATTATTTAAAACAAGGTTGGGTAGACTTCATGAACAATGAGCATCGACTTTTTGTTAAGCGAGGGTAGAAGGGCTGCACAAGCCCTTTGGTAAACTATTGAGTGCTCCCGGGAGGGGAAATGAATATTAGTGAACCCAATGGGATTCAGGTTTGACGGCCTTTCCGTCATGGTGAAACGCATATCTGATTTTTATTTTGGGTTCTGGGAGTTCCAAAGCATCCAAATTGTGGTCACGCTCCATAACATCCAGGGATTTATCACCCACTGTCATATTTCGCAACTCATGGTTTAAATCATTGATGTCTTTTGATTTAAATAGTTCCATAATGCCCTCCATTGGTTTGATATTTTTTTTAAAATAGTATAAACAATATAACATATTTTATTAAAATTTCAATATTTAATGAAAATAATTAATTTATTTTAATAAAAAAATGTATTAAATAATAAAAAATAATTATTTGTTTTCAGATACTTATAAAATTTATTATAATAAAATTTATTATTTAATTAATAAAAAATAAAAATTATTTATGAAAACAGCAAAAAGAGGAAGAAAAGCAGGGGTCAAGCAGTATCCAAGCCTCGACAAGCAGGCAGAAATCCTTCATTCCTGCATTCAGGATAATTTAGATCAGGTCATTGAAAAGTATGTCGAGCAAACCAACGATAAGCGAGGGAGCTTGACCAAGGAGCAGATCAATCGACTGGAAGAAGAGCTTTCTGCCGTAAGACCCATCCATTTAATGCTGGCACTCCAGGCCAGTCAACTTTTTACCTATGAGCTGCTGACCACATACACAACCAATCTCAACTCGCAGCGGCATTATGATCTGGCTGAATACCACATGAAAGCCGCCAAGCGGCAGAAGAAGATCGAGAAAGGAAAGAAAGCTCCTGAACCGCCTGAATTTCCTGAATCTTCTCAGATTTCCATGTCCATTGGAGTTCCAACACCATCAAATGATGAGTTAGCAGAAGCAAATTCTGAAAATTCCAATCCCCTGGAAGCCAAATCAGAAAAACCAGCAGAGTTTTAGAGTTATAGCAATTTCCAATCTCTTTTTTTCAGATCATTGCCCAATTTGAAAACAGCATCCCCTCGCCAAAAATGGTTCCTGGTCGTTGAAGAAACACAAAAACTCGTCCACTTGGCATTTCCATTGATATTGGCACAGCTGGCTCACATGTCGATGGGATTTGTGGATACAGCGATGACCGGCAACTACAATGCTTTGGACTTAGCAGCAGTCGCCATTGGCGAGCGAAGCATGGTAGTGGTGATTTTGTTTGGTTTTGGGGTGATTACTGCCGTTCAAATTCTGGTATCCCAGCTCCACGGAGGACGTGAAGGGCCTTCGCAGATTGGTCTGTGTACAGTGCAGGGAATCTGGGTGGGGCAGATATACGGAATATTGGGCTGGATTGTTGTCAGGAACATGCTGCCTCTTATGACTTTTCTGGAAATGGAACCTGAAGTGTTCAATCTGGCTCAGGATTACATGGAAGCCTTTTCCTGGGGTTTGCCCGCTACTTTTTTATTCACATCCTTTCGGGTGTTCTATGAGGGCATGGCTATTAGCAGCCTGACCTTTTATTTCACATTCCTCGGTCTGCTGGTCAATATTTTCGGAAATTATGTACTCATTTTTGGGCATTTTGGTGCCCCTGAAATGGGCGCCGTCGGTGCGGGCTGGACCAGTACACTGGCCAACTGGTCCATGGCCGTTGGAATCATCCTCTATACATGGATAAAAAAAAGATACGCCCCCTATCATATTTTTTCTCAACTGACACATTTTTCCTGGCAAACCATAAAATCTATTTTGCACATCGGCATTCCCATTGGGCTCAGCTTTTTCATTGAAGTGTCAATGTTTACTATCTTTTCGCTGATGATGGCCAGGTTTGGTGTGATTGTCCTGGCTGCCAACCAAATTGCATTGAATTATGCGGCTTTTGTTTTTATGATTCCCCTGGGCGTATCCATGGCTGCTACTATCAGAATTGGTATGGTCCTGGGTAATAAATCAGTTCAGCAGGCCCGCCTGATCGGAGTGCTCAGTATTCTGCTCGGGGGATTACTGATGTTGATCAGCGGTATCGTCATCTTTCTTTTTCCTGATCAAATTGCCCGGATTTATTCGAATGATGCTGCCGTCGTAGAAGTGACCATCGAGTTTCTGATATTAGCCGCTATTTTTCAATTTTCTGATGGAATTCAGGTGACAGCAGCCGGAGTACTCAGAGGATGGAAAGACACCCGGTTTGTCATGTTGATGGCATTGACTTCATTCTGGGGGGTGGGGCTGAGTCTGGGGTATATTATTGGATTCAAGTTGGGATATGGAGGGCATGGATTATGGTACAGCATGATCGTCGGATTGTCTGTGATGGCAATCTGCCTTTGCACCCGATTTTACTTTCTGGCCCGGAGAGGAAACGGATAAATCTGATGCCAGTGAGAGCTTTTCATTGGCCGGTTGAGCTCATCCAGGAGAGCATAGATCTGCCACATGAGGGGCCTGTGTGAAATCGCGCTGAATCTGATTCCATAATATTGGCGCCCTCCGATTTTCAGGATTGGCGATAAACAAACGGGGATAATGGTTTTTGACAAACCGTTGCAATTCATTACTGCCTTGTTCATTACACCCCATCAACTGAGCCAGACTGACAAGGTGTGGTCCTTCCCCTTTTGCCGCTTCTTCCTGGAGGTCGGGAAAATTCATGTGGACAAAAATAACTTTCTCCTGGTCGGTTTCAACCACATCCTCCCACTCACACTCCGAAGTCTGTGATGTCACCGCGGTGGAGGCGGTGAAGTTGAAATAAACATTGATGAACATGGCAAAAGTTTGTGAAACAATGCTTTTTCCCGGCAGCAATATTTTACCAGGACCGCATCCCGTCGATCCTTTTGCCGCAAAGGTTGTCGTGGCAATTAACATGAACAGTCCTATCCAGATCATCTGACGCATGACAAGGCTCCTAATATAAATTTAAATCAGTTTACACTGTCCCTGCAAATGGGGATTTGATTCAATATGTCGTTTCATTTGGCTTAAAAAGGCTTTTGGGCGTTGGCGGGACTCGGTCGTTATTTCAAATAGTGATGAAAAATTTTGATGAGCGACTTCAGAGACGGTTGGATGTAAAGACTCCGGACAGCCTAAAATCCGTGCCATTGAAGTCAAATAGGGCCCATGACCTTTAGACGATTCTTCTTCCAACTGATGGTAGGTTTCTGCAACAAAGGTCTCCTGCCACTCCCGATTGACGAACCCAGAATTGCTGCAACCGCTGGTCCCCGAAGTAATGGAAGATGAATTGAAAGGGGTGCTGATTGTCTCCCCCATAGCAAATAACTCTGCCAGTAAGGTTCTTCCATAAGTCCGTGCACCAAAACCACATCCGGCCAGGGCTGTTTCTGCAGAAAAGGTCACTGCCATAAAAAGGAGGAGTATCCCAAGATAAGGTTGTGCTATTGTTTTTTTCATATCAATACCCAATTAATAATCTTTGTGTCTTTGAGGTAAGCTATCTATTAATGATTAAAATTGTTGGAATAAGAAATGAAAGAAACATGCCTAATTGTGCATAAAAGGGAATCGTTTTCCGAGGAAAGTAGAGACAGCATGTCTGTTGATATTTTTGAAAGTGTGCTAGAGGTTTGTTTATGGAAAATAAAAACAACCGTAAGCCCCTTGTCATTTTGAATCAAATAACAGCTATTGTGCGAGGGCGGAAGATTTTAGCAAACACGTCCTGGGTGATGCAGCAGGACCAGAATTGGGCCATCATCGGCCCCAATGGCGCAGGCAAATCATCATTGTGCCGTATCCTCTTGGGAAAATTGCCTGTTTGTTCCGGCACCATGACCCGCCATCCCGGATTGTTTTCTCCCGGTAAAATTTCTTATGTTTCTTTTGACACACAGAAGCGTTTGATGAGGCAGGAGCTTGTCGAAGATACAGCTCGTTATTATAAGGGAAGCATTGATGAAGTGACTACCGTGCAGCAGGCCATGTTCATGACTGCGACTCCCAAACAGAAACTGTTTGAGCAGATTGTTGAACAGCTGGAACTTCAATCTATTTTGGATAAAGGCATTGGTGTGCTCTCTCATGGAGAAATGCGTAAATTCTTGATTGGGCGAGGCATGATGACATCGCCAAAACTCTTAATTTTAGATGAACCATTTGACGGGTTGGATGCTGCTGCCAGGAAAAAATTTCTAGGGCTGATCAACCATTTGATGGAGCAGAATCTACAAATTTTACTGATCACTCATCGGTTTGAAGAAATCCCTGGGAATGTTTCTCATGTTTTGTGCCTGAAAGACTGCAGCGTATTTGCCCAAGGAAAAAAACAAGACATGCTGGCTTCCCAAATGATCCAACGTCTCTATGAAACTTCTCCACGTCATCGTAAGGCTCTGATCAATTTTTCAAGTGATTCTTCTGAAAACACGTCGAGTCCTCTGGTCATTATGAAAGAAGCGACCGTCCAATACGGGGAAGTCACTGTCTTGGATCGAGTGAACTGGACTATGAATTCCGGCGAAAACTGGGCAATCCTTGGTCCAAATGGAGCAGGGAAATCCACGCTGCTTCGTTTGATTGCTGCAGACCATCCGCAAGCCTATTCCAATGAAATTTATCTCTTTGGAAAGCGCAGAGGATCCGGAGAAAGTGTTTGGGATATTAAAAAACACATTGGTCTGGTATCTCCTGAGTTTCAAATTCGCTACCAAAGTCAAATCACAGTACGGCAGGTGGTACTGTCCGGCTTTTTTGATTCCATTGGTATTTATCAGGTCAGCAGTTTGAAACAGCGTGAAATTGCCCGACAATGGATAGAACAACTGTCCATGGACGATAAAATAGAGTCCCCCTTTGATCGAATTTCTCAAGGAGAACAGCGGATGGTTTTGCTGGCCCGGGCGATGGTGAAATGTCCCCTGCTCTTGATCCTGGATGAGCCCTGCCAGGGATTGGATTATACCAACCGTCAATTGATCCTGGATTTAATTGACTGGATTGGAACTCATACCCAGACCAATATTTTGTACGTTTCCCATCATAACAAAGAAACTCCTGAATGCATTGATCATGTTCTCGCCTTTGAACCAGCACCAAACGGTTCTTACTCTGTACGTTGTGACCATCTATGACTCGTCCATTGAAATAACTGGCATTAAATTTTCTGACACCTTGTAAGAAGCGACGAAATAGAATATATTGCCAAATTATATTCAATATTGAACAGGAGTTCTTAAATTGAGAAGGAAGCATGGCAGAAGAAACTTCAGAAAAAAAAAATAAATCGACTGAAGGAGGGAAAAAAAAGCGTGCTATCGTTAATGAACATATTTTTGGACAGTTTAAATTTCTGGATGATACCGACCCAAAGGAAGGAATCACCCACGTAAAAATTGAGTCCAGAAATATTGGTAACATTCCTGGATTGATTGACCATTGGAAAAAAGATATTGAACAACGTAAGAAACATATCCTTGCATTGGAAGAACAGACATTCACGCAGTATTTATCCTTTTTTTTCCAGAAAAAAACCAAAGATATCTTAAAGGCACAGGCTACCGGAGAAGAAATCTATAAATTGCATCCTTCCAAAGCAGCCAAAGAAGCCCTGAAAAATCTACAGGCGAAACCCACTGACATGATGAGCCGGCTGGAACTGGTTTCGATTGTAGCCAGGAGCGGTCGTGATTTATCTCCCGAAGTTGTACGAACCCTTTTTCTGCAGGCAACTGTGGCGTTATGCCTGGGAGAATTGAGCGATGTTGGCTTGAATCTGGTGCTTTGGATACAGGAAATGTACTTTTCCAAGCTGATCTTTCAGTGTAAAGAAGAAATTGCTGTTTTAGAAAAAAAAGTTGGAAAAAGAGATAAGAGTTTCTTTTCGAAGCAGATCCATTATATAGAAAAACGAATTGATGAAATTAAGCAAAACTGGGAAATCATGCTGCACTACCTGCAGCCTTCGGCAACCACCATGCCCAGTACTCCTACCAGAGTGGCAAAATTGAATGTTGAAGAATTGGGGAAATTTTTGGTTGAGAAAAAAGATGATAATAAACAAAAAGAGCGTTTCACCATCATGGCCGCCAAAATTTTTGTTATCCTCCGGCACTTGCCATTATTGCACGAAGAAGGAATCAATTATTTGAAACTATTAAAACGAATTGATTCTCATGAGCCTATTTACCCTCTTTTACAAGCAAAAATTAATATGAGTAAATTGATGCTTTCAGTGGGGCATTATAAAGGAGGAGAACGGACTTTGGAACGATCCCAGGACATTCAGGAACAGTTCAAAACAGCATACCACCAGTACAGTCTGGCTGTTCGAAAAATAGGAGCAACTCCAATCCTTCCGGTTGATTATACCATATTGATCGAGTATGCCAATCTTGTCCACTATTTTTATCGACTGGCTGTTACGATCCTCGGAATCAAGTTGCCGGTGGAGTGGTTGGAGACCGTTTTCAAAAAAGCCAGAGATGCTTTGCTTCAAGCAGAAAAATCCGGCAAAACAGAGGGCCTTTATAAAGAAATCCACAGGGACATGGTCCATGCCGGCTTGATTGATGGTATCGGGTATATCTAGTGTTTGTAGGCAACATGGACCGTCGAAGCACCCAAAAAGAAATCGAAGATATCAACCTGTTTGAACCCCACAGAAAGCATCATGCGTTTCAAACGTTCCTGGTCCGGATAGTCAATGGAAGAGTGAGGAAGGTAGTCGAACATATCCTGCCCGGGGTATAAAAGCTTGCCGAGGCGGGGAACAATATGAAAAAAATAAAATTGGCTGATTTCAAACAACCAGGGAATTCGTACTTTGCCAACATCCAGGCTCACCAGCGCACCTCCCGGTACCAGGACTCTCTCTATTTCCTTTAAACAATCTACGAGATGACTCACGTTGCGTAACCCGTACCCGATGGTAACAGCATCAAATACTCCTGTTGCAAAGGGGAGTTGATTGGCATCACTTCGCAGGAGGAGCAAACGATTCGAGCCTGATACATTGCGCTGACGCACAATTTCCAGCATCCCTTGAGAAAAATCCAGGGCAACCATCCGTCCTTGAGGAGCCGTCTCTCCCAATCGATAAACAATATCTCCTGTCCCACAACATAAATCCAGGCAAACAGCATCTTTCGAGATACCTGTCTGCCTGACCATAAAACGTTTCCAGTAACGATGCATGCCAGCGGTGATGATATCATTGAAAAGATCGTATTTTGGGGCAATTTCTGTAAATTTTTGTTCAACATATTGAGCTTTTTCAGAAGCATCGGGAAGTTGGTAACTCATAATTTTTCAAGGTGTCTAAAGCGTGATTGAGAGAAAAGGGTTACTGTCGAATCGCAACTTGCGAGTATGAATGCTTTCGTGTATCTTGAGGCAGTGACCGGTAAAAATCAATATATCTGATTTATTTTTGCCCTTCCAATAGGTTTCATTTTGCAGCAAAGTGCTTCTGTACGGACATATCCGTTTGATCATGACAAACGATACTACCCTTTGAGCCAGCGATACCGCCTTTTATTCAATCAGCGTGTTTTCAAAATCAGTGTCTCAGTCGCCCAGACATGTCCCAATCGACAAGGGACCCACGGAATGAAGGCCTGCATTTTTTGTGATGAATGGGGTGCTGCGGCTTATCATGCTGATGCACAAAAGTCGTTGTCTGACCAAATCTCATTGCATCGGGAAATTATTCGGAAACGGTACAATGCTGATAAATTTCTGGTATACTTTCAGGCCTATACCAACACATTTGGCAGGGGGCAGGAGTTTACCAGCATGTACCAATCGGTGTTACTGGAAGACGATGTGATTGGCATTGTGGTTGGAACTCGCCCGGATTGCTTACCACTCGGCATTTTGAAAACCTTTCAGAAGATTGCAGAGACCCATTTTGTTTCTGTCGAACTGGGGGTCCAATCGTTCGATGACCAGCAGCTTCTTTTTTTAGAAAGGGGCCATGACAGTGCCTGTTCCATTGCTGCTATCAAAAAATTAAAGGCATTGCCTACTGTGGATGTCTGTGTTCACCTGATGTTTGGCCTTCCTGGAGAAACCGATGAGCAGCTGTGCCGCACGGCTGTTTTACTTTCAGAACTGCGAGTAGATGGAGTCAAACTGCACAATCTTCATGTTTTAAAAGGCACGCCTCTGGACGGCTTGTACAACCAAGGGCTGTTTCAACCCGTAGAGCTGGAAGCCTATGCTCGCAAAGTGTCCGTTTTTTTAGAGCACCTGTCTCCTCAAATAGCGGTTCATCGCTTAACGGCTGTGGCAAACCGCTGGGATGATCTGGTGGCCCCGGCCTGGACAAAAGAAAAAATGCGCCCTGCTCAATTCATTGAAGAGTATTTGACGGCACATGATATTTGGCAGGGAAAATCAGCAGCCTTTTACTAAAGAAAGTCAACCATGATCCGTTTCATATTTTTGATTGTTTTTGGATACCTTGCCTATAGGATGGTAAAGAAAATCATTTCAGAAAAAATCGTTTTTATAAAAAAGTTTCAATCTGCCTTTGACAACAATCCCCAGACAGAGGAGTTGTTGGAAGATCCATATTGCCATACTTTTGTAGCTGCCGATCATGCCCATGTGCGCACAATCAATGGAAAAATGGAATTTTTCTGCAGTCAGCAATGTGCGGATCAATTCATGTTGCAACAAACACCATCATAACCCATGTAGAGGTTTTATTGACGCTATCACCACCGGAACAAGCAAAAGAACTGGTTCGTGCTGCTGAGAATGTAAAGGCCGAACAAATTATTGTCTTCGATGTCAGGGAAAACTCTTCACTGACCGATTATGTTCTCATTTGCCAGGGGCGTTCTCAGGCTCATGCAAAAGGAATTGCAGATCATATTCGAGAAGCACTGAATCAAGCAGGAATACGCCCTTTGTCTGTGGAAGGCCAAGCCGAAGGAAGCTGGATTTTGATGGATTACACAGATGTGATTGTTCACATCTTCCATCCTGAAACCAGGGCTTATTACAATTTGGAGGGCTTGCATAAAAATGACCCTGTAGAAAACTTCTAGTTCATTGCGGCAGGAATGTCAAAAAACACACTTTCGATCAATTCCCACTGGAAAGTAAAATTAGCAGAACTGCCTTTGCAATCGAGGTTGTGCTGGGAACATTCTTTGAGACGCTACAGTACCATGAGAGTTGGTGGTACGGCGGCATGTTTCATTGATGTGCTCAATTGTGAAGACTTGTCACAATTGCTTCCCTTCATCCAGCAGTACCAGATCCCTTATTTCGTCCTTGGCAAAGGATCAAACCTGATCATTCCTGACACAGGGTGGCCTGGTATCATTTTACGGTTATCTTCCAATTTCGAAGACTGGCATATTTTTGAAGAAGATCACTTGGTTTGTGTGGGTGCTGCACTGCCTGATGTCATCTTTGCCAAGCGCAGTGTTCCATTAGGCTGGAGCGGGGTGGAATTTTTGATTGGGATTCCTGGTTCTATCGGTGGGGCCATTGCAATGAATGCAGGCGCCCATGGTACGGAAATCAGCGATCATTTAAAAACCGTTTGGTGGATGGATATGGATGGAAACCAGCATCAGGGGGATCGTGACTCTCTTGAATTTTCCTATCGTTCCTCTCCTCTGAATGCCGTATCGGGATCCATTATTACTTCCGCATTATTCCAATTGAAGGAATCGGATTCACAAACCGTTAAATCACACATGAAACAATTCCAGTCTTATCGCGAGACCACGCAGCCCACTAAGATTCCCAACTGTGGTTCCGTATTTAAAAATCCGCCTGGACATTATGCCGCAAAACTCATTGAATCTGCCGGGTTGAAAGGGTATGGTATTGGTAATGCCCAGATCAGCGAGAAGCATAGTAATTTTATCGTCAACCAAGGCAATGCCAAAGCCGCCGATGTTATCGCGCTAATAGAACTAGCTCAGGACACCGTGTGGAAAGTACATCAAATTTCCCTGGAGCCCGAGGTGCAACTTCTGACTCATGCACAATGTTGAACAATGCAAGATCTGAAAAACCGTTTTCATAACAAGTCGCAAACCAAATCTCAGTCTTATCAAAAGAAAGTTGATATACAATATGGCAAAGGAGGATTGCGGGTTAAATCCTCTAAAAAACAGCACCATCTGCTCAAGCGCCTTCTGATGAGGGACCCTTCCTCGATAAAACAGTTCGATGACGCTTATGATTCTTTCCCTCCAAAAGCTTCTGCTCTTCGTGTTTTTTTTGGGTTTGTCTCTTTTCTGTTCACGTTGTTTGTTTTACTTGGCATCGTGCTGAAAAGCTATGATTACTTCCAGCATCCCCCCAGTCAAGTTCACATTGAAGGCGCTTCTCTCCTTTCTGCTGTAGAGATTTATGAAATAACAGGAATGACCCCTGGTATGAAATTGAAGGAAATCGATACTTTCCTGATTTCCAATCTTTTGAACCGCCATCCTGCGGTCAAACAAGCCGAGGTGCGTCAAGTTTTTCCTGATCAATTGTATATTTCTTTAAAAGAACGTTTCCCCTACGCCTATCTGAAAGCAGGTGATCAGTATTATCTGGTGGATCGGGAACGCTATCCAATACAATATGTGTCTGCTGATCAAGCTGCTAATCAATTCGTAATAACGGGGGTCGATGCCAGTCTGGTTCAACTCGGGAAACCCATTCCTGAAGATTCTCTAGAAACAGGAATGGAACTGATCGACCTGATTCGACAATCTTCCTTTGATTTGAAAACTATCATGGCCGTGGATGTATCGGACCTTTTAAATATTAAACTGAAGCTACGAGATACCAACTCGATTGTTCAACTGGGGCACAACGACTATCAGGGAAAAATGAATCGGTTGGCAACAATTTATCCTCAGTTGCTTCAACAACACAAAAAACTGCGATCCATTGATTTGCGCTACCAGAACAGAGCCATCGTTCAATTTTGAAAAAACTTGACAACAACCTGCCATCATAGTCTAATGGTAGTTTACTTACTGAGCGGGAGTAGCTCAGTTGGCTAGAGCATCAGCCTTCCAAGCTGAGGGTCGCGAGTTCGAGTCTCGTTTCCCGCTCCAGTTCGTAAATGTCTTCCTATATATCGCGGGGTGGAGCAGTCTGGTAGCTCGTCGGGCTCATAACCCGAAGGTCGAAGGTTCAAATCCTTCCCCCGCTACCAATTCCCATAAGGCTTCCAGCTGATTTGAAAAACTTAAAATACACGCTGGGGTGGCATATGGGGTGGCAGTGTTCATCACTTCCTCTTCCTGAATTTTTCTACTTACCTCAAAAAATTGAATGGATGGATCTATCCAACATTTTGCATTTGAATGGGCGTTATTGATCCTGCTTTGATTATAACCCATTCATTTGCAAAACTCAGATACTTCCATTCATTAACCTGACAATTCTGGTTGACCAGACAGTTTTCTTCTCGCTCATATACGTTTTAAGGTGAGGTGAAACGATTTACCACTGATTTTATTAAGGAAAATATGGTGCTCCACCTCAAAACAGACATGAGCGTTTCTTCTTTTGTTACGATTGTACTTGTTTCAATTAATGTTTAGAAACTTCGTATCTTGTACTTCTTCTTTTTCCACGACGTTGTACCGTTTAAAAACGGAAATGGTTTTATGGCCGCTTTGAGCCATGATTTTAAAATAATCGTTGCCCGCCAAGCGCATGTTGTTGATTGCAATATGTCGAAAATCATGAAAGACGAGTTCAGCCAGCTTGGGAAGTTTTTTGGAAGCTTTCTTTTTTGCTGTATCAAATGAACGTTTTGTTCCTGAAAACGGCTACTTTTCCTTAAAAAAACCCGTCCTCCTTTCGACCGACTGGGCAGCTTGCACAGCACTTCTAAAACTGGAGGAGGTATTTTAAGAATCCGCCCTTCTCGTTTACCTTTTGTTCGGGTGGCAGCAAGGGTCAGGATTTCATCTTCCAAATCCACCTCATCCCAGGTCAAATGATAAATCTCAGCCTGGTGCATCCCCCCTGTAAGGTAGAGTTGAGGGAAATCTATAATTCATTGTCTGAAATCTTCCCGCTCATCGATACGCTAAACCCGCAAAGAATCTCTCAAGAGATTTTGGAATCAGATGAGTACCGCAATACAATCACAAACCTGCTGCATCATGGGAAAGGAAATCAACTTCCTCGAACCTATGGCTATGAAAGTTCGGATACTCCATGGAAACTAGCGTTCCATGATTATTTAATCCGTACAAAAACGGTATATACACTCATTGAAGACATGTATTTTCAAATGCAGGAAGGATGATACTGGAGAACTGATGACGAAAAACCATTCACAAAAGAAGTGGGACAAATGATGCCCAATGCGTATCCCAATATGTCCATTTGGCATTTGGCAATGAGGTATCACAGTCCCGGGTTAATTCAAACTCTCCCTTCTTTTGAAGAATACTGCCTTGGCAAAAAAGGCATCTAATGTGGATGGGCAATTGAGTGCCCAACAAACTATCGGTGACCGACCTCCTATTGGTTACGACAGCAGACCATTGGAAATTGGACAACTAAATACTGCTTCTTATCAGTATTTTAATGGAGTAATTGACGATGTTCGTATCTACAGTCGAGTCATGAATGCAGAAGAGGTGAAAGCATTGTATGATATTGATTCCAAAGATCCCGATGAGTCCCGTGCACCACCGGCTGAACCGGTAGATCTTCTTTAGTGTCTTTATGGGTCGTTCCTCCATAAAGGCGAGGAGGCATCTCGACAGACCGTCTCCCTTGTTGAGATGCTACCACTAACAAAACCACTTTACTCTTCAAGATTCTTCAGAATTATTTCAATTTGACCAGTCAGCTCACCAAGATCCTCTTTGAGAACACCCCAAACAATGTCCAGATTGACACCAAAATAATCATGGATCAATTTATCTCTCATGCCTGTGAGGCTTTTCCAAGGAACTTGTGGATATTGTGCTCGAAACACATTTGATAGATTTTTGGAAGCCTCACCAATGATTTCCAGGTTACGTACCACTGCATCTTGAGTTTTCAGGTCTGCCAGAAAATCATCGTAGCCAATACCTCGTGAATATGCTTTGATTCTGTTGGATGCTTCCAAAATATCCCTGAGAAAATCCACAGTAGTGCGATCAGACATAGATAACAGTCTCTTGAATTTTTTCAGCAATGGAGGGATTACGAATACCCTTAATGCCTTCCGGTGTTAATACATCCGTTTTTTTCCCGAGCAGCTGCTCTAAAAACTCCGTAAAATCCATAAATTTTAGACCAATCGGTTTTTCAAATTCTGCCACCAGATCAATATCACTTTCTTCGGTCTGAGTCCCTCTGGCATAAGAACCAAATAAACCTATTCGCTTGAGACCATATTCAGAGGAAAGGTAGTTTTGCTGGTCCTTCAACTTTTGGAAAATTTCATTTTTGGTGACGTTCATGGGAACCCCATTTTTTCAATTTCCTTAAAGACAAACTTTGTGCAGTAAAATCAAACTAAATCATAACACGATTCAGTTGATATTGTCTTATAGAAAAATAGATTCTGTTTGGAATAAAGGAGATTGATTGACTACAGGAATGGGAAAATCAGCGGCGAACCCAATTATAGTTCCATACACGATGATGCGTGTGAAGCAGGTGATCGAAATAAACCATCATTTTTTTCCCAAATACTGCCCAATCAAAGGCACATTCACATTTCTGATTGTTTCTAATTTTGGGGAGGGTCAGATTTGACGTGATGGTCCATGGGGAGTATGAGAATATTGGAGTTCGAACACAACCAATATTTTCAACCTCACCGAAATCATGGACCTTATGCAATCGACCACATCCTCGTATCAAAATCGAGTAATTTGTTTAGCTTTTAGCCAAGAACTTTATGCTGAAGTCATTGAAAATGCCACTCAGTTCCGTGAAATCATCAACTTACGGATCACTTGTTCTATGGAATTGTTTCCATCGGATATTGGCACAGGATATCGTATGAAAGATAAATATTACTCGGCCCAGTGACCTCATAGCTGTGAAAAATGGCCAAAAAATTGATAAGCCACTAAAATATAAGGATATTTATGGTTCTGTCGCAAAGTTTTCCAATATAATAGAATTGTGCTATGCTCTTTTCATTTTTGACGAAGGGTATCATGGATGCAAACCGATTGAAAGGCAGTCATTTTCCAAAGTATATCGTTCTTCAAGCAGTTTATTGGTATTTGCGCTATTCTCTGAGCTATCGCGACATCGAGGAGTTGATGCAAGAACGTGGTGTTGAAGTGGATCATGCAACCATTCAACGTTGGGTGGTCAAATATACGCCGATGATTGAATCTAATTTTCGCAAGAAGAAACAACCTGTTGGCAAAAGTTGGCGAATGGATGAGACGTATATTAAGATCAAGGGCGCCTGGTATTATCTTTACAGGGCTGTGGACAAGGATGGAAACACCATTGATTTTCTTTTGACCGAGAAGCGAGACACAAAGGCTGCCAAGCGGTTTCTGATCAAAGCAATTGAAAACAATGGGCTCCCTGAGAAAATCACTATCGACAAGAGCGGGGCCAATAAAGCGGCCATCGAAGAATACAATGAAGAGAATAACACCTCCATCGAAATCCGGCAAATCAAATTTCTCAACAATATTGTCGAGCAGGATCACCGTGGGATTAAACGGATTACTAAACACATGCTTGGCTTCAAATCATTTGATTCTGCCTCTGGCACTCTAAACGGGATTGAAATGGTGAGAATGATCAAAAAAGGGCAATTCAACACAAAGGGTAATTCCCATCAAAATCCGGCTGAAATTTTCTACTCCTTGGCTCCGTAATTCCCGGGGGAAAGGGGGAATAAGGCCTTTGTGAAAACTTTGCGACAAAACCCATCTATCTACACGCCTTCATCTAAAGGACTATTTCGTTCTTTGGTTCCTAACAAATCCTAAACCTTCTCTCAGTGGGCTACAAACAAGCCTCCCCTTAGTCCGATATAATCAGATCATTTATAACGATTTATACCGTCCAGAAAATCATTCACAGCTGGGAGCTTCTGAACCATTTTTAGGCTAATTCCCAAGGAGTTAGTAAATGGTTGTAAGATTAGATACGTATCCTCATTATCGACCAGTAAGGTTTGTGGGAGTCGCCTTCCTTTCTTGATGGCTTTAAAAAAGCCTCTAGGAATGCCTTGCTCTAGTTTGTCGGGTTTGATTAGTTCTGGGTAAAGAACAAAGGATTTTTCGCTGGTCACAATGGACAGCACATAGGGAAAATAGGGTGGATTGCCCGGAGTCGTTTCATCGAGAAAGATTCCTCCGACTTCCCAGGTCCCTTGTTGTGAAAGGCCCTGTTTTTGAATCCGTGCTATTTTTATTTCATCAATCACAGGTTGAGGTTTGGGCGCTTGATAATCCTCGGCAGGAAGCCAGACAGATAGCCAATTTCCGGCTTCTTGCATGCGGACTAGGTAACAGTCATCTTTTCCCGAAGGTGGGACTAACAATGTCTGTTTTTCTTGAAATAAGGTCGTCACTTCAACCGCTTGTTGCAGGGCTACTGTCAGGAATTTAGCATCCTCCAGGGTAATAAACCAAGGAAGGTATCCAGGTTGAAACTTCCGAAACAAGGGCCATCCCTGATTTCCAATATATTTTAATTCCAGTTTACGTATACTATCCAAATCCTTTTTCTCAAGTGTTGACAGATCTTCAAGTGAGGCCATGAGGCACTTTTGCGTCCTTAATAAATCAACATCATTATATGTTAGCCCCAATGGGTCTTCTTCTCCCTGCCTTTGGATTTCAAAATAGCTATGCAAACCTTCCGCATCGGGATAAACACCCAAAGCATACATCTTTCCGCCCTTCCCCATCACGCTGCAATAGCCAATTTCACCTGTTTCTGGATTCTGTACTCCAAATAAATCGCTATCATACAACCATTCCCAACATCGATGCTCTTTAAAACTCTCCATAGCTTCATAAAGTGGTTTCCAAACTGGAGAAAGCCTTTTTTTAAGCCTTATCATTGTCATCATCCTTAACCTTGAACTATTGTTCAGTTTTTTTTGCATCAATATTAAGATATCTGTAGAGAGAAGCCCTTGAAATATTAAGCGTTTGGCAAATTTCATTAATACTGATGTCTTTGTTAGCATGCATTTGTTTTGCTGCTTTTACTTTTGGATGGTCCTTAGAAATTGGCTTTCTTCCTCCTTTTTTCCCTCTCGCCCTGGCAGCTTGTAAACCTGCCTTTGTCCTTTCTTGAATAATTTTCCTCTCAAAGTGTGCCAAAGCTGAAAAGACGTTGAAAATAAGCTCTCCGGAAGCACTGGTTGTGTCAATTACCCCATCACAGATCGATTTAAATCCAACCTGTTTATTTGATAAACCCTCAACAAGTTTTACTAGATGAGGCATTGATCGTCCGAGTCGATCGAGCCTCCAGACCAATAATATATCTCCTGGTGAAAGTGTTTCAAGGCATTGCTCAAGACCCGGACGGTCTGCCTTAGCACCAGAAGCTTTGTCAATGTATATGAATTTTTGCAAACACCCCGCTTGTTTTAAAGCATCAATTTGCAGTGCTAATTCTTGGCTTTCTTTACTAACCCGAGCATATCCAACCAATTTGCCCATTCTTTCCTTGCTTTGTCTTGTCTACTTTGTTAGTAGATGAGTTTTTAAGATTTTGATTTAAGAGATCTAAGTTTAATACAGAAATCGAACTGAAAACACCATGAAAATCTTCTGGACTTTGTGTCTTATCAAATGATCGTTTGATGAGACCTAACTATCAGTGATGATGAAATATTGAAAATGAACAAAGTTTTTTTACAGACACTCTACATCACTTTTTAAATAATTCGGAGTGAGAGCCTGTCCTTTCTAAATAGAGGTTCCCTCCAGAAATCCGGTAGATCAGCAGCCAATCTGGTTCAACGTGGCATTCCTTGTGTTGTTTCCAATTTCCAACCAATTGGTGATCCTTGTATTTTGGATCAAGTGGTTCTTCATTGACCAAACACTCAATCACATGTTGAATTTTAGATAAATCTTTGTGCTGCTTTTTTACTCTTTTGTAATCTTTCTTGAATTGGCTGGTATAGAAAATATTCAGCAATCT
>JADGAT010000034.1 GCA_015231885.1 SAR324 cluster bacterium
GTTTATCATAGCGTCTTCATACAGTATCGACTCTCCTGAAAAACTCAAAAATGGTTACAATTAAATTAACGGAATCAGTACCGACATCATTAATTTGTGTTAAAAACAACGATTTCCACACGGCGATTGGCATCACGTCCTTTGGAATCTGCATTAGAAAATTTAGGTTGTGCATCACCTTTTCCAACCAGTGCCAGCCTTTTGGGATTCATCCCTGCTTTTAACATTTCCTGCAAAATCGCATGAGCCCGACTGAGAGACAGTCCCCAGGAATCCTGATCATCTTTTGTGTTAACAGGAGTATTGTCGGTATGTCCTTCTACACGAATCTGGTGCTGCGTTTTGTTCAAATAATTGGTGACCCGCTGAATGATTCTTTTTGATTTTTCACTCAAGTACGCACTATTTTTTTCAAAAATAATATCAGTGGGCAACGTGATCAGCAATCCTTCGTTTCCCTGGGAGAGATCTACATTTTTCACATTATTTTCCGAAAGAAAAATTTCCAAATTTTCTTTTAACAAGGAATTGGCTTCCTGAATAGGAACTGCCTGAGAAAGTGCTGATTCTGAAAGAGAGAACAGTCCTGGTGCACTGGAAGAGACCGCATCTAGTTTGGAAGGATTGGGCTCATTGAAAGAAAAGAGGAGCACAAAAAACGTCATCATCAAGGTGATCAGATCACTGAATGTGATCATCCACCCATTGGGATCAAAACCATTCTCGTCCTCTTTTTTTTTACGTTTTGATGGTTTAAGGAGTTTTATTTCCTCCTGAAGTTCGGTACTCCTTTCATTTTCCTGTGCCAAGGGGGCCTCCCAGGGTTTTTAAGGGTCCAATAAAAATCAGGGTAATCCGGCGATTTTTTGAACGTCCATCAGAAATTCGATTGCTGGCAATCGGGCGATAGGGGCCATAACCTGCTGCAGAGAAACGTGCCCTTGGGATAATTTTTTTACTGGCAAAGAAACGCAGAACATTGACAGCACGAGCAGCTGATAACTCCCAACTGGACTCATAGGCAGAATGACGAACAGGAAGGTCATCCGTATGCCCTTCAATACGTATGTTATTTTCCGTACGTGCAATCATTTCAAAGATTTTTTCTAAAAATGGAAAAGCATTTCGATTGATCTCAGCACTACCCTCTTTAAAAGTAAAATCTGTAGGAAGCTGCATTAAAAAATCTTCATTCGTGACCTCATAAGAAAAATTTTCGAGTTCTTCATTTGCTTCAACAAAACTGCTAAGGTTAGATAATAAAGATTCTACGGAGCTGCTGACTTCCAGAGTCTTTTCCTGACGGCCTTGGCCTACTTCAGCTGAATCCCCAATGTCTGAAAACAAACCTCCAATTGATTGGAAAGCCCGCTTGATTTCAAATGCCAACTCCAGTTGTTTCTGTTTGCTTTTCGGGGAAGAAAGGGCATAGAGTAAGATAAAAAAAGCCAGCAAGATGAGAGAAAGGGAGGTGAACATCACCACATTGCCATCCCCCTTCGGTTTTTGATAGCATACCCGTTCACTATCGTTAGAAGTCTCACATTGAGAAAATCTCAAAATGTTGATGAAGTGCTTGGGTCCCTGGAAAAAATTAGACATGGAATCTTTTATTGCGTTAAAGTACCTCGTTCGTTTGGTGGCAGATAGCTATTGAGTTTATTTTCGACAATACGGGGATTGTCTCCAGCCGCAATTGCTAAAATTCCTTCCATCGTTACCTGCAATGCCAGGATCTCTTCCTTACTTCGCAATTCGAGCTTGTTGGCAACAGGCAGTCCGATGACATTGGCCAAAATTGCCCCATAAAAGGTAGTAATCAAGGCAATGGCCATAGAAGGACCAATTGAATCAGGGTCGGAAAGATTTTGCAGCATAATTACCAGGCCAACTAATGTTCCAATCATGCCCATGGCAGGTGCCAAAGCCGCCAGCATATTGAACAATCCCACCCCCTTTTTATGACGGTCTTCCAAAAAATCAATTTCTGTATTAAGAACCGTCTCAATCACAGAATTTTCCAAACCGTCAACAACCATATTGATTCCTTTAATAAAAAAAGGATCATCCGTTTCGGACTCAGCATTTTGTAAGCTCAAAATACCTTCTCGTCGTGCCCGGCCTGAAAAATCAATGATGGTCGCAACGAGGGTGTCGACTTCAGGAGGTGCAGCAAATATTGCTTTGCGAAACACTTTTCCAATTCCTAAAAGCACCCCCATCGGATGGGCAACCAACAATGTTCCAATTGTCCCGCCTACTACAATCAGCATAGATGGCACATCAATAAAGGCAGTAACAAAACTGCCCATTGCAGTAACAATCAATGCGAGTGTCAGGACAAGACCTATAATAGTAGCAAGATCCATATTATTTTCTGTAGCTCAACTTTTTGAAAATTCAGGTTTTATTCCGTTTGGGAATCCAGCATAAAAAGACAGCTCCTGAGCCTTTTCCTCCTGGAGATTCCAGTTCAACATCACCCATCACTTGCCGCATGAGGCGGCGGCTCAGGTTAAGGCCAATTCCCGTACCTTCCTGCGCATTTTTGGTAGTAAAGCGCATCTCAAAAATTCTAGGAGCAATTTTCTTAGGAACTCCAGGACCTGAATCCTGGATACGGATTTCGACACGCTCTGTCGTTTCTGATGTAGTGATACGCAACATCCCGTTATTGTCAATCGCCTGGATGGCATTACGTGTTAGATTATGCATCACTTGGATCAACTCATTTGCATCACAGGTGACAATGGAAGAATGGGTAAAGTCGGTGATCAGTTCAATATTGCGTTTCCTCATTCCGTCACGAATCAATTCAACTGTTTTTTCAATGGCGACTCTGACATCCACTCGCTCCGCTTTATTTTGACTCCGAGAAAGACCACGGAGATTGTC
This sequence comes from SAR324 cluster bacterium, assembly GCA_015231885.1. Classification (GTDB taxonomy): domain Bacteria; phylum SAR324; class SAR324; order SAR324; family NAC60-12. The sequence goes on from JADGAT010000034.1 coordinate 2,896, forward strand.
GACAATACTGACAATTCGATGCAGTTGTTCCTCTACAAAACTTAAATCTTTGATACAATCCGTAATGCCTTCTCTCAAATTCAGCAAATCTTCTTCCACTAAAGGGATCTCACTACCTTCAGGGGTTTCTTTCAAATTTTCTAACAATTCATCGACTCCTGATTCGCGAAGATCTTTATCCCATTCATCGGCAATGAATTTTGCGACTCCAAGAGCACTTTCTTCATCTTGCAGCCTGCGAACCTTAGCCAGAATAGCTGTCATTGGATTGAGAATTTCATGGGCAACCATCCCTGCGGTCTCTCCAACAGATGCCAAGCGAGTACTTTCCATCAACTGGACTTGGGCATTTTTCAATTCACGGGTGCGCTCGTCAACAATAGATTCCAAGTTGGCAATAATATGGCAATTTTCAATGTAAGGGCCGATGGACTTGGCAAAGAGTTCCAAATACTCCAGTTGCTCATTAGTCCTGCTAGGCAATTCTGTGTCTTCATCTTGAACTTTAGAAAAGTAATGAACCACCAAATAGCCATAATCAAAGCCTCCACTGCGGATAGGCAAAAGGGTAGATTGGTATTGACCAGAAGCTCTAGCTTCCTTGAACTTTTCTGTATGGGAAGGCTTGGACTCATTATCCATCAATTCAATAGCAGGTAAAACGGATTGCTTCAGTGCGTTTACACGAGATTTATCAATTTCCGAAACAGAAGACGTCTTTGCAGCAACATACTGTCCTTGATCGGTCTTCCCAATCAATTGACAACAATCAACAGAAAGGTGAGCCACCGCAAACTCACTGATACGTTCCAATAAAATATCCACTTGTTTGATTTTACGAAACTCATCAGCCGCTTCATTCAGTGTCTGTAAAAAGGAAACCCGTCGTTCCAGATGCTCCAGATTGGATCGGAAACTTCGATAAAGGTGAACCTCATCGGTTGTATTTTGAAATACAAGAATATGTCCTTCAGCCTTCCCATTTTGATCCATGATGGGCACCACCGTAGGACGAATAATCAATTCGTCTCCATTGCTGCGGGTGCCTTCAGATTCGTCCCAACTGATGGTCCTTGCCAAGTGAGTGGACATGTGGGCCAGACAGTCTGTTTGGCAAAACCCAAAATTCAGGAATTGGTAACAATGAGGCGTGCCTTGGCGGACGTCTCGTCCCGCTAATAAAAAGAAAGCGCGATTGAATGCAATGATTTCCCTGTCCAGGTTGATAACAGCAACGGCTAAAGGGAGTTTTTGGATAAGTTCGTTGATACTTTGAGAGATGCCTGGGATATCAGAAAATTTTGTTTTTAAACCCATAATCAATCATGCCTAAAATTAGTTTTTATGAAAATGTGGAAAATGTAGCTGTGTGCCTGCACTCACAATGATAAAAACATCCGCTATGGTAATATGCCGTTTATTGACTGGAAAAACAACATTGAAATGTATTGTCATATCTCCCCATCTGCGTTATTTTTTGAGGAGTCTTTTTGAAATACTTTCTACAATATTTTTTGTGTAAAAGCAAAAGTGATGGAATCCCAACTGACATCTGATGTTTGCTCCAAAAAAATACGATATCATCATATTCTCCATGATATACAAATACTGATCGAACAAGCACGAGAGGATTGTATGCAAGATTTTTATCAGATACATGAGTATCTAGCCCAGCATTATGGAGTCAGCAAAGAATTTCTATTAAGACAGGGGCTAAGACGCGCTTATCGGCAAATTGTTGAAGGGGTGTGAAATCAAGGTTTATATCCAGTTGTTGTAATGAATTCTCCATTAACCACCATCATCATCATTATTTTAGGTGCGTTCCTCCTGTTTTTTGGGATTTGGACATTTCTTGGTTTGCTTCGAAGAAATCGGGGCGTTCCTCCAAATGATCTAAAGAAAAAAAAACTCGTCTTAGGGGTTTGTGCGGATTTTTCTTCATATGTAGGAATCCCATTATGGATTGTAAGATTATATGCACTGGTATATGCTCCTTTTCTCCTGGGGCTTTTGTTTTATTTATTGTACTATCTGGTTATGAAATTAAGAAAGTCTCCCTCCCCTGTTGTTGAAGAAGATCGCTCCATTCAAATCACCCGAATGGATATCCATCGTTATTGAAACAATAATAGCTTTGAAGTTTTTTATGATGTCATGAACCTGTATGGATCCGGCTTTTTATTTCTTTGGCAAGCTGTAGAATGTCTTCCTGAATGGTCGCAGGAAGCAGTTCATAGCGTTCAATAAGTTGAGTAAAAATATTGCCTAATTCTATTTTTTCTTGAAGTTTCTGTGGTAATTCCTGTTTTTTTTCTGGATTTTTCGGAGGGGCATCTAATGCATTGAGCAAGTTATCTAGGCCTTTGAGAGGCGCAAAGCTTTCAGCAAAAAACAGAATGATACGATTGAGTTGCTGTCTTGTCTGTTCAGCTAAATCCTTGAATTCGACTCCCAGAGTCATTCGTTGTTTATCCTCATCCATAGCGATGTTACGAATGATTCCGGTAACTTGCAGAGTCAGAGCTTCTGAAGAGTTTTCTGGACGCGGAAGTTTGATAGTGAATTGACAGATTTGTCCAATACTGAAATAATCAAAATCACTTGTAGTACTGAAGGCAAATCCACTGCGACTGATATCGATCAAACGTCCGCGCAGCCTATCACAGATAACAGGTGCGATTCCCTTTGCTCGTTGGTATGATCTAGAGGCATCAAAATCACTCATGATTTCTTCCTTGTAGCATATGCTGGAATATATTCCATATTGTATACGGACGTTTTCTTCTTTGAGCTGAGTACCTGGCGATCGCAATCTTTAACCAAGACGTTTTATGATCCATTTTACTAATACGTCACCTTCAAGAAGTAAAGTTTATTTAGTGGGGGCGGGGCCTGGTGACCCGGGTTTATTGACTCTGAAAGCACAAGCCGTATTGAAACGGGCAGACGTCGTAATTTACGACTACCTGGCCAACCCAATCTTCTTGAAATATGCAGAAAATGCAGAACTGATCAATGCAGGGAAACGTTATAATCAGCACACACTTTCACAAGACACGATCAACGAGTTGCTGGTGGAAAAAGCACAGGAAGGTAAAATTGTAGTGAGGTTAAAAGGAGGAGACCCCTTTCTTTTTGGAAGAGGAAGTGAAGAATTATCGGCAGTACTCAAAACAAATATTCCATTTGAGGTGGTGCCAGGCGTTTCTTCTGCGACAGGAGTTCCAGTCTATGCAGGCATTCCACTTACTCATCGGGATTACAGTTCCAATGTAGTTTTTTTGACAGGAGTTGAACATCCTGAAAAAGAGCATTCTATGATCAACTGGGAGGCCATTGCTAAAATCAGTACCATTGTTGTGATGATGGGCTTGAGGGGATTACCAAATATTACAGAGTGCCTGATGGAAGCAGGAAGAGCCCCGCAGACTCCTGTTGTCGTAATCCAGTGGGGTACATGGACCCGTCAATATTCGGTACAGGGGACATTACAAACCATTGCAGAAGAAGTGGAGAAAAATCAGATGGAAGCTCCCGTCTTAACAATCATTGGACAAGTCTGCCAGTTTTATCAGCAATTCAACTGGTTTGAAAAACAGCCTCTTTTTGGACAACACATCCTGGTCACAAGGACAGAATCAGGACCGTCTTCTCTTACTGAGTTGTTAATAGATGCAGGAGCCCATGTGACTTCGTGCCCCACGATTTCTATTGAGGCGCCTTTGTCGTGGGAGCCGTTTGACCAAATCATCCAGAACCCTGAAAAGATAGATTGGACTGTCTTCACTAGTTCCAATGCGATTGAACAATGCATGGAGCGCTTGCGTGTATTAGGCAAAGACACCCGGATTTTTGGTTCTTGCCAAATAGCGTGTGTGGGAGCTGCAACGGCAACGTATCTTGAACAATTTTCCTTGATTGCCGATGTTGTGCCCAGGCATTATCAAAGCGAAGGATTAGCGGATGTACTGAAAAAATATGACTGGCATGGTCAACACGTATGGTTCCCACAAGCAGAAAAAACCAGAGGGGTGTTACAAAACAAAATATCAGAGTGGGGAGGAATTGTTCACTCTACTCCAGTATACCGAAATGTCCTGCCAATGATTGAGATGGATCCGATTGTTGCCCTTTTAGAAGAAAAAGAAATAAATTGGATCACATTTACCAGTTCTTCAATGGTGAAAAATTTTTTCCAGCTATTACCCGATAAAGGTAAAATAGCATTAAAACAATGGGCCCCCAGTGTTGCCTGTATTGGTAAAGTCACTGCAGATACAGTATATGAACATGGACTCTCTGTGGATTTAATTCCCAGGCAACAGGATATTGAAGGATTGGTAGCCGCATTATGTGGAACCGATTGTTCTTCTCTAAACATAAATCGATATAACAAATTCACTTAAAGGAGGAAGAAGAAAATAAAATACCATCTTGCTTGTATTTTCCGTTGAAAACAGTGTTGCTGGATTTTCAAATATTCCAATATATGTGCAATCAAGCGTCTTGTTTTCCTCGAAAACCCCCTACGCAATTCAGATAATTTATTTTCTTTTTCCTCCCTAAACCGAATATCAATTAAACATTCCATCCTGAATAATGCAATGAATTTTGAAAAAATTGCTCTACATGTCCCAAAGATTTTGCTTCCTCGGCCAGATGTGGACCTCTCAAAATGGGCCGTAATCGCATGTGATCAGTACACATCGCAACCCGAATACTGGGAAGCAACAAGAAAATGTGTTGCAGACAACCCATCCACACTTAATTTGATTTTTCCTGAAATATATCTTGGCTCAGCACAAGAAGAACAAATGGTCAAAAATATTGGTGAGTGCATGAATCAGTATTTTGAGGAAAAAATCCTTGTGCCCGAAAAACCAGGCTTTGTTCTTGTTGAGCGACAAATAAACTCTGATAAGACAAGAAAGGGGTTAATGGTCGCTCTGGATCTGGAGCAATATAGTTATCAAGAAGGATCTCAGGCGTTAATTCGATCAACGGAAGGAACGATTTTGGACAGGCTGCCGCCAAGAATCAAGATTCGAAAGAATTCGATTATGGAAGTTCCTCATATCATGGTTTTAATTGATGACCCAGAAAAAAGTGTAATAGAACCTTTATTCGAAAAAGAACTGGAGCAATTGTGTGATTTTGAATTGATGATGAAGGGGGGGCATCTGAGAAGTTACAAAATTAACCAGAAAGAATTGATTGATGAGATTGCATCTGGCCTGAACCGCTTGATTGACCGGGAAATATTTGATCAGAAATACAGCGTTTCCGGTAAGGAATTACTGCTCTATGCGATGGGTGACGGAAATCATTCTTTTGCCACGGCAAAGGCTATTTGGGAAGACATAAAAGAACAGGCCGACTCCCCCTCCAGTATAGCTAATCATCCTGCACGGTATGCCCTAGTTGAACTGGTCAATATTCATGACGAAGGTATTCAGTTTGAACCAATTCACAGGGTATTGTTTAATGTCAATTTTGATCAAATGCTGCAGCAGATGGAAGCATTATACCAAAAAAAGGGGTGTCGGGTAGAATACAAACAGACTGAGGCTCCTATCACAACGGAACAGGGACATAGTCATGTGATCCCATTGGTCACTGAACAGGAAAACGGTGTGCTTATCGTTCATAATCCTGTCTTTGGCTCTGAAGTGGGTACCTTGCAGTTCTTTTTGGATCAATATTTAGTCCATAATTCAAATGTAAAGCTTGATTACATTCATGGCGATACGGTTGTCCAGTCACTAGGCTCCAAAAAGAATAACGTGGGCTTTTATTTGCCTGCTATGCGTAAAGAAGACTTGTTCAAAACAATCATTATGGATGGAGCGTTACCACAAAAATCATTTTCTCTGGGAGAACCTGAAGAAAAGCGTTTCTACCTGGAGTGTCGAATGATCAACCCTATGGAATAACAATTATTCTTCCAGAACCAACCCCTTTTTCAATCTTTCATAAAGGATTAGGAATGAGGATAAAATAACTTGCCTATCTTCAATCCTCCTTCCCCCCCTTTGCTAAAGAAGGAATTGTTGTTGGAAGTTATTTTCTCCTCACCCCTTAAAACAATTAAGGATGATTATGTATATCTATGTTGTCACTGTCACTTATAAGGTTCCAATAGCACAAATAATGGAAGCAGCTCCTGCACATCGAGAGTATCTGCAAAGTTTTTACGACGACCAAACCATTTTATTTTCAGGAATCCAATGTACAAAAACAGGAGGTGTGATTGTCATGAGGTCTGACAATGACACTCGGGTCCAGGAACTGATTGATAAAGACCCTTTTTATACACTGGGACTTGCCAGCTATGATTGGGTCTCTTTTGAAGCCCGAAAGGCACAACCCTATATCGAGGAGTGGATCCATGGTAAATAACAAAGGACTCAATCCATCTGCCCGTAATCAAGATAACAAAGGACGTCTACAACCCTGCCTGGAAACTAAACAGGATACCGTACTGCAAGAAGCTCATTGTTTAATGGAAAAATATGGGTTGATTGAGAAAGGATGGAAATTCCGATTTGACAATGCAAAAATACGAGCAGGGCAATGTCGATATGACAAAAAAGAAATTTCTATTTCAAAAAATTTAGCAAATCAGGCTCCTGCTTCTGAAATCACGGACACGCTGCTCCATGAAATTGCACATGCATTGGTTGGAAAACGAGGACATCATCATGAGTGGAAAAGGACTGCAATTTCCATTGGCTGTAATGGAAATAGATGCCATTCGCTGCAATTTACCCAACCGAAGTATATACAGCAATGTGAAAAAGGATGCTGGGAGCGACAAGTGCATCGTCGACAAAAAAATTTGATATGCCGATTTTGCAGAAGCAAAGTGATTTATCATTTTAATGAATAAAACATCCATCACTTTGTCCTAAACTCATCTTTCCTTTCAGATTTTTGCTTTTTACGCCTAAAGTCTTCCAAATCGACTATTTTATTCTTTCCTTCCTGCTCCTTGGAACGATTGGAAGACATGAACTGCTGTGTCAAGAAACCTTGTAATTGAGGAAACTGGTTCAGTATTATGGAAAGCACAATAACAATTCCATAGGTATAAGTAGGCTCTATGGGCCACAACATGGCGGTGAAACATGTTGCCAGCATAATCAGGATGATTAGGCGAAATAGCATATAATCTTCCCCATTAAAAAATACAGAAAATGTGTAGATATTAGAAATAACAAAAACGCTTCAGCTCAGGACTCGTACATAAATAACCTTTACAGATGACTTGTCTTTTTCCTCGTCTACGGTGTTGTCTTCAAAGGCACATACTCCAGTATGCACAATTGAAGACGCCTTGTAGCCAAGAAAAAATACTTCCTCATCTTTGCCAACGTTATTTCTGCACGAACCCTTAGAATAATTGGATAGTGGTTATTTTTCAAGTTTCAAGACCGCCATAAACGCTTCTTGAGGTACTTCCACAGTACCCAATCGTTTCATCCGTTTTTTTCCTTCCTTCTGTTTTTCTAATAATTTACGTTTCCTTGTGATATCGCCTCCGTAGCATTTGGCAGTGACATTTTTTCGTAAGGCTCCCAATGTTTCTCGGGCAATAATCTTTGACCCAATCGCTGCTTGAATCGCAATTTCATACATTTGCCGGGGAATCAATGTTTTCATTTTGGCTACCAGCTCTCTCCCACGATAATAGGAATTGACTTTAGGCACAATCAGAGAAAGTGCATCGACGGGTTGTCCATTGATCATCACATCCAGTTTGACCAAATTTCCTTTACGGTAATCAATCAGTTCATAGTCAAAAGAAGCATACCCTTTGGAAATCGATTTGAGTCGATCATAGAAATTGGCAACGATTTCATTCAGAGGAAACTCATAGGTGAGTAAAGTCCGATTTGGAGCAGGATATTCAACGCTGACTTGAATTCCACGTCGTTCCTGGCAAAGAGACATGAGGTTGCCAAGAAATTCTGGTGGTGTCATTATCTTACCTCGGATGAATGGTTCTTGTATGAAATCAACTTCCATAGGAGGAGGTAATTGGGAAGGATTATCAATATTCAGAATTGTTCCATCGTTCAAATGAACCCGATAAATAACAGTGGGAGCTGTTGCGATAAGCTGTACTTTAAATTCTCGTTCCAGACGCTCTTGCGCAATTTCCATATGAAGCAAACCCAAAAAGCCGCAACGAAATCCGAATCCCAGAGCAGCAGAAGTTTCTGGTTCATACGTAATGGAAGAATCGTTGAGGGCAAGTTTATGCAGTGCCTCTTTAAGATCTTCATACTGTTCATTATCAGTAGGATAGATGCCGCTAAATACCATGGATTTGGCTTCTGTATAGCCCGGTAAAGGCTCTTGAGCAGGATTGCCGCACAACGTAACCGTATCTCCAATTTTGGTGTGTCCAATTGTTTTGATAGAGGCACAGATATATCCCACTTCTCCTGTACTTAATTCTTTGCGGGCTTGCTGAAAAGGAGTGAAAATTCCCAATTCCGTCACTTCATACTCTTTGCCTGTTGCCATAAAGCGGATTTTTTCTCCTGTCCGAACAGAACCATCAATAACACGAACCATGACCACAATTCCTGTATACGAGTCGAACCATGAATCAAAAATTAAAGCACGCAGCGGGCTCTCTGGATCACCATCTGGTGGGGGAACCAATTGAATAATTTGTTCCAGGATTTCGGAAATTCCAATCTTTTCCTTGGCACTTGCATGAACGGCCATACTGGTATCCAGTCCGATAACATCTTCTATTTCCCGGCATACGCGTTCCGGATCAGCAGTAGGAAGATCAATCTTATTCAAAACAGGTAAAATTTCCAGGTCGTTTTCCAGTGCTAAATAGACATTAGCCAGTGTCTGTGCCTCCACTCCTTGTACGGCATCAACAATCAACAAAGCGCCTTCACAGGCTGCCAAAGAACGGGACACTTCATAAGTAAAATCGACATGCCCTGGTGTATCAATAAGATTCAGTATATAATCATGTCCATCTGTGGCATGATACGCCAATCTTGCAGATTGAGATTTGATAGTAATACCCCGTTCCCTTTCGATATCCATGCTGTCTAATAACTGCTCCTGAGATTCTCTTTCACTCACTGCTCCTGTGAATTCCATGAGACGGTCTGCCAAAGTTGATTTGCCATGATCAATATGTGCAATAATTGAAAAATTCCTAATATATTTCTGATCCAATTTATATCTCCTTTTGTAAACTCGATCTTGTGATACTTCAAAGCCTATTATTACCATAATTACGTAAAAATGTTGATACAAACCCACGAATCCTTATTATTCTTGTAAAAAATGAGATTAACCTACTGGTTTTAAAGGTTTTTCTTGAGTATTTTTTAAAAAAATTCTACATATTACTCATCAACTTTGTACACACGTTGATGACATGCTCCCCTCCTCATTGATACAAATAATATGAACACCTTCCTCTTTGTTTTTGTCATTGCCCTCCTGGTCAGCACTACATTCATTCTATTCTTGCTTTATTCGGGATCAGGGCGTTTTTTTACAAAGCAGCAATCTTCTCTAAGGGACTCTCATATACAGAAAATTCCCCGCCTTGGTGGCGTGGGCATCACGTTGGGGTTTTTAGTGACAATCAGTTTAGCATACAGTCTAATTGGCCGTTTGCCGAACTCTCCAGAAAATCCGCTGTCTCTTGCATTGCAAGGACCATTAATTGTTTTTCTGATTGGAGGATTCGCTATCTTTCTTGTCGGACTTGCTGATGATCTATGGAATATACGAATTCGTTACAAATTACTTGGCCAAATCCTGGTTGCCGTTTTTGTCAGTTGGTTTGCCTTTAGTATAGAGAAAATAGACCTTCCTGTTTATGGAACACAGGAATTAGGTTTTCTTGGTTTTCCAATAACCGTGTTTTGGATTGTTGGTGTCATGAATGCCCTGAATTTGATTGACGGACTGGATGGTCTGGCAAGTGGGGTTTCCATGATCGCATTGGCAGGTTTACTCATCATTTCGGTCATACAGGTCAATGTAGTTATCATTGTATTTTCGCTGGCATTAATTGGGGCAATCCTTGGATTCTGGCTGTTCAACAGACATCCCGCCTCTATTTTTATGGGAGATTCCGGCAGTTTATTTTTGGGATATTGTTTATCAACCCTCTCTATCTGGGGAATGAGCAATACAGAAACCAATGCTGTGAATTTGCTTCCCATTGTTCTATTGGGTCTGCCCATTCTGGACACCCTTTTTTCATTTTTCCGACGTTATATCCAGGGCATTCCATTTTATTCTGCCGACAGAGACCATATGCACCATCGACTATTAGCTAAAGGATACAGCATTCCTCAATCCGTTTTAGTGATGTACCTGATTGCTGCAGGATTCAGTCTGTTGGCTCTTGCTGTTTATTGGCAGCCAAGCTGGTATCTGGTGATGTGCCTAGCAGCAATATTACTGGGATACTTTTCTCTGCTCTTCATGGAATATAAAGAGATCAAGGCCCCTTTCAAAATGATGAAAGAAACGGCAATTTTAAAACGACAACGTTCTTTCGTAAATGCACTGTCTGAGCATATTGATGTGTTTTTTGAAAAAGATACTTCTTTGGAAGACTTGCTTAAAAGTTTTTCTTTTTGGGCATCCCAAATGAAAATTGTTTCTTATTCCATTGAAGCAGGAAAAAAGCTGAACTCCCACTACCATGAACCGTTATCTGTTAAAAAATCAATTTCCCGTCAGTTGGTTTATGATAAAGCACAAATTAGAGTGACATTAAATTTTTATGCTGATGAACTGGATGTGGATTCTGATGTGAAAGGAATGTTGATGGATCGAGTCATACAGGAGTTAATCAAAAATATCTGTCGATTTTCTGAAGATGAGACCGAAATTAAAAATACCATTTCTGCACCTTTACGTCGCAAAGAGACCACTGAACACATTGCAGTCCCTGATTCTCTGGATTATAACTGAGATATTAGAAATGGTCATGATCAAGGAATCACGGACGCCACATAAGATCCTCGAAATTCAACGGCCAATGTTTCTTCTTCATAGATCACACAATGTAAAGGAATTCGCCCCAATCCTTTTTTCTGAAGCATCTTTTGGAATTTTTGCAACATGGCATCATCTGGTTTTGGACAGATTGCCTGAAAATCGTCGGTAACTGGTTTGAGATAAGAAATTTTGCTTTCTTGAATAATAATATGGGCGTCTATTTCCATTTCCTTCAGGAGAATATAAACCATTCCCCATCCTGCTAATGTAACTAAACAGTTCAAACTGCCACCAAATGCGGTTTGCTTGTGATTGATGTTTTTATCCAGCGGTGCCCTCAATGTCAAACCCTGTTCATCATAAGTCTCTACTGAGAGTCCCATATGCCAGGTAAGTGGAATATCTCGATGAAAACGTTCTTCCAGTTCTTTTACTATATCCATAGTTTCAATTGAGTAAGTATGAGTATCACAGAAATTTGGTACTGCTTAGCGACAAAAACAAGATAGGATAATTGTCAGGAAACCGCAGCCTTGATGTTGGAATAGATGGAATCAATATCTCCTATTCCATCAACCGTTCGCAATTTCCCAGTGTCTTTATAGTAGTCGATGAGAGGCGCCGTTTGATTGTGATATGCATTTAAGCGCTCTCGCACTGTCTCTTCCGTATCGTCTTTTCGATGAATCAGGTCTTCACCAGTCACATCATCTTTGCCTGGAACTTTGGGGGGGTTGAATTCAATGTGGTAGGTTCGTCCACTGGGCATATGAACCCGTCGACCAACAGCACGTTGAATAAGGACTTCATCTTTGACAATCAAGCTGACCACGTAGTCAATCGTTTCATTGCGTTGTTTTAACATTTCATCCAACTTTTCTGCCTGAACGACTGTACGCGGAAATCCATCAAGGAGGTAACCTGCTTTGCAGTCATCTTCTTTGATACGGTCGCGAATGATACCAACTATGAGCTCATCGGCAACCAATTTACCAGATTCCATTGCGGCTTTGGCTTGCAGGCCTACTTTTGTGCCGGCAGCAACAGCAGCTCTTAGCATATCTCCAGTAGAAAGTTGAACGATGTTTAGATCTTGTACTAATTTTTGAGCCTGAGTCCCTTTACCAGAACTGGGAGGACCTAAGAAAATCAAACGCATAATGTTTCCTTTCATGAAGAGTGAAATAGATTAATCATCAGTTACATACCAAATTAAAATGCAATTATTTTCGAGAATCAGGCTGTGTCAATCGTCTCATGCAAAAACTTTTTTCCTTCATAACGACCGACCCCCTGACCTTGTCCATAGAGCTTAAATTTGTAAATCACCAGTCCATCCAGTCCAACAGGCCCCCTTGCATGTGTTTTGTTGGTACTGATACCAACTTCTGCACCAAAACCATAACGAAAGCCATCTGCAAATCGTGTTGAGGCATTCCAGAAGGCACTTGCTGTATCCACCTGATTCATGAACCATTCGGCATTTTCTTGATTTTCCGTCACAATAGCATCCGTGTGCTTGGAACCATAGGAATTGATATGTGCGACAGCCTCTTCCAGAGAGGAAACCGATTTGATCGATAAAATCAAATCCGTATATTCAGTAGACCAGTCTTCTTCAACAGCATCCTTCAATTGTAGTGATGGACTATTTTTCATACGTTCCCTGGTGATTGGACAAACTTTTAATTCTACATGAGCATCTTGCAATTTAAGTAAAATTTGGGCAAGCAGCGTTTCTGGAATATTTTGATGTACCAGCAGTGTTTCCATCGCATTACAAACCGCAGGATACTGCAGCTTGGCATCCAAAACAATTTCTTCACATTTTTGAGGATCTGCTGACTCGTCCAGGTACACATGGCATATCCCATCAGCATGAGCCAATACCGGTGCTTTCGAATGAGCTTGAATATGCTGGACCAGCGCATTGCTGCCGCGAGGAATGATCAAGTCGATGTATTCGCTCATCTGCAAAACCTGTGAGACTTCGTCACGAGTGTTGAGCAGGTTGATAGCCTCCTCTGGCATGAAATCAAAGGACTCTAATGCCTCCCGAATGACTTCTGTCAGAACTTGGTTGGAATACTGCGCCTCGCTGCCACCTTTCAAGATGACAGCATTGCCTGACTTAATGGCCAGTGCTGAAATTTGAACAACCACTTCCGGTCGTGATTCAAAAATGATCAAGAGGACACCAATAGGGCATGTGACCTGATAAAGATCCAATCCTTGATCCAATCGTATTGCTTGTTTTACTTTTCCCACTGGATCAGGCAATTGAGCAACACTCTCCATATTGAGTGCCATTTGTTCAATTTTTTCCTCATTCAGCAACAGGCGTTTGTATGCGGAAGAAGACAGTTTGCCTTGATCCACCATCATTTGTGCAGCCTCCTGATCTTTCTGATTTGCCTGGAGAATTTTTTTCACACTCTGCCGCAAATGGTTTGCCACAGTATACAAAACCTTATTCTTTTGCTCTGTTTGTAAATTGGCTAACTGAATAGAAGCACCACGTGCTGCTTTGGTCTGTTCTACTAAAAGATCGTCTGTCATTAAAAATTGCCAAATGAATTGAGGGAGCTTCAATATACGTTAGAAAATTATGTCGTTATGCAGCATATTGACGTGATGATCAAGACAGTTTTGTTCAAGATCATGCGAAGAAGAATGATTTTTAGTCAGCCGAGGGTTCTGTATTCAAAAAAATCAGCGTCCAGATCGACAATACCAAAAACACGACCGGTTTGATGTATTTTCAAATGAAATAGATCATAACGGCGATCCAGCGCAACAATTTCTAAATTTTCCTGCTTTTCCGCAATGCCTAAAGAAAAAAAGTAATCCCCTTGAACCAGGTTCATTGGAAGTGACATTTTAAAAATTACCACCGTTCCTGTTTGTGCTGGTTTAACAGAGGCTTCTTCAAACCATGAATTGCTGCCGTAAATTTCAACACCATCCAACCTTTTGACGGTTAAGCCATAGATGGGAAAATCAACCGTTTCATGAAAAAAAACTTTTGCATAGATATCCAGAGGCTCATTAGAAGTGATAACAACAGGGTCGAACTCATCCTGACAGGTTAGATAGTAATCGAGAATCTCGGCTTTTTTTGTACCATAGCGATGTTCATGGTGATTATAAGATTTTCTTTGTGGACAGCAATCCCCAACAGGTTTTTCTGAGAGGAATATAGCCAAAGGTGTGCTTTCTGATTCAGCAGAAGCAGGTTCATACCCAATATGCGAGAATTCTTCTGTTTTTCCTTCTGATTTCTGAGTAGAGGAGGCAAGAGCTGATGGATCAGGGGTATTTACAAGTTCTACGTAGTGATTGACAATGTCTTTTGCGCTGCCCATATTGATCATTTTGCCTTCCTCCATCAGGATAGCAGAATCACAATGTCTTACAATGGCATTGGTATCATGGGTTACCAGAAAGATTGTCTTCCCTTCCTTACGGAATTGTTCAAATTTGCGGAAGCATTTTCGCTGAAACCGCACATCTCCAACGGCTAGAGCCTCATCCACAATCAAAATATCAGGATCCACATGAATCGCAGCAGAAAAGGCCAGACGGACATACATTCCCGAAGAATAAGTGCGTACGGGTTGCTCCACAAATTCTCCCAATTCTGAAAATTCAATAATGGAAGGCAACTTTTCTTCTATTTCTTCTTTGGAGAGTCCAGAGATAACGCCGCTTAAAATAACATTATCTCGTCCTGTAAAGTTGGGATTGAATCCAGCACCCAATTCGAGTAATGCTGAGATTCTACCATGAATTGCTACCGAACCCCCAGTTGGCTGTAACACACCTGCAATGATTTGGAGCAACGTAGACTTACCAGAGCCGTTTCGACCAATCAGACCATAGGTTTGCCCACTGGGAATTTGAAAGGAAATATCCCGCAGTGCCCAAAATTCCTGGTGGTATTTTTTGTTGAATGGATGGAAAAACTCTAAAAATCGGAAACGGTTCGACGAAAAAATTTTATATTTTTTCGAAACTTGATCAACAATGACTGCAGGAGTATCCATAATCACAACACATCTGCAAAATCTGGTTTTAATTTTCGGAATGCCGCACCGCCAATTAAAAAAATCAATAAACAAATGATCCAATAGTACATGCCCATTTCCATATTTTCCCAAAAAGGACGATGGTATAAGAAAGAGGCACGGTACCCTTCGACAATATAAAACATGGGATTGAGCTTTAAAAAGAAATGCAGTTTTTCGGGAAGCATCCCTAATGTCCAAAAAATAGGCGTCCCCCAAAACCACACTTGCAGCAGGACTCCGACCACCTGGCTGGTATCTCTTAAAAAAACATTAATCCCTGAAAAAAGCCATCCTAACCCCAGCATCATGAACATCATGATAAACCAGTAATAAATGAATTGCAGATTATACCAAGAAAAAGGAATTCCGCTGAATACCAGCATCACCATCAAAATCACCAGCATGATCAAATGGCTGATACCACTGGAAACCAAGGAAATGAAAGGAAGGATTTCACTGGGAAATAATGTGCGTTTGATCAAAGAACTGTTGTTCAATACAGCGTTGGTCGTTGTTCCAATCATCTCATTAAAAGTACTCCAGGGAACAAAAGCACAAAAAAACCAGACCACAAAAGGAACATTGTTGGTTGGGCGAACTTTGAATCCTAACGAAAAAACAAACCAGTATATAAACACCATCATGATGGGATGGATCACGGACCAAAATATGCCAATAATGGATCCAACATACCGACTTTTGATTTCACGCATGGCCATCACACGAATCATGTATCGATTATGGGCAATCTTTTGGATCAGATTATAAAAGGGTTTCATGCAGGAATTTTTCCTTGCTTAATCCGTTTGAAGCTGCTTTGTTAGCATTTGCTTTAGGCTGCTTTTCCAGGGAGGTGGAACTTGCTTGGTTAATGTTGTGTACTTGTCACAGTTGAGGACAGAAAAAGCCGGTCGTTTTGCCGGCAAAGGGTATTCCGTCGTTGAAACTTTCAGGACAGGAGTCAGTTGTGGCAAATAATCCAGTTCATGTGCAATTTGAATCGTTTCTTTGGCAAATTCATGCCAGCTGCACTGTCCTTGATTGGAGAAATGCACAATACCTGCCGCATCTGCTTTCAATAAAAAAAGCATGGCCTTTGCCAAATCAACCGTCCAGGTTGGTGACCCGATTTGATCGCAGACTACTTTCAGTTCTGGATGTTCTTGTGCCAAATGCAGCATGGTTTTGACAAAATTATGACCTGCGGCACCATACAGCCAGGAGGTGCGCACAATTAGATGATCTACGTCACTATTCTGAATCGCTTGCTCTCCTGCCAATTTTGTTTGTGCATACACTCCCTGAGGATTTGGTTCGTCAGATTCAAGATAGGGTTCTGATTGATTTCCGTCAAACACGAAATCTGTAGAAAGGTGAATTAGTTTTACATGATTTTTGGCGCAGATATGGGCTAGATTCTGGACACCCTCTTCGTTTATCAGCTTAGCACGAACAATGTCAGTCTCTGCCTGATCAACCTGAGTATATGCAGCACAATTGATCAGAATGTGAGGATTGACTGCGTAGACAGTTTGCTCAATGGATTCCAGCTCTGTGATATTGAACTCTGTTTCTGAGGGCGCATGGCAATCCCATTCTTGTGAAACGTCCCCTGTTTGTTGGAGCAACTGAATAAGGTCATGGGCAAACATCCCATTGGCCCCGGCAATTAGAAGCTTCATGATGTGGAAAACAACTTGTGTAACGTATCAATGATGATTGGAAAATCTTTAAGAAAGATTGTGCGAAAATCGAGCCATACCTGCTCATCTTGAACTCGCCCAATAATAGGAATTTTCTGCTGGCGGAAAAATGTTTGGAGCCATTCTGCTGTTTTTTTAGGGTGTTTAAGAACCAAAGAATATGAATCCAAGTAAACTTCTGGTAACGCACCACCACCCGTCAACGAAGATGCTGGCTTCAATTCAATCTTCCATTCTGAACCTGGAGGTATTTGAAGTCCTTTGAGCACAGTCTTGGCTTTATTTTGGATATCAGCTGGTGTTTGCTCCAATAGCCCGATGGCAGGGATCGTATCTGGAAGTGAATCGATATCAAAATAAGCGGCCAAATGCGCTTCTAGCAGTGCTAAAGTAAGCTTATCCAACCGCAATGCGCGATATAACGGATGGCATGATAATTTCTGGATAAGGGTTTTACGTCCCACAACAACTCCAGCCTGTGTGCTGCCTAATAACTTGTCTCCACTGAATGTAACTAAATCAGCACCCGTACCGATTTCATGCTGCACTGTCGGCATAATTTGCAAGGCAGGCTGTTGGAAACGATAAAAATTACCGCTTCCTAAATCATAGAAAGAAGATAACTGATGTTGCTTCGCAAGCTTTGCTATTTGAGCCATGGGAGTTTCTTCTACGAAACCACGAATAGCATAATTGGAAGGATGAATTTTCATTAATGCTGCAGTATTCTCTGTAATGGCATGCTTATAATCAGAAATACGAGTTCGGTTCGTAGTGCCAACCTCGATCAGAGTGACTCCCGCTGTTTTCATGATATCCGGAATGCGAAAAGATCCTCCAATTTCTATGAGTTCCCCACGAGAAACAACAACTTCTTTTCCTGGTGCCAATGCGATCAGCATCAGATATACTGCGGCTGCATTGTTATTGACGACCACCGCATCTTCTGCTCCAGAAAGAATGCGCAAATGCTTCTTAATGCCTTCACCCCGGCTTCCCCTCTTACCCTTATTCAAATCATATTCAACGGTTGAATAAGAAGACAATAAAGGCAAAACAGAATCGATCAACTGCTTTGAAATCGGAGAACGTCCTAAATTGGTGTGGATAACAATTCCTGTGGCATTAATGACAGGACACATACTCAATCGGCCATGCTGAGCTACCTGCAATGCCACATGCTTGAGAATATCTTCTTTACTGGAGAAAAAAGAATCATCCTGGAGGCTGTCTTCATCAGAGCATTGAGTAATCTGATCCCGTAGGCTCTGGAGCACATCATGCACAAGAGAGCGCACCGATTTACCAAAGACCAGATGCTGCTCCTTTAAATACTGGTCCACTTCTGTAACGGAAGGCAGCAGAGTATAAAGCCCCGATTTGTATGACATTACTCTATATCTTCTAACTTTTCTGCTTGACCAGCAGAGACGTTCTTCTTTTTTGCAGTACTGGCCGTTTTTCTTTTTGCAGTACTGGCCGTCTTTTTTCTGGTTGTCGTTTTCTTTTTTGCAGCACGGGCCTTTACTGTCGTCGATTCTGATTCTGTAGACCCTTCATTTTCCTCCTTCACAGCTTTTTCTGACTGGGCTGCTGTTTTTTTTGCAGTTGATTTGGTAGTTGTCGCGCCAGAGCGTGTCTTTGTTACCGCAGTTTTTGGTTTGGAAGTGGCTCTGGTTGATCGCCCTTTTACAGATTTTGTTGTCGTTTTTTTGCGGGGAGGATTCTTTTTAGGAACAGGCTTTTCTGTTTTTTCTTCCGGAGACTCAGCTTGTTCAGCATCACTTTCTGCGTCAGCTTCATTTTCTGAGGTTTCCATCGAATTGGTATCTTGCTCCAAATCCGACGCTACAGTTTCTTGGGACGCCTCAGCTCTTTCTACGGTATTTGTCCTCACTTCATTAGAATGATCTTCCTCTTCGGATTGAGGATCATCGCGATGGACACTGCTGAACAACACGGTGCCAGGAGGAACGTCTTTTAACTTTTCACGCTGTAGGTCCTCTGAACGTCGCTTCGCGTTGTTATTTTCATCAGTTGGAGCTGGCTTATGAACACTGCTGAACAATATTGGAATCTCAGGGGGTGGCTCCGAAGGTAACTTGGTTTCTACAGGCTCACTGGATATCTCTTTTTCTGGTTGGACAGTTTGCTCGGTTTCTACAGGCTCACTGGATATCTCTTTTTCTGGTTGGACAGTTTGCTCGGTTTCTACAGAACTTTTAGATCTCGGTTTATCACGTTTACGAGGAGGGCGAGATCTTTTTGCTTTTCCTTTTTCCTGATCCTGTTTTTGTCTCAGATGCTGTTCTTCTTCAGGTACAATTGTTTGGGTACCTGTCTTTGTCTTTAGTTCAAAGGTGGGCAATTTTCCTGATTCCACAGAGACATCGGCAATCAATACAATCTTGATTCCAAATTCAGCTTCAAATTCATCCAATTGTTGACGTTTCTTATTGAATAAAAAATTGGACAACTCCACCGAAATACTGCTTCGAATTTCAGTGGCATCTTCTGTGGTTGCCAATTCACGGATTTTCCGCAACACCGCATTGGACAAAGAAGGGATGGAAAGCACCATACCCATGCCTCCGCATGTTGGGCAAACAGTTTTTGTTTCCTGGGATAAGGCCGTTGCGATGCGCTGGCGACTCATCTCCAGCAATCCAAATTGTGAGATCGTCCCCAATGTCCATTTGGCTTTATCATTTTGTAGACAGTCTTCCATCGTTTTTACCACAATGTTGCGATTTTTTTCAGCAATCATGTCGATAAAATCAATCACAATCAATCCTCCCAGATTGCGCAGTTGAAGTTGTCGAGCGATTTCTTCTGCGGCTTCCACATTGGTGCGTAAGGCAGTATCTTCAATGTCTTTTCCCTGGTTGAAACGTCCTGAGTTAACATCAATAGCAACCAGTGCTTCTGTTGCATCAATAACCAGGCTCCCACCAGAAGGAAGAAGAACCAGATTGCTGCTGAGCTGTTCTATCTGAGACTCAACCTCATGAGCAGAAAAAAGGGAGCGTTCTCCAAGATAAAATTGCAGCCGTTTTTGTTTAGATGGAATGTTGGCTTTGAAGAATTCACGTGCTCGCTGAAACGCTTCTGGATGATCAATCCAAATTTCAGCAATATCATCAATAAAAAAATCACGCAAAGTCCGCACGACAACATCTTCTTCTTCATATACCAGCTGCGGGTTTTTAGTACTTTCATATTGTTTCTGGATTTTATTCCATTTACGCCGCAAAATCAAAAAATCCTGTTTCAGTTCTGACAAGCTACGGTTTACTCCGGCAGTGCGGATGATAGCAGAATCTTTTTCGCCGCATATCCCCTCCAGCAAGTGCTTCAGACGTGTCCGTGCCTCGGCATCTTCTATTTTTTTCGAGACACCTCCTTTGTCGCTGTTGGGCATAAACACTAAAAATCGGCCAGGAAGACTAATATTTGTAGTCAAACTGACTCCTTTGTTTCCCATTTCATTCCTGGTTACCTGCACCAAGACAGATTGCCCCGGTCTCAAAACATGTTCAATCGAAGGCCTTCCTCTTTTATTTGAAGAACTTTTGAAAAGCTGGTGATTGACATCAGAAAAAGCAAGAAATCCATGGCGTTCCCCTCCATATTCAATAAACGCTGCTTGGAAAGAAGTCTGTACCTTGACGACAATCCCATGATAAATATTTCCAACAATCCGGTTATGATGATTTTGCTCAATATGCAAATTTTCGAGTTTACTTCCTGTAATTGTAACAATTCTGGTCTCATCATCATCGACATTGATCAGCATTTTTTTTATATCTTTTGACATTTGTTTTCCTAAATTAAATAATTCTATTCTATCAGATATGCGGCCTGGTTATTTCCTACTAACAAGGCTTCATATCAAGAGATCTTACATGATTACGATTGCTGCCCACTTCTCCAAACTTTCTATTGGAGCGGCAGAACCTTTTGTGGAATGTTTTGGAATTTTTCTATTTGATAGGAGGGCAAAAAGTAAGAGGCAGAATGCCCCGAAGTTATTTTTGAAATACGGATTACTCTGGGATATAATTTTTATTACAAACAATCGTCTTTATCATCGGTAAATTCGGTTTTTGAGTATTTTCCTTCTTCGTCTTTCAAAATCATTTCAATACGTTTTTCAGCTTTATCCAAAAATTGATGGCATTTTTTGCTCCAATGAATTCCTTCCTCAAAAGAAGTCAATGCTGCCTCTAGAGTCAAAGATCCATTTTCTAGTTTACCCACCGCTCCTTCCAGCTGTTGAAGTGCGTCTTCGAATGTTTTTTCTGTCATATACCTTTTTAAATCCTCCTCTGTTTGCATCCAATCACATTCCAGCATGATGCAAACTTGCTTTCCATTCTCCATTTTATGAAGGTTGGTTCAGAGTACCATAGGCGAGTGAATGAAATCAATAGATTTTTCGAGGCGTTGTTACTCTGAATGGTATGCATGGAACCATGTTATAGATTTTCAATTTGTTTAAGAAAACTTTTCTTTGTTGTGAAACTATGGCATGGATGTTTTTCTAATACCAGCTATCAGCACATCACCCATCAACCCTTCAAATTGTCCAAAGTAGTTTATGCGGTTGAAAAGTTTACACATGTCCGGTTTTAAATCTTTTTGTCATCCTATTAAGATTGAGTTCAATCAGGAAGGGATTACTGTAATTGTAGGCCCCAACGGATGTGGAAAAAGTAATGTTGTTGATGCGATACGCTGGGTTTTGGGAGAACAAAGTGCCAAACATTTGCGTGGTGGCGGAATGGAAGATGTTATTTTTGCCGGCAGTGCTTACCAAAAACCAGTAGGGGTTGCCGAAGTGGTTCTGACATTCAGAAACCTTGAAGGCAATGTTTTGCCTAAATATCGAGATTTTTCTGAAATTTCGGTTTCTCGTAAGCTATATCGATCTGGTGAAAGCGTTTATATGATAAATAAAACTCCTGTTCGTTTGCTGGATGTTCGCGAGCTTTTTATGGATACAGGGATTGGAAGTAAGTCTTATGCAATCATCGAGCAGGGTAAAGTGGGAGAAATTGTTAGTGCGCGCCCCCTGGATCGCCGTTTCCTGGTAGAAGAAGCAGCAGGAATTGTTAAATTTAAAACCAAGCGTCAAACAGCAGAAAAACGGATGGGATCAACCATGCAAAATTTGCTGCGGGTGGAAGATATTCTGCAGGAGCTGAGTCGGCAGGAAGAGCTCCTGAGAGATCAAGTACAAAAAGCAAATGTTTACATAGAATTGAAAGCACAAAGCGAACGGATGGATCAGCAGCTTTCTACACTCAGATGGCACAAAGCAGCACTTAAAGAAAAAGAGGCTGACGCACATGTGGGGCAACATAAAAAAAGTCAGGCCTCTTTGTTGAGCAATCGCCAGAAATTGGAAGCCGAACTCGGACAGTTGTCTCTGAGTTTGACAACACAGGGCGCCCTTCTGGAATCTGTTCGCGAAGAAGGGTTTGAAAAAGAAAAAGAAATCCAGGATTTTGAAAATAAACGTGTGCTGGAACAACAAAATCTGAAGAATTATGAAGAATGGACTCAGCAGCACAACCAGGAATTGGAAGAGTTGCGAGTTAAAGTGGCTAATTTTCAGGAGCAAATGGACAGCGCGTCACACGAAAAAGAGGTATTGGAAAAACAGCATGAGCACTTGCTGGTCGAGGTAGAGCGTATTGAAAGTTCTCGCCAGGAAGAAAGCGATATCCTTCATGCGCTCAATGAAGAGGTACAAGAATTTCAAAAGCGCCTTTTGACGATCCATACCAACTTAACCAATCAGACGAATCAAAAAGGATTTTTAGAAGATCGGATGGACAGCTTACATGAACGCCATCTGCGAACGCAGGAGCAGGAAAAAAATAATCAACAGATCCTCCAAGAAGCAGAAAACAAGGTTGCACAAACACAAACAAAAATAAATGACCTGCTTACATCTCAGGTTGATATACAAAAACGATTACAAGTCTTGGAAGAAAAAATATCCTCCCAGGAAAAAGAATTTGAGGCCAATGAAACCAAATTGCAAGAAATGCAGTATCTGTATAATAAGACTTCTTCTCGCGTTGAATCTTTGGAAAAAATTCAAAACCAATATGAAGATTTTGATGAAAGTGTAAAATCTTTTTTAACACTATTACAAGATGCTCCTGAAGATAAAGAAAGAATGGGAATTTTGGGGGTTTTGGCAGAATTGGTTCAAGTGGATCCTGAAATATTACCCAAAGTCGCCCCCGCCATGGCCGATTATCTGGAGTTACTGGTTATTGAAAAGACAGAGCACCTTGCTGAAATAGAAAAATTTTGCCGAGAAAACAAAATAGGACGTTTGGGATTTATTGCATTGGACAGACAAAATAATTTTCCTTTGTCCTCTCCTCAACCTTCTTCAGGAGTGCCTCTGAATGAACTAATCCAATTTAAAAAATATGAAGAACTCCTTTCCAAAGGAATTTTCGGCCAAATTTATTTGTTTGAGACAGAAGAAGCATGGCAGAAAGTATCCTTGTTTGAAAGCATGCTGGAATGGATTTCTCCACATGGTAGTTATCATACACGTCATGGAGTCACTAAAATTGGACAGCCTCGGCAAACGTCCCTGGGTTTTTTAGAGAGAAGATCCGAAATTGACAAGCTGACCACACAGATAAAGCATTTCCAATCCCAGGTAGAAGAACTTCAGAAAAAACAATCCTCACTCAAGCAGCAACGCTTCGAATGGGAGCACACCGTGGAAACAGAAAAAACGAAACAGCACGAATGCGAACTGGAATTATCCCGTTTTCGCAAGGAGTTAGAACATAATTTACTGGATCAACGAAGAACAGCACATCTGGGCCAGCAGCTCCAGGCTGACGTGCAACAGATCAAAACAGACTTAGCAAGCAATCGTCACAAACTTTTTGAAATGGAGGAAAATTTTGTTCAGCTTACTGAAGAGCGTAAACAGCTCGAAGCGCAAATGGAACGTCAGCAGGAAATGATTCAAACTCAACGGAATGTATTAGAAAGAGTTTCGGAAGAACTATTGACCACCAGAATATCCCTGACAGAAATCTATGAACAGTTGAAAACCCGACAAGATGAAGTAGAAAGAGTCCGTCAAGAAATTACAGGAAGTCGTCAACGTTTAAAAACTCTGGAAAATTCTGAAAAAGAACTAACCGAAAAAATAAAAACAAGCCAACAGATTGTTTCTGATATTGAGAGCCGTTTTGATGGTCTATTGATGGTACGTGATGAGTTGAAACATAAGCTGGAAACACAAACAGAAGCATATAACACGACCACCGGCAAACGCTCCGATACCAGTACCAAGCTACAGGAATTGGCAAAAGACCTTGATCAGTTGATGATGAAAATTCATGAAGAAAGTTTGCGAGTGACAGAACAGCGAATGCAGCGAGAACAAATTGAACAGCAGTTGATCAATATGTATAGCCGTACTCCCGAAGAGCTTTCCAAAGAAATGGAAATAGAGAACTTACAAGACCCCCAATTGGAAAAAAAGCTCAAGAAAATACGCTCTCAAATGGAAAATATGAACAATATCAATCTAGGCGCTCCTGAAGAATATTCGGCATTGCAGGAGCGGATGGAATTTTTAGGTCAGCAGTCCGATGATCTGCAAAAGGCCATCAACGACTTAAAACAATCTATTCGTGAAATCAACACCGAATCTCGCCGCCGTTTTCAGGAAACATTTGACCAGATCAATCAAAACTTTACAAAAATGTTTGGTATCTTATTTGAAGGAGGAGAAGCAAGGATGGTTCTTACTGAGGCAGAAGATGTTTTAGAAGCAGGAGTGGATATTATTGCGCAGCCGCCCGGTAAAAAACTGCAGAATTTGAATCTTTTATCCGGAGGAGAAAAAGCACTCACAGCCATTTCTCTCATTTTTGCTATTTTTCTTTTAAAACCCAGTCCATTTTGTTTGCTGGATGAAGTCGATGCGCCATTAGATGATGCTAATGTAGGGCGATTCAACGCGATGATCCAGCACATGACAGAAAATTCACAATTCATCATCATTACGCATAATAAAAAAACTATGGAAATTGGAGATCTATTGTATGGAGTTACTATGGAAGAACCCGGAGTTTCCAAAACCGTATCGGTACAATTCCAGGAGGCTACTGGAATGGTGAACTAGAAAAGGGCGACAAAATAGCTTATGGCAATGCTGGAGAAAGAAAGGGCGTTTCATCCTGCTGCACAATCTCAATGGAATGCGGCACTGAGGAACTTTGCAAAAAAATTGTATAATCGTGCGATGCTGAATATTCGTGAGGCTATTCGTAAAGATCCTCTCTATTTAGAGGAAGCCCATATCCAGATCAATAGCTATTTTCGCACAGGACAGCCAGAAAAAGCAGTCGCCATTGGTTTAGCAATCATTGTATTTGAACCAGAAAATTTTCGATTGATGAATCAGATAGGCAATGCCTATCGCAAAATGGAAAACTATAAAAAAGCCTTACAGATGTATCAGGGAGCATTGAAAGTGAACCCTAAATACGCTCATGCTCGCTATAATATGGCAGCTGCCTACTTCAAGGTTCCCAAAATGGATGAGGAATTGGTTCGTCAAACAAAATTTGTAGAAAAATTTGTAATCTATCGCCGGACAGGATATCAGTTGACTTATGATGAGGCCGTCCCCAAACTTGGCAATCAAGTGATGCCCAAACATTTTCGATATGATTCCGAAATTCCCTACAAAGAAGAAGATGTCGAAGGTGCTGAAATTTGGATTTCCCGCTTCGAAAAAAGAGCAAAAGATAATCCAGATTCCTGGCAGCATCAGTTTGATTTAGCAATATTATATGATATTGGACGTTTTGGAGAGTTGGCTCTGCGATACTATCAGGAGTCTGCAGCACTCAATCCTCTGTGCGATTTGATTCAGAATAATCTGGCTGTTGCAATAGCAGAATATCGACAGGATTTCAAAAAAGCCAAAGAAATGTTCTTGAGTATTTTGAAAAAAGATCGCTCTAATCGTACTATTGTGCTGAATTTGGCTATTCTGCACAGGAAAATGAACAAACCATTTTCTATGCTGAAGTACTTTACTTACCTGGGCGAACTGCTGGCAAAATCTCACGGATTATTCAGTTTGGACGACATGATCCAGGCAGCGGAAGAATATTATGAGGAGGGAGAACACAATAAGGCCATTAAACTGTATGAAGCATTGCTAGATGAAAAAGATGATCCTGAATGGATGTACCGTTTGGGGGTGCTCTATCATCGAAAATTGAAACTTAAATCAGCAATTGCGTATTGGAAACAGGCATTAGAAGCTGACCCTGATCATACAGCCTCTTTTGAGGCTCTGAATGAACAAATAGACAACCTTGAAGACGAAGCACAGCAACTGCTGGATGAAAATTTCTTATTAGACGCAGCATCTCTTCTGGAATTAGCGACATCCATTTATCCAAGGGTCAGTACTTATGAACTCTTGGCTGATATTCATGAAGAGTTGGGAGAAAAGGATCTGGCAGACCAAGCTGCTTTGAGAATTAGAGAATTGGCTGAAAACGAAAAAGTCGCTTAGGAAGGCGAAAATAATAATATGCGAAAGTTAGGCCGGATTTTCATCGAGATTCAAGGCTTTTTATCGGGCGCATAGCAGGCTATGTAACCGGTAAAGCAATGCAGAAGATCGTTGAAAAAAAAGACAAGTAAAGTTGTCAGTTATTGTTTGATCATTCCTTGGAACAGAATCTCATGAATCAGAGAGGTGCACTTGACAGAACGGCATGAAAAACGATGTGACTTCCATCACCGTTTATCAATTACTTATCATCAAAAAATTGCTCTAGAATCCGAAAATCAATTTGGAAGAGGTGCGGTGCTGGACTGGTCGGCCCATGGCTTGAAAATTTCGAGCAGCATTCCTTTTCAAGAAGAGACCCCGTATCACGTTCGTTTTCATGTCGAAAAAAATAATGGGTTGACCAGCATGAAAAAATATATAAGCCGTGAGGGGCAAGTTCGGTGGGTCCGGGAGAAAGAAAATCAATGGTATGTTGGAATTCTATTGAACCAAGAGTTGGTAAAGTTGGATGAGTACATTCTAGAAGAAGATTCCTGCTATGTTTTTTTTATGCCTAAGGAAAGCACTTCCGAAAAGGTCTAGATGAAGATCGTCATTACCGATTCAGGCCTCGGAGGATTGTCCATCTGTGCCTTTCTGGCCAATTACCTAAAATACTCGAATTTTACAAAAAGTATTGAAATCGTTTATGTGAATGCCGTTCCCAGAGACGACCTCGGCTATAATCAGATGCAAAGCCGCCAACAAAAAGTAGAAACATTCAACGATACTTTGTATGGAATTCAACATTGGTACCAGCCTGATTTTATTTTGATCGCCTGTAATACTTTGTCGACCCTTGTTCAAGACACCTCTTTTGCAAAAAATGAGTCGGTCTCAATTGAAGAAATCATCCATATTGGAGTAGATCTCATTCTTCAACATCTCTCTGAAAGCCACGCCTCTGGAGTCTTTATCTTTGCTACCGACACAACCATTGAAGATCAGATTTATACCAGACAATTGGGAAATTATGGTATTGCTGAGAAACGTATGGTTTCTCAAGCATTTACTGGTGTTGCTACTATGATTTCTAATGATCCGGAAGGCAAAAAAGTGTATCAGGAAATCAAAAAATTCATCATGGAGGCACATCAAAAAATGAAGCAGGATTTTCTTCCCATGTACGCTTTTTTAGGCTGTACTCACTATGGTTATCGAAAAACCTTCTTTAAGCAGGCTTTTGCTGAACTTGGATATAACGATGTCACCATTTTGAACCCAAACGAATGTGCCTTTCGACATGTGCTCTTCTCGCAAAATCAAAATAGCTCAGGCGATAGAGAGCCGACACATCTTACCATTGAATTTGCATCACGTTATGCCCTACCCGAGAAAGAGATTAGCACCCTGTCGCAATTTTTAGCACCATACTCTTCGCAAACCGTACACGCACTGCAAAATTATACCCTCAAATCAAATTTATTCTAACATGCAGCCAACATTACTATCCAATCTTTGGGAGACTCACCAGTCGACAATCCAAAAATTTTCCAATAGAAATGCGTTTCTTGCGCTCAATCTGCCAAATGATCCCAAAATGATTCAATGCGATGGTTCTGTACTGTTTCAGATTATCCAGGAATGGATGCTTTCTCATTCCGTAGAATTTTTTTTCCTATTCTTGAATCGCCAACGGAAAGAGCTTTGGAAAGAAGTTCCGGTCTATCAAGATTATCAAGAATTGATATGTTTTCAGTCTGGATCCGAGGTTCTCACAGGCTGTGTTTGGAAAGAAAGCCTTTGCAGCACATCAGCCATTCAGAACAAACTCCAGGCAAACCTTGATCGTCCTTTACAAACAATTGCAAAACAACAGAATACAGCGGTGCTTTCTTCTCACCATCCCCTTGCACTAGACCCGGTTCATATTCCAAAACCATGGGGTTATGAAGCCTGGTACACTGGAGTAGAAAAAAGAGGAGTGGTCCAAATTTCAGACACTCATGGTTCTACTGAATTACCCTATGCCCTGTCTCTGTTTCATTCTCATTATTTAAAAAATAATTCATCTGATTTAATACTTTTAAAAACCTTGAATCCTGTCCCTCAAGAAATATTGGGAGATCTTTATTTGGAAATGCACGAAAAGAAGTGGGAAGTTTATCTAGTTACCGATATAGATCATGAAGCTTGGCCAACTGGAACAGGAATTATCAAGGCCGGTTTGAACAGGAGCAAAGTGCAATGGTATCAGGAAAAACACGGAGACCATTGGGAGAAAGCATACCTGAAGGATTTTGAGAGCGAAATCTCCATCTATGAAAAAGTTCGACGGAATATTGATTTACAACTGGATGAAGAACGAGAGGCACGAGGTATTGGATTAAATGCACCACTGAGTCCAGAATTGACTGAAAAACTGCAGAAAACTATTTCAAATAATGAACGAGAATTAGAGAAGGAACTGCGTGAGAAAGTTTATGAATTTGTAGGAAACTGTGAGGTCAAAGTGGGAGATGTTGTCACTTTTCCTACCCACCAAATGCACTCTCTGCAGCATGGCATTAAAGTGATTGAATTCCAGACACCCCATTATGAAAGGCTGATTGTGATGTTTGGACAGAAGGTACTCAATCAAAATCATTGGGATACAAAAAAAGCAGTTTCTATCATTACGCCAGAGGTCTATCAGATTCCGGATTTAGAAGAATTGGAAAGGACGGAAAAATTTTGCAGTCAGCGTTTTGTGAATTTTCCGGATTTTACAGCAGACCGGATTACTATTGAACCCAATGAAGAGTACTCTGATCAGACTGGGGAGTGTTATCATCTTCTGATTGGTGTTTCAGGAGAGGGGACGCTGCATTTCTCCGCAAATACAACGCCCCTCGCTTCACCCTCCTTGCAACCTGAAAAAGGGGTTTTTGTGCCAGTATCCCTCCAGCACTATACGATTAAGAATTCCTCCACAATGCCGCTCGTATATTTGAAAGCAATGCCGCAGTTTTAAAAATTACCGGTGGTTGGCATACACCATTTTATAGTCAGACCACAGTTTACGATAAACATTTTTAAACAGAAAATATTCTTTTTTGTCCAGAGCATAAACAGTGACCCACACATTTTCATCATAAAAGTTCTTGCGGCTTTTTTCTAATTCGACTTCCCGATTGAATTGATCAATACTAACAATTCTTCCCTTTGGGTAATCGTTGAATTCCCCTTTGGTTGGATCTGTACGGCGGTAAACTTTTACCGTCTTTTTGTCAATTGGTTGAATCACGCGATAAACCACCCCTTTGGAAAGAATCAAACGGTCTCCAACATCCGTATTCAACACCACCCCTTTTTCTGCTTTCTTCATAGAAACTTTGACTTCAGTTCTAGGTTTTTTATCGGACAAAAAGATAGTTTTGTGATCATATCCGGGTGCTGCAACACTCAGCTGGAGGTTGGCTGTTGGACTCAAAACCTGGTACAATCCTTTTTTTTGTTTAGATACAAAACCTTCACTGCTGGAAACATTGGCTGACATCGGTTTGCCCGCTTCATTCAAGACTTTGACTTGTACTTTATGAGTATAAGTAGACATTGGATTTGTTTTCAGCTGATAACTTGCCTGAAGAATTCGTTGTTGCTGCTTAGGTTCAGGGAGTTCAACGGTTTGTGTGATGTATCCAGGTGCAGCCAGTAAAGCTTTTTTTGAATCGGCAAAAGCTTCCAGCAAGGCAATTCCTTTTTCATCAGTCCGCGTGGTTTTTGAATTGTCTCCCAGAATGGTAACTACAGCACCAATAATCGGTTGCTCTTTTCGATCACTGACTTGAATGGAAAAAGTCTGATTTTGCTGGGACTGTAACGTGATTTGATAATTCGTTTGTTTTTCTGGAAACAGAGTTAATTGTTGAGCTTTATAGCCTGTTGCTTTTACTGTTAATTTCAATTCTGATTCATTGGTGTATAATCGATAGATTCCAGATTTTTCTTTTTGGACGGCAACATTTGTTTCTGTTTCCAAACCTGCTGTAACCGGATTATTCTGCTCGTCCAATGTTTTAATATTCAGTGTATACTTAAATATATCGGCATTTTTTTTCAAAAACACTTGATAATGATTACCATTCTTTTCTTTATTCACCAAAACCACATTCTGAGGAAAATATTGAGGTGCATTTATTTTTAGCTCATTTTGGTCTTTTCTGGAAAATACCTGAAAACTGCCCAGTGCGTTTTTGATGACAGCTCCCTGGTCAATCGATAAATCAACATCATCTAAGGCTTTTTTAGAGATTGCTTTCGGTGCATCACTAGCCACTCCTGTTTCTTCCAGGCTGGAATAGTGAGCATTTTCCCCTGCGTCAAAAACAGAAATTTGAAATTGATAGGGAAAGTTCAAGTTAGGCTGTTTGGTCAATTTGATAACGGAAGCACTTGCGTCATAATTGACATCAAATTGTGGCACATAACCTGGGGCAGAAACACTAAACAAATTTTGCTGATTTGAGCCCCTGACTATCAGAGGATACGCTTCCTCAAGAGGATCATACTGAAAAGATTGTGCTGGTGTTTCTGAAGTAAGCGTGACCAGTGCATTTGTAATGGGGTGATTTTGTTCATCAATCACCGAAATCAATTTTACTGTTTGTCCCAATGCATTCGATGTTTCTTGTCCTGCAGCTTCTAAGATAAACACCTGCTTGTGATTTTTTTTCTCTCCAGACATCTTTTCCAGAGAAAATGTTTGGGTAAAATGATTCGTTGCAGAGACTGTCACGGCATCCAAAGAATGCTTTGTCCGAAAACGGGCAATGCCTTCTTCATCTGTATGAAAAGAAAGTTGTTTTCCCTGATCGGTTGCCCAGACTACAGCTTCTTTCAGCGGTTTTAAATTTCCTTGCTTGCTTTTGACACTAAGTTGATATTCATACTTACCGATATTACTGCTGGAGCTGACTGCAAAGATGAGGAATAAAAATCCCACGACTGCAATGGACTCCAAAATAACCAGTAATGTTGTGACCAGTGATCCTTGCTGTTTCATGGTGAACCTTCTTGATAGTTATGGTTGTATTAGATTATTAAGCAGATTTGCGTTCTACCGAGTTGTGATTAGGCTGCAGTGCTTGTTGTAATCCAGTTCGAATGCCCTCAGCAATTCCATCAGAAATTGCTCGGGAGACTGTGACAGAAATTTGATTCTCTAAGAGAGCCAGGTCCTTTTCAGACGGCATGCCAGGGCGCATGATCCGCACATTGTCTGGAAAGGTTTGTTCATCTTCCTCTCGCATTAGTTGATTGACTTGTCCCAGCAAATATCCAAAAAGCCCTGCAACCAGTGGTAATCCATAGTGCAGATTGGGAATTTCTCCGTTTTGGACCGCTAAAAATATATCTTCGGCCGCCATGCCAAACAGTAAAACAAGGTTCAGTGTCAGGCCCAGCAATGCAGAAATCACCGTCATGCGACCATGCTGATAAATGGCAAAAAACGCACCTGCCAACCCTGTCACAATCAATGGAATGGCATACATAATTTCTTCTACTGCGAGAAATCCTCCCCCAGTCAGAATAATGGTTAAGTACACAATAACTCCAACTCTGATGGAAACAGGAGTGTTTTTGAACTCGTTCATCATAGTGACCTTTCTGTAATAACCTGTGTTAAGGGATGCAATCGATATGCTACGGAAACAAGATGGTTTTCCGTACTCGAGATTCAGAATTGCTATTGGTTTGTCATAGGATCAAGTAATGCAGAGAGCATGCCCTGACCTTCTAGAGAAAAGGGAAGATAATATAAAGAATGCATCTTGCAGAAAAGGAAGGAATCCGCAAGATGCGTAGATACTGCTATTGAATGATTGTTGAGGAAGATTTGAGATCTAATTCAAGGACTGCAGAAGACAGGTGATGAGGCGTAGTATAACCCCCATCCGATTGCTTTGGCTTCAGAGGTTGCCGCTTGATCATTGCTAATTTTGCCGCATCATCCACTCGTTTCAACGAAAATGAGAAATCCGGATTTTTGCTCAACCGTTTTCCATTATTGAGGAAAAATACATTGAGTTTTTGTTGTTGTTTGAACTGTGCCTGCTGCAATGCCAAGCGTAATTGATCCTCATCCTGTCCTAGTTTCAAAGTGAAAAATTCTATTTCCATACGGGTTGGATTATCCTTAATCCCTCCGCGCCCCTGGGTCAATGCATTCTGTTTAAAATGGTACTGTGCCACTTGATCTACATCAAATACATTGGAGCGTGCGCCTTTCTCAAATTTCCCGGTAATGAGGCCTTCTCCTGTAAAACGGCCAACCAAAACCAAATCTTGCTTAGACGTGACTTCGTTTTTATTCTGTGCGCTTTCATACTTTGGATCAAAAAACTCTTGTCCCTGCGGACTGAAATAGAGTCGAACCAAGTGCAAAATTTGAATAGATCGTGTGGTGGTATCATCTGGAATCGCGATTTTTGGACCTTCATTTTTAATGGGTTCATTCACCCATAAATTTTCACTGATCATACTGATTAAATCGTCACTGTTACCCATGACAACTCGCTGTACTTTAGCGTCACTGCGATAGACAACAATAGGACGGGCAATATTACGAGGATCCACATGAAAATAGAATTTTTTATCCGGGTGTTTCTTACTGACAACCTCCAGGGCGATATATTTGAAACTTCCATTTTGAAAACGATTGCGTGCGACTTCTGGGATTTCTACAGCATAACGGGTTTTTTCTGCAGTGATCCACTTATAAATCGGTTTTTGGTCGTAAATGTCCTTAGAGGTGATAATGATTTTATCTGCATTGAGATATCCCTCAAATCCCCCCAAAAGTTCAAAATGGCGAGGATCGATTTCCATAATTTGCTGGACCAGGCTGGACTCGAGTATTCCTTCTTTAAAGGGAAGGAACTGTTGTTTTCCACCATCAAGGATCAGCATGGTACCTTGAGTGACAGGATATGTCGGCCATTCTCCCCGTTCGAATACGGGTTGATTTGTAGTCGGGCGGCGTATTTTTTTTGCCTGATTTGGACGACGTTTCTTAGCAGCGGTTTGGGGAGCATCGCTTTCGACAGCAACAAAATTTGGTGTCCGCCGTCTTATTTCTTTACGCTCGGAACTGGTACAGCCTGTGATGATTAATAAAGCAATGGCAAAGAGTGCAATATATCTCATGGTTCTCTTCTTATAAAAAGGTTAACAAAACGGATTTACTTTACTGTAACAGCACAGCGAAATCCTATATTTAGTTTTGGCTTATTAGGAGCACGATGATTGCGGTTGGTCACTCGTAAGTCTTCAGCAACCGATGTCCATCCACCTCCACGGATTACTTTTTCTCCAGTAATGACATTATTATAAGGGTTTTTTACCTGAAGTCCTTCTCGATATGTTTCTAGATAAAATGTTTCTGAATACCAGTCTGCTACCCACTCCCATACATTACCAGCCATATCATACACTCCAAAATCATTGGGATCAAATGAACCTACTGTTTCGGGCCGTGAACGAGTCACATCGGGAGTTCGATAAGCAGCTTTTCCTGTGGGTGATTCATCTCCCCATGGGTATTTAACTTTCTGTATTCCCCCAGAAGCAGCATATTCCCATTCTGCTTCTGTGGGCAGCCTTTTTCCGTAATGCCGGCAATAATTCAATGCCTGCCGCCAGCTCACAGAAACAACCGGATAATCAGGATTGACATTGAACATCCAGACATCTTTTACCGCTTCTACAGTATAATCAGGGTGTAGTGTTAAAACAAATTCGACATCTTTTGCAGATATGTATGCGGGCTCTTCATCTGGATTACCACTCGCCCACTTATAAGGACTGTAATTCATACTATCCAGCAACTTTCGAAATTGCCCCGTATTCATGAAATTTTTGCCAATACGAAGCTGGAAAAGATCGGGCTCTTTATAGAATAAAGGAACTTTATTGAGGATCGGGATAATGCCGGCTCCATGCTTGGGAATTTCTTTCTTAGTTTCGGCAATATACAGTTGATAATCCAGAATCGAGACTTCATATTGGTCGATATAATAGTCACTGAGTAATACTCGATGTGCGGGCATTTCGTCTTCATAGTCATTATTGCCCATAATGAATGAATTGCCCCCAATGAAAACCATGGGACGGTCATCATTGCCGTATGCCACTCCCTTTTCTTGCGAAAAAGCAGTATTTGAACAGCATATCCCTAGAATTATCAGGTAAATTAAATGGATACTCCTAAAATTTTGCATGTTTTTTCTATCCTTCATGAGTGTAACAAGCACATGATTATTTCCAATCAAATAGAAATAAGCCCTTCAGAAAGCAAAGCAAAGGATATGCCTTAAAATTTCTATTTCATACAGAAAAATTCACTCGAATTTTATGTTTTCGGCGTTTTGCAGGCCGAACTGAAGGGGAGCGCAATAAAGACGCTTTTCTACGGTAACGAGGCACGGCATAAGGAACTTCTTCAAACATGGGTCCTACTCCTTCATCTCTGGTATCTGTTGCAGAAAGATTATACCGTGGGATTACTTCCTGAAACATGGTAGGAAATACGGACCGAATCGGCTCAACACGATCTCTTCCTTCTGAATATTGAGGATAAAAGGTGGTGACTCTTCTTGAGTTCCAGTGGTCAAGCCTTCGCCTTTTTTTATTTGAATTCAGGGCAACCTCCCTATTTTTTCTATTTTCTTTTACTGATGTTTGCGGTACTTTTACTTGCTGGCCTGCAAAATGCTTTCCTTTTTTCAAATCGCTAAACAATAAAAAACAACGATTTACAAAAAGCAGAAAATCAATTTTTCAGTAATGCAATATACTTTCCTCACCTTGGATCAGTGGTGTTCTGTTGCTGCTATGGACGTAGTTGAACCGAATTTGTGAATCGTGCTCAACAATAAAAATTTTCATCAATTTTATCAGTAAGAAGTGTTATGGATGTAAAAGTAACCCGTACAGATATTCCGGATTTGTTGGTAATTTCCCACCAGGTATTTGAAGATGAACGTGGGTTTTTTATGGAAGTTTTCCGCAAAGACCTTTTTGAAGAGCAAGGACTTCCTACCAACTTTGTCCAATGCAATCATTCCCGTTCTTCCAGGGGAGTCATCAGAGGACTGCATTTTCAGTGGGAACCGCCGATGGGTAAAATGATGAGAGTCATTCATGGGACGGCCTTCTTGGTTGCTGTTGACATCCGCAAAAATTCTCCGACTTTAGGCAAGTGGTGGGGAGAGGAAATTTCTGCAAAAAACAAAAAACAAATTTGGGCACCGGCAGGATTTGCCCGAGGATTTTGTGTTTTATCTGATTTTGCGGAGATTCAATACTTCTGCACGGGTGTTTATAACCCCTCTGCCGAATCAGGGATCCTTTGGAATGATCCGGAAATCGGGGTTCAATGGCCCGCTGTTGAGAATCCAAATTTATCTGTTAAAGATAAAGAGGCACAAACTCTCTCTGAATGGTTGCAAACTGAAACATCAGAACATTTTCAATATAAACCGTAAAAGAGCATTGCCCTGAAATTCCTGATTGCAAGACGGAAGGGTATAAAAAAACCTTATAATATTCGCACCTTCAAGCAAATGAATAAATAGCTATTAATAAGAGTGTTTATGAAAGTAGGAGTTATTGGAGCAAATGGGCAACTTGGACATGATGTAGTCGCAGAGTTTACCAAAAAAGGTGGTGAGGTCATTGCACTGAATCATGATGTAATTGATATTAGCAATGCCGGTTCTGTCCAAAAAGTGTTCTCTGAGATAAAACCACAAATTGTTGTTAATACTGCAGCAATGCATCATGTGGAAACTTGTGAAAGCGAACCGGAACGCTCTTTTGCAGTCAATGGACTTGGAGCAAAAAACCTGGCGGACGTTTCCAACAAACTGGCGATTACTTTGATCCATATAAGCACCGATTATGTGTTCGATGGATCGCAGAAAACACCCTATAGTGAAACAGACTTACCAGCGCCATTGAATGTTTATGGCAATACCAAGCTTGCCGGTGAGTTTTTTGTTCAGTCTGCTACAGAAAATTATTTTATTCTCAGGACCAGCGGTTTGTATGGCGACGCCCCGTGTCGGGCAAAGGGTTTAAATTTTGTAGAATTAATGATCAAGCTTTCTAAAGAACGTGAAGAAATCAGAGTGGTTGATAATGAAGTTCTCACTCCTACAAGTACCCTAGACCTTGCTAAACAAATTGTGGCCTTATCCCAAACACAGCATTATGGGCTTTATCATTGTACGGCACAAGGATTCTGTTCCTGGTATCAGTTTGCCAAAAAGATTTTTGAGCTGACCGATGCTTCCGTAAAACTCTCCATCGCCGATCCAAAAGAATTTCCTGCAAAAGTACCACGCCCTTATTATTCTGTTTTAGAGAATAAACATCTCAAGAAACACCAATTGGATTTTATGCCTTCATGGGAAACAAGTTTAGCAACCTATATTACGAATAGAACATAATCATTCATGTCTGAAAATACAGCTCCATACTCTCTAAAGGATGGAATACACGTACGTCCTGAATATTTAGAAAAGAGTTTTGGTTATAGTGACGGTGATGAAAACGAAAAAAAGATGCTGGAGATCCTCCAGCAAACTGAAGACTTGAGCATCAAGACTGAAGAACTGGAACAACACATCAACAGCTGGGTATTTGAATACCATTTTTCTTCATTGCGGCATAACCTGTTGCGTGGATTTCATTTACAAGCATTCGAAAATGTACTGGAATTGGGTGTAGGCTGCGGTGCTATCACACGGCAGCTAGGGGAACAATGCAAAAAGATCACAGCCGTTGAAGGAAGTTTTCAACGTGCACGGATTGCAGCAGAGCGATGTCGTGAACTGGACAACATTCACTATTATTGTGACAACTTTGATCAACTGGATGTCTCAGGAAAATTTGACTTGATCACCATGATTGGATCACTTGAATATGCTCCTGTATTTGTCCAAGGAGATGATCCTGTCCAGCGGTGCCTGGATCAATTTGCCAACCGCTTGACGGATAACGGAAGGTTGATCGTTGCTATTGAAAACCAACTGGGGTTGAAATATTTCAATGGCTGCGGAGAAGACCATATGGGAGACCTGTTTTTTGGTATCAATGATTTGTATCATCAAAAAACACCCATTACGTTTGGCTACCAGGAATTGAAACAAAAATTTTTCAAAGCAGGCTTTTCCAAAATTGAATTTCTCTTTCCTTTTCCAGACTATAAGCTGCCCAGGCTAATTATCAGAGAGGCAGCCATATATTTTGAAAAATTGGAACTTGGGTCTATTATTGGGCAGTGCCCTGGCAGAGACTACAATGGACGTTCCGTAAGACACTTCGCAGAGCAACTCTGCTGGTCAACTTTGGATCGAAATAATTTAATTCCCCACTTTGCCAATTCTTTCTTAGTTGTCGCCTCTTTTGATGATCCAAAACCTATTTATCAGGAAGAGTGGTTGATCAAAATTTATAATCAGTCTCGAAAAGCCTGCTATCGCACAGCAGGTACATTTAGTCCTCAAGGAAAAAAATCCTGCATTGTCGAAAAAGAGTATCTCCATCCAGAAAAACAGCAGGCATCTAACTTTTTGCAGCATACCCTGACCAAAGAAAATTATATCCATGGAAAACAGTTGGGAGAATTCATTGCTAAAGGGTTATTAAATAAGGAATGGTATGCCGTCTATCTGGAAAAGTTAAAAAGCTGGATTGAATATTTGCGGCAGTTTTTATTGTCAGAAGTCGATAGTGATATTTTGCAGCAAGAATGGCAAATCACAGCAGAGATCGATCGTGGATGGCTTCCAGGGCATTTAGTGGATTGCATTCCTAGAAATTTGATTCATGACGGCAAAAAATGGCAATATGTGGATCAGGAATGGGTGGTCCAAGCCCCTATTCCATTCCTCTGGGTTGTATTTCGAGGTATTCTCAACGACATCAGTGATCATTTTCCTTTAGCAAAATATACATCCGCATTTCAGGAATGTTCAATTCAGGATTGGATTACTCAGACGATGGAGCAAACAGGGTATTCGATCGGGATTACAGAATCTCAAAAAACTTCTGTTTTCGCTTTGCTGTTGGAGTGGGATATCCGTTTTCGCTGCGAAGCCTCAGGGCAGTCTGAGCAGCAGCAACGAGACTCTCTTCATACTTTGCTTGAAGAACAGATGGGATCTCTGGCGCAGATTATGTCTTTAGGAGCCCGCTCTCATGAGTGTATGCTGACCGCACAATTAAAAAAAATAGGTGAGACTCAGTATAAATTGGAACGTAGCATACTGGATTTGCAAGAAGAACTGCAAAGAGCACAAGCTTCCAAAGGCTATCGGGCAGGAGAGTGGATTAAACACAAAATCAAAACAGGGAAAGAGTGCCTCAAATGGTGCTGGCAAGAGTGTCGTGAAAAATGCCTTCAAAATGATTTTTGTGGGAGAGTTCCTAAAAAAAAAAATAAAACTACTTCTCAAACCCCACACCATATCTGCATGATTGTTCCCAGCTTTGATAGAGTTGGCGGGTATGAGCGCCAGGCCTACAGCATGTGTCAAGCATATCAGGAGATGGGAAAACATCCCTATATTGTCACACAAAACATGGGAGATTTGCCGACTTATGAAGTAAGGGAAGGGATTGAGATTTATCGTTTCTACCCAATGTTTAACAAGCACAGTGGTACTTATGTGCGGGAACTGGAAAAACTATTTGCTTTTGATCTGGCGGGACAGATCGATATTGTCCATTGTCATGCTTTTGATTTTATTTCAGGATGGGCAATCCGCATTGCATCGCAATATGGCATCCCAACATTGGTAAAAGTGGCTACAGAACAGGATGTCATCAACTATCCTCAAGAAATTCGAATAAAAACCAGGGGATTTTCAGAGGCCCTGAAGAATTTACTCCAGTCTACACGATTCATCAGTCTCAACCCAAACATTAAACAAGAATTGGTTGCTGTCGGCGCCCTTGAAGATAGAATTCTGAGCTTTCCTAACGGAGTTGATACAAAACGCTTTCACCCAACAACACAAAACGTAAAAAAGAAATTGAAAAAAAAACTGGGCTTGTCAAATAGACCCTATTTAGTTACTTATACGGGGCGATTTGAAGAAAGAAAACGAGTCATGGACTTGATTCATGCCTGGCAAAGAATACATGAAACGTTTCCCCAACACCATTTATTGTTAATTGGTGATGGTGAAGAACAGGAAGCGTGCCAGGAAGCGGTACACTCGTCAGGGCTTACAAAACGAGTTACTTTTGTGGGAGAAGTACAGAATGTGACGGAATATCTCCAGGTTACGGACTGTTATGTATTTCCTTCTCGGCTGGAAGGCATGCCAAATGTCATATTAGAGGCAATGGCATGCGGCTTACCAATCATTACTACCAAAATCCCAGGTATTGTGGAAATTATCGATGATGGAGAATCCGGATTACTGGTTCCTCCTAAAAATGTATCTGCCTTAGCCAATGCATTGACCACGATGTTGTCTAATCCAGAAATTGCTTTACAATATGGGAAAACTGCAAGGAAACAAGCCGTACAGGACTATTCTTTCCAAGTGTTGGGAGAACGATATTTTCAAATTTATCAAGAACTACTTGACAGTAACCATTAATTTATTCTCTTTTGCTCACTATCTACGATGATAACCATTAGTGCTGTTATTCTTACAAAAAATGAGGAAATGAACAT
Source organism: SAR324 cluster bacterium (assembly GCA_015231885.1). Lineage (GTDB taxonomy): Bacteria > SAR324 > SAR324 > SAR324 > NAC60-12. The sequence goes on from JADGAT010000034.1 coordinate 42,982, forward strand.
CGTACGCTGCATTAATTCGCTGCAATGGTGCAACGAAGTTGTTGTCCTGGATTCCCAAAGTAATGACCAAACGGTAGCCCTGGCAAAATCATTAGGCGCCCGAGTTTTCATTCATACCCAGTTACCGCCTTTCCGAATTTCTGAACAGCGTAACTGGGCCTTAGAAAATTGTGATTTACAGGGAGAATGGATTTTCTTTGTAGATGCCGATGAAGTTGTTCCTCAGAGGCTGTCAGATGAAATTCAACAAATCTGCTCTCAAAAAGACAATCGCTATAATGCTTTTGAACTGACCCCTCGCTACTTTTTTTGGGGGAAATGGCTCAAACGAACACAGGGTTATCCCAATTGGCATGCGCGCTTGCTTAAACGAGGAGAAGTTTCATTCACTGGAGGCGTCTGGGAACATTTTGCGCCAGGTGCTAAAATTGGAAAAATCAACATTCCTTACGATCATTTTTCCAATTCGAAGGGGTTGAGCGATTGGCTGGAACGTCATAATCGTTACTCGTCCTGGGATGCAGAGCGAATCTTAGAATTTCTAGAAACCAAAAAATTTGAAGACTTGGGAACAAGCCGTAAATTAAAGCTTCGTTCATTGTCTTATCGATTTTGGTTATTTCGACCATTTGCGCGCTTTTTTCAAATGTATGTTTTACGTCTGGGATTTTTGGAAGGATGGAATTCTCTTGTTTTATGCTTCATGTACTTCGTCTATGAATTAATGGTGGTAATCAAAGTCATTGAACTGAAACGTAAACAAACCGGGTTGGGGCTATGATGGGAATACAAACAAGCAGCCTCCCTTTATTAAAAATGTGTTAAAAGGAATCAGAATGAAAAAACGAGTACTGGTAACAGGCGCAGGGGGGTTTATTGGGCACTATTTAGTAAAATTTCTTAAAGAACGTGGATATTGGGTCCGTGGGGTCGATATCAAACATCCAGAATACGAAGCAACGTTTGCAGACGAATTTTTCCTGTTAGATTTACGAAAATTTGACAACTGCCTGACATCAATGATTGACATAGATCATGTGTATGCTTTAGCAGCAGACATGGGTGGAATGGGATATATAGAAACCCACAAAGGGGAAATTATCAAAAACAATACGCTGATCAATATGCACACGATTGAAGCGGCCAGGCTGCATAATGTGGATCGGTATTTTTATACATCATCTGCTTGTGTATACCCTGGTTACAAACAAAACATAACGGATATTGCTCCCTTAAAAGAAGAAGATGCCTATCCTGCTGATCCAGAAGACGGCTATGGCTGGGAAAAGCTTTATATAGAGCGTGTTTGCCGTCACTATCACGAAGATTTTGGTTTAAATGCACGTATCGTGAGATTCCACAATATCTTTGGCCCTCTGGGCACCTACGATGGAGGCAGGGAGAAATCACCTGCTGCCATCTGCCGTAAAATTGCGCTTGCTGCCAGTGATGATGAAATTGAAGTATGGGGAGATGGAGAACAAACCCGCTCCTATTGCTACATTGATGACTGTGTTGATGGTATTTACCGTCTGATGCAGTCTGATTTTTCGGAACCACTCAACTTGGGACAAGACCGTATGATCACTATCAATGAGCTGGTTGATATTGTTGCAAAGATTGCTAATAAAACAATCAGTAAACGCTACGACCTCACCCAACCACAGGGAGTCCGAGGTAGGAACAGTGATAACACACTTTTGCGAAAAACACTGAAATGGGAACCCACGGTATCTTTAGAAGAAGGATTGGAAAAAACATATCATTGGATTTGTGAGGAATTGGCTAACGCTGGAAGAATCCCAAAACTGTAAAATATGCTCAAAGCGTGGGACGTCATGTGAAACAGATTATCCTAGTATGCCAGGTCTTCCATCCTGATACAACATCTACCAGTCAGCTGTTTGTCAGCCTGCTGCGCAATATGGCAAAAAAGGGACTGAGCATTCATGTACTTTGCGGCTTTCCTGCTGGAAACCTTTCTGACAAAACAACTCCGCGGTATGAAACATTAGACGGTATTATAATAAAACGATGTGGATTCAATATTCCGCTTAAGCAAAGTTTATATCACCGTGCCTTGTCTTATCTTTCTTTTCTACTGCATGCTGGCTGGGAGATCATAAAAGCCCCTCGTGATTCCATTTTTTTTGGAGTCACCAATCCCCCTTTTGCAGCAATTCTTCTGTATTTGACATCAAAGGTCCGTAAATTTTCTTACCACTATATGCTGCTGGACCTTTATCCGGAAGGATTGGTATTTTTGGGCAATTTAGAAGAAAGTTCTTTTATTACAAAAATTTGGTATGCCCTGAATCGCCTCAGTTATTCCAATGCTGCAAAATTAGCGGTATTGGGGAGAGATATGATTCCTCTGCTGCAAACAAAGTATCATATTCCACAAAAACAACTGACCTACATTCCACATTGGGGTGCAACAGAAATTCCTGTTCCGATTTCTTTCAAAAAAAGTAAATTAACCACAGCCTTATCTTTACAAAATAAATTTGTTGTTCAGTACTCTGGGAACATGGGGCTTTGGCATGATATGGAAACTTTTGTCCAGGCTGCTGTAAAACTAAAAAACCAACCAGATATCGCATTTTTGTTCATTGGTAACGGAATTCGACGCAGCTCTGCGGAAGACCTTGCCCTGAACCTGGATGCACACAACATCATATGGAAAGATTTTGTACCACAAGAAGAGTTGTTAGATAGCCTTTCCTGTTCTCATGTCTCTTTGATATCTTTACAAGCAAATTTGGCAGGAGTGGCCGTACCTTGTAAATTATATGGAATTTTGGCGTCAGGAAGAGCTATCATAGCCCAAGTACCTGCAGATTCAGAAATAGCTTATGTGATCGAAGAAGAGCAATGCGGTGTTGTCGTTCCTCCAGGTGATGTCGACAAATTGATTGAAGCCATTCAACAATTAGCTGCAGCTCCGGACTTGGTAGCGAAAATGGGGAAGAACGCATTTGCTGCGTACCAGGCCAAATATACACTCCGTCAGGCTGAACAGGCCTTTACACAATTCCTGGATCTTTCAATTTAGTTTTCAAAGATACGTTTTGCTATGAGACTTGCCGCTCTTGTTACCCATCCTGTACAATATTTTGCTCCTGTTTTTCGGGAGCTCTCAAAAAAAGAGGACCTGGAATTGAAAGTTTTTTTTGGCTGTGACCACGGAGCAAAATTCGGTGAAGATCCTGGGTTCAAAACGGAATTTGCCTGGGATTGCCAACCAACTGAGGGGTTTGAGCACGAGTTCGTGACCCAGGGATCTCTTGAGCAATTACGAGGAGCATCTGGTGTTCTATCAGCATTCAAAGCAGCCATAGCCATCCAGCACTATCACCCCAATTATGTTTTAATTTTTTCCTATTCTCCTGCGTTCATCACTGTAAGTACGATCATTCTCCATCTACTTCACTACTCACTTTTGCTCAGAGCAGAAACTACCGATGAGGCTGTTGATCGATCAGTACTGAAAGACAAAATACGAGAAGTTTTGCTAAAACAATATTATCGTCAATTCCAGCATTTTTTTCCTATTGGCCAAAATTCCATCCGACATTACCAGCGTATCGGAATATCCCATGATCACCTTACTGCCATCAAATATGCCATTGATGTCGATTTTTTTAAACAACAAGTGGATAAATGGTCTCCGCAACGCAACGTTTTGCGCGATAAGATGACCATTCCAGCCGATGCTCATGTGTTTCTTTATTGCGGAAAAATGTATTGTCCCAAAAATCCGCTTTTGATTCCTAGTGCCTTCTCGTTATTGTCTTTAGAAGAGAAAAAAAATGTTTGGTTATTAGCCGTGGGTGATGGTGATTCACGAAATGAATTTGAAGCATGTATGAAAAAACAGCTGGGAGAACGAGCCATTTTTACAGGCTTTCAAAATCAATCAGAACTGGGACAATATTATGCCATGGCAGACACACTGTTATTTCCATCCCAAAGTGGAGAAACATGGGGGTTGGTGGTCAATGAGGCCCTACAGTTTGGATTGCGGGTGATTGTTAGTGATAAGGTCGGCTGTGCTCATGATCTGGTTACAGACTCGAACATTGGCTTCATTTTCCCATCCAATGATGCCTCAGCCTTCGCAAACACTATTGTCCAAGCAATTGTGCCACAAAACCAACCGAAGCCCCTAGGTGTGGATGCATTGCCTCATCCAAAGCACTTGGCAGATGCAGTGCTTAGTTATCTTAAAAGCCAATAGTCATAGAGTTATAAAATCATGCGTATTTTCTTTTGTGGAGGATTAGGGGCTAAATGGATGACAGGTTGGCAACGCTGTCACGTTCTCAAAGAACTGGGGCATGATGTGACCGAATTTGCTCAAGATAATTATCACTATCACTCTCTGCTCCGAGGAATCATTAAAAAAGTCACAGGAGTCTATCTTTTTGACAAAGCTGTACTAAGTCAGTTCAATCAGGAGTTTCTGGATGCAATTACTGCATTAAAACCGGAGATTGCATGGATAGAGAAAGCTCTGCTCTTGTTACCTGAGACCTTAGAAAAAGCAAAAAAAAGTTTACCAGGCTGCACATTTGTCTGTTATCAGGACGATGATCCCTTCGGGCCCAATCATGCTGAACGCCCTTTATGGAAGTATTTCAAGGAAACTATCCCTTTGTACGATTTACACTATGTCTTGCGGGAAGTGAACATCAATGAATTCTATGAACATGGCGCACAAAATGTATCTCTTTGTAAGCTAGGTTACCTACCAACCTTATTTCATCCTCCTCCTAAAAATTATCTACCCCTTGAATATCGCCATGATGTGTCTTTTGTTGGAGCAGCCAGGGACAATAGAATCCGAGATATAGGTAATTTAATGAACCATTACCATATTCCTGTTAACGTATATGGTAATGGTTGGCACCGTACTTTAGTATACTATCAACACAGAGCGCAGTTTTATCCATCTGTGAATAGTCAAGAGTATGCAGCTATCATTTGGCACAGCAAAATTTCCCTGGGTTTTGTTTCTGCGGCAAATCGTAATGACTACACATTACGAACATTTGAAATTCCAGCCTGCCGTGGTTTTCTTTTAGCTCAAAGAACAGAAAAGCATTTAGAATTATATGAAGAAGGCAAAGAAGCAGAGTTCTTTAGTTCGCCGGAAGAATGTGCAGATAAAATACATTTCTATTTAACCCATGAGAAAGAACGACTAAAAATTGCAGAAGCTTCTTATCAACGCTGTATCCGTTCAGGATATACTTTACAGCAGTGGATATCTGGTGCATTAGCAAGGATACATTCTTTTAAAAAACCTGTTTACAAATGACCTCATAGACACAGTTGCAACTGTTTTTTCTGATTACTTTGAAGTAATTTTTTTCCAGCAATACACCCACGATAAGATCAAGAATGGATAAATCACTACTTGTAAAAATGATCGGGTTCCCTGCTACTCTTATTCATGGGGATACATTAGTTCTGGACAGGTGGTTATGGCTCAAAAAGCGCCTGCCACAGACAAATAACCAAGAAAAACTGCTTGATATTGGTTGTGGAACGGGGGCTTTTACTATTGGAGCCGCTTTACGAGGATATTATACATTGGGGTTGAGCTGGGATGAACGAAATCAAAAAGTTGCATCCGAGAGAGCAAAAATGTGCAACGCGGATTCTGCAAGTTTTGAGGTGCTTGATGTTCGCAAACTAGACACAAGAGATGATCTGAAAGGTGTATTTGATATTGCTATATGTTTTGAGAATATTGAACACATCATTAACGACAGAAAACTAATTCAAGATATAGTCACTTGTTTAAAGCCGGGTGGGCGTCTTCTTCTTACAACTCCTTACTTACTTTTTCGCCCAATCACATCTGGAGATAATGGTCCATTTTCTGAGGTTGAGGATGGTGGTCATGTGAGGCGAGGCTATACAAAATCAATGTTGGAAGAACTATGCCAACATGCGGGCTTGGTATTGGAGAGAACCTCCTATTGCAGTGGCTTTATCAGCCAAAAGGTGACGTTTCTTCTAAGAAAACTGTCGGGAAAACACCTATTGGGATGGACTCTTGTCTTGCCACTCCGAATCTTACCACCTCTTTTTGATTGGTTGATTACAAATACCATCCATTGGCCATATTTTTCTATTTGTATCGAAGCTTATAAACCAAGAGGTACGGTTAATAACGACCGGTCCGTAAACACAACGAAAATCACTGAGCAAAAGAAGGAAAAACGTCTTGGTTAAACTCCGGTTTAAAATTGCTAACCATG
>JADGAT010000035.1 GCA_015231885.1 SAR324 cluster bacterium
GCTGCAGAGCAATCTCAATAATTTGAGAGTGGACGCAGAGAATTTAACAGCTGCCGAATCGGTCATTCGAGATTCCGACATGGCTGGAGAAATGGCAGATTTTACAAAAAACCAGATCATGTTGCAGAGCTCTACGGCCATGCTGGCTCAAGCCCATCAGCAGCAAGAATCGATATTATCATTATTATAAAATATGAATTGGAGTTGAAAACGATGTCATTCCGGGCCCGACCCGGAATCCAAAAGAATTCCCTGAGTTTTCTGGATGCCGGACCAAGTCCAGCATGACAAAATATTTTTTGTAAAGCATTGTTTTATAAAACAAATTTTAGATCTGGATTCGCATTTATAAACATAAGTACCTGGGCATATATTTTTTAACATTCCGTCATTGCGAGGAGGAAAGGCAAAGCAATCTCAGGAAGAAAGAGATCGCCACGTCACTCGTACCTCGTTTCTCGTGATGACAGTCAAAGAAAAATGTTAAAATACTTTTGACCTAGTACTTACTAATAAAGAAAGGAGGTGCTGCTGCATTATTTTGCTGGTATGCCGCAATAGGCACAGAGCAAATATTTTATTGATGGTATCCGGAGGACATATATTCTCGAAAAGAGATTGCCGTATCATAAAACTTGGTATGTCCTCTACATATTGAGTAATGGGAAAAATCCACAGGATTTTTCACGATTGAATCCCTTGAGTAACAGGGATTACTGGTAAATCTTATTCTGAAGTAAGAGAATCTTTGATTCTTTCGTGAAGGGAATTTGGGACTAATCCCCCTCATCTCCTTTTTCAAAGAGTGAATATGCTCTACTTGAGATTTAGGAGGTAGACCAGGAGTTGTGATACGGGAGTAGCTTTTACTTGATGGGAGAAGCGCTGTTCTCCTTGTTCGCAAGAGTATATTGTGGGCAAAAAGTAAAAACCATCAGATTTTAAAATATTGTGATCTAATATTGGATTTTCATTGAAAGAAATCCGGAAATCCATCGAGGAATAAGGGAAATGCTGGGGAATATTTCAGCGTATCCAGATTATCCGTCAAAATGATTGGAGTGTCTGTCATTTTGATAAATATTCAATTTCCAGGTTTTCAGCGAGAAAACCAGGAGTTATTGTCACTGTGAGCTTCCCATCGGAGAGGGGAGTAAACTCCATTGAGGTGGATTCCAAAAGGAATCAAAAACTTATTAAACCGTCTTATGTAACCTCCATTGGAAGGAAAAACTGGATTCCATTGAGGTAGTTATGGACAATTATCAAAATTTATAACAAGGAGGTAGATTATGAGTTTGCGTGTCAACAATAATAGGGAAGCGTTGGTAGCTCATCGTAATTTAGTTCGTAATGATCAAAAATTGTCAAAGTCCTTAGAAAAATTGTCTTCCGGGTTGAAGGTCAATTCAGCAGCTGATGGACCGGCGACACTGGTGATTTCAGAAAACATGCGAGCCCAGATTGCTGGTGTTCGTCAGGCAATTGATAATAATGAAGCCGCTGTATCGCTGGTGCAAACGGCTGAAGGGGCATTGACAGAAGTCAACCGTCTGTTGATTGATGTTCGCCAGCGTGCCATCCATGCCGCGAACGAAGGGATCAATGATGATGCCATGCTCAATGCGGATCAGTCTGAAATTGAAAATGCATTGGATGCCATTGACCGGATTGCTCAAACCACCCAGTTTGGACGCAAACGTTTACTGGATGGCAGCCGGGCGACAACCGGCAGTGCTACAGATGTAATTGAAACGTCACAAGGCGGGAAAGTCCTTGAGTTTGTAAGGGCCAGCGCCTCAACTTCCGGTTCAACGGATCAGGGTTTTGCGGTGGTTGTGACCCAAAATGCCAAGCAGGCAACAGCAGAAGGAGTTTTGACCGAAGAACAGGTCAAAGCGGGTATCACCCTTTCTGTGAGGAGTGATGGTAAATTGGCTACCTACACCACATCAAACAACGATTCGGTGAAAAATGCGATTGAAGGTTTGAGTGCTGTGGCAGAAAGGGCTGGTCTCAGTGTGGAAATTGCCCACAGTGTCGGTATTGAGGATACTGAAGGGTCCTTCAATATCAAAAACAGGCTGTATGGTAGCAATCATGATGTCCAGGTGCGCAGTTCTGCTGCTGGAGTTTTTCAAACGCTGGAAGGCGAAAAAACATCTGCTAACCAGGAAGTCACTTTCATTGGCACTGATGTGCAGGGAACCATCAATGGTGAAATCGCAGTGGGGCAAGGACAGATTTTGACAGGCCGGAAAGGAAATCCGACCACTATCGGTTTGTCGGTGCGGGTTCAGCAGGATGTTGAACTCAAACAGGTAATCGGTCATGTTAAGGTGGAACAGAATGCATTGGCATTTCAAGTGGGGGCCAATGAGGGGCAGCAGGTTTCAGTAGCTATGCTTGACACCAGCTCCACTCAAATGGCACGCAGCCTGGTGAATGACAGTGGCTTCACATCTCTGGCAGATGTGGATGTGCGGACTGGACAAGGAGCGCAGGATACCATCCGTATGGTAGATAGAGCCATTGAAGAGTTGTCTGCCAATCGAGGCGAACTCGGAGCATTCCAGAGGAATACCCTGGAAAGTAATCTCTCCAGCTTGAGGATTGCGTCTGAAAACCTGACGGCTGCCGAGTCTACATTGCGTGATGCAGATATGGCCCAGGAGTTAACCGAGTTTACCAGAAACCAGATTCTGACTCAGACGGCAACAGCTCAGTTGGCCCAGGCCAATGCAATGCCTCAGAATATTTTGACCTTGCTGTCAACTCAGTAGACATAATAACAGGTTGAAAAGATCTGTATGAATTGTTTTGTAATAATCAATTTAGCCCACTTTTGGGAGAATTTTATGTTCTGAAAATAGGAGGATTGATAACAGGTACATTTTAAATACTAATGAGGTAATATGACGTTACGGATAAAAAATAATGTAGCATCCGTGAACACCTTGCGTCAGCTTTCAACCAATCAGGATGCATTGACTAAATCCCTCGAACGCTTGGCTTCTGGCCAAAAAATCAATCGAGGGGCGGATGACCCGGCCGGTTTGGTAATTTCCGAGAATCTGCGATCTCAGATTGCAGGAATTGAGCAGGCAGTTTCCAATTCGGAGGTTTCCATATCAATGGTTCAGACGGCAGAAGGCGCATTGACTGAAGTGAATAATCTTCTGATTCAGGCACGTCAGTTGTCACTGGCCGCAGCAAACGAGGGAGCCAATGACACTAACGCGTTGCTGGCATTGCAGAGTCAGTTGAAAAACGCACTGGAAAGTATTGACCGGGTGTCGAGCAATACCCGCTTTGGAAATAAATCGTTATTGGATGGCAGCCGTGGAATTTCCGGGGTTGCCAATGTGGATGATTTGTTATTCCTGGGTGCAACGGTGAATACGCGTTCTTCTCCGGTGACGGGTTTCCCTGTGAAAATTACCCAGTTGCCTTCTCGTTCAGGGGTTTCCAGTGATTTTAGTGACTCTGATGCAGAAGAACTGGTGCTCTCTGTTACGGAAGGAGGAAAAGCCATTACGGTGGTTGGTACGGAAGAGGAAACGGCAGAAAGTTTTGCCGGAAAGCTGAATAAGTCCGTTCGGGAAGCAAACCTGGACTTAGAGGTAATTTTTGACAAAGATGGGGAAACGCTGATACTGCAACATAAAAATTATGGGACAGAGTCTACCTTTCAGGTAAGAAGCTCCAAGGGGGGCGTGCTTGCTGAAAGTGCAGATGTGATTCAAAAAATCAATAATGGTGTTGATGTTAAAGGGAGTATCAATGGGGAGGCCGCTACGGGAGTAGGCCGTGTTTTGGTAGGGAACGAAGGAAATCGGTTTACTGATGGACTGGCCGTTCTTTTTTCTGGAGATGAGGTGGGAGAACCGGGTACGGTCAGTGTCGCCCAAAACTCCCTTGTGTTCCAGATTGGTCCCAATGAAGGGCAGCGGGTGCGTATTGCCATTGATGATACAGGCGCTGATTCATTGGCTCGTGGACTCTCTAATGAGAGTGGATTTCGAAGCCTTGCTGATGCCAATATAACCACGGCACAAGGGGCAGAGGATACGATTCGTATGATGGACCGGGCCATTAATGAGATCTCAGCAATACGTGGTCGGTTGGGAGCATTCCAAAAGAATGCGCTGGAAACCAACACCGCTACACTGAGAGTGACTGCTGAAAATTTGATTGCGGCAGAGTCCAGTATCCGGGATACGGATATTGCAGAGGAGCTTGCAGATTTTACCAAGCATCAGATCTTGACGCAAACCGCTGCGGCTGCCAATGCCCAGGCAAATAAGATCAGCAACCACTCGTTGCTATCTCTTTATGGAGAGTCCTAGCGAATTTCTCAATTAGCGAAAAAATCAGGTGGCAGAGATGCCTCCTGATTTTTCTTCTTTTCATATTTACAGCAGGCAATGGTTCGATTAGAATCAAGAAATCTTTAAAATCGGACAAGCATGAATCTTAGTGATACCATTGTCGCCATTGCAACTGCTCCAGGGACTGCAGGAATCGGTGTGATCCGGATTAGTGGAAAGGGTGCAATCGCTGCTGCAAATTCCATTTTCCATGCTTCTGGAATCTTAGTGAGTTTGGCAGAAGCAAAATCCCACCATTTATACCATGGCTGGATTCAGGATGAAGAACAGACCATTGATGAAGTGCTCATTGTATTGATGAAGGCACCGCATTCTTATACCACCGAAGATGTGATTGAAATTCAATGTCATGGCAGTCCTGTTGTTTTGCAAACCATTCTTGAATTACTGTTAGCACAAGGCATTCGCCTGGCAGAGCCTGGAGAATTCACACAGCGAGCATTTTTTTACGGTAGGCTCGATTTGACGCAAGTTGAAGCCGTTTCTGATTTGATCCATGCTCGTGCCAAACTGGGCGTATTTGCCGCAGTCAATCAACTCAAGGGTCAGTTATACCGAGCCATTGAGGCTGTCAAAGAACAGGTTTTTCATGTTGCCTCATTGCTTGAAGCTTCGATTGACTTCTCTGAGGAAGATGAGACGTTCACAGAACATGATGAATGTATACGATGCTTAACACAGGCACGGGTCGATTTAGAAAGTTTACTGGCTTCGGCAGGGCAGGGGAAAATCATGCGTTCCGGACTGGGTGTTGCTTTGATAGGGCGCCCTAATGTAGGAAAGTCCAGTTTGCTTAATGCCTTACTGCAGGAGGCGCGTGCCATTGTCACAGATATTCCGGGAACAACCCGGGATGTTATTGAAGAATCCATGCAGATTAAGGGGATGGCCATCCGATTGATGGATACAGCTGGTATACGCCATACCGATCATCTTGTTGAAAATGAAGGCGTTCAAAGAAGCCGCAATGCCTGGAAAACTGCGGATTTGGTGCTGCTTGTGCTGGACAGCGCTTCTCCTTTCACTCCTCAGGATGAGGAATTGATCGAGGAAATGGATTCGGAAAAAACAATAATGGTCTTCAATAAAAAAGATTTACTGACAGCTCATCAGGAGCTCCCGTGTTCTCAATTAAAACAGTTTCAATCGGTTTATGTCTCTGCAAAATATAAAGAGGGTTTGGAACAACTGAAAGAGGTGTTGTTTGATAAAGGAATGCATGGACATGCTGCTCTAGAAGAACAAGCATTGATCACCAATCTCCGTCAGCAGGATGCAGCAAAAAAAGCATTGACGGCATTGCAGAATGCCTTGGAAGGATTGGAAAGTAGGGTGGGAGAAGAATGCCTGGCTGTTGATTTGGGAAGTTGCTTGCGTGCTTTGGGTGATATCGTTGGAAAAACCACAGCCGACGATTTACTGAATAAAATTTTTTCGGAGTTTTGTATTGGGAAGTGAACGTCAGCTTGCAGATTCAGAATTGATTTTGCTCTTGGAAAAGAAACGCACTTTGCTGGCGGAACTTTTCCAATTGGTTCAAAAACAGCTTCATTTGGTTGATGCTATAGAATTTGATGGATTATTGAATCAAAAAGATCAGTGTATTGAGGCAATGCGGCAAACGGATGAGGTCATTGCCATCTGGCATCAAGAGTACACGAGGGATTATAGCGAGCCGGAAAATAAGGTGCTGCAATACATTCGTACCGGTTTACAGGATGTATTGACATTGGAAAAGCAGTTTGAAGAACGCTTGCAGCAGGAAAAAACGGCTATTGCTGCAGAAATCAGACAACTGGGAAATCACTCACAGTTGCGTCATTACTTAAAAGCTGGAAGTGCTGCCGGCAAAAAGCTCAGTTTTCGCAGATAAAAAAGGATGTATGTCTTTATCAGGATATAGAGTAGAAGCATTGTTGGATGCATTCCGAAAAAAATATGGTTACAAGCGTGTGTCGGACCATCGCATTGATTCTCTGAAAATTTCTGAAGAAGCCAAATATGAAGGCAGTCGCTTGCAAAGTTTTATAGAATACTCGAAACCTGCACCAGCCTGGGTGACTCCGCAAAATATCCTGGAAATGATTGCAGACCATACAGAATATGATGCTCTCGTTGAGTATGAGCAGCAGCGCCGGGCAGGATTGTTTGTGGTACCAACGTACATTCCCCCCAATCCTCCTCCTCCGATGAATCTGGTACAGGAATATGTGGTTGAAGACGAATCTGCGACAGAAATACAGGAAGGTGCGTCGCCTGCTCAAACAAGCTCAATGTCTGCTGGTAGGGACACTACGAGCACAGCTAAGAAGCCTGCAGGTCTGTCACCGCAGACTGCGGGGCCTGTTGTTGACTTGAAGGTTGATGACGAAGAAGATTTTGATTTAGTATTTGAAGAAGATGAAAAGCAGGATGATGATGCCGATGTGGTTTATGGTGTGGGGCGCATTACGGATATCGCTATGATGGATTTTGTCCACAAACACCCTGATAGTGCTCTTAAATTTGTAGCATCGCGTGAATTGGACGGCAAGCATCTGCCAAGCAATGTGATGGATATTTACGAGGAATGGAAAAAGCGAGGGCTGTCCCGTAAAAAAGTGCTCAATTATATTTTGCAAATCATGGAGTGGGAAGCTTTGCCCAGTGATCCATTATACAATATCTGGTCGGAGTTGCGTGATAAAATTTTTGATCATCTGCGATAAAAAAACTCAATCCTGCATCAACTCTTTGAACTCTTCCAGTCCCTGGTGAGATCCTATTTCGTAATAGCGCTGGAACACCTCGTGGCCCATTACTTTTTTTGCGGGAATGAGCTGCTGGTATAAGTCGGTCAGGTCAAATCGGGTTGGAAAAGAAGATTCAGCAAATGCCTGTTTACTGAAAATATTGAGCCCCCAGTCGATATGCTTCATTTCAAGGGTTGGATTTTGTTTTTCGTATTGTATGATGTTTCCTTCATGAAAACAAACATTGCTTTGCTCGAGCTGATTGTCATTTTTATAAACAGTCATCAAGGCTAATGGGCTGTCCGGTAATCCCTGGTATTTTTTTAAAAATCCTTGAATGACGGGAGCATACTCTATGTCCAGATAGCTGTCTCCATAAATGACAAGAAAGACTTCGCTCAGTAAGGGAAACGCGTGACGCAGAGAGCCCCCGGTACCAAGAAGTGTTTTGCCGTCATAGCTGTATTGCAGGTTTACTCCGAAACGACTTCCATTACCAAAGTATTTTTCAATTTGCTTTCCCTGATAGCCGACACAGGCCACAATATTGGTCAATCCCTGTTTTTTCAGCAACGCAAGCTGGTACTCAAAAAAAGGTTTTCCGTGAATCTCAATCATGGATTTTGGCAGATTCTTAGTAAGTGGTCTCAGTCGAGTGGCTAGTCCACCAGCGAGGATGGCTACAGAGGTATTCATGAGTTGATGATTCCTTTCGCACCTTCAAAATCAAAACGAAAGCGGACTTCTTTCAGTCCTGCTTCGCGCAGAGCATGCCGTAGCTTGATTTTTTCTTCAGCATAAAACATCAAAAAACCCCCTCCGCCTGCTCCAATCAATTTACCCCCGAGGGCTCCATTCTGCATGGCTAACTCATACCAATCGTCAATGTGAGAATTGCTCATGGCACCCGAACGCTTCTTTTTATGAAGCCAATGCTCATTCATGATGGAAGCAAATTTATGCAGATCGCCTTCTTCAAATGCCCTTTGACTGCGGAATCCCATTTCTTTGACATAATGGAGGTTGTCAATCATGGACTGGTTGTCTTCTTTGCTTTTGTCATTCTGTTCTTTCAAAATACTTGAAGCACTGCGTGAGTATCCAGTAAAAAAAAGCAATAAGTTATCCTCCAGGTTATAGAGAGTTTCTTCAGAAATTTTAAGAGGCGCTGCTTCTACTTTGCCATCAGTCTGGAAAGTGAAACAGGTCAAACCTCCGTATGAGGCAATGTACTGATCTTGTTTGCCAATAGGCTCTTGCAGCATCTCCAGTTCAATGTGACATGCCTGTTCTGCCAGTTCTTCCGGGTGAACCAGATTCTTTTGATGTGTGTGCAGTGCTTTTAATAAGGCAGTGGTGAAGCTGCCGGAAGAACCCAATCCCGTTCCTGCAGGGATATCGGCCATGCTGGTAATTTCGAGGTATGGGTTTTTTATTTCCAGAAGCTGCAGCGCGGCTTTGATAATGGGATGCTTGACCTCATCAATGGAATGAACGCGTTCCATTTGTGAGTATTTGATAATCAGTTCCTGAACAAAGGTATGGTGGAGGGTCAGGTAGACATATTTGTCAATAGCGGCAGCAATTAAAAATCCACCATGCTTTTGATAGTAAGATGGCAGATCGGTTCCTCCCCCTCCCAGAGAAATACGAAGCGGGCTGCGGGTGATGATCATGGGGAGTCCTCCTGCTTTCTGAGCCAGGGTACATTGTTTTGTTGATAAATAGTTTCGATGGCAGAAAGTACGTTTTGTGTTGATTGAAGTCCTGGCTCCGATGGATGCGATTGTTCGATTTCTGCAAGGAATCGCTTAAACTCCAGATCCCATGAAAGGTCTGTTCCTGGGTATTCAAAGATGGTAGTATCTGGAGGCCCCATTTCGGGTTTCATTTGATAATAAGCCAGACGTTCTGTGCCATAGCTCCCGCCAAGTCCTTCGATGTGGAGCTTCGCATCCCGTCCGGTGATTTCGAGAGAAAACATATTTTTCCATTCGGTCCAGGTGGCTTGCAGTTGGGCAATTTTCCCTGATGCGGTGCGGAGGGTTAAAAAGGCATTGTCTTCTACCGGCATGTCCCAAAAGTAGGTAGCACACCAACCATGAATGTCGGTGAATGCTTCTCCAAAATACCACTGGCTCAAGTCTATCAAATGGGCTCCCTGGTCCAACAGCTCGCCTCCTCCACTGACTTGAGGGTGCGCACGCCATTCTGTTTCATATCCAACTCGTCCGCCATGTCCGTAGCGTCCGCGGATATAGTAAAGTGGTCCCAGTATTCCCTGATCGATCAACTCTCTGGCTTTTTGCATGGCAGGATGAAAACGATGATTGAACCCAACATGTACAAAAACATTATTTTGTTTTGCTGCTGCTTTCACCGGTTCCAATTCTGAGGGGTTCATCGCTCCCGGCTTTTCAAGCAATACGTGCTTGCCCGCGTTGACGGCAGCCAGTGTTATTTTAGCCAGTTGATCATGGGTGGTGGCCACAATAATCATGTCGGCTTCTGGTGCAGCTGCCGCAGCTTGCCAATCGGTGGTGGCTTGTGCTCCATATTCGCGAGCCAGGGATTCTGCACGAGTTGAGTCGATATCTGCAGCAAGGATAAGCTGTCCTCTTTCTTTTAATGCGGCGGCACGTTTTTTTCCAATCAACCCACAGCCGATAATTGCTATTTTCATGTTAGATAATTCCTTTCTCATTCCCAATCAAAACCCCTGTCTTTGGGGACAATTCTGCGTAACGTATAGATATCTGAATTTTGAATATCTTGTTGGCGGGACTCAAACTCATGCCAGGAGTCCCAAACGGCACTGATCAGCTTACCTGAAATACCATCCGATTCGGAAGAAAGAAAATACCGCACGGTTTGCAGTACCTTTTCCAAAGAACCGCCTCCAGATTCTTTCTGCTGGACTGCTTTATGGTATTCTTCTCCTATTATTTCAGGGCCCCGCGCAATTACTTGTTCGGTCATTCGGGTATTGATGGCGCCTGGAGCAATAGCATTGATATCGATATTTTGACCTTTCCATTCCACTGCCAGATTTTCCACCAGTCGGACCACTCCGGTTTTAGAGACCGCATAGGCAGAAAAATTCGTGCGCGGGGATGTGGCACCTCCCCCTGAAAAGCAAACCACTTTCTTTCTAGACGAGGTTGTTCCGAGTAAGCCATACAAGGCATGTATTGTGTAATAAGTTCCGTCCAGGTTGACTCTGACAGTATGACTCCACTCGGCAGGGTCGTTTTTCATAGCATCCCCCATTGCTCCTTGTATACCGGCACAACAGATGATGGCATCAATGGTTTGCCATTCTTCTGCGATGGCAGCGCGTGCTTTAGAAAGCTGTTCATAAGAAGACACATTGCATGGAGAATAAAAGAATGGACCTCCTAATTCTTTTTTTAAGGCTTTCAAAGGTGCGGCAGAGCGGGCTAGTCCCCACACTTGGTGTCCTTCTCCGACCAATGATTTTGTCAGGTATTCACCAATTCCTAGACTTGCACCGGAAATGACAATTTGCATTATGACCTCCTTTCGAAGACCCATTGATTCTTTTGGAGCCATTCCAATGTTTTGATGACTCCCTGCTCAATAGTAAATTCAGGGGTTGAACCCAGTTTGCGGATTTTTGTACAATCCAAAAATATAAACGGATTGTCTCCAATCCATCCTCGCTCACCGCCCGCATATTTGAGTTGAGGCTGCACTGCCAGGTGTTTGATAATGAATCCGATAGAATCGTCAACTTCCACGTATTCATCTGTTCCCAGGTTCAAAATGTTGAAAGGTTTCTGCGAGTGTTCAATGGCAAACAAAATCGCTTGAAGGCAATCCTTGATATACAAGTAGGATTTCTTTTGTTTTCCATTGCCCAAAACAAAAAGTTCCTTGGGATTGTCCAATAATTTTTTGTAAAAATCAAACACATGACCATGGGTGTATCTCTCCCCAAGAATGGAGACAAAACGAAAGATCCAACCCTGCATGCCGTAACCTTCGCAATAGGCCGAGATCATTCCTTCACATGCCAGTTTTGAGGCTCCATATAAGGACGTTTGTATGGGGAAAGGACAGTCTTCAGGAGTTGGAATAACAGGAGCTTCGCCATAAATGGAGCCTGTTGATGAAAAGACTATTTTTTTAATATTGTTGGCTCGCATTGCTTCCAGAACATTGAAGGTGGCAATCGTGTTTTGCTGCAAATCTTTCTCTGGATGCTCGGTGCCGAAGCGAACATCGGCATTGGCGGCTAGATGGAATACAAAATCGCTTCCTTTCATGGCACGGGTCAGCGCGTCAGTATTCAACACATCGTCCTGGATGAAGGTGAATTGAGGACGCTGGCGGGCATCTTCAAGAAACTTTGACATGCCTGTCGACAAATTGTCATAAGCCACCACCTCATGGTTCAGCGATAGTAAATGATCGACCAGGTTGCTTCCAATAAAACCAGCTCCTCCGGTAACAAATGCTTTCATAAATTAAATCTCTGTATAAATAATTTTTGATATTTCCTGAACACTCTGGACTGTAAAATCGGGTTGACTGTGAAGTTCTTCGTCATAGCCGTAATCAATCCAGATGGTTTGGCAGCCAACTTCATTGCCTGCATCAATGTCACGCCAGCGGTCTCCAACGACATAACTTCTGCTAAAGTCAATGTTCCAATCTTTTTGTGCCTGATAAAGCATCCCTGGTTTGGGTTTTCGGCAGTCGCACTGGTCAGAATTATCATGAAAACAGGCATATATCTGGTCGATGGGCAATGTCACCTGGATGTGCTGGTGGAACATTTCTACCTGCTGCAGGCTCTGAGTTTTTCTTCCCACATCCGGCTGGTTGGTGAAGATCACTAAAATATAGTTCGCCTTCTTTAGAATTTCGAGGGTTTCCTGAATGGCCTCTGTGAATTGAAATTCTGCCATCGTTGGTGGGGGGTAGGGTTTTCCTCCTATGACAATGGAGTGGTTGATAACTCCGTCTCGGTCCAAAAGAATAGCTTTATTTTTCATTTATTTTGTAGACTCCCACTTGGTTTCGCTTTGTTTGAGCAGAGGGTGACTGACCAGCAGATGCCAAATCACTCCCTGGAATGCTTCTGTGTGTGGCGTGATGTGGTTTTGATTGATGGTGGGAATGATCAAAACAGTGTCCGATGATTTTGCGGTGTAACCTCCATCTTTACCAACCACCCCAAAAATTTGGGCACCAGCGCCTTTGGCCACCTCAATGGCTTTAACCAGATTGGGGCTGACATTTTTTTCTAAATTGCCGCCTCCCACAGAAAGAATAAAAACCCCATCTTCTTTTCGTATCTTAGAATCTTTCAGCCAGCCGGCAAATACGCTGTCCCATCCTTCGTCATTGGTACGTGCGGTCAGCTCTGAAACATTGTCAGTGGGGGCATATGCCTCAAATCCACAAATTTTGCGAAAATCATTGACGGCATGGCTGCAGTTCCCAGCCGATCCGCCAACTCCTAAAAAAAACAACCTTCCACCCTGCTCACGCACTTTGGCCAGTCCTTTTGCCATTTGTTCAGTCGTTTCTGAAGAAAGCTGTTTGATCAACTCGACTGCTTCCTGTAAGTAAGTGGTACTGAAATTGGTCATGTAGTGTCCTTTCTATTTTCTTATACTATTGCTCTTGAGAACCTGAGAAAATTAGGGTAGGTTGCCATTAATAAACGGAGGAATCAAGCAAAAGAATGTTTTTCAAACCTGTAGACTGCCATTGAAATGTTTCTGAAAAAAGTATTGCAAAAAATTCAAAGAATCATTTTCCATGGGATCGGATTGTCTGCAAACGATCCATCTGTCTTTTTGGATCGTCGACAAATTGCAGTCAAACAAAGGGCACAGGTTTTGAGTTCTCAGGAAATGTTGACACGCATTCAAGAGTTTGCTCATCATCCTGTCTTTAGTATTATCATGCCTGTTTATAATCCTCCAGAAGAGATTTTTGTGCAAACACTGGATTCAGTCATAGGGCAAGTTTATCCTCATTGGGAATTGTGTATTGCCAATGATGCCTCTCCTGCTCCTCATGTTCGTCCGATTCTAGACAAGTACCAGCAGATGGAACC
The DNA here is from genome assembly GCA_015231885.1 of SAR324 cluster bacterium. GTDB lineage: Bacteria > SAR324 > SAR324 > SAR324 > NAC60-12. The sequence goes on from JADGAT010000035.1 coordinate 13,218, forward strand.
GCGTCTCAAGGTGATTCATCTTTCTCAGAATAAGGGTATTTCCGGAGCTTCTAATGCTGCCCTGAGTCTGGCTGAGGGAGAATATATTTCTTTGGTGGATCACGACGATTTGATTGTTCCTGATACCCTGTTTGAAGTGGCTCAACGGATCAATGAAATGCCCGATATTGATTTTGTTTACACCGATTCTGCCATTGTTGATATGGAGGGAAAGCTGGTGGGATGTTTTTTGAAACCGGATTTCAACTGGGACTTGTTTTTATGCCATAACTGGGTGGCTCAGCTATCTACAATGCGGCGGAGCTTAGTTGAGCAGGTAGGAGGATGGACCGAAGGAAGAGAAGGGCAGGATTATGATTTGTTTTTGCGCTGTATTGAACAATCCCGCGTGGTCTCTCATATTCATAAGATCCTTTACTACTGGCGGCAGGCACCCGCTTCTATTTCGGTTTCTCCCGAAAACAAACCTCGTACCCAGGGAGATCAGCGTGAGGTCCTGCAGGATTGCATGAAACGCTTAAAGATAAAAGGAGATATCTCCGATCTTGAACATTTCATGTTTCGTATTCACCGCCCTTTCAGGAAAGATGAAACCGTTTCCCTGATTGTTTGTCTGGGTGATTCTGAACAATCGTTTCTACCATTCCTGAAATCGCTTGTGCCGCAAATCGAAGGTTTTAATGTGGAAATAATGCTGCTGGGTGATCAGATGCCTGCGTCAATGATTGCGGTTCCAGGTGGTATTGCTGTCGAGTTGATGGAATATGATCATTCTCAAACCGTTCCTGCTAATTTGAATCGTGCTGTCCGTGAAAGTAAAGGTGAGCAGGTGTGTTTTGTTTTTCAACCTTTTCATTCGCTTCATCGTGATTGGTTGGCCCATTTAATGGAACAGGTTCAGCGTCCTGAAATCGGCTTGGTGGCTGGAAAACTGATAAATAACCGTAACGGTATTGAAACGGCAGGAGTGGTCTTGTCTCAGCAAGGGCCGCTCAATATTTTTCACAATGAACCTTCTGATGCAACAGGCGATACCAACAGCTTGATTTCTTTGCGGAGCTATTGGATTCTCAGTGGAAATTTAGCCATGATTTCCAAACAGGCATTTGAAGAGATGGAAGGATTTGATGAATCCTATCAAACGAGTTATTTTGATTATGACTTGTGTCTGCGTTTGGATCAGCAGGGGTTCCGAAATCTGTACACGCCTTTTGTGACTTTGCAGCTGCATGATTCGGATAATTTTGACCAGCCTCAGAAAAATGATGATTTTGCACGTTTTTCCAAACAATGGCAGCACTTATTTGGCAAAGATGGCAATCTCAATTTTGCGCTTCAAGAAGCACTTTTAGAAATGCGAATGAAAAAGTCCGAATGAAAACATCCTTTTACCCTGCTTGTTTTGTCTTCATCGCATCCCTCTTTTTTTTAGTCCTTTCCTATTTTCCATCTTTTTTTTTAGACAGCACCTTCATTGAATACAATCGACTTCCTGTGGATGGATTGCCCAATGTGGATTTGTATACAGCACATTCTGTAAAAACAGCAGCCAAAGTGCTTTATTCGCTTGTTCCGCATAACGGACCTCCCACACGAGATAGTTGGAATGCGCCAGGGCAGTATCATCCTGTTTATCAATACCAGAATCGTGCTTTTCAAAAAGGGGAGTGGCCCTGGTGGGATCCCTATACGGGACTCGGGGTCCCTCTGTTTGCTTTTGGACATGAGATGCTGTTTAATCCTTTGTCGCTGCTTTTTTATTGGGTGAATCCCACTTGGTGGGATATGATTTATTTATTGATGATGACTGGATTCAGCTGTTCCGTTTTTCAACTTTTGCGCTTGTTTGAAATTTCATTGCTGGTTGCTGTTCCTCTTGCTGTTGCCAGCCCTCTGATTGGGGGCATTCCCCTGGCAACAGGATTTGGCGGAGAAACTCTTGCTTTTTGTCTTTTTCCATTCAGTTTGCTGGTAACAGAAAAGTTTGTCCGCCAGCCCAGTCTATGGAATATAGCAGGAATGGGGCTTTCTATTCATCTGCTGTTCACGACAGGAATGCCAGAGGCAACCCTCGCTCTTTTTACCTTCATCTGGATTTATTATTTTGTTCGCGTTTTTGAGTTAAAACGACCTTTTTTGTCGCACACGGCATTGTGGGTAGGTATTTTTTTGGCAGGAGCCTTGTGGACGTCTCCTCAGTGGGTTCATTTGTTTCATAATGTGATGCAGGGAGAAACACGTGAAGGAACCGGGCATTTGTATTTACCGGTTGATGCCCTGTTGGGCTGGCCTATTCGGTATGTTGGAGGATGGCAAGGTTTTGAAGTTCATCCGGACTGGGATAAAATTGCACAAGTGGGTCATATCGGGATCGTGGGAACCTTGTGTTTGTTTGGTGCATGGTTGTTTCGCGGGAAGATTCATCAGAAAAGCTGTTTATTTTGGATTTGGCCGGTATTGTATGTGGTAAAAAATTATGGGATCATTCCCTGGATTGCAGAATATTCGGGTTACATTCCGCTATATGGCCGTATGTGGATTTTCCGTTATTTTGCACCGACCCTGCACATTTGCCTGTTAATGCTCATTGGCACGTTTCTGAACTTTTTATGGCAACAGGACCGCCGGATTGTAAACCGCTATGGGTATTGGGCCTTTGGAATAACAGTGCTGATTGTGCTGTCAGGGTTACTGGATGTGTCTTGGCGTGCTGATTTCCAGATCACGAACCATGGTTGGCAGCTGGCTGCCAGGTGGGTTGGACTGACATTGGTATTCGGCCTTTTATCAGCGGCTTTACTTCGGTATGGAAAAGCCGTGAGTGTTTCGATCGTGGGCCTGTGTGCCATTTTATTGTTCGAGTGCTGGGCCGGAGTTCCTCGACGAAAATATTCTCCTCGTCTGCATCCTTATGAAGAGAAAAGTTATGTCGCTTTCCTCAAAAAACAGCCTGGATTGTTCCGTGTCGTGTCGCTGGGAAATTTTTTATTCCCTCGCAATAGCATGGCGGTTGAATTGAGTAATCTGAAATACCAATTGGCGGTGTATCCTGCTCACATGCAGCATTTTTTTGAACTTATCCGCAAAAATGAAAACTTTATGGAATTGGATTGGAAAGGTAAACCTGAATTGCTGCAGCCATTATTCAGTGGGCTGAATGTGCGCTATTTGATACAACGCTCTCCTAATCGCCCTCAGGCATTGGATTTTAAAACGGTGTTGCCTGAAGCACGCTGGCAGAAGGTCTATTCGGATGAATTTGCTGAAGTTTTTGAGAACAGAGATGCACTTCCCAGAGCATTTTTTGTTCACCAGCTGGGCTGGCTTCCAGAGAAGGAGATGTCGGAATATACGATGGAAACATTTGCAGGAAACCTGTTGAAAGCTTATATCCGAGCAGAGAAAATGCCAGTCTGGGTGGATGATTTCACAACAGAAGACCATGACAGGCATCCTCAAATGTTGCAGATTGCCCAAGAAACCGGAAGTCGGTTCTCCATTCGCTACTTGGCTGAAACATCTCAATTTGTAGTGGTGAGCAATACCTTCTATCCAGGATGGACAGCTTTGATTGATGGGAAGGAAACCCGGCTATACCAAGTCAACTTAACGATGCAGGGAGTATTCGTCCCAGCCGGTTCCCATCAGCTTGTTCTGGAATATGAACCACTGTTTTGGCCTCAAACTCGTATTGCTGCCATTGTGGGACTGGTACTTTTTTTGGGAATGTTTTTCTTGTCTAAAAAACTAAAAAGCCCCCGCTTCCTTTTCAAAGATTGCTGAAGTCATTTGCTCTGGTGTAATCGAAATACCTTTCCCCAAAATAAAGATTCATATGATCTAGCGAATGTACGAGCTGTTTGATACGTTTTTTATCATTTTTGGCGTATTTTATATATTCTAAACCAACAATATGGGATTTCCAGGTATCATCAAATCTAGAATATTTGACTTCTGCTTCTAACTTCAATTTTTTCTTTTTGGAAGATTTTGGATGATCTGGAATAACAATAGTCAAAGGAATGGTTTTTCCAATTTTTTTATTAAAATTTTTGGTAGTGTTAAATGCGATACCAGAGGTACTTACGTTGTATGCAACTATTTTTGTACCTTCATATACAACTTGAACAGCACCAATTACGCGCTTGTTCCGTCTTCTGCATTGTTCTGATGACATACTATTTTCTGCCGCTTGCAAGTGTTCATGAATTTTTTTTGTTTTTAAATTTTGCAGCATGATAAACCCTGTTGCCGTATAAAGTCTCTAATATAGATGAGGGCACATATTATGCACTCCATTTAGATAGATGCTGTGCCGTTTCAAGTAGATAAAGTGTGTAAATCAAACTGACCAGTGGATACTATCATATTGTGTTGACAAAGGGGAGAAAATTGTATGGTACACGGTAAAAAAACATTGAAGAATGCCGAAGAATCTTTGAAAGATCCCTTGGTATTCAACGATACGCTGGAGCAGATCGAAAAAGGGAGTTCTTTTTTAATTTTACTGCCGGAAGATCTGTACCAGTCTTACCAGACTGTCCTGCAAAAAAGATGTTCTTCTCTGGGATACAAGGTGACTATTGCAAAAGAGGGTGCAGGGAATACAGAAAAATTTGATCACGTTTTGTCGTTTCATGGCCCAAACTTTTATAATGCCATCAAAGAAATTTCGTTTAAAAAATTTCCCAAACAGAAATTATTTCAAGTGGAGGGAAGTCCTGATTTAAACAAATTGGAACCCATCCTGCGGGAAAACCAAGCTCTCACTCATTCTGAAAAACGGTTTATCAAGCTGAAAGAAGAAGCGTTGGTGTTGGAACGGAATAGAGTGTTCCTCAAACTAGCTTACCATCATGAAGTGATTCAATATAAATCTAAACGGTTGAAAGAAAAGCAAGATGAACTCAAGCAGTTGGATCGAAAAATTGCCAGAATCGATCAGGTGTATTATCAGGCTCTGAGCTTTATTATTATTGAGGCCGTAGGAAAAGTGACAGGTGTTGGTGACTCTGTAGAAGATGTCATGAAAGCGTTGGTCAAAGTGCTGATTGTGGATGATCTGAAAGACATGACGGTCAAGGGCTTGATTCCACTGGGATTTGTCAGAAAAAATCTGTCCACCATGTCGACGTATCAGCTTCAGCACAAATACAATGTTTTTTTGGCAGCGAATATAAAAGACCACCCTCTCGAACATTTGACCATTAAAGACTTTTTGATCAACGCGCCAGAGTTGGAAGGATATGATATTGTTATTATTAATTTCTGGAATTTCAAGGAAGATAAACTGCCGATCCATGTCAGGATCAAAAAGAAAACTATTTTGAGTAAAAAAGAACAGAAGCAATTGAAGCAAAATCCAGAAATGCTTGCGCAGGAAATTCAGAAGCTGAAAGACCAGCGCATGAATCTGCATAAACAATTGAAGCGTGCAGAAAAAAAATTGAATGAAACAGAACAGTCCGGAAAAATTGCAGAAGATAAATACCAGGCATTCGTGAAACAACGGAAGCGTATTGTCAAAAACCTGAAAAAAAACAGGGAACAGCTGCAGAAAAAACAGGGGACTCGAATCAAGAAAGCCAAGTTTAATTTTTATACAAAGGGCTTGATCGAAACAGTCCGTGAGCATCAGTCTATCGCTGATCGGATTGGAGAAACCATTTCTCAGTGGCGTCAGGTAGGCGATTTGTTAAAAGCCTTTATTGATACGGACAGCAATTTGAATATCCCCGAGCTAAAAAAGATGCTGGATATTGCCGAATTCCGCCATCATGTGGATATGTCAGCAGAGCAGCTGGAGGAAGAAATCGATTTGTTGAAACTGAAAGTAGAAAACTATGCGAAAAAAAATGAATTGTGGAATAATAATACCGGTTACCAACAATTTTTGGATGATCATGTACTGGATAAATTAGAATTGGCTTTGCTGGGCTCCAGCATAGCCGATGTCAAGGAGGTTCTGCATCGCTATCCTGGTAATTATTTTCAAGCTCAAGGGATTGACGCTAGGGCTGAATGGAGTCCTGCTTTATTGGATAATATTCACATCTATGTGGCCACTAAAATGGGATATGTGGTTTCTGTTGATATGCTGCGTAATTTTTTTCAAATTAAAAAAAGAGAGGTGCCTCAGCGCATCAAAATTGCTCCGACACTGCCAACGGAAACCGATTTTTCAAACCAGGCATTCGATTTACTCATCATCAATCGGGATGCTTTTGATCTTCCGGACATTTTTACTTGTTTGAGAACCCGCAACCAATCCATCAACTCTCATATCCCGGTGTTATTGTTAGACGCGGGCAAACAAGAAACCAGTATGGAGGACCGATTGCTGCTGCATTTGATGATTGGCTTGCCTGCAAATAGTAATGATGAAACGACTTATAATGTCCCTCATTATCAAATCAAGTCGCTTTCTGATCAGAAACCATTGTTTTCTACACTTGCTGAAGTGATGGGAATTCCGCTTCACAGTATCTATGCCATGATAAATTAGGTCTCATTTCTGAAAGAATATTGATTCACCCCCTTCAGGCTGGAAATTCAGGAGAATTAGTCTGTTTCCAGACCCCATTTTTTCATTTATCGAGTTTTCTAGTACAAAAGAGTATCAAATCCTTGCATCATGCCGATTTTTCTGATAGAGAGAATTTGGATCTATAGTCAGATAGTTGAATTAATCATTAAATTGAAGGAGTAGTATGACAAAAGCTGAGCTCATTGCAGCAATTGCAAGTGATGTAAGTATAAAAGGCACTAAAGCCGATGCCGGCAGGTATTTGAATGCAACCCTGAGTGCAATACAGAAAGCTTTGAAGAAAGGTGATTCTGTACCATTAGTCGGGTTTGGAACTTTTTCTGTGACCAAACGAAAGTCTCGTAAAGGCCGCCATCCGCAAACTGGAGAAACTCTTAAAATTCCTGCTAGAAAAGTTGTGCGTTTTTCTGCAGGAAAAAACCTGAGAGAGGCTGTTGATAAAAAGTGGAAGAAGTAGAATCTCTTGGTTTGAGTGCTGCTGATTTTTTCATAATGATTGTATGGCATCAGTTCCGGCAATAAGATAGTGGCACTATGTCGGTCTCTGTTTATGTGATTTTTTCCTGTGAAAAAATTAGCAGTATTGTCCTGTCTTGCAAACGCTCTTGTTAGACCTTCCAACGCTTATATCGTCCCAGGCATAGTGGTATGTAAAATATTTTATGGACCTCTCCTCTTTTCAACTCTCCACACTTGTATTCGCCTTATTTTTCGGCGTGTGCTTGTTCATATTGTCTCGACATATCAGAGTACCTGCCATAGTGCTTTTATTGATAGGAGGAGTCATCCTCGGTCCTGACTTGCTTGGAGTGATTCATCCCAAATCTTTAGATGAAGGATTGCGGCTCATTATCTCGATAAGTGTGGCCATTATCCTGTTTGAAGGAGGGTTGACTCTCCATCCTGAAGGATTAAAACAAACTTCTAAAGTCATCTGGCGTTTATTGACATTAGGTGTCTTGATTACCTGGTTTGGAACAGCAGGCCTCATCTATTTATTCCTGGATCTTTCAGTAGAAATTTCTCTTTTAGCGGGAAGTCTGATCATCGTAACGGGGCCCACGGTGATTGCACCTTTATTGAAGCGTATTCAGATCAAAGAAAAAATATACCATATTCTTCATTGGGAAGGAGTGCTGATTGATCCCATTGGAGTGTTCATTGCGATTTTGTGCTTTGAGTGGTTGAGCACGGAAGGTCCCTTTTTAACGCACATTTGGCAGTTCAGTTATCGGTTGTTGATTGGAATTGTATTTGGCTATCTAGGAGGAAAGGCCATTGTCCTGCTGCTCCAAAAAAAAATTATTCCGGAAGAGCAAAGCAATATATTTGTTGTTGCATCGGCGTTGCTGCTGTTCGGAGTTTCGGATTATATTCTACATGAATCCGGAATTCTCACGGTTGTTGTTGCAGGGCTTGTGATAGGATGGGCTAATCCTCCCAGGTTGAAGCACATTCAGCAATTTAAATCAGAATTGACCGAGTTGGCCATTGCGCTTGTTTTTGTGTTACTTGCTGCCAACCTTGAGTTGAAAAATTTTTTAGAAATGGGCTGGAAAGTTTTTATTGTCCTCGGAGGTGTTTTATTTGTGATTCGCCCCGTGAGTATTATGCTGTGTTCCTACCGCACATCACTATCATTCAATGAGAAATTATTTCTTTCCTGGATTGCTCCTCGCGGGGTTATTGCGGGGTCAATGGCGTCGTTGTTTGCTCTTGAACTCAGGGCCATCGGGTATCCGGAATCCGTATTTTTGGAAAATTTTACGTTTAGCATCATTGCAAGTACCATCATTTTTCAGGGGGGGACCGCCAGTGTTGTCGGAAAACTGCTTAAAGTGGAAGCGCCCGAAAAAAAGAGATGGCTGATCATTGGTGCGCATTCATTTTCGAGAAAAATCGCCGAATTCATCGCCTCAGCAACGGAAAGTTCCTGTGTGCTTCTGGATACCAATGCTGATGCGACTCGGGAAGCACAACAGGAGGGGTATCTTGCTTTTCAGGGAAATGCTTTGTCTTCAGAGGTCCTGCCTGCTGAGATTATAGTCTCCATTGGCCATGTGCTGGCATTGACTGACAACCGGGATCTGAATCAATTGATTTGTGAAAAATGGTCTGAATTTGTCGATAAAAACAACCTGTTTCGCTGGTCGTCACAAAGTTTGAAAGTTGAGCAGCAGATTGCCGGAGTGGGAATTCCGATTTGGTCTCATTTAACAAAACCCTCTCAGGTGTCGTATGATTTTGAAAACAAAGAAATTCAGTTCCATCAGCACGACAATGGGGAGGGGGAATCTAAAATGGACAACAGTGTTATGTTGATGGCAGAAAAACAGGGGAACATATCTTTTGATGCGGTAGTTTCATCATCAGAGATCGCTCAGTTACTCTTGCTGAAGCAGGCGGCTCTCCATGTAACGGACCTGCTTCTCCAACAGCATATTTTATTCATACAGTCGAAGTCGTATCAAGAGGCACTGCAGAGTGTTTTACAAGCAGTACATCACTTGTACCCCGACCAGTTTCAGGAGCAAAGTACTTTATGGTTGCTAGAAAGAGAACGGGATTTTCCGACAATTCTTGCTCATGGTGTGGCCGCTCCTCACCTTCATTGTCCTGATTTAATGGAGCCTCTTTGTTTCATTGCCCAAATTCCCAACGGGGTGGATCTGCATACTTATGATGGAAAACAGGTACGGTTGTTTTTTGTTTTATTGAGCCCTGAAAGTGAACCGGAACTGCATTTGCGTCTGCTGGCAGAGATTGCAAAAATTGCATCCAACCCTGTGATGGTTGAACAGATCCTGGCAGCACAGACTCCAGATGAATTGATGCAGTGTATCAATGACAAGCAGTCTTAAACAATGCGGTGAACTCTCTTGCATCGGTGTTGATATCAAAGAAATTTTTTTAGACATTCAGGGAGAAAGGTGTTACATTCTTTTACGTTAGCTCATTTGGTTTCTAAGGAAGGCTAAAATAATAACATACTGAAGTGATGAAGAAAATCGTTGAAAAGACAAATAGATTTGGTAAGTTATTGTTTGAGAATTCCTAAGTAGAAAAAAGCTTAGGGGTGATGGGTGTGTTCTGCTTGGAATCCTATCGCTAATAAAGATAGTATCCTCTTTTTATAGTACTGGTTCTCCTCTAGTAGGAATTGTCTTCTCAGATTGCCTTCCTAATTCACGATCCGCTTGTTGTTTGATTTTTTTTGAAAAAGGCTCCTCAGTTATTTTTTTCTTGCAGTGTACCGTGAGCTTGACTACTGCCGTTCTCTCTTGAGTACTCAAGTTGAAAAGACAGAGAGTCGTCGTCAATTTCAATTATGGATGTATTTTTTAAATTATCAGTATGGAGTCAAGATGAAAATTACCCAGGGTGCTGTTGTTAAGATCGACTATGAACTCAAAACGGAAAAAGGAACTTTAATTGATACGACCGAAGGAAGAGATCCTTTGTCTTATGTTCATGGAAATGGAAACATTATCCCCGGATTAGAAGCCGCTTTAGAAGGAGAAAATGAAGGAAAAGAATTGTCAGTTTCCGTTCCTGCAGAAGACGGATATGGATTACGAAATAGCTCCCTGGTTGCCAGGGTCCCTAAGAAAATGTTTGACGGCGTGAAGGACTTGGAGATCGGCATGCAGCTTCGGGTTGAAACCACGGATGGTATTCAAACCATCACGATTGTTGATATTGAGGAAGACACTGTCATTATTGACGGCAATCATCCTCTAGCAGGCCATGCCTTAACTTTTGACGTCAAGGTAATCAGTGTTGAAAAATAATTTTTTTAGGGAGACGAAAATAAAAGTTACGCAGGATTATCATCGGGATTCAAGGCGTTTTATCGGGCGCATAGCTTGTTATGTAAACCGGTCCGACAACGCAGAAAATCGTTGAAAAGACAATTAGATTTGCTAATTTATTGTTTGAGCATTCCTTAATATTCAAATTCCCAGGGCATCTTTGTAAAGGAACTCGCTCTTAGCCCACGAGACACGCAAAGAGTTCAGTTTATTTTAACATTTATTGTGGAGTTTACTATGCAAGGCACGGTAAAGTGGTTCAATGAGAGAAAAGGTTACGGGTTCATCACTCAAGAAGAAGACGGGAGAGATATTTTTGTCCACGTTTCGGATATTAAGGGGGGGTTTTTAGCAGAAGGCGAAAAGGTCCAATTTGATGTAGGCGAAGGCCGCAAAGGGCCCTGTGCTGTGAATGTTGAGTTGCTCCCAAGGTAAATACTGCTGTGGTCGCAATGTCTTTCCAGAAAAAATCATCATGGGGGTTCGTTGCGGAGTCATGATTTCTGATTGACCTTGACAAATTCCCTGGCAAACTGATCGAGAAGCCTGTCCAGTACTCGGAAGATGTGGCTGTTGTCTTTTTTGCTATTGATGCCTAAGGTTTCTCGCTGGAATACCGTAGCAAAGTTGTGATATTCCTGCTTACCCACCCGAAATATGACCACTCGTTCGAAGGCGACTTTGAGCTGGAATGCGGTATCCAGTATTTGGATACCCACATGCAAACGATAAGGAACCGTGTAATCTTTTTTAGAAAGGGGGGTGATTTTAAACGATTTCAGCTTATCCTCTACTGTCTGTCTGATTTGACTCTCAGTTAATTTCCATTGTTCAAGATCTTCTTTTTGCAGCTCTGCAATCACTAGTTTTAACTGCTTGTAATCATCCACTTCCAGCCCTGTGGCATTCCAGCGAAATGCGCTTTCTTGGGAATGAATCGTTTGCAGACAGAGCAGCATTCCAATAATCCATAAAAATACACGTTTCATTGTCCGTTTTCCTTCTTGTGGTTTTTGTTAATAATTTTTTCGATGATTTTCATATAGCAGGGCAAGGCATCATTTGCACGGTTTTATTCGATATTGAGCAAATGTTCAAATGCCTCTTTCAGCATAGGATGGCGAAATGCGTAGCCGGTTTTTAAGAGGGATGCGGGTTCCATCCGGGTGCTGGCAAGAAGCAAATCATCGGCCATTTCTCCAAAAGCCAGCAACGCCAACGTTCCGGGCAATGGGAAAATGGTGGGGCGCTTGAGTACAGTTCCTAGTGTTTTGGTAAATTCCAGATTGGTCACAGGGGTGGGGGTGCTTATATTAACAGCTCCTTCCACTTGTTTGTTCTGCAGGGCATGTTTAATGATGTGGATCACGTCATCTAAGACAATCCAGCTCATGTATTGCTGCCCGTTGCCGATGCGCCCTCCAATTCCCATACGAAATGGCACAAGCATCTTGGCAAATGCTCCTCCCTGCGGGCTTAAAATAATGCCAAAACGCAGCTTGACAACACGAATTCCATTCGACGAAGCCGTATCTGCTGCGTTCTCCCACTCACAAGCAACGTTTGGCAAAAAACCAGAGCCTGCCGCACTTTCTTCCGTCAGAATTTCTGAACCACGATTGCCATAATAGCCCATGGCTGATGCAGAAATCAGAACACTGGGAGGATCGTTTAACGTCGAAAGTGTATCACACAAAAACTGAGTTCCTTGTACCCGGCTGCTGCGAATCCGTTCTTTTTTTTCATTGGTCCAGCGTCCACTGGCAATGCTTTCCCCTGCTAAATGCACGACCGCGTCCAGCTTTTCGAGTTTTGCCGCATCCAACTTTTTTTCCAGAGGATTCCAATGAATTTCATGATCCCTTAAATGGGTTGCAGTACGCACCAGACAAAAAACCGCGTGCCCCTGTTCACGCAAAAACGTAACCAATTGAGATCCTACCAATCCAGAGGATCCTGTGACAAGAATATTCATGGTCATCTTTCTGTTTTTCTTTTCAAATTATGACCTCCCCACTTGAGTGTACATTTCGAAATGTGATGAGTCAATAAGAATGAATGAAGCTCTTGACTCCCGTGCTTTGTGGACGCAACAAAAAAGGATATTTCTTTTGACTCGATTCTATTCTATCGATATCATACTTGCTATATCCTAAAATACTCAAACAATAACTTAGCAAATCTATTTGCCTTTTCAACGATCTTTTGCGTGACTTTCGCATGTTATTATTTTCGGTCTCCCAAACTAAGGGTTCGTGCAGAAATAACGTTGACAAAGATGAGGAAGTATTTTTTCTTGGCTACAAGGCGTCTTCAATTGTGCATACTGGAGTATGTGCCTTTGAAGACAGCACCGTAGACGGGGAAAAAGACAAGTCATCTGTAAAGGTTATTTATGTACGAGCCCTAAGTCGGAGGAATAAAAAATGGCTAAAACATATGTTTATTTTTATTTCATGAAAAATTCACCAGAAAAATTGGAGCAGCGGTACCATTGCATGTAGAATACTGGAAAAAACAAAAACTGGAGAATTATTCGACCCTTTGCCGATAGGACAGGAGGTCTCATTATGTTTGATTCTTCTAGCATTGAAACAGCTATTGAACTTAGTGAAAACGATCCATTTGCTGAACAAGGTGTCATACAACAAACGGGTGAAAGAATGGATTCAAGAATAATATGGAGTGTTTTTATGAAGATTGTCAAATTTTTTATTTTGTTGGTGGTTGTCAATGTTGCGGTATTCCCCTGTTTTGGTAATGAACTGAAGAGGGTGGTAGTGTTGGAAACCATGACCCTTCCGATTGTTCAGCAGTTCACAGATGTGTTTTTATCTAAATTCCAGGAGATGGGTTACACCGAGGGAAAAAACAGCGAATTGATCCGAATGAATGCTCAAGGCGATCCCAAGCGGGCGGAAAAGTTGCTGAGCGATGCATTGGACGAAAAAAAGCCGGACCTGGTGGTTGCCGTGGCCACGCTGGCTTCAAAAGCGGCGCAAACCGTCTTGAAGGTTCATAATATCCCCCTTCTTTTCATGTCGGTAACCGATCCTGTTGGTGCTGGACTGATTGATTCGGTGGGGGAGCCGACAGGTACGAATATTACCGGAAAAGCACATTATGTTTCAGCAGATATTAAGATTGAATTGACGCTCCGTATTATTGGCAAAATCGCTCCCCACCGGCCTATTCGTTTTGGTTACATTTATTCCACCTATCCTTCCGCCATTAGTGACTTGAGACGCTTGGAAGCCAGCGCTAAAAAACGAAAAGATATCGAGTTTGTTCCTTATGAAATTCCTTACCACCCCATCCCCCAATACACGGATCTTCTTTTGGAAAAAGTCCTGACAGGGATGCAGGCCTTAGAAGGAAAAATGGATTTCTTATGGGCTCCTCGCGGGGCCTTAGGCGTATCGCCGGAATACAGTCAAATATTAATCGAAAAAGCGTCGGTTCCTTTGATTGTAGGAGCGACAGAAGAAAGTGTCAAACAGGGTGCTTTGTTCCATGTGACAGGAGATCCCGTGTCTCAAGCAGAAGATGCGGCAATCATGGCAAAGTCCATTTTGGAAGGAACGCCTCCCGGGGCAATTGTTCCCTCTCTGCCCAATCGGATTCAGGTTGCGGTCAATTTGTCTACAGCACTCAAAATGAAACTGGCAGTTCCTTCTGATATCCTTGAATTGGCAAAAGATCGTATTTACCATTAAGTAAGAATGGACGATGAAATTTCAAACAAAAATTATTTTAGCAATTCTTCCTATCGTGACTCTGGCGATCATTGGTTTGGGCGGATGGTCTTTTTTTAAGGCGAGGGAGAGCATTTACCAGCATAACTTTCATTACATGAGCCTCCTCCTCAAAGAAACCATTACCAATCATTTGGAGCGTCGTCTCAACTTGCTCGAACAATCGAAGATGAACACCGTTGATTTTTTTATTAAAGACTATCAACGCGAAGCATTGGATGCGGTGATGGCTGAACATGGGAAGGATATCGGACATTTTTTTATCTTGGATAAAAATGCACAGGTAATTCTGTCAACACAAAATCACGATCCTCTTGTTCTCAGCACTCATTGGAAAAATGTTTTAAATGAAGCGAGTGCGTCACCTGGACGAGTCCAAGGATACCTCATTGATTCGGTTTACCATCATTTGTATGTGGGCACTCATTTTGAACCATGGAACTGGCAGGTTTTTTACATCATCGAAGATAAGATTATCAACGAATCCATCTTCCATATATTTTGGGGGATGATCGTCACCATGGCAATATGTGCTTTTGGCGCAGTGTTGACTATTCTTCTGATTTCAAAAAAAATCTTAGTTGAGCCTATTCTGATCCTGACAGAATCGGCATCTCTGATTGCCAATCAACAACCCATACAATCGATTGCGGTTGACTCCAATGATGAGTTAGGGCGTTTGGCACGGAGCATGGAAGCCATGTCAAAAAAACTTCAGCAGAATCATGAAGAACTGAAGCAAGTTAATCAAGAATTGGAACAAGAAAACCGGTTGCACCGGCAAACCGCAGATCGCTTAGAATCTCTATTGCATACGCTGCCAGGCATCACTTTCGTTTTGGATGCAGACGGCAGACACCTTGAAATACTGACAACAGAGCATGATTTACTGTATGCGGAAATTCAAAAACTCAAAGGTCAGCTGGTCAGAGATGTCATGCCAGAGGATGCCGCTGAAATGATCATGTCCGTTATCCTAAAAACGGTAGAAACGGGGCAAAATCAGACAGTCGAATATCAGCTGGAAGTGCCTGCAGGAAAAAACTGGTTTGAAGGAAGGACGACTCTTTTGGAGTATCCCATCCATGATAAAAAAACAATAATATGGATTGCTCAAGACATCACCAAACGTAAACAGTTGGAAGAACAGCTTCTTCAATCTCAGAAAATGGAATCGCTGGGAATCATGGCAGGGGGAATTGCCCATGAATTCAATAATAATCTGGGATCCATCCAGGGTTTGACGGAATTATTACAAATGGAACTGACAGAAAATAAGGACGCAATGCGCTATCTGGAATCGATTTACCAATCAACAGAACGAGGGGTTGAACTGGTAAAACAAATCCTGACTTATAGCCGTACTTCTGTACTGGAATTGAATCCAGTCTTCATTGCTCCTGCCATCAAAGAAGCTTTAAAAATGATGCGGTTCACCATCCCAGCCCGTATTGAAATTCGCCAAAATATTGATCAGAACTGTCCTCCTATCCTGGGAAATACAACCCAAATTCATCAAATCATTGTAAACTTGTGCACAAATGCCTATCATGCCATGCAGGAAGGAGGAGGCGTGCTGGAAGTGAGTCTGCAAAAAATAGATTATTCCCAGGAATTGCGTGCAGCAGGGTTTAGTGATAAATTCCAGGAAGGCTGCCTGCATCTCATGGTCAAGGATACGGGCATGGGGATCTCTCACAGAGATCAGGAACGACTTTTTGATCCTTTTTTTACTACAAAAGAGGCAGGAAAGGGAACCGGATTGGGATTATCTGTGGTTCATGGGATTGTGGAGAGCCATCAAGGATTGATTCGTGTGGAAAGTGCTGTTGGACAAGGGGCCACATTCCATTTATACTTCCCTGTCATCAAAAAAAAACCTGCTGCATCAGCAGAAGCAAACCCGGCCAAGAGTGGAAATGAACATGTTTTTATTGTCGATAATGATGCGAATCTTGTCATGTTTTATAAAGAGGCTTTGGCACGTCTGGGATATCAGACCACAGTCTTCACTGATGGTCAAAAAGCCCTGGATGCCTTTAAAGCAGACCCGGATCAATTTGATATTGTGTTTACAGCCCTGGACATGCCTAAAATGACGGGTATGCAGCTGAGCCGGAAAGTGCTGGAAATTAAAAGGGATATTCCGATCATTTTGGCAACGGGTCTTAATGATGATGTCTCTGAAAAAGAGCTTGAGCCGCAGGGAATTCACCATTTTATTGTAAAACCTGTCAAACTTGTTATCCTTACTGAAATAATAAGGCAGGCTATGAAATAGTTATTTTTTAATAAGGAGAGTATATGGCACGCATTCTTGTCATTGACGATGACGATAATTATCGATTTTATCTCAAAGAAGCATTAACCAAGGCTGGCTATGAGGTAGTGGAAGCACAGGATGGAAAATTTGGTTTGCGCTTCTACCGAAAACAAAAATTTGACTTGGTTATTACCGATATTTTTATGCCGGAAACGGAAGGTATGGAAACCATCCTAACGCTGAAAAAAGAATTTCCTGATGTCAAAATTATCGCTGTCTCTGGAGGAGGTGTGGGTGGAGATCCTGATACAGTTCTGGTGATGGCAAAACAAATGGGGGCGGAGCAGACGTTGAGTAAACCTATCCGTGTGGCGCTCTTATTGGAAACAGTGGCAAAGGTTCTTAGCTGAGTATGGATGAGTCCATTTAAAATTTTATTGCTTTTGTCTCTAACCTCATCTTTAGCTGGGTGCAATAGTAACTCCATGAGCAATCTGGTTGCGAATGAATGTAGAAAATATGAAAATATTGGGAAAAATGTTTTTTTAGGAGGAAAAAATATTTGGTGTCCCCGATATGGCTATCATCGCTCAAAAAACTATGGAAAGTGATGGCAGTTGTACTGGAAAAGTCCTGGTTGAACAAAACAACGAATTTTCTATTATAAATGGAGTTCAATTCCTAAATGAATTTGTCGTGGTGGTGTGCCAAATCCTAAAAGATCCTCATAGTCTTCATTAAAAACATTTTTCATAGAAAACGTGTATCGGGTTTGTTGATTGTACTGGTATTTGCTGGTGACGTTTGCAATTTTGTAAGGAGGAAGCACCACTCTTTGGGAAGGAAGGCTATACTGATCCTGGTCATGCCGTTCACCAACAAATTGATAGTCTGTGTGGAAGTTCCAGGAACGGGTGCGATAGTCCACATCAACTGCAAACTTGTGATCGGGCCGGTTGAGCATCGGTAGGTCTTTGCTGCCATCTTGAATCTCAACAGCTCTTTGTATGGTATTGGAATATCGGAAGGTCCAGTGATCACCCAGCATGATTTCCAGGCTCAGTTCATGTCCTTCCATGAGCGACTCGTCCAAGTTTTCCAGTTTCATCTTCTGGGGAACAAAAGAAATCATCTCGTTGACTTTATTGTGAAACCACGTTGCGTTGATCAGAACGGATAGATTCTCATGATCAAAGTATTGTTCAAAGTTGAATTGCTTTCCCACACTCTTTTCCGGTTGAAGATCGGGGTCACCAACCATTGAGAACAGCCCAAACAGTGTTGGTACTCGAAAGCCGGTTCCCTGGCTGAACCGGATTGTCGAGAAAGTTGGCTTGTGTTGAAGTGATAACGCCGCAGAGCGGGTGGTTTCTTTGCCAAAGCGGTCATGGGTTTCCAAGCGTCCGCCAAAACTGACTTTTGTTTTAATGGTATCATTTTCATACAGCAGTCTGTTGTCCACATAACGGCCAATACGTGCTGCTTCTTCAGACAGGTTCAAAAAACCGGGTTGGCCATTGATGGTTTCTTGATTGTCGGCCTGTTCGGTGACATGCTCATATCCCATGATAACCTGGTGATGTTTACCTTTCCATTCTGTTTGCCACTCCAACTTGTTAATACTTCCTTCAAATTCAGAAAACTCCGATTCTTCAGGATGATCAGGGTCCGGAGGATTGTTGTTGCGCCGATTGTGACGGTTGCCTCCAAGGGACAGTTTGTGGTTCAAACTGCGTTCTAAAAAATACCCTTTCAAGTTCAACTGGAACATCATGGCTTTGTAGCGTTCTTCTCGATTGAGGTCATCTCCTTCTCGCCCCGGGTGATTGTCTGCATCAAAAATGTTGTCAATCACCCGAATCAGCAGCTCTGCTTCTAATTCTTCGGAGGGTGCATAACTAAAATTTCCTGTCAGTGTTTGTGATTCGTAACCATCGCTTTCTGGATTTTTATACTTCCCCCGGTCATCGTTGCCACGAACTCTGGCATTTCCCCATCCTGCTGCCTGTTGATGAGAGAAGGTGTAGCTGTAGCTGAATTTTTCCGTAGATCCATGCAATCCATGCAAAAAACGATAGGTGTCTTGTGTTCCTGCTGCGAGCTTAATCGTATTTTTGGAGGCTCCCTTTCCTTTTTTTGTAATAATATTAATGACCCCTCCAATCGCCTTTGATCCATAAAGTGTACTTTGAGGGCCTTTTATGATTTCAATGCGTTCAATATTATCGACGGTTAAAAATTCAAAAGGGAAGGATCCTGAAGGTCCGCTGGGATCACTGGCATCGATTCCATCAACTAAAATCAGTGTATGCTCGGGGTCAGCTCCTTGTATAAAAACGGAAGAATTTTGCTGCAGGCTTCCTGTACGCACAACATGAATTCCTGCTTCACTCCTTAACAATTCAATGACATTACTTTCCTGGCGGGTCTCTATCTCTTCTTGTGTGATGACTCGTAATTTTTGAGGTATGTCTTTTATTTTGGGGGCTGTAATGACCACCGGAGACAATTTGATTGGTTCTGCAAACAGCAAAGGCCTCGGTATACAATAGCTGCTAAAAAATATAAGAAACCAAATAAAACTTTTGGATAACCTGAAAAAATGGCGGTTTGACATGTTTGAGTATTCCTTAGTTGGTCTTTGAAAAATCCAGTGATTGTGTCCGTTTGTTTAAAACTCCATTGTGTTGTTTGCAAAAAATCTGATAGATATAGACTTGGAATGCATTGATTATTTTACTGAACCACAATGGGATAGTCTTTTATGCGATGGTACGGGGTGATTGTCCAGATTTTTTTATTGATAGGCTTCACAACAGGAATGTTTTTCGAAAAATGGGCACTTTCCTCAGAAATACGACAGACCCTGGTCATCGCAGCAACTTCCGATCAGCATGGCTGGCTGTCCACCAAATCGGTTTTTCCTGATGAGCCGATCAAGGGAATACTCCACATTGCGCCCATCCTTCAAGAATTGAGACAAGCTTATCCCCATTTGATTTTACTGGATGCAGGAGATACATTGCAAGGCAGTCCCAGTAATTATTATTTCAATTACCATTCTGCTGCCAATACCCCGTTGCCGGTGATCCAGCTGATGAATCATCTCAAGTACGACGCGGTGGTATTGGGAAATCATGACTTCGAACCGCTGCCGCATGTTTTGCAAAGGAACATCCGATTTTCTGATTTTCCCTGGCTGGCGGCAAATGTGGTCAGCGACAATCGAAAAATACGGCTGCTGCCCTATCATCTCATCGAAAAGGAAGGAATTCGGATTGGCATTTTAGGCCTGTTGACACCAGGAACGTCCATGTGGGTGGATCGTGCTCATTTAGCAGGTTTTTCCGTTGAAGACATGGTTGAATCGGCCCGGCATTGGGGGCATTTTCTCAAAGAACAGGAACGGGTTGATCTGTTGATAGGCGTGTTTCACAGCGGCCATAACTTACGTTACGATCAATATGCTGCTTTAAACCAGGGAGTGTCTTTGCCAAATGCGGCGGGAGTAATTGCCGACTCGCAGGATGTCTTTGACCTCATCATTTCAGGGCACGCTCATCAAACTTATCCGAAACGCCGGACATCCGTACTCCGAAAATTTCGTATTCCTGTAATCAGTCCTGGATTTTGGGCAGCAGGAGTGAGTGTGGCAAAGCTGATGTTACAAAAAAAAGGAGGACAATGGACGATTGAGAACGCGGAGTATGAGTTCATTGAAGCTGATCCTGCAGCATCTCCTGAACTGCTTGCCCAAGTGGAAAAAGAGTGGCAGGATGTTCAGAAGTATCTGCATGAAGAAACGTTATTTTCCTTCATTGCGAAACCGGCTAAAGGACAATTTTACCAATGTGGTACCAGTCTTTCCCATGCTGTTGTCAAACAGCTTGGTGCTGAGAGTGACTTATCTCTTTTGCCTGGACGCTGGCGATGGAAATCTTTTGCAAAGCAGGAAATGCAGAAACCATTGCAGCGGTTGCATCTGTTTCGTTGGCTGCCCCATGATAATTTTTTGGTGCAGGCGCAGCTGTATGGCCGACAGATTGAAATTCTTCTCAAACCTTATTTACGTCGGCAGCAAGGCATGCGTTCTTCGATCAATTATCTGATTCCTGGTGGATTGTCCATGTTTCCAGAAAACCCGCTTTCGCCTCAGCAACTCTATCCCGTATGGATGACGAATTACCATTGGAATGGAGGACGGGGGATGAAAGCCGAGGCACTGCTGCATTCTTCTCAAAAACAGCAAGTGGCTGCCGAATCATTACGTGATCTGGTATTTCTTTTTCTGCAGGATCCTTCCAATGAACTACCTGCGGCCTGTTTGGCATTTTTGGGACGTTCTGTAACCCGACAAACCGCATTCACGCCGATCCCTTCGGCTAATAACAATAAACAATCAGTACATTCCTTTTGATATATCGTTTAATAAGGCTTATGATAGCTATAATAATAAGCCATGGTTCGTTTCTCTACGGTGGACCGTCACAATGATAAATAAAATACTTTCAAAAACGTAGTTTTATCCGGTGCTCAACAGGAGTAACTATGCGAACTGTTCAAATGAATCTAGATGATGATTTAGTACAAACAGTTGATGAGATTGCTCACTCTCTCAATACGACTCGTTCTGCCTTCACCAGAAACGCTCTTCGAGAAGCGATAATAAGGATATAAAATTCGGAAGGAATTTATGGGATTTCGTCTGCTCACTATCAACTTGCATACCTACCAGGAACACCAGTGCTGGTCTTTATGGGAGACCGTCAAGGCACATGACCGGGAAGCTCGTATTATTTCAGAAGCAATCGCCCAGCAGGAAGTGGATATTGTTTGCTTTCAGGAAGTGGGAGAATCGATCTATGAATCCATCACAACCCCTTATGGCACAACACACAGCAATATGGCCTATCGTATTTTTCTTCGTCTCCAAAGCAGGGGACTGCATTACAATCTTTTTCAGGACTGGAGCCATGTCGGCTTCGGAATCTGGAGAGAAGGAACTGCTATTTTGAGTAAACATCCCATGTATCACAACTATTCAATGTATGTTTCTCACAATCAAAACAAAGACCATTTCATGTCTAGAAATGTCACTACCAGCTGCATTGATGTGCCCAGGTTTGGATTGCTTCATGTAGTCAATGCCCATTTAAACCGTGCGGAGCATGGAGGAAAAGAGGAGTTTGATGCCATCAGACATCTTGCTGATTCCAGAGAGCATTTTGGGGTCCGGGGAGGGGTACTGGTTGGCGATTTCAATACGCTTCCTGGCACCGATGCTTACCACCACATGGTATACAGCACCGAATACATCGACCAGTGGTACGAAGTGGCTCCTCATAATTTTTATGAACCAACCCATCGTGGAAAAATCGCAGGATGGGAACACAGTGACCCCGCAAGAATTGATTATATTTTCAAAAAAAATGGCAGCCCGCTGCAAATCGAAAGCATTCAACTCATTTTTAATAATCATTTTTTTCCCATCGTTTCAGATCACTATGGGTACCTGGCAACGTTTGATACTTACTAATCAAAGTCTGACTTCAATCCCCCTTTTGTTATTACGTTTGATGCCGATATTTTCAAGAGAATGGACTTTAATATATTTTGTATGATTGGTATTATTATCTGATTATCAGTCTTCGTGACTCCGTTATTAGAGAGCCTGTCGATTCAATTAACGAAATAACAAAGCCTTCTCCCTTATTTTATCCAATTGGTGGTTTCAATGAACGTAACTCATTATGAACAAAACAAGCTTTGTATTATCTCCTTTGAAGGAAATCTAACAAATTCCACAGTGGGAGTGTGCAACGAGTATTTACGTCCCATTCTTGCGGACATGGAAAAAAAGAAACAAATTGCAGGGTTGCTGATGAACCTCAGCAAGGTGAATCTCATTGATTCGGCTGGAATCGGATTCATTTGTGCAAAATTTGTCAGAATGAAAAAACAAGGGAAAAAATTTGGGTTGTGCAACCTCAAAGAAACACTAAAGACCACATTTTCAATGACAGGGTTGGATTCAAATATTACTATTTATTCCACAACCATGGAAGGGCTCCACCACATGGGGATTTCATAAAACAGAGGTATGCTTCAAAAAATGTCAGTCGAAGAGGGCATCAATATCAGACTGACTGGGCGCGCCACCTGATTTTTTTTCGGGTTCTTTTTCTTCTGTCGCAGTCCCCTGCATCAAAGCATCCATATCGGGTTGAGCTGGAGTTCCTCCCCCTTGTGCCATGAGAGCTTCAATATCGGGTTGAGCAGCTTCACTGTTTCCTCCTCCCATCAAAGCATCCATATCGGGTTGAGCTGGAGTTCCACCCCCTTGTGTCATGAGGGCTTCGATATCCGGCTGACCTTTGGGAGTGTCATCTCCATCCAAACGAACAGGGTCGACAACAATGAACTCTGTGTATTCGAGGAATATTTCAATGTGAAAGGGGAATTTACCCGACATACGAAAAGAGAGGCGACGGCATTGGTTTTTTTGGGTTGCCAGGCTGTCGATGGACAAGGAGACGGATTCCATCAGGCAAATGGCTTTAGGCTGGCTATTGTAAGCTGACAATCCATATTGTTCCTGTACCAGCAATCGAGCTTTGCCAACGAGCTGATTGACCATTTCTCCAATACAATCGACCACATCATCGGCGGTATGGTCAATGGCCAGTTCGTCTTCAGGCAATCCCATGAACAGCATAGACTGACGGTAAAAATCCATGGCGGCATCACGGGAAAAATTGATAATCACTAACCCTGAATAATCACCTGAAAACTGCACAAAACAGCCAATATCCGGTTTCAAGTGAATGCCAGCAATCTTTTGAATGGTGGGAGCAAAATAGACTTCTACTCCACTTGCCCCTCCAACAATCTGTTTGGTTGCCTGTCCAAAAATTTGGGAAACGGCATCTACTGTGTTTTTCTTTCTTTGAACAGCCATTACTATTCTCCTCACTCACATGTTACTTGGATCGAAAAGTCCTCTTTTTATAACTTTATTTATTAGTGATTTTGTAATTCATATTGAATTTTTCTGCAATCTTATTTTTTCTTTGATGAATGAAAAAGGCACTGGTGGGAATTGATCCTGATCAATATGAGAAATTTCGCACTATTCCATTGAATTATATTGGAATTTTAGTATAAATTAATTTTTAATTCTTTTAACTCCAATAACCCATTAAACCCAAGATAAATTATGCCTGAATTTCAATACCAAGCTCCTTTCCCTTTAGGAGAAGATACGACAGAATATCGTCTTTTGACAAAAGATTATGTCAGTGTTGCCGAATTTGAAGGACAAGAAATTTTAAAAGTAGATCCCGAAGGATTAACATTGCTGGCCAAAGAAGCCATGCATGATGTTTCTCATTTGCTGCGCAGTGCTCACTTGGCAAAATTAAAAAATATCCTTGAAGACTCTGAAGCCTCTGACAACGATGTGTTTGTAGCATCCCAACTGCTGGAAAATGCAATTATTGCTGCAGAAAGAGAGTTTCCCAGCTGCCAGGACACAGGAACCGCCATCGTGATGGGCAAAAAAGGAGAGCAGGTCTGGACGGGAGGAAACGATGCCGAAGCATTGAGTAAAGGTGTTTATAAAACCTACACTGAAACCAATTTACGTTATTCCCAGGTGGCTCCCTTGAACATGTTTGATGAAAAAAATACAGGCTGTAACCTGCCGGCACAGATTGATCTCTATGCGATCGAAGGCAGCACTTACAGTTTCCTTTTTATGGCAAAGGGAGGAGGCTCTGCTAACAAAACTTACTTGTACCAGGAAACCAAGGCATTGCTTACTCCAGAGAAACTGATTCGTTTCATGGCAGAAAAAATAAAAACCCTTGGGACGGCAGCCTGCCCTCCCTATCACCTCGCGTTTGTTGTCGGCGGTACTTCAGCAGAAACGAATTTAAAAAACGTGAAGCTGGCTTCTGCCGGTTATTTGGACAACCTTCCCACTGTCGGCAATGAGGGAGGTCAGGCATTCCGTGATTTGGAACTGGAGAGACAAGTATTCAAGGCTGCTCAAATCAGTGGGATTGGGGCTCAATACGGAGGGAAGTACTTTGCTCATGATGTCAAAGTAGTCCGCCTGCCGCGTCATGGAGCTTCTTGCCCTGTCGGATTGGGAGTGAGCTGCAGTGCAGACCGCAATATCAAAGCAAAAATCACCAAAGAGGGGATTTTTCTGGAAAAGCTGGAAACGAATCCTGCCCAGTACTTGATTCCTGTTCAGCGCTCAGGACAAAGTGAAGTCATCAGTATCAATCTGGACATGGGAATGGATAAAATCAGAGAGACCCTGAGCAAATACCCCATCAAAACACGCTTCATGCTCACCGGAAAAATTGTGGTTGCCCGTGATATTGCACATGCCAAATTGAACGAGCGTCTGCAAAAAGGAGAAGATCTGCCGGATTATTTCAAAAACAATATAATCTATTATGCCGGTCCTGCCAAAACACCTGAAGGCTATGCTTCGGGCTCCTTTGGCCCAACGACAGCAGGAAGAATGGATTCCTATGTTGCCGATTTTCAGGCTGCGGGCGGATCATTGGTCATGCTGGCCAAAGGAAATCGATCCAAGGACGTGACCGAAAGCTGCCGAAAACATGGTGGTTTTTATCTAGGCTCTATTGGTGGAGGAGCTGCCATTTTAGGAAAAAACAGTATCACCAATGTCGAACTGATTGAATATCCGGAGCTTGGTATGGAAGCCATCTACATGATCACTGTCAAGGATTTTCCGGCATTCATGATTGTTGATGATAAAGGAAACGACTTTTTTGCCAATCTTCTGTGATAGGCTTAAAAATAAGGGGGCTCAGGTCTCCTTATTTTTGAGATGAGTTAAGGCCTCTTCTTTTGTTTTAAAAACAGAAAATACTTGATGGAGTTTGGTCACCCTGAAAATGGAAGCAACCAATTCATTGGGCTGGCAAACAGCAAAACCCAGCTGCTCTTGTTTTGCTTTTTTGGAAATGATGGTGATGACTCCCAGCGCAATCGAGTCGATCCTTACTGTTTTTTCCAAATTGATCAACAGGGCTTCTGAAGCCGGATCCTCCAACAGAGCCTGAAGCTTGCTTTTGAACTGTTGTGCCTGCACATTCATGAAACTCCCCTCAACATTGGCAATGCAGACAGCATCTTCCATGTGGTATGAGGTTTTCATAGTTTCAGGCCTTTTCTTTGAGTAAGAGGAACCACACACACTAAGTTTTCCTGTTAAATTTGTCCAGTGTTTTTGTTCCTAGAGTCGATCCATTCATAAAAGAACGAAATCCTCACTTTCACTATTTTACCGCAGCGCCTTCATTACACAAGATTTCAGTTTTTTTTCATCCATCTCAAAGATAGCGGTATGAATCTCTTTCAGCAGTTGAGGATAGAGAGACTCATAACCCTGGCACAATGCATTCACTTGCTCTATCTGCTCCAGAAGCTCCGCACCATCCAAAATAGACATCTCTGCAATCTCTCTCATTTTCCGCAGTATTTGCCGCTCCACATCATCAGGCAAAACCGTGCGTTTCGAGGCGATTTGTTCTGCTTCATTATCTTCCTGCCGCAGGTATTTTATCAAAACAGCAATCAGCTTCATAAAATCGATTGGTTTGGTAATATAATCGACGATTCCTGCCTTAAAAGCCGCTTTTTGCTGTTTTTTGAACGCATCCGCAGAAATGCCAACAATAGGGATATTGGCACACTGAGGATGAGCAAGGATTTTTTTAGCCGCCATCATCCCATCCATACCAGGCATGTGCATATCCATTAAAATCAAATCCAGCGGATTTTCTAGACTATGAAGTGTTAATGTTTTTTCTATCCCCATGCGTCCATCATCCGCCAGTTCAATTTTCAGCCCCATCTGCTCAAACAAGGCCGTTATCATTTCTTGATTCATCGGGTTGTCTTCCACAACTAAAATCCGGTTGTCTTTAGAAAAGTAGGGTTTATCTAATTCGGGTGCCTGTTCCTCAATGGCTACTATATGTCCAGGTCGGTATGGAATAAAAACCTTGAAAACACTGCCTTCTCCTACAGTACTCTCCAATTCTATTTTCCCATTCAACAGATCTACCATCTTTTGAGTAATGGCCAACCCGAGTCCACTGCCTCCATAATGCCGAATAATGGAACTATCGGCTTGTTCGAACTCTTGAAAAATCGATGTTTGTCGGTCCAGCGGAATCCCTATCCCCTCATCGTCAACTACAAAAAGAAGTTGATTTTCTTGCAGGTATACGCTCAGTTTGATGGCTTTCCTTTCCGCTGTGAATTTGATGGCGTTGGAGATGAGGTTCATCAAAATCTGGTTGATTTTGGTACGGTCACTATAAATCAGTTCGGGTGTGCCTGGCGCAAACTCATAAGTAAAATCCAATTCTTTATCCAGTGCTCTGGATTTGTTGATATGGTAAATGCCTTGAACCAGCAATCGCAAATTGAGGGATTCTTCAAAAACTTCAATTTTACCCACTTCAATTTTGGATAGGTCAAGGATATCGCTGATCAGCTCAGAGAGGTTTTCTCCTGCAATCTTGATGTTTTCCAGATGTTGAAACTGCTTGGAAGGCAGCGCCAGTAGATCTTTCTGGTTCATCAACAACTGGCTGAAGCCCACGATTGAATTGAGGGGAGTTCGGATTTCATGGCTCATATTGGCCAGGAACTGAGATTTTGCTTGATTGGCAGCCTCAGCCTGTTCTTTGGCCGTATGAAGCTCGATGGTACGCTGTTCAACACGCAATTCCAGTTCCGCTTTCGTTTTTTGTAAGTCCTTCTCAATTCTGGTACGTTCAATGATCTCTGTCTGGAGTTTCTTATTATACTCCACCAGCTGCGAGGCATATTGCTTTTTTTCCTCTCGGTCGATGTTGATGCGATTTGCCAGCCCCAAAGAAAGCAGGGTGATTTCCAGAGCCGACCCAATCTGAATCCCATATTCGGTGATAAAGTTAGAAGGGAGTAATGCAAAGGATTGTACTCCATATAGCATCAGCCCCAGCAGAAACACCGACCATGCGGCCACAAAATAAGGAGCCGAACGACTCTTACTTAGAGAATAAAAACCGATGGCCAACAAGAGCACTGGAATCAATATAGCGATTATTGCGGCAAGCTTTACACTGAATGCGTATTCAGTCAGTAACGCCAACCCCACTAAAGCCGCAGACAGGATCTGCAGACACACAAGGAACACATGCAGCAAGGGTACATGATCTTTTGTCTGCAAAAAGGTTCGACTGAATTGCAAAATCCAAAAACAACTCAATCCTGCCAGAAAAGGAATGCTTCGGTTTCCCCACCATGGAAAATTGGGCCATAAATGCTCGAAAGCCAATCCGTTCAACACCATCAAACCCATAGAAAACGAAGACACATACAGAATGTAATAGAGGTAACTGCTTTCCCGAATTGATAGAAAAATAAAAAAATTGTACAAAACCATGACCAGTACAATCCCATAATAAATCCCCAGAATATAGACTTCCTTATTGACGGCTTCCGCAAAAAAAGAAGGAGCCCAGAGAGTCAAGGGAAACTGCATGGAACCCTCCGTCTGAAAACGGAGATAAAGCACCTGATGCTGCTGGGGAATCAAGCGAATTGGGAAAACAAAATTACGATAATTCATCTCCCGCTGCGAATATGGGAAGATATCGCCGGTTTTTTTGACATCCCAGCTTCCATCAGATTGGGGGAGGTAGACTTCAATGTGATCCATTAAAGGATACCCCATTTCCAAAAGCCATTTCTCAGCCCCATCAATTTCAGAGTTCACTTGAAAACGGGTCCAATAAGCAGATTCTGTGAAACCAAAGTTGGGGTTGTCTTGAGTATTGGAAACAAACACGCTATTCGACTCGGGCGAGGATACGTCCGAAATAGTAAGCTGCCTTGTCGTATCTTCCATGATTTCCAGATGCAAACCCAGTGGATACTTTTTCTTGTCAGGCTTTACAACAACTGGAGACACAGCAAACACTACTGTGGGGCACACTAAAAAAGTAATGATTTTCAGAAGATTGATGAGAATCGGTTTCCAGACGGAATCTGTTATTTTATGAATGTCGCTTAATATGGTTTTCATGAAATTTTTATGACTTACTTTTGCTTGCTGCCATTTTATTTTGATTGAGTATGTTCTTTTAAAAATAGAAAGAGGTGATTGAATACGCTTGGATTATATTTCAATTTGAAATAAATTACAGAAGTTATTTTCAATATGTTATAAGAGTAAAGGAGGGAGATTATGAAAGGAATGAGGCTTGACGATATCATGCAGGAGCTGGGGGGCAAGAAGGAGCAGCAATGGTTTGCCTGGGCCATTGCAGGGATGGTCATGGCCGACAAGAAAATGTCGAAGCCTGAAGAAGCATACATGAGACAGTTGTTTTCCAAGTATTGTGATGCCGAACTATCGGCCACGATGGCCGATACAATGAAAAACAATAAAAAAATTTCTCTTGATGCACTCCAGTTGAAGGATCGAACACTGGCTGCAAAGGTACTCAAATACCTTGCTGTGATTGCTGCCATTGATAAGGATATCCCTCAAGATGAAAAAAAATATTTACAGCAGGTGGGAGAAAAACTGGGATTTTCAGCACAATCTGTCAGTCATGCGCTGGCATGGAGAAAAAGAGAAATGGCGAGACAGGTAGAAGCCGAAAGGGATGAGAATGATTTGACAATAAAGTTGAGGTCAGAAACACCTAAATACATTTGATCTCCATAAGATGCTTCTCTATCAGCATGCATCTCATACCCAACTCATGCAGACAATTGCAATGCCTGATCGAGAGAATTCATGATGGGCTTGATATAGGCTTCACAGCCGACAGAAAGACGAATCAGGTAACGTGACAATTCCAACTCTGCCAGGGCATCGTCGGGTTCATGATAATGCGCAAGCAGCGTATAAGGACAAAGGATGGTTTGATCAGATCCCAAACTTGGAGCTTTTAGAATATGATCAAGAGGCGCATCATAAAATGATCGGAGTCCTTCCAGACCAGGACGTTTCAAAGTAAAGCTCATCACACTTCCAGGCCCTGTCAATATCTTTTGAGAGACTTCATAGCTGCGATGAGAGGGAAGCGAAGGAAAATAAACTTTTTCCACACCAGGGTGGTTTTCCAAGAAATCCGCAATTTGGATGGCATTTTTCTGGAAAAGCCGCATCCGTTCTTCAAAATCATGCAAATTTTTCCACAACACCACACTCTCCAGGGACGACAGAACATTCCCCCATTGTTCCTGATATTTTCTGATTTTTTCAGCAAATTGGGTTTCATTCAGTAAGATCACTCCACCTCCGTGGTCATTCTTTCCATTGAAATATTTGGTAGTGCTGTGAATCACATAATCGACTCCCAGCTCCAATGGTCTGCAATTGACAGGGGTTGCCAGCGTGTTATCAACAATCACCGGCACTTGGTATTGTTTTGCAATACGAGTGATAGTTTTCAAATCAGGAACATCACTGAGCGGATTGGTAATGGTTTCCGTGATAATGGCAGCTGTTTGTTTATTGATTACCTCAGGAAGCCTCTCCAGTTCCTCTACGCCGAGAAAAATATTCTCCACGCTGCCTGTTCTCTGCCTGGCATAAGTCAAGAGGGCATAGGTATCAGTATAAAGCAGCCCCACAACAATCACCTGCGCTTTTCCAGAGCGGCGCAGCAATGACAAAATAGTTGTAATGGCTCCCATCCCTGAAGGAAAAAGAAAACCATGGCGTGCCTGTTCCAGATCACACAACCGTTGAATCACTTGTTGACGATGATCATGTTGTGGTGCATCGATCTGCCCTAGAAAATAAGCAGCATCTCTGCTCGATAAAATAGGGCCTCGTTGTTTTCGCAATTCTTTGAGTTCGGTCATCTGTCGATCGGTTTTACCCAGAATCACGCCGCCTGCTATGGGACGGGGTTGTTCATGAAGAGGAAAAACCCAATAATTGACAAGAGGATGCAGTGTTCCCGCCCCTTCAGGAAACTTTTCTGATGCGACAATAATAGGGACACGCGCGGCTTTTACGCTTTGCAGAAAATCACCATTTGTTTCTAAAAAAAGGGTGGGCTGTTGCACATTGATGACAAGCAGCTCATCTTTGGCATTGGAGAACGGAAAAAGCGAAGGCACACCGGCAGGTGTGACTACAGAAATCGAAGTATTCAAGCCGGGATATGAATGCTCCAGAGCAGCCAATGAATTTTCTTCCAGATCACAAACCACTTTAACCCGCATTTGGGGCTTAGTCAGAAGCAGATAATCCAACAGCTCCATTGCGGCTGTTTTGAAAGAAGTATACAACAGGCAGTGCCGGGTTTGGTAATATGCCTGCAACCCTTCTTGAATTCGACAAAGAGCGGGGTTGTCAATAAAACGGTAATATCCATAATCAAAATGGCAGCGTCCTTCTTGCCAATCCAGGATATCATCAATATCGGCAAGCGTTGCAGTGACAGTGAATTCCCCCCCCACTGGATCTGCCTGACGCAGGGATTCAGCAACAGGAACATCGTCTGGCAAATGGATGGGAAGACGAGTTTTTGTTTTCATAAATAATCAGCCATTTCCATATGGAAATAAAAAATCAATCCAGGTGAGTGATCTCAAAATCTCTAGTTTCCGGATTGAAAGAAACCAGGATAGCGCTATCCGGTTGTTTGTTTTTAATGCCACAAACCAAATAATGCATATCGGGATAGCGAGGTTCTTCTCCCCACATGGCATCGTCCTTGTCTTTTGCAGAAAAGTAAGTTCCCACATCCGGATGGCTGTGATAAATCACCTTAATACGGCGTAGTTGTTTTTTCAGAGCACGTTCCAGTTGCATATGCTCCCTGGGATCAATCATATAAGCATTGCGATTGGTTCTTGGAAACATTTTGGGATCCTCAGCATGATATTGGTCCATTAAATTCTTCATGGGATGAATTGCATCCACTACCCCGGTTTCTTCTACTTTTCCACTGAGCATGCCACAGGACTCCTCCGGGTAAGTTGTGACCCCATGTGCATAACATTGCTTAAGAATTTCAGGGCTGATTTTAATCATTTTTCCTAATACTACAACGAGATTTCAGTCTAAAAAATAAACCCGACGTTCTCTTATCTTTCGATGAGAGAGATAGGCCAAGTGATTCCTGTGCTGACAATACTGTAATGGAGAGGGGGCTTTGAACGTCAAATTCAGGTTTAGGTAAAATTTCATTAACCAACAACAAAAATTGTAGCAAAGTTAACGCCTCGCCCTTTTTTTAATTTCAGCTTCAATCTGGCTAAAAAGAAATGAGCCAAAATACACAAAGTTATATGATGATGCCATCCTTTCCAAGGTCGGACTTCATCGTCTCCCATTCCCAGGAATTGTTTAGCATTGCGAAAGCTGGTTTCAATGGGCTACCGCATTGCACTCAATAGGTGCTGTTTCTATAGGATTAAACATACTCATCTCCTTCAAGTTGGTTGAAGGAGAAGGTTATCATTTTTAACTTATTTTTAAAAACCTCGTTGTAGTAATAGGACAGCAAACAAGGGCTAACCTAGTTAAGAGGAGGGGCAAAACTGGTGAGGTCAATCCCTTCCACAGCAGCTTTGTACTCATCCATATTAGGAGTTCTGCCAAGGACTGTAGAGAGAACCACCACTGGAGTGGATGCCAGCAAAGATTCTCCTTTTTTCTCGTCAGAGTCCGCAACGACTCTTCCTTGAAAAAGACGAGTGGAGGTTGCCATGACAGTGTCACCTTTTGCGGCTTTTTCTTGATTTCCCATACAAAGATTGCAACCGGGGCGCTCGAGATACATCATATTTTCGTACTTAACACGGGCTGAAGTTTTTGGTGCATTATCATCAAATTCGAATCCAGCATATTTTTGCAAGATTGCCCAATCTCCCTCTTCCTTTAACTCGTCGACGATATTATAGGTTGGTGGTGCAATGACCAATGGTGCTTTGAATTCGACTTTACCGTTCTGCTTCTCCAAGTTTTTGAACATTTGAGAGACTATTTTCAAATCCCCTTTGTGAACCATACATGACCCTACAAAGCCTAGGTCGACTTTTTTCTCACCTTTATAATAGGAAACAGGTCTAATTGTATCGTGGGTGTATCGCTTGGATACATCTGCATTGTTTACATCTGGGTCCGCAATCATTGGCTCTACGATTTGATCAAGATCGACGACAAACTCGGCATCGTATTTTGCATTTTCATCAGGTCTCAGTGCCGGTTTTTCGCCAGATCGAATCTCTTCGATTCTTTTGTCTGCTTTTTCCAACAATCCTTTCAGGACTTGTGCCTGATTGTCCATACCTTTATCAATCATGACTTGGATTCTGCTTTTCGATATTTCTAACGATTTTATTAAGGTATCATCCTGTGAAATACAAACAGATGCCTTGGCCTTCATCTCAGCCGTCCAATCCGTGAATGTAAAAGCTTGATCTGCCAGTAATGTTCCTATGTGAACTTCAATGATTTTCCCTTGAAAAACATTATCTCCAAACTTTTTCAACATTTGTGCTTGGGTAGCATGAACAACATCACGAAAATCCATATGATTCTTTAATTCCCCTTTAAAGGTCACTTTGACTGACTCAGGAATAGGCATCGTTGCCTCACCTGTTGCCAGAGCAAGTGCAACCGTTCCAGAGTCCGCTCCAAAAGCTACTCCTTTTGACATTCGGGTATGAGAATCACCACCGATAATAATTGCCCAATCATCCACTGTGATATCATTGAGGACCTTGTGGATGACATCCGTCATCGCAGGGTATTTTCCCTCTGGATCTCTTCCGGTGATTAGGCCAAATTTATTCATAAACTTCATAAGCTTAGGGGTATTTGCTTGCGCTTTTTTATCCCAAACAGAAGCAGTATGACATCCCGATTGATAGGCACCATCCACTGTAGGTGCTATCACAGTAGCCGCCATTGACTCTAGCTCTTGAGCTGTCATTAAACCTGTCGTATCTTGAGAGCCTACAATATTGACTTTCACCCTCACATCAGAGCCTGCGTGTAGAACCTTTCCCTCGGTCACCCCTACAGCGTTTTTATTAAAAATCTTTTCAACTGCCGTTAACCCCTGTCCAGGGTGAGATATTTCATTTGAAGTGGCAAATACAGATTGCAATTCGATACCAAGGGTCTCTGCTGCAAAATTTTGTAGTTTTTTACCAAATACCACAGCATAAGAACCACCTGCTTTTATAGACTCCATCTTTTGTGGGGTAAGTGCTGAGGAAATATCGATCAGTTCTTTTTCACCATTATAGAGTTTTTTCTTTTTGGTATTAATGGTGAGTACTGTACCTGTATCGACGGAATATGCTTGTTCAAGAATAGGATCGCCGTTCTCGTCTAAAACAGGATTGCCATCAGAATCTAATTTCTTCACCCAATTCTTCAGGTCAATTCCGATCCCACCAGTGACGTCAACGGTGGTTAAAAATATAGGAGAGATCCCATTTGTTCCAGCAACGATGGGGGCAATATTTATAAAAGGGACATAAGGGCTAGCCTGCTTACCTGTCCATAAAGCCACATTGTTGACTCCCGACATCCTGGACGACCCAACTCCCATCGTCCCTTTCTCGGCCACTAACATGACTCTTTTATCGGGGTGATTTTTTTGAAGTTCTCTAATTTCTGACTGAGCCGCTTCGGAGATCAGGCATTTTCCATGCAACTCTCGATCTGAGCGAGAATGAGCCTGATTTCCAGGAGAAAGTAGGTCCGTAGAAATATCTCCCTCGGCAGCGACATAAGTCACAACTTTTATTTCCTCTTCAACATCGGGAAGTTTTGTAAAAAAATCTGCTCTACCATAACTTTCGAGGATATCCTTTGCAACTGGATTGCCCTGTTTATAAGCGTCTTTGAGTCGCGCAGTATCCGCCTCGTAGAGAAAAACCTGAGTTTTTAAGACTTCGCCAGACTCCTTCGCTATAGCTGGATCATCACCCAAAGCTAAGTCTAGTAACACCTTAACAGAAGGCCCCCCCTTCATATGAGAAAGTAATTCAAATGCAAAGGTTGGAGAGATCTCTTCGACTACTGAATCACCAAGGATGATTTCTTTTAGAAAGTTGGATTTTTCAATTGCAGCACTCGTAGTTCCTGGGATGGTGTTATAAATAAAAAAATGCAGAGAATCTTTTCGATGCTTGTTTTTAGGGTCTTTTATTTGAAAAATGATATCTTTTAATAGTTCGCTATCATCAATTGGCTTTGGGTTTAGACCTTGAAGTTTTCTTTCGTCGATCTCTTTTAGATATTCCGTATACAGTTTCATTGAAATCCTAACTTTTAA
Organism: SAR324 cluster bacterium; assembly: GCA_015231885.1. Lineage (GTDB taxonomy): Bacteria > SAR324 > SAR324 > SAR324 > NAC60-12. The sequence continues at coordinate 47,957 of JADGAT010000035.1, forward strand.
TAACGTCATGTTTGTTTTGAATTAACTAGATAAATATATTCTACTTTGGAACTAGCCCATCGAAGGGTTCATTCCAGTGGCATGTGATATGAATTTTCTTTACAAAATCTTATGAATTTGGGTTATGAGATAGGTTTGCCTCCCCCCCTTGGGGTCACCAAAACTGGAGAAATCATTACCAATATATTTATCACAATTGGCCTTGCTGGAAAAGAAAATTCTGATAAAGAAAATTGCAAAACCACGGTTTGGATCTGGAGAAGAGGATCCTTGCACAAAACTCCACGATATAGGCACGCTATGGTAGTCTCTCTAATGCCGTTTTTGGTTTTGGAACATAATAATCAGGACTCAAGGTTTGAGCAAGGTCACTTAATTTTTGGGAAAACTCATCTCCTTCCAAGTTGGTTGAAGGAGAAGGTTACCATTTTTAGCCTATTTTTAAAAACCTCGTTGTAGTACTAAGGGCTCGTACATAAACAACCTTTACAGATGACTTGTCTTTTTCCTCGTCTACGGTGTTGTCTTC
>JADGAT010000036.1 GCA_015231885.1 SAR324 cluster bacterium
ACTGTGTATTTCCGAGCATTTCGGTTTTCCAGTCATGGCGTACATGAGCAACCACCTCCAAAAAAACCGTGTATTCCTGGTCTTGTGTTTTTGGGGTAAAGACCACGTTATAATTCATAATTTCCTGTTCTATTTTATAATTGGCTGCAACCGGATCAGTTTCCTCAGATGTCAGTGGTTTTATTTCAATATCAAATGGATATTCTTTTACCTCTTCCTGATTTGCATTTGCTGTGCGCATGATGTTTTTTGCAGTCAAGTCTTCTTGTGGTCTATCTTTTTTGTGGTGGACAGATTGCAGATGTTTTTTCACAATCCAGTTGAGCGAATTGTTGTGTGAGAAACTAAGAAATTGTTCATAATTGATTCGTGCCTGCAGCATCAGTCCTTTTGCCTCATAGTTCTGTCCTAAATAATAAAATGCTGGTGCATGCCGCGGATAGATGGCCAAGACTTGATTCAGCATTCCAAAACTGTCGCTGATGCGGTTCATCCTTTTATAAAGAATTGCCAGGTTGGTGTAGCTTTCCGATTGGTTGATATCCTGTGCAATACTTTGTAAAAAAGTGGTTTCGGCCTTTTTCCAATTCTTTTTTGCCATATAAACCAGCCCTTTATTATTTAGGGCCTTCGTATATTTGGGATGTCTCAGTAAACTTTCTTCGTAGTAAATCAATGCTCGATCCAGTTGTCCAAGCTGCTGGTGAATCATCCCCAGGTTATTGTAAATCGTTGCATCGTCTGGTGTGAGAGCGATGACTTGTTTGTAAACTTTAATGGCTTCTTGAAGCTTCCCTTGTTTGTGAAAGTGTAATCCTTTGGTAAATAATTCAACTGCTGGATTCTCACGGTTAGTCTGGAAGCCTATAGCCGGCTTTTGAGTGGCTGCTTCTGAATGTACAGCGCCTGTCAGGATCAACCATGTGAACAAAACGGTTGCAAAAAACCAATGATGTGAAATCCATTTGATTTGTGCTGCCTGATCGGTCGTTTTCATGATGTCCTTAGCCTTTCGGTCTTTTTTTCTCTAAACGCAAATTTCAGAGAGGAGGCACTGGGAGGATTGTCCCGGTGCTCTCTCTGAATCTGCCTTCATGTCTGTCTTGTCACAGAGGTGAAAAGTTAGTTTTGCAGTATAATTGGAATGGCGATGTCATCACCTACTGCAGTTGTACCGGCAATGTCAGTGTCCAGAGTCTCATCAGCACCAGCAGAAACCGCAAGTGAGCGATTGGCAGTGGTGTATCCATTAACCAGCAATACTACCGGTTGTCCCCATGGGTCTGTCGTATCATTCGCTCTCACGTAAGGACCTTTCCAGTCACCTGTTGTATAAAGAGCATTACATGCAGTGCTGCCTGTATCACCGGCAATTCCGCCTGCCGCTTCGCCAGTACTCAAATGGCTGTCCAGATCTTCTACATCGTCTCCATTCAAGACACCGGTTGCGCCTACCCAAGTAGCCTGATTGCTGCTGAGCAATACTTTGTTTGCACCGTCTGCGGTTCCATTACAATCTTGAGTTCCTGGATTCTCCAAGTTATCTCCCAGAAATGTGATCGTTGCATTCCGTAAATCTTCCAGCTCACTGGCAATCCTGGTATTGCGTGACTTATCAATAGAAGCGCGAATCAGAGGCACTGCGGCTGCTGACATGATTCCAATAATTGCAATTGCAATAATGATTTCTACTAAACTGAATCCACCATATTTTCTTAATTGTTTGCGTGTTAATTTCATTTGAACCTCTTGTTATTGATTGTTGGATAATTGTTTTATTTGAACCTATGACTGACTTTTTTATCATCCTCTCAATTGTTACTAGACACTCTAATCAATCGTTTGAAGTTAAAAATCAGTTAGTCTTCCTGCTTCAAGTAGCGTGCCACAGGATAACACTTTTTTTTGTGAAATATTTTGGATTTCGGATTTTACAGGGATTGCGGAGGTTTTAATAATTGCGAAGGGCTTCTTTTCTTTCAAATGAATAAAAAGTAGGGGGAGTTCAATCCCTTGATAATAAAGGCCGTAAGAGAATGATCTTCTGACGCAAGAGTTCTCTTGTTTGGTAAGTAAAGGGGCGAAAATCAGCAATATCTTGTTAAAAGAGAAGTCTCTTTTCCCGTAAGAGAATTCTTACGGTTTAAATTTATTGTGCAGATGGTTTCCTTTTTTATAAATTATTAATTGTTCGCAAAACCTTATAAAAAAAGAGATGTAGGGGGCATAAGAAGGTGTTTTTTTTTAGTGGTCTGGTTCTTGCTGAAAGAGTAAGTAAAGAATAAATTAAAGATTCTTTAAGAGTTGATACACAAGATGACTTAAAAGATTTAAAGCAGTAACAGAGGAAGTCATTTTAATTTAAAGTAACCTGAAACCTAACTATAAAATGAAAGCAATCGACATCAATAATATATATAAATCCTACAGAGTAAAATTTCGTCGAGTGACGGTGCTGGACAATTTATGTCTTCAAATCAGGCCTGGGGAAGCATTTGGTTTTTTGGGTTCTAATGGGGCGGGAAAGACAACGACATTAAAAATCATCACAGGTTTGATTCGGCCAACAAGCGGGTCCGTTCAGATCTTTGGTCACAATGTGGACTCTTATAAAGCTAGAAAATTAGTAAGTTTCCTGCCAGAGCATCCCTTGTTTCCAAAAAATATCTCCGCCGGAGAATTTTTATCCCTGAGCGCTAACCTTTATCAAAAGTCTGTCTCTGAGCAGCATATCTTACAATTACTGAAAAGGGTTGGATTGGAAGATGTTCGAACGAAGCGGGTGGAAACTTTTTCTAAAGGAATGCGCCAGCGTCTGGGAATTGCACAGGCATTGCTGGCAGACTCTCAGTTACTGCTGCTGGATGAGCCGATGTCAGGACTGGACCCAGTTGGACGAAAGGATATGATGGAATTGCTTCAGGAACTTAAGCAGGAAGGAAAGACGATTTTCTTTTCGACTCATATCTTGAATGATGCCCAGCTTCTTTGTGACCGAGTCGCTTTTTTAAAAAAGGGCAAATTGCTGCAGGTTTATGATCGCAAGAATTTTTTAAAGGAAAACTCATTGCCTCGCACGGTGCATATCAATGGTTTATCTCCCGAAGCCATTGCGGTGTTGAACACACTCAACGGATTAGAGGCAAAAGGGAACCTTGAGGGAACATGCCATATCGATCTCGATGCGGATACAGAGCTGTGGCAGGTCATGGAGATGGTTCAAAAGGAAAAAGCCCAGCTGCTATCGATTTCTATTAACCCAAGAGCCATTGAACAACAATTCGCATAATTTATGGAGGAAAGACCTATGCAAGCTATTACTTCGATTGCCAAAACAACTGTCCAAGCCTGGGTGCGGGATAAAACATTTTACAGCATTTTGATCATCAGTGTTTTTGTGGTGCTTTGTTCTTTATTTCTCAAAGAAATGACCCTGGGCAATAGATCTCAGGTTGTCCATGACCTGGGATTAGCGACTATTTTGTTTTTTGGTGTGTTCATGTCGCTTTTTACGACAACCGTATCGGTCAAGGATAAAACGCTGTACATGATTTTAACCAAGCCAATCCCACGATTTTATTGGATTGTTGGTAATTACGCAGGACATGTTTTTATTGTGCTGGTCAATACACTTGTTTTGGCCGGTGTGCTGTATGGGCTTTCTGAGGTACTTGGCATTCCCTGGTTTTCAGGACTAAATTATGCGATTTATTTAATTTTTCTGGAGTTGATGATCATTGTGGCAGTATCCCTGTTTTTTTCCTCGTTCATGACATCTGCAGCATTGAGCAAGTTCTGTACGCTGTGTGTGGTGGTAGCAGGACATATTCTTGAAGAAACAAAAAATTTATTATCAGCAGGTGCCGGCGAGGTATTCAAGCCTGTACTCACAGCACTGTATTACCTTCTTCCTAATTTCAAAGCATTTGATGTGAAAACAGAAGCAGTTCATCAACTGCCAATTGAGTCGTCTCACTTGGAATTTGCTTCAGTGTATGGGCTTGTTTATGTCGCAATCTTGATCATTTTGAGCAGTTGGATTTTTGCAAGGACGGAATTATGAACACGGTAACACTTTATAAAATTGAAATTCCTGTTTTCTTTTCTGCCAAGTGGGTCGTAAGGATTGTATTGGTAGGATTGCTGTTGGTGGGAATCTTTAGCGCCGCTCAGCTGGAAAAACGATATTCTTTGCAGCATCGCACTGAATCGTTTCTCTATCTGGCAGACAGCCAGTACCTTCGTCTGTTGTCATTGGGACAGGAAGAATTATTGTCCGATATTCTCCTGATTCAGGGAGCTGTCTATTTTGGGGAGCATTACCGAGAATATGCCAGAAACAATTTCCAGTATGACTACAAATGGCTGTATCCTATTTTTAATGTGGCTACGGATTTGGACCCTCTGAATTATGAAGCCTATATCCTGGGCGGTCATGTACTGCCGGATCCTCATGAGAGCATTCGCCTCTATGAAAAAGGAATGCTCCAATTTCCAGAAGACTGGAAACTCCCCGAACTGATCGGATTTCAGTATTTTTATGAACTGCACGACAAGGCGACGGCGGCCAAATATTATGATCAGGCCAGCCGATTATCCGGGCGCCCTCCTTATGTGGCAAGTTTGGCGGCTAAATATTATCGGGATGCCGGTTATTACGAATCTGCGATTCGGGTGCTGAAAGAATCTGCTGCAAATACAGAGCGAGAAGGGGTGAAGGCCGAATTTCTCAAAAGAGCAGAGTTTCTGCAACTGACTTTGAATGTTCAGGTAGCCGTAGAAATTTTTAAAAAAAGGCAAGGCCGCTTACCCGGCAGCGTGGAAGAACTGATTGTGTTTGGTGTGATTACAGAATATCCCCTGTTGGAAGAAGGATGGAAAATACTAATCGATTATGAAACAGAAAAGGTGATCATTCATCAACAGAAAGGGAGTCATGGCAAAGTTAGATAAGTTATTTCAAATGATGATGGATGCCAATGCATCAGACCTTCATCTGGTCACCAGCCAAAAGCCGGCAATGCGAATTGATGGCAAACTGGAATATGTCGAAGCGGCTCCTGTATTGGACGATGAATCTCTCCGTTCCATGTTGTATGAACTAGCTTCAGAAGAAAAATTATCGGAATTCAAAGAGAGTCGAGATGTCGACTTCAGTTATGAAATTGAGGATTTAGCACGGTTCCGCGCTAATTATTTTGAACAGAGAACCGGGGTAGGTGCGGTATTTCGCCATATACCCAATAATATTTTAACCCTCGAAGCTTTGGGAATGCCTAAAATCTTAAAAAAAACAGCAATGCTGCAGCAGGGCCTTGTTTTGGTGACAGGTCCCACGGGAAGTGGAAAATCCACCACATTGGCCGGTATTATTGACTATGCCAACAAACACCGTCGGGATCATATTTTGACCATTGAAGATCCTGTTGAATTTGTACATGAAAGTCAGGGATGTTTGGTCAATCACCGGGAAGTGGGCAGGCATACCCAGTCATTTGCTGTAGCACTGCGGGCTGCATTGCGGGAAGACCCCAACATTATTCTGGTGGGAGAGATGCGTGATCTGGAAACCATTGCCCTGGCCATTGAAGCTGCTTCTACAGGTCACCTGGTATTTGGCACCCTTCACACACAGAGTGCCACCAAAACAGTGGATCGGATCATTGATGTGTTCCCTACAGAGCAACAGGAAAAAATACGAGTCACATTATCTGAAACATTGAAAGTGGTGGTTGCTCAAAATTTGCTGCCCCGTGTTGATCAGCCTGGACGTTGTGCGGTTCTGGAAATCTTGGTTTGCACTCCAGCGGTGTCGGCCATGATTCGAGAGGGAAAAACCTATCAACTGATATCAATGATGCAGACAGGAAAACGGCATGGCATGCAGCTGCTCGATGATTCCATTGAAGCCCTGTTGAATAAAGGATGGATTGAGCCCGAAACAGCTCATGAAAAATCAATTGACAAAAAACGTTTCGCGGCACTGTTGCCCGAAGATCATGATGTGCTTAACTAATATAGTATTGGAAAATCAAATGACTCTCAGAGCCTTAGAAAAAAAAGCGGGTTTCAGTTTAATGGAAATCATCATTGCTTTGGCCGTATTGTCCATTTTGTTTGGGACCGTTGGACCACTGCTGATGAAATTCAATGAAGCGATGGAAAAGAAAAAGACGCTGACAGAAATGAAAGACATTGAAACAGGCTTGCTCCAATATTATCGAGATACGGGAAAGCTTCCAACAGGCATTTCAGGGGATGATCTGGACATTTTGATTGCCAGCACTTCCACTGCCGCAGGATTCAACGGTCCGTACATGACTGCTTCTGCAGGCAACGCAGAATTGAAAGATGCCTGGGGAGGTGATTATCAGTTCAGTTATAGTGGTCCTTCGGTCATTGATGTACGGAATACGCAATCATTCACCTTGAATTCGGCCGGTTCCGATTTTGATATAGCGACAACAAATGACAATTTGTCTTTGGTGATCAGCACCCGTGCTGTGACCGACCGGATCATGACGGATACACTGGAACGGGTACGAGTGGTCATGGCGGTTGTCGCAGAATTGCAGTTGGATCTTGCAAGCAGCAACATATTTACAGAATTGGCTGCCAGTGCCAGTAGCTACGTGGTCTCAGCAGATCCTGCCTGTGAATCGTCATCACAAGGTGCTATTGATCATGGAGCATTGGGAGACCGGCTCAGTTGTTTTTATCGCAGGGACCAATGGGGCACTCCTTTGCTGTGGCATGACGACACAAATCAGTTCTACAGCGCTGGACCAAATCGAGCAGATAACACAGGAATAGCAACATCTATCCAGCCTGGAGATATTGGCGGGAACTTCTGATTTTATAGAACAATTCAACTTTGAGGAACTATTATGAAACGGCATGAATTACCAACGGGACAACAGATAAAAAGGTGGATGATTGTAGCAGTATCCAGCCTTTTGCTCGGTTGCAGCAACGCAAATATAAAAACTCCATTGACTCCTTTTGAGCAGTCTCAGCGATCTGTGCAGGAAACGGTTCAGACATCATCCATGCTACCGGAAATTGTTCTGCCTCAGATTGAAGAAAAACAGGCAAAACCAAAATCTTTCTCTCTTGCAGTCAAAGATATGGACATTCGATCAGTATTGAAAGTATTCATTGATTCCAGCGAATTGAGTCTGGTCATCGACCAGGATGTACAGGGCAAAGTGACCGTGGACTTGAAGCAGGTTTCTCTGGAACAGTTGCTTTTTTATGTGCTGGAGCCTCTCAATCTGGATTATGTCAGAGATGGAAATGTGTTGTATATCTCTACCCGTAAGCTAAAAACACGTATTTTTATGGTGAATTACCTAGCCTCAAAACGCAGTACCAGCGGCTCTATCTCCATAAGCGGTAGTAATGAAAAATCAAGCTCCAGCGGCTCTATTTCCAGCTCCAATGAATTCGATTTCTGGACCAAACTGGAAGCCCAGCTCCAAGTGCTGGTTGCTCAAAGCGATATGACTGAGGATGAAAAACACAAACCTGAATTGCTCATCAATCGGGGAAGTGGTGTTGTTTTGGTGAGAGCCACTCCAAAAGTACTGCATCAGATTGAACAGTTTTTGGATTTGGTCGGGGATGCCAGTCGAAGACAAGTACGCATTGAAGCAAAAATTGTGGAAGTCACCTTAAATGATGAAAACCGTTTTGGGATCAATTGGGAGCGAATGAGCGAGGTCTTTCCCGATCGTCTCTTTGGAAGTGATGTCAGTGTTTCTGCTGCCAGTGGTTTTCAGTTGGCCCCTGGAACACCAGGAGGTGTATTTGCCACATTTGCTTCAGAAAGAACCAATGCGGTATTGCAGGCCTTAAAAAAACAGGGAAATGTTCAGGTACTGTCCAGTCCCAGTATTTCGACTTTAAACAATCAGCCCGCTTTGATCAAAGTCGCCCAGGAAAAAGTCGCATTTGTGGTCAAAACAGAATTACAGACCAGTGGGGTGGGAGCAGAAAGTGTCACGACCAAAACGACTGAAGCCGAAATCAAAAAGGTGACCGATGGGCTGTCTCTGCGCGTCACTCCTAATATTTCCAGGAATGGAATGATCATCATGGATGTGCATCCCGTTATTACGAAACTCGAAAGATTTGAGAATATTACAGATGACCTTGGGCAAAGGATTGGTGTGGAGCCTGTGGTCAATGTCCGTGAAATCAATGCCATCCTGAAAGCACGCAGTGGAGAAAGCGTGATCATGGGAGGATTGATGGAAGAATCAAACAGCAAAGAGAAAACAAAAGTTCCGTTCCTTGGTTCAATACCGGTGATGGGAGCATTGTTTCAGAGTCAGGTGGATGTGAAAACAAAAAAGGAACTCGTGATTTTTATTACTCCAACCCTCTTGGATGAGGAAAACGGAGTCGCATTGGTTGAGCAAAAAAAGTTTTCGCTACAGAAAGGATTTCCAGGGGTTTGGGAAAATAAATGAAGGAAAACATGAAACCGCAGAAAAGTTATCAAGGATTCTCGTTGGTGGAAACGATCATTGCCCTGGCCGTATTGAGCCTGATGATCGCCGGTGTTCTGCCGTTGGCCGGAAGCTATTTGGAAAAAGCTAAATTTTCTAAGGCTCAGTCCGAAGTGGAAACAATCATAGAATCCATTCATAATTTTCGTGAAGATACCAAGCGTTATCCTGTCTATACGGCAGCTGCGGGAACCAAGCTGGATTTTCTTGAGAGTGACGGGAACGACCCTGCTGGAAAATGGGCAGAAGCTAATTTTACGAATTTAAGCAATTACCTGATAGATGACCCAACCACTAAAAATTATCAGGACAGTGCGGGAGCGATTGATTTCAGCCCAACCGATTTGATTCAATGGAATGGCCCGTATCTGGAAGAAAAATCAAATTTTTCAGATCCCTGGGGGCAGAAGTATCTAATTGGGGTGCAGGGATTTTATGACAGTACCGATACTCAGGTTTGGGTATTGTCGGCTGGTAGTGACATGACCTTGGATACCACTATTGCTTCCACAATGATGGGAGCCGATATTGGCAAAAGGATGCAGTAATTTAAATAAAAGGAAAGACCATGGCAACCTTAGGTGAAATTCTGGTAGAAAAAAATTATGTTTCCTACGAAAAGTTGGAAATTGCTCTCCAAGAGCAGCAGCAGACCGGTAAATTACTGGGAGACATTCTGGTACAGCAGGGATTTATTAAAGATACAGATTTGTCGTCGGCATTGGCTGAGCAGAGTGATGGAACCTTTGTGGATATCAAAACCACTCATTTTGACCCGGAAGCCGTGAAATTGATCCCTGAAAATTTTGCACGCACCAAATTAGTGGTCCCGATTCTTGCCAGCCAAACCACGCTGATGGTTGCCATGCGCAATAGCAGCGATATTCACACTATTGATGAATTGCAGCACATCACCGGACGTTATCTGGATGTAGTTCAATCCACAGAAACCGATATTCTGGTCGCATTGGACCATTGTTATGCAAAAAACAGTGAGGTGAAGGAAAAGCAGGTTTTGGACAGCTTGATTGACTCTGCAGAAAAAGCACTCAGCAAACAGAAAGATCCCAGTGACACGGGAGGTGTTGCGGCCTTAGTCGAATATTTACTGGCTTATGCAGTACGTAAGAAAGCTACGGATATTCACATTGAGCCAACAGATACCATTGTTCGCTCACGATATCGGATTGATGGAATGCTCCAACCTGGGCCAACCTTGCCAAAAAGCCTTCAGTCTGCGATCACGACCCGTTTAAAAATAATGGCCAATCTCGATATCTCCATCAGCCGAACTCCACAGGATGGCCAACTGAATTTTGAATATGGATCTAAAGAAATCACACTGCGTTTTTCCAGTCTGCCTGTGGTGGATGGAGAAAAATTGGTGATGCGTGTGTTGGATAAAAGTGGTCTGCAGGTTGAAATGGATAAACTGGGGTTTTTACCCAGTGTACTTCCTGTTTACCAAAGTGTGCTCAGAAAACCTTATGGTGTTATTTTGGTCACGGGGCCCACCGGTTCTGGAAAAACGACAACGCTTTATTCTTCATTGATGTACCTGAATTCTATTGAAAAGAATATTGCCACTTTGGAAGATCCGGTGGAATACACGCTGCCCCTGATTTGCCAGTCTCAGATCAATGAGAAGGCAGGCCTTACCTTTGCTGGCGGACTGAGAGCCCTATTGCGCCAGGATCCTGATATTATCCTGGTTGGTGAAATGCGGGATGGGGAAACGGCAGGCATCGCCATTCAAGCGGCGTTAACAGGGCACCTTGTTTTGAGTACGCTGCATACCAATGAAGCCGCAGGAGCATTTGCCCGTTTGAATGACATGGGAGTGGAGTCGTTTTTGATTGTTTCGGCATTGCTGGCCATTCTGGCACAACGTCTGGTTCGGCAGGTCTGCAGTGAGTGCGGTCAGCAAGAAACCGAATTGACTGATGTTCATCACCAAATTTTAGAAGAACTCGGAAAAACTCCGGAAGAAGCCAATTTTCGCAAAGGAGCCGGGTGTGAGTCGTGTAATGGAACTGGCAGCAAGGGCCGTATTGCCATTACAGAGCTGCTGGTGGTTGACGATACGATTCGAAAATTGGCATTAGAAGGTGCCGATAGTGCTGCTATCGAAAGAGCTGCGGTGGTCAACGGCATGAATAACCTCAGTAAAGATGCACTGATTAAGTGCTCATTGGGGCAGATTTCAATAGCCGATTTGGAAAAATCGGGACTGTGGAACCGACAGATATAAATTTTATAAATCCAGAATCTAGTGAGGAAACATTATGCCAGTTTATGATTATCAAGCCGTTAATGATATTGGGGATAAAATCAAAGGATCCCTGGTTGCCAATGAGATCCGGCACTTGGAGACGATTCTCAATGAAAGAGGGCTGTTTCTGTTGGTTGCCCATGAACAGACCGTGACGTCCAATTTTTTTGAAAGATTTCGCGGAAGCTCCCAAGATACTTTGGTGTTTACGATTCATATGGCCACTGGATTTCAAGCAGGTTTGCCATTGATTGAAATCATCGATGATATGATTGAAGAATCCGAAAAAGGGCATTTCCGGAAGGTACTGCAAGATATTAAAATCAATGTGGAGGCAGGAAATAATCTCTCAGAAGCATTGAGCATGTATCCTAATTATTTTCCTGATATCTATCGGGTGATTGTGAAAACTGGAGAAGAAAGCGGGCGGCTTGAGGATATTTTTCAATACCTGGTCACGATGCTGGAATGGGAGAAAGGGGTAAAGAAACAAATTAAGAAAACCGTGACTCCCATTTTGGGTATATTGGTGATGCTGGTGGGACTGTTTGTTCTGGTATTGACAACCATTCTTCCTAATTTCATTGATCTGTTCCAAAGCTCTGGAGTGGCATTGCCTGCACCAACACAAATTTTGATCAGCACCGGCGACTTTTTGAATGAATTTTGGCATTTCCTGCTGGTTGGAGGCTTTGGCTGTTACATTGTCTACAAGCTGATCCGCTTTACAACGGCAGGGCGCTATTATCTGGACAAAGTGAAATTGGCGATACCTGTCACGGGAATGGTTGTTCAGAAGCTTGCTTTGTCCCGTTTTGCTAATTTCTGGAAAATTTTGTTTGCCAGTGGAGTGGATTTGGCCAAGTCGTTAGAAATTGTATCAGAAGTGGTGCAAAATAAAAAAATGGAAAAAGCCATCTTGGATGCCCGTACTGAAATTATCAACGGACGGGAAATGGCAAAGGCGTTTCGACAGACAAAAATGTTTCCCGGCCTGGTGCTTCGCATGATCAATTTGGGAGAAACAACAGGCAATCTGGAAACGTCGCTGGATAAAGTGACTGAATATTACGACAAGGAAATTCCGGAAACCATTGATAATCTTTTGGGCGTGATGAAGCCGCTGATGCTGATATGTGCCGCCAGTTTGATTGTCATGGTTGGACTGGGAATTGTCCTGCCGATGTATGGAATGATTGAGACGATACACTGAGCTAGGAAAAGGAAAAATTATGTTGTTTCAAATGGAAAAAGGAATCCTTTGTCTGACCAAAGGTAAAAAGCAAATACAAATTATTGAGGCTTCATTGAACAGAAAAGGGGCCAAACTGCATAATACGGCGACATTGCCTTTGTCAGAGGATTCTGAGGAAAAAACAGCGGAGCAGCTGCGTAAGCTTCTCAAAGAAAAGAAGTTCAAAACCAGACGTGTTCGTGCGGCTCTGCTCAGCGATGGGATCAAGTATCAACGAATTGTCATCCCGTTTATGAGGAATCGAGAATTGATGACAGCGGTCAAACAGGCTGCTGCGAAAGATCAGGGACAGCCCGTACATAAACTGTATATAGATCATAAAGTCATTCGTGTTTTTTTAGACAGGGGAATCAAACGCTATGAAGTATTGGTTGCCTCCTGCTTGCAATCAGAAATTGACGCCTTTGAACAGCTGCTGCTTAAAGCAAAGTTAAAACCTGTGCTGATCTCTACTCTGTCAGGTAATTTTGCTTATGAGTCTCATACCAAAAAGAAAAAAATAGAAAAGAAGAAAGTAGAAAAGAAAAAAACAGAATCCAATGTCCGAGACGTCAATGCCTATGTGTATTTTGCTGAGGGGCATACTTCTATCTCTTTTATAGAAGATGATCAGATTGTATTTTTTAGAGAGTTTGCTGTTCCTGCCATGGGCCAATCCAAAAATTCTGAAGACGATTTTTTTGGTGACTTAGAAGAAAAAACGAACCAGGCTGCAATAGAGAACTCTGAACAGGAAGCATCGCCTGAAGAGGGTTTTTCTGAAGACGATTTGAGCAGAACCAGTACGGAAATTTCTCGTTCTTTGCGCTATTTTCAGCAGAACTTTCGAGAGTATCGGGTGAGCCAACTGATTTTATGTGGTCGACCTGTCGATTCAGTCAAATTGGAAGAAGCCCTAAAGAGTGAAAAGATCCCGATCCATTCCTATTCGAAACTAGCACAGGTCTTCTGCCCAAAGGTCACAAAACAAGAGGCCATGCAGAAAATTTCGTATTTTGCCAGCGAACTAGGGCTTTTGCTAGGTGCTCCTTTGCGTGAGAAAATCAATTTCATTCCAGGTCTTACGCTTGTGTATCAATTTCGTGCTTTGCTGGCAAGTTTAGTAATTTTGCTGTGCTGTGTGTGCGGGTTGTCCTATTTTTATTTCGGAAATGAAATATCGATTCTACAGCAGCAGATTGGACGTATTGAAACCAGCCAGGTACAGACCATTGTGCAAATGAAGATGCTTCAGCAGGTTGAGGGAAAACGCAAGCAGCACGACCAACTCAAACCGCTGGTGACACGCCAGGTCTTTATGCCATACCGGTTGTCCTATGTGCCGTTTAAAAAATTATCTCAGGGGATCCCTGATCAGGTTATTTTGAGAAAAATTGATGCCATACGGAAAGATAAAAAATGGGAGGGCTCGATTTCTGGAGAGGTGAGAGGTCATGAAATCGAAAAAGTGCGTTATTATTATGAATCGTTTCGTGAATTTTTGGAAAAATCTCCCTTGTTCCAGGATCTAAAGGCTCCTGTACCAAGAATTGCAAAAAAACCGGAGCAGAAGGAATTGTCACTGGGCTTCAAAGCCGATTTTCAATTGACTTCGGTTTCTTTTGAACACAATTGGAATTAAGGGGAAGGATAAGAGGCAAACATGAAAATAAAAAATATAAAACGCTATCAGACAGAGATTGTTTTCACTTTTATCGGTATTGGGCTATTGGTCGCAGTGTATATGGTATTTCTGCAATATTCCCTGCATGCGGCGAAGCAGCAAAAGTTGGCCAGCCTGCAAAAAGAAGTACAGCAAACACAGCAGCAGATGACTCGATTTGCGCCTATGAACGAGAGCGATGAGGAAGAATGGAAAAAGCTCCGGGAGCAGTTTGTCGAATTGTATCCACCGCCCATTGATCTGCCCAGTAATTATACATACGATGCGGTAAAAAAAGAATTTTATGGATCCGGTATGCCGTTAGGAGTCACAGAGATTCCGCTCTATCAGGCTATCAGCCAAGTTACAGATGCTGTGGCCATTTCGAAAATTGAAATAACCCGCCAGAAAAGTTCCCAGCATCCAGAAGCACATGTCAATGAACTGTTGGCTGTTGAGAATCTGAATCTGAAATTTGTTTCTCAATATAAAAATGTATTGCAATTCATGTGGGAACTGAGTCGATTGCCCCTTGTCCTGGAAGTGACTTCGTTGACAATGGCAGCCGAAACCCGAACTCCCCTCAATAAAAATAAACAGGAAATTGGGGTGGAGATGGTTGTGCAGTACTTTCATCGAAAATCAGAACACGTATTTGAGGGGTGGCAATGAGCTTACAAGGTACAAAAAAAAATATAATGGTGGCTGCACTTTTAATAGGAAGCAGTCTTTTTGCTGCACATACCAATGGTCTTTTTGATGAAATAATGGATGTTTCGTTTGGCGGCAGCACAGAGCAAAATCCTTCTGCAGCCCATGTTCCCAAAAGGGAGCCTTCTCCAAAAGTTGCTAGACCACAACAGACTGTTGCAGCATCCTCTCAAAAAGAAAAAGGGGCTGTTTCTCCTGCTGTATTGGAGCAGGAGGTGTCGCAGGTGATTCAGTCACCTTGGGGAAAAGAGCCTTTCTATTCGACTCCAATCTCCAATGGGGCAGAGAACGAATCTTTGCAGGCTCGTCGTCATGCTCCATTATCCAATGACCCTCTCTCTGCTCAAGATGCGCTGAAAGCGGCAAAGCGCGCTTCTGATAAAGCCTGGCAAGCGATTACTGTTTACAAATGGCCAAATGGAGAATGGTTTGGGGATGATTCAAAAGAAAATTCTGAAGGAAGAAAACCGCTGAGAACCGCAGATGAACAAGGGGAAGGTGGTGAATCGCTCATGCCTCCGTCTCTCGTCTTAAAAATGGTATTTTTCAATGGAAAACAATGGACTGCGGTAGTCGATGATGGCAGCAGCCTGGTTTCTGTTCGCAAAGGAGATAGTATTGGCAGTCAGGAAGTGATTCAGGTCGACAAAGAGCGTGTCATGCTCCAATCAAATATGTGGGGAGAGCAGCACTTGGTTTTTGTCAACAAATCATCAAATTTGCAATTTTCGGTAGCAGCAAACAAACCGGAGTTATTCTAATATCGACAGGCATCTCCACCAAACAGGGTGCAGTAGAGCTCGTTATAGATGCACTTGGTTTTTTGAGAAGGATTTTTTTTCAAGCATCGGTGCAGCCCCCCTTGCATGAGGTCATCACATTGGCTCGGTGTGGCGTCACTGGGGCACCTTTCCGAAATCCATTGATTTCTCATGGTTTGGATGTTTTGCCTCATGGATTCGGGCTCAACGTATGGCACAAAATCGGGTTCAGCCGCCGAGCATGAGATTAGAAACACAACAAAGAGCACGAACAGCTGATATTTGCTGTTCCTCAAAGATCTCATGTGCTTTTGTTCCAAGAAAAATCCTTTTAGAGTTTGATAATTTCTGCTTTTTTGAAATCCTTACGGATTTTTTCTAACTTCTTCAAATGGTTTTGTGCTTCCAGGTGTGTTTCAAAGAAACCAATACGCATGCGATACCGCACAGTTCCGCCTTCACTATGTCGATAAGACAAATAGGCAAAATTACTGATTTCAGCAACAATGGGCAAATCGGCAATGGCTTGTTCCTTTGACCCGTATTCGGGTAATTCCAAAAACCATGGTTTATTTTGTCGGGTACGCAGATCAATCAGCTCTCGGTTGAGTTCCTGAGATGATGGTAAAACAGCCCAGTAATTTTTAGGTAGCACTTTTTCATCCCGAAAGCGAAAATAAATTTCTTCTCCTGCACTTTGTGCTTCGTCTGCTGTTTTGAAAAATCCGACACGGATGCGATACCAGTATTTGTCATCAAATTTTTCATCCGTTCGATGCAGATAGGCATAATACCCTCCTGCCACTAATACCTTTACCAGGCTCACTGCATGTTCAAAGCGCTCTGGCTCAACAGACATGATTTGAACAGCATATTTGCCCTGTTTTTTGCGCGATAAGATATCTTTTTGGTCCTCTGCTTCTCCTTGAAATTGTATTTTTAATTTTTTTCTTTCCTCAACAATACTCCAGGTATTGGTATGTTCAGGAATTATTGTATAATCGAGTTTATACTTATTTTGAACAATGATGGTTTGCCAGTTAGATTGAACCTCGACAGGCTTTGTTATGTCGACGGGGACCCAAAGGTGATTTTGGGTTTCGATCAATGCTGCGTGCTCTAATCCGGTAATTGAGGGGGCGGATTCTTCTGCAGCCGCTTCTTTTTTTATTGTGCTGCTGTTTTCTTTTGTTTGCGCCGAGTTGAATGAAGGTGTGGCAGGTTCGGGTTCTGTATGTTCAGGTGCCATGGCAGTGTCATCTGTCGTCTCTGGCGCTTCCTCTGTGCTTTCACCTTCATTTTCTGCAT
Source organism: SAR324 cluster bacterium (assembly GCA_015231885.1). Lineage (GTDB taxonomy): Bacteria > SAR324 > SAR324 > SAR324 > NAC60-12. The sequence continues at coordinate 16,463 of JADGAT010000036.1, forward strand.
CTTCCTGGGCAGCGGTTTCGGGTTTTGGTTCAGGACCAGGCTTTGATTCTTTTTCCATATCACCAGTGTTGGTCTGCTCCACTGCCACGGAAAGGGTACTGTCTTCTTTTTCTTCAAGAGACATTTGATAAAAAACTACAATAAAGATTGCAGCTAAGAGAATGGGGATGCCCCAAAATAAAGTCTGCATTTTCATAATACACCTTATCCTGCTGTTTTTATGATTTTTTTATAAAAAAATGAAGAATTCCTTTTCTGCCAGTGCTGCCAATACTCCTATATTTTTCATATCGAATGAGGTATGAAGTGTAAAGCAAATCATGACGATTTGTACTCCCAAACAAAAAATAAATTAGATTCTCTCTTGAATTATATACTAATTTTACGTAAAGAACACGTTTTGTAAATGCATCAGCAAATTTGAGTAGTTATAGCAGAAGCTCGTTCAATCTTTCAAGTCCCATATTGACACTGTGATTTTAGATCCTAAACCGATGCTGGAAGCCCTGAAAATAAAGATTTCACTGCATCTCAATTTGCCGATTTGCAGTTTATTGATATCGGAGGAGTTTTTGGAATCCCGTATCAGTCAACTCAAGCCCCTTTGAAAGTTAACGATTTGGGGCAACAAATATCAAATTGTTTTCGGCAATTTTGCGAAAAATATGGTAAAAGATTAGATCTGATGGTTAGCAAGCGGGAAAAATAGGAGGACCTCATTCAAGGATTCGTGAGGCCAGCCCCACATTAAACATGTCGTTTGTGTTAGATTTTTGTAACTTTTTATTCATAGTTCATGTATGGCAACACAGGCAGTGGAAATGAAAGAGGCACCTGAAGCAGGCCCTCCGAAACGCCAGTACAAGGTCCGTTTTTTGAGCAACAAGCCGTGCCATTCCGACTCCGATGTTCAAGAATTCCTCCGTGTGTTCAACCAGGATAATTTTGAAGGAGAAATCTCTGAACAAAAAATCACAAACCGTCAACAGGGCAAAGGTCAAAAAAATCAAACGGTGCGTACTGTGGATCCTGCTGCTGATCCTTATGCTGCCAGGCGATGGCTCAATAGCCTGATCCAGCAGCCAAACAGCGTGATGCTGCTTAAAATTGACAGGATCAAAGGTGAGCCTTTGGTTGTTCCTGCGGTGATGAAAGAATTGTTCAGGAATAATCGGAGTGCGGTTATTTGTGGTGCCAGTGCCGCTATACAGCGTCAGCTGCAAGCGGGCGTGGATCTTGAGTTTAAGCAGATCCCTCCAATGATTGCAGCTGATAAGGAACTGTTGGACTCTCTGCTGGAACGTATTAAACGTAAGACGGGTTTTCAAAGTTCGCTGCGTTCTATTGGAGAGCTTTCTTTTCTTTCCGACGAGATGAAGGAAAAAATCAAAACCATTCAGAGCGGAAAACCATTTCCTCCTTTGAGTGATCCTGAAGTCGTCAATCTGTGCCTGCTGTCTGATTTGTGTTCTCGCTATGAAGGCGTATTACAATCGTTTACCCGGTCTTTTCAAGAAGGGGAACAGCCAGTATCTACGCTCTCCGGTATATTTGATACCTTGACTTCAGATGTCACGCCTCCTCAGCTGATTCGTGAATTTTTACCGTTTGCCCATTCCGAAGATCATTCCAACATCAAAAATAAGGCGCTGCTCTGTGGATACATCTATAAGAATCTGATGGAGTGTGATAAATCCAGTAAAAAAGAAGTAAGGCAAACGCGATTCACTTTCAATCAGAAGCTTCGCGATATTGTGATTCGGCAACGTATTCCCTCAGATACCAGCGCATTCCGCCAATGCTTTTTTCTGACAGAACAAAGGGATGTTGAAAAAATAGTGGGCCAGACGGTGATGCCTATTTTTAACAAGCTGGAACAATTTGTGGAAAGTGGAGAACCCGAACTGGGAGCAGAAGACCGGATTGAGCTGTTTAAATTCATTATACAAATTGCCAAAAAAGGGAGAGAGCGGGAATCGGATGAGGAACAAGCAAAGCCTAAACCTAAGCCGCAGGTGGCGCGTTCCGCTTTTGCTCAGGCAATGCACAAGAGCAAAGAAGAGCCTGCTGTAGAACAAAGTTCTGAAATGGAGCGTATGGTGGCTCGGAAGATATTTTCTCAGATCTATCTGCAGAATTTTGACCTGTTTGCTTTGTGGGATCCCCAGTCAGAGTCTTATCCGTTGGTCGATAAACCCAAAGATCTGATCCGACAGCTCCTGATGACGGAATTATCCCGTCAAGAGTTAGTCGATATTGTTCGCCGCCTCCGGGAGATGCTGCATCCCTATGAAAAAATTGTGGCCACTCTGCAAAAAAAAATCATTGAATCCATTGAAGGCAGAGAAGGTTTAAAAACCAAGGAATTGGAACATGTTTATATTGTGAATTCTTTACCAGAAGTGGTCAACTACAGATTTGATGTAGGAACGACTTCTATCCATTCCATTGAACGCAGTTGTACACGAACAGTCTTGTCAGACCGTCTGGGGCTGAATATCTCCCTCAAACCACGGAAAGAATCGGATGTTACTCTATTTGTGCAGCCCAACTTGCCAAAACTGGGAGTGTTCCAGAATGATGCGGAGTTAGTGGCGAAAGCCTACGTGGCATTATTAGGAGACCGGGTTTCCAACCGTGTTAAACAATTCACGGATCACAAGATCAACCATTTGATGCGGACTTACCGAAAAAATTTCTTTGAAATGCTTTATGAGTTTGTGTCGGTGCAGAGCAATACTCCCATATCTCGCATACAGCTGGTTAAATTCTTGAAATCCCATAATTTGCTTGCCAACTTGATGGACAAAGGCTGGGAAGAAGGGGACACCAACGAAAATTTTGATCCGATGCTTCCCATGGATATAATAGAAGGCAAAGAAACCATCAAGCTGCCAGAGGAATTTCAAAGTTTTCAGCAGATTTATCAGGAACATTTTCAAACATTTGCTAAATTGATGCAAGATGTGAAAGCAAGTGCCACCAAGTATCCAGAACAGGACAATCCGAATTTGGTACTGTGGATTTTGTTTCAGAAAGGAATTTACAATTTTGCTTCTTCGCCTGCCCAGAAGATTTTGAAAGAAACCGTTTTTTATAAATACCTCCACGATTTTCTGGTCTTTGTTTCTTCCAAACACTTCAAAGAATTTACCCAGGAATTGAATACAAAAGGCGTCAATTTATATGTACCAAGAAAATATCGGGAGCTCCTCTATTTAGGATCACACTTCGGTTTTTTGGTCAAAGAAAAAATAGTCCGTTACAACTTGAAGCCCACTCCTGCTTCTATTGAAGACCTGGACAAGTTGTCCAAAATTTTTATTAAGGAACTGGATGAGGAAATACAAAAGGACAATCCTCGCAAAGGGGCAGAATCTCTCAGTAAACTGGTGCTTACTTTTCGCCGTGCTAATCATATTTGGTCTGATTTTAGCCGCAGTTTGACCATTGCGTGTGTCGATCGGATTTTAACAGAAACGTCGGTCAAGGATGTTGTGCCGGGTAAGGTGCTGCCCCAGCATTTGAAAGCATCGGTTCCTGATAAAAGAAAATTATGCCTGGGCAAATCCATTGTCAGTGGTCAGGCTACCGATTTTTCCAAGGTATTGCAGGGCAGCGAGGAGATGGGGGATGTCCTGAAGAACGATGATATCAATTGCACCACTTTGGATGAATTTGCAATCGCAGTGCATAAAATTGAAAGACTGAGTAGTGATCTGGAGCACTATGCGGGCTTGGCAAATGATGTGCTGGGAATCACACGGATGCTCACCTGCAATAAAGTGGAAGCTCCGTTTGTTTCAAAACTGGAAACGTGTGGGGAATTGTTGAACAAGCTTCTTTCCAAATCGCTGCGGGATATTTCAGAAAATGATATAGAACAGGCACACAAAATTGCTTCCCAAATGAGGGCGGTTCGTTTGAAACTCCAGGACATCCGGCTTGGGGAAAAAGAAAAACGCTTTATTTCCAAACTTCGTGATGAATTGGAGGCCTTACGGAGTGATGGGCATCAGTCAAAAATGAACTTCAGTGATGTCTTTATTTTGGAGAAAACAGACATCAAGGTAGTGGAAAAAGACAAAGACGGGAAACAAGTGCAAAAAAAGAAGGAGGTGGAAGTCAGTGCGGCACATCAAACTTTTGTAGATCGTATCCGGGAAGTTATAAAAATTCATAAAATTTTGAACAAAAAGTACTATTTCATTTTTTCTCCAGAAGGACAAAAGAAGAAACAAATTTCTTATTTATTGAATATTGTTCGCGTCCTGATATCGCTCAAAGGCAAATCCGTTCGGTTTTATCTGGATACCACAACCCTGGACTCTACCCAGCAAAAGGAAATTGCCACCTTGATCCAACCCTCCAATTTTTATCGACAGGCTGATCTGTTTGTGGAGACCAAGGCCGTTTCCTGAGAAGAGATGCTCTTATTAAAATAATACCGTTCAGTCTGAACCAGACTGATTAAGCCGCTCAGGTGAAACCATTGTTGGCACACATCGGTGCTGGTTCACTGCTCGCACATGGCGGCGTGTAACCACCAGTGGCGCATGGAACGGCAGCGGACCCTCCTACTGCAAATGTACTGAACATTCTACTGGTTTGAGCACTGCCGCATTTTGGACAGTCCAGGGGAGCATCCATTTCAGTACTGCGGCGTAACTCTGAAAAATGACTGGAACAAGATCCACACGTGTATTCGTAAAGGGGCATTTATTTCTCCATCGTCTACAAGATTGGGGGTGTTTTCAAAATTTATTATAGTTTCTCAGTGGTATGGGTAATATACCATCTATTTTTTTTGCAATCAATAATCCTTCTCTCAGGTTTGTGAAATTTCATGATAATGATTGAAAAATGGCGTTTTATAGAAGATCTCAATCAACCTGGAAGCACAAACATGGCTGCCGATTATAGCGTGCTCAAGCAATTTCGTCCAGGGGACTCCCCTGTTTTGCGATTGTATACATGGAACCGTCCTACTCTGTCTGTCGGGAAAAATCAGAAGCTGGGACAGATTAATTTAGACTGGTGCCGAGACAGTGAAATTCCTATTGTGCGCCGTATTACAGGGGGCCAGGCCGTATTGCATGGAAATGATATTACCTATTCTCTGGTTGGAGATATCAAAAGTCACTTGTTTTCAGGAGGCATCCTGCAAACATACCAAATCATTTCAACCTGTTTTTTCCAGTTTTTTCAGAAACTGGGGTTGTCTCCGGTCTTGCAGCCTCACTCTCGCCGACAGCGTAGTGCTCAAGCTTCAGATGTCTGCTTTGAGGTGCCTTCTGCTTTTGAAATTTTGATCGATGGACGGAAAATCATTGGCAATGCACAGCGTCAAACATCGGTTGCCTTTTTGCAGCATGGGACCATCCCTATTGGTGATCAGGTGCCTTTGCTGATTCGCGTTTTTAAAAATATTTCTGCAGAAACACTGTATTCCAAGGTGACCTCTCTGGAAACATTGGGCGTATTGGAGCATCATTCCTTAGAAAAGATTTGGCAGTTATTGATTGATTCTTTCCAAGAGGTCTTTCATATTTGTCTTCATAAACAGAGCTGGTCATCGGAAGAAATGACGGCTATTGCAAAAGAAACCGTTGTTTTTCAGCCGCTTTGATGGCAGGAACCGGGGCGGAATGTTATCTTTCATCCAACCGACAATAAAGGCAGCATGAGTCAGGAAAGGTGTTATTTATGTGAAGAATCCATGCCGGAAGGGCAGTCGTTTTATGAAGATCATGGTGTGATGGTCTGCCTTCCTTGTTTCCGGGACACGGCTCGCTGCAAAAAGTGTAAGTTCCCATCGCATCAACTGGAGGTATATCCAGGAATGGGATCTATCTGTGAATTTTGCAGGGCAAAGTTTACTGACACAGGCATGAGTTGCTACTTATGCAGTAAGAACATTCCCTCCTGGATGTCATACTATGCCGATTATGAAAAGACAGTATGTCAGGAATGCTTTGCAGAAGCCGATCGATGTTTTTTATGCCGCTTTCCCCATTCTGCAGAGTACCTGACCAATTTGGGACATATTTGTGAATTTTGTCAGAAAGATGTCGTGAAAGATGGTATGGATCTGGATCCGCTGCTGGAACCATTGAAAGCTTTTTTAAAGCAGTATCAGCATGATCCTCCTGACTCTGTTTCCCTGCAATGGACCAACTGGAATCTGATTCTGGGCATGCAGATTGATGCACCTACTAACATAAAAATTAAATTTCTGGATGAATTTCTCCATTTTGGTTATCCTGTCTACTACCTAAAAGAAAAATTCTACATCATCCAGGGAATTTCACGACAACACTTTATGCCGCATATGGCTGGGCAATTGGCTGCTGCCGATTTGTGCAGCACCTATCAACAGCCTCATTTACTGGGCAACTCTCCATTTGCTCAATTAGCACGCGGGTGGTGTCATTGGGTGGCGTATTCGACCGCCCAAATTTTGCAATATACCGTTGTACAAAAACAATTGGGCCGCTGGCCTGAGCAGTTTCAAGAGGAATTTCAAAAGTTTCAGGCAATGTCTGAATATAGAAAATCTAAAGAAATCATTACCATCACCCAGGGCACTCTGAAGGAATATGCCCTGAAGTATCTTTGAATGAATTTATTCGAGACATAAAGATAAACCAAAAGCGGATTGGTGTATCATTCTTAATTTTTAATTGATTCACGTATGTCGTCTCAAGCAATCATTTTTGATTTGGATGGAACCTTGCTCGACTCACTGGATGATTTGGGAGACTCCGTTAATGTCGTCTTGAAAAATAAGGGTTTTCCCACTCACTCTATGGAATCCTATCGTTATTTTATTGGAGAGGGTGCACGTATGCTCTTGGTACGTGCTTTGCCGGAAAGCCAGAGAAATGAGAACACCATTACGGAGTGCCTGGAAGCCTTTTATCAGTGTTATAGCAAAAACTGGAATATGAAAACGAAACCGTATGCTGGTGTGGATTCGGTTCTGAATGAACTGGCTTCTCGCGAAATAAAAATGGCCATTTTTTCCAATAAACCTCATGAATTTGTCTTACAATTTGTGGACGAATGGCTTTCCAATTGGAAGTTTGATGCCATACTGGGACAGCAGGATTCGTTGCCTCGCAAACCAGATCCGGCAGGAGCCTTTCAAATTTCAGCGCAATTGAAAATGCGTCCTGAACAGTTTCTTTACTTCGGAGACTCAGGAACCGATATGCAGACCGCATCTGCGGCTAATATGTTTCCTGTGGGAGTGCTGTGGGGTTTTCGCCCTTTGGAAGAATTGAAAAAGATGGGAGCTAAAGCCGTGATTGAAAAACCTGAAGAAATTTTACAATTTTTAGACTGAACGTCTCTATCATTTGAGATCCATATGGTTTTTTCTATTTTATTTGTTGATGATGAGGCTGATTTGTCAGAACTCATTAAAATGAAATTCAGAAAACAAATCAAAACCGGAGAATTGAAGTTTATCTTTGCTCTCAATGGAGTGGAGGCACTGGATTGTCTCAAAAATAATTTGGGAGTGGATGTGATGATCACTGATATCAATATGCCTGGCATGGACGGTTTGACATTGCTTAGTGATGTTCAGAAACATTATCCGCACATCAAATCTATTGTGGTGTCTGCTTATGGTGATATGAAAAATATAAGGGCCTCTATGAATTTGGGTGCCTTTGATTTTTTAACAAAACCTTTCAATTTTGGAGATTTTGAGATCACTCTCTCCAAGACATTAGAGGTCGTAGAAAAACAAAAGCAAAATATCAAAATTCTTCATGAAAAAGAGGAATCGCTGCAGAGATCGCTGGAAGATCAAAAGCAGCTGACCAAGGCATATGAAAAGTTTATCCCTCGTGAATTTTTAGAGTTGTTGAAGAAAAAAAGTATTCTAGAAATTCAACTGGGAGATCATATTCAAAAGGAAATGACGATTCTCTTTTCAGATATTCGTGGATTTACTACCTTGTCTGAGAGTATGTCCATTGAAGAAAACTTCAAATTTCTCAATTCCTACCTCAGTCATATGGTTCCGATTGTTAAAAAGAACAACGGTTTTGTTGATAAATACATTGGAGATTCGATCATGGCCCTTTTTGCTAATCAGGCTGATGATGCACTCCAGGCGGCCAATGACATGCTGGAAGCCTTGACTGAGTATAACGCAGAGCGCAACCAAGCCGACTATGGCAGTATTAAAATCGGAATTGGCATCAACACCGGTGAGTTGATGCTCGGGACTCTTGGGGATACGGGGCGTATGGAAAGTACAGTAATCAGCGATGCTGTGAACTTGTCATCCAGGATTGAACAATTGACCAAAGTTTATGATGTGCCACTCCTGATTAGCAACGAAACTTTTCTGGAATTGCGTAATCCCCATTTGCATGCTCTCCGCATCATTGATTATGTTCAGGTTAAGGGAAAATCACGGCCTGTTTTGATTTATGAGGTATTTGACAAAGAGGAACCGGAGATGCGTGACAAAAAATTGGAAGCAAAACGATTCTTTGAAAATGCGTTGCTGATGTATCAAACCAAGGAATATGAAGAAGCCTTGAAACAGCTCAAAGAATGTCTAATGATCCACCCCACGGACCGGCCTACCCAGATTTATATTGAGCGTTGCGATTATGGACTTCAGTTCGATTCGTAGCGTAGCACACGCGTCAATTTTAATAAGCCGCTTTTACGAGACTCAGCACATTATGGGGAGAGATATTCCCATGAATCAGAGCGGCTTGCTGGTAATCCATTTGGAGCTGATTCTGGATCCAATTCATGGATTCTTCTGGGAAGCTGGTTCCACTGATTTGATTTTCTGCCAGTGCGGTCCCTGTCGTCAACTGGCGCAGTGCATCCACATTGGCGTCCAGTGATGCACCAAAGGTTCCCAGCATTCCACGCAGGATCGTCACTTCTTCATTGGCTGAGTCTAATAGAGAAATGGCGTCAGAGGCTCCCCGGCTGGTGGAAAAATCGATATCCGCCAGACTACTGTAAGCACTGCCATTTTTCACATCACGTGCCAACTGAAAGGTGTTAACGCTGGGCAGACCAAACAATGCCTGGTGATTGGCCTGATTGCCAACTTGGAAACTCAATCCCGGGTTTTTAATAACAATTGCTCCTTCTGATTTGTCTCCGGGGTCCAGCAGACCATCATATCGGAGGTAGATTCCTGAGAACTTATTGGTGCCGCTAAAAACCCGTCCGTTTCCTATGGCAGGTTCTTCATCAAAGTAACCAATGACATCCCGCCCATTATTTGCAAAAGCACTCTCCTTTCCTCCTGCCGATATGACAAAATCCTCTGGGGTGATCCCCCCATCAGGTTTTAGTGGATTGAGGGCTCCAACCACATTTTCCATTTTTGTACGCACCGGTAAATTGTCGATGAATTCTGGGAATTTGGATTGCACAAATTCCAAGATGCCTTCATTTGAAGTGGTTTGGGGAAGATCCTGAGAAAATTCAGATAGCCCTACATTATTGAGGGTACTGCGTAAAAGGGCAGGTATCCCTTTTCTCAAGGGAACCACAAGTTCCTGAGTTGTTTCACTTCCTAGTAAAAAACGAATTCCTTCCAATATTTCTGGTACCAGCCGTTCTGCGATTTCATCGCTCACGGTGTCAAGAAGCTGCTGTGCTTTTCCCGCAACCGATTGCTTTTCAGAACTAATCGTTTCCTCTGGATTTAATTGTCCAATGAGCTTTTCTGCTAAATCTCCCAGCTTGATTGAATTCAGTCCTTCTTTGAGATTTGCCCGGGAAATGGCAAAATCCATGATTTGTTTTTGATTGAGCCGGATGATGGATTGCGGCTGCAGATCGAATTTGCTGGGAACAATAAAATCAAATTCATTCAAAAGCTCCAATTGCTGCAATACACTTTGTTTGAAAGTGTTCAAGCCTTCTTTACTGGCATTGAGAAGATCTTCCTTGATTCCTTTATAAGCAGGAGTATTTTTAATGACGATCGTGGCCAAGCCTGCCCCTGCCGCAATATCTAAACCAAGAAATGCGGCATCTTCTAAAAATTCAGCGGTTTTATTCCGTTCCAGGATGCCTTCTTCGATGTCACGGCGAATACGGGCTTCAGTGTTCTGGTCATCTCCTCCCGTCAATAGACCTGGAGTTTGACTTTGTACCCGAAAAACATGTTGACTTCCGTGTTGATTATGAGTGGCCCGCAGCGAACCTCCTTCTAAGGACACCGTCACATCCACTCCTGCTTCATGTATGGCCTTTTGCAGATCAGCCAGATTTTCTTCAGTACTTTTCTTTGGATTCACCGTGTAAGTGGCCTGTTGATTTTGCTCAGAAATAACAATGCGCTCTGAATGATCCAGTACATTGGAAAATGCAATATCACCCAATGTTGTATTTCGTGTAGCAGACTGCAGCATCACAATGCGGTGAGGCTTATCCAGTTCGTGTTCGGTTAGGGCGGAACCTTCTACAAATGTGAACCCTTCACCTTGTGCCGAAGCCTGCATGGCCGATGAACCATCAAACAGCCTTTTTGAACCAAAAGTCGTATTGCTGGCAATATAATCAATGGTTTCCAGGGCTTTATTTACCTCGTTTTGAATGGCATCACGGGAATGAACCGTTTGTGTGGCCTCATCAGCTGCCTGTACGGCTAATGCTCTCAAGTGACGTATCTGTTCGCTGACTTCCACCAGAGAACGTTCAGAGACTTGAATGAGGGAACTGGCTGCTTCTGTGTTTTGTGTGGCCTGATTGAAACCGGCAATATTGGTACGCAGCTGTTCTGTTAATGAGAGTATGGCACCACCATCAACGGGAGCACTGGCAGAAACTCCAGATGCCATACGTTCATTGGAGATTTCGAGACTCTTGGTTGTTTTCTCGAGATTCCTGACCGTATTCAGGTTGCTGATATTGTGGTTGATTTTGAGACCCACAGATTCCTCATGACAAAACAGTTGTGATCATATTTGCTTCAGAGCATATTACCCCGTTTCTATAATCGGCTGAATTTCTTAAATCTTGAGGAAAAAACACGGTTAAGGGAGGAGGTGTCTCAATAACTTTCGTAGCAGTTGACTTGATGATTAGTGCTGATTGTTGAGGGCAAACGGGAATTGGGTGAGATTATGAGAAGTGAAATTGATTTAAAGACAACGCATCAAGCCGTATCAATCTCGATTCCAATGAGTGTGAAATCATCCTCGTAGTCTGCATTGGAAAATTCTATCCCATACTCATAAACCCTGTCCAGCAAAGTATCAATAGGCATGTCTCCATGTTCCAGCAAAAAGGAAGCAAAATCGGGTGTTCCGATAATTTCTTCTTTTTCATTCATGGATTCTATGATGGCATCGGTGTATAGAAAAAGCCGGTCTCCTGGCAGCATTTGAAATTGCTGCTCACCATAATTGGTCAGGTCGTTAGGAAATAAACCGGCAAAGAGCCCCGTGGTCTTTAGTAAAAAAGTTTCCCGGGTGGCAGAGCGCACCACAATCCCTGGAGGATGTCCTGCTGTGGTATAGGTCAGTATCTGATTTGATGCGTCATAAATCACATAGATCAGAGACGCGAATTTTCCTTCCTGTAGTTTATTTTCCAGGAATCCGTTGGTCAGGTTCATGACCACTTCCGTAGACGTACCTGCTTTATGGGTTTCTGATAAAATTCCATAAACCATAAAAGAGATCAGTGCAGCAGAAACACCATGTCCGGTGACATCAGCAACCAGAACTCCAAATTGATTGTTTCCGAGCTCAAATATGTTATAAAAATCGCCTCCTATTTGTTCCAGAGGAATGAATTTAGTGAAAATTTGAGCATGAGGTAGGTTTGGCAGCTTCTGAGGCAGGAGCATCTTCTGGGTTTGCCTTGCTTGCTCCAATTCACGGTCCATGATGATTTCTCGTCTTTTCCTTTCCTCAATTTCCTGCTGCAATGTGTTATGATAGCGAATCAGTTGAGCATGGTTGTACAATCGAGCCAGTAACTCATGACGAGAGAAAGGCTTGGTCAAGTAGTCATTGGCTCCGGCCTTGATTCCTTTGTTTACGGTTGATTGGTCTCCTACCGTTGTAAGAATAATAATGGGGAGCTGGTTGTTTTTCATGATTTTCCGGATATGCTGACAGAGCTCCATCCCATTCACATGAGGCATCAGGTAATCCGTAATGACCAGATCTATGTCTGAATTGGTCTGCAAGATCTGAATAGCTTGTGCTCCATCATTTGCTTCAAAAACATTGATACCTTTGAAATGTAAAACACGAGATATAATTTCTCGCACAACGCTGGAATCATCAGCAACTAGGACATTCATGCCTTCCAACGTTTCTGCTTTTAAGAAAAGATCTTCAACCAATTTTAATAACTCTCCTGGCTTGAAGGGCTTCATGAAAAAGTCCACAGACCCAATGGCAAATGCTTTTTTGACCAGTTCTTCATTCAAGCTGGAAGTGATGACAATGATGGGAATATGAGCAATGGATGTGCGGCTCCGGATGGTTTCAGCAAAAGAAATGCCATCGTTGTCGGCCATTACCAGATTGGTGGTGACCAAATCGGGCTGATGCTCCAGTATTGCTGCCAATCCTTCTTCACTGTTTTGTGCTTCCAGAAATTCGGCATTAGCGACTGAGGAGAGTTCTTGTCTGATGAATGCTCGTGAGGTGTTTCCCTGATCAATGATTAAGATTTTCATACAGGTGATTTCCAGCGTTCAAAAAGTTTATGTTCAATTTGCAGGTAGTCAAACATCTTTCCAATCGATTGATGGATGACATCCTCAATGGTCTTGGGGTTGTGATAAAACGAAGGAATGGGAGGAAGGATGTGGGCTCCTAAATCGGCGGCCTGAACCATCAGCTGCAGATGCCCTTTGTGTAAAGGGGTTTCTCGTATTGCTAAAATGAGCTTCCTTTTTTCCTTCAATGTCACATCGGCAGCACGAACCAGCAGATTATCCGTGTAGCTGTTGGCAATGCCAGAAAGTGTTTTGATCGAGCATGGTACAATGACCATACCGTCGGTCAAAAAGGACCCACTGGAAATGGCGGCTGCGAGGTTACGATTGTTATACACACAATCGGCCATTTTTTCGACATCTTTTGTCTGATATTCTGTTTCTAGGCCTATATTTATTCTACCGGCGTCTGACAGCACCAGATGAATTTCTATTTCATCGCGTGGAAGCATGCGTAAAAATTCGATGCCGTAAATGACGCCGCTGGCTCCTGAAATTCCAACCACAATTCGTTTTTTCATAGTTTGCTGCTCATTTGACTTTGAATCTGTTCAATAATCATTTTTGCTAAGATTGCACTGTTTTCTATTACTTTTTGAATACCTTCCTCGGTGATGTGATCCCAGTGAATGCCTGCTGTTACCACAACATTAGTTTTGCATGCCTGGGCAATGCGTTCTCCTATCATTTTTGCCAGATCATCTTCTTTGTGTCCCAAAAAACAAAAGACGGAAGTACTCACTCCAACGGCTTGAGGGTCCTGGATACTCGGTCTTGCCTGTGTAATGGAAACGGCACCGATGTGAGGCTTTTCTCCCCCCCAGATGGCGATTAGAATGTCCTGCCCAATCATTCCAACACTGGCTTGCAGATTATAGGATTCTTCCGTTGTTTCCAGTAGAAATTTCATTTTTCTGGTTTCTATCTAATTGATATTATTAACTCCCCGGGTTTTTAGGTACCCCACTACCTATTTACTTCTATTGTGTATCATGATAGCACTAAAGTCTTTAGGGGAACAAGCAAGTAATTTCTATTGAAGTTATACAGGCATAATACATTGGTGAAGAGGAAAGAAGAATGCAAATTTCTCATTATGAAGAAAATCAGTTCTATGTTATCAGTATCGCAGGTGATATATCTCGAATGACGACTGGAAAAATAAATCAGTATCTCAAACCGCTGCTTTTTTCTGTAGAAAGTAAATCAAAACTCAAGGGGGTTGTGCTGGACTGCAGCCAGGTGGAATCCATTGATTCGGCAGGTGTTGGACTGCTGTGCGGAAAACATGTCAACTTAAAGAAACAGAGTAAAAAGATGGCTATCAGCGGGCTTAGCTCGGAGTTACACAAAAGTTTTCAACAACTGGACCTAACAGGGCGTTTGAATATTTATAGCAGTTTGCAGGAGGCCATCAGTATACTGGGTGTTTCCTAAGGAATGCTCAAACAATAGCTTAGTAAATCTACTTGTCTTTTCAACGATTTTCTGCGTTGCTTAATCCATGACATAGCAAGCTATGCGCCCGATAAAACGCCTTGAACCTCGATGAAAATCCTGCGTAACTGTCACATGTTATTATTTTCGTCTTCCTAACGAAAGGCGGGAAGTCCTGTCACTTCATTACCGATGATCAGGAGATGAATGTCTTCGGTTCCTTCATACGTATTGACGGTTTCCAAATTCAACAAATGACGGATGACGGGATATTCATCAATGATGCCGTTGGCGCCCAGCATGTCTCTGGCATCTCTTGCACAATCCAGGGCCATGCGAACGTTATTCATTTTTCCCAAAGAAACCTGATGAGGTTGAAGACGTTTCTTTTCCTTCAAGCGGCCGAGCTGCAATGCCAGCAACTGTGCTTTTGAAATTTCCTGTACCATCTTTGCCAGCTTGGCTTGAATCAGTTGATAGGCGGCCAGAGGCTTGTCAAACATAATTCGGTTTTTGGTATAATCCAGGGCGGTATGGTATACCATGTTTGCCGCTCCAACGGCACCCCAAGCAATTCCATACCTTGCCTGGGTCAGACAGGAAAGAGGGCCTTTCATCCCTTCGGCATCAGGAAGGATGTTGTCTTCAGGCACAACACAATCTTCAAAATGCAGCTCAGAGGTCAGACTGACTCTTAGGGAGAACTTGCCTTTCATCAGGCGGGTGCTGAAACCCTTTGTTCCCTTCTCCACAATGAATCCTCGTGCTTTTCCATCCAGCTTGGCCCACACCACTGAAATATCAGCAATGCTGCCATTGGTGATCCACATTTTATTGCCGTTGATGCGATAACCTCCTGGAACT
Organism: SAR324 cluster bacterium; assembly: GCA_015231885.1. Classification (GTDB taxonomy): domain Bacteria; phylum SAR324; class SAR324; order SAR324; family NAC60-12. The sequence goes on from JADGAT010000036.1 coordinate 31,503, forward strand.
TTTTCTGCCTTGGTGAGCATGCCTGATGGATTCGAACCATAATCTGGCTCTGTTAACCCAAAGCAGCCAATCAGTTCTCCTGTTGCCAGTCTGGGAAGGTATTTTTCTTTTTGTGCTTCCGAACCATAGGTATAAATGGGCCACATGACCAGGGCTCCCTGTACGGAACAGAAGGAGCGGATGCCTGAATCCCCTCTTTCGAGTTCCTGCATCAGCAAACCATACTGAACTTCGCTCAGGCCGGCGCAGCCGTATCCGTCGAGGTTGGCTCCATAAAACCCCATCTTGCCAAACTCAGAGATCAGTTGCTCCGGAAAGGTTTCAGTTCGATGAGCATCCTGCAGAACAGGCAGGACTTGTCTGGTCACAAAATCACGCACTGTCTGGCGGGTGAGTCGCTCCTCTTCACTCAATAAAGAGTCAATATCCAGGTAATTCAAAGATTCATAAGGGGGCATCGGTGTTCTCCTGAGTATTTGGATTCGGATCTAACTTGTATTTACGCATCGGCTACTTTATTAAAACTTTCAGTCAATCTTTCTACAGAAATGGTGAACGTCTGGTGGGCGGCTTCCTGTTTTTCTCCTTTTGGGGCTTTGCTGGCCAGTTCAGTACGTACTTTCTGGAGGCAGTCCTGGGGCTTATCAAAAATCTGAGCTTTTTTCTCATGCTTCAATTGCGGTTGGAAAAAAATCACATCATAGCAGTATTGTGCATAGCCGATGAGCATGCTCATGTCAAGCGAGTCGATACTGCTTTTTCCCATAATCGGAGAAATCAGCTCATCAAATTTACCGACAAGGCTGATTAGACTTTCCGTCGCAATCTGTTTTCCGCTGTTCATCTTTTGAAACATCCGGATTCGCTGCAGCTCGATAGTTGCCTGCTTACTGAATTCCGGATTCTTTTTCAAACCGGACGTGAACTGAATGTGTTCTCCCAGCCGCTTTTGGAGTGGAAGGACATGGGAGGCTCCAATGGATAAGGTGGGGATCACCTTGGCCACAATGACCCTGAAATTTTCGTTGGAAATTGCCGTGTCCTTCATGGTGGTGTCAAACACTTTGTCTGCTGGTATTTTTAAGGCAAGCAACGCATTGATTTTGGCTTTAGTATTGTTGTTTGTGGCCGGAATGGCATATCTCAAGTACTCGCAAAGGCCAATATCTGTTGTAAATTTTCCGGATAAGATGGAGGTTTCTGATAAATGCTTGACACATTCCGGCTCTTTGAGGCTGACGTTATAAAACAGGCACAACTTGTGAGTGGATTCTACGGTTTTTAATTTGATTTGAGAGATCCAGTTGACCAGGTTCGCACTCAAAAAACCTGCTTCTACTAAAAAATAAAGCTGCAAAAGCAACTGATTGTATTGATCAATTGCATTGCTGAGTGCCATGGCATCTCGTGGAGGGCTGATGTAATTGAGACATTGCTGGATAGCGGCCTGACGGTTGCTGATTTTTTTATCCAAAATCTCACTTTTGCTGCTCTCGATATTATTTTTAATGGCTTCTGTTTTTGCTCCTATACTGAGAAGCGTTTTTCCACTGCAGATCGGGTCATTTTGTGCGGTAGTCCGGATTTTCTTACCCGCCACATCAAATAGACCTCCTTTGGTTTTCCAGGCATCATATATTTTTTCTGCGGCCCTCTGGGCTTGTTCTACCAAATCCTTTTCTGTCTGCATGAAAGGAGTGTATTCCAGCATTTGCCGCGCAACGGCCTGGTAGTCATATTTTTGTTCCCCCATGTGTCCTTTTGTTGTTGATGATTTATTTTGCCGCTAGACATTTCTAACGGCAAAATAAATTTTATGTTTGCCGCAATATATGTCTCATTTTAAGGGCAATTTCTCTTCGAAACACTCTAATTTTATGTTGGCATACTTTAAGCAATTTGTCTTGAAAAGAATGACTGAATTTTTTTAACAGTGAGATTTGCAACGCATAAAAAAAGGAAACGATGTTTGGTTTTAAGAAAAAAGTACAATATTCGTCGAGTTATGAACATTCCACACAACGAAATGACTGGGAAAATGTATTAGATGAGTTGTTCATAGAAGTCATCCATTCCGCACGATGCGGTGTGGCTATTATTTCCAATACGACTAAAACCCGAAGTGACGATGTAGTTGGTGAAAGTTTTGGAAAACTGAATTTTCGAATCCGCAATGACTTGCCTGATTCTTTGTCTGAAAAAATCCGAAGTTTGGGACCCAAACAGTTTTCCAAGATATTTGCTGCACAGGATAAACTGAAGCCTGTTATTTTTGATTGCTATAAAATTAAGAATCTGGGACTGCCCAACAACACGCTTGTTTATTTCATTGAAAAAAACAATAAAAGGGCCTTGCTTGTTTTTGCGCCTCCTATTTTGCAAAGGGAATTGGTGCGCCTCGTACAGAAAATCAGTGATGTTCTAAAACGAAACGAGAAAATAGTCAAACGGACGAGTATTGCCCCCCCTCGATATATTCCTGTTCACCAATATGCCACGACCAACATAAAACAGTTGAAAGACCGCTTAAACTACCTGGATGGGCGAGAACACCTAAATCCCAGAGAAGTTCTGGAAATTCAGGATCTCGAAAAATTTATTATCACCAATATGACCGAGCATTTTTAAGTCTCTGGTATTTTACCACACCCTCTCATTTGGGGCGCTCTGTCCCTGTTTTAACACTCCTGACGCCTGGGTGATTTTTCATGTCATCCGGGCGTCTCCTCCTACGCAGGACTTCTTTTCAAAAATTCAATTCTTTGGCGATGTTTCCCAGTTCTTTAACGCCTTCCTTCATCTTTTGATCAAATGGAAATCCGCAGCTCATTCGTATGTAATTTTGGAAACGTCTAGAATTGGAACAGATGACCCCGGGGACAATCATGATATTTTTCTCCAGGGCTTTGTTGAAAAAAACCATGCTGTTTATTTTTTCTGGTAGCTCTACCCACAACATATACCCTCCCTTGGGCATTGCCAGCTTGGTCCCTTGCGGGAAATCCTGTTTGATGGCTAAAGCAGTCACATAGGTTTGATGTTGTATGGTTTTTCGCAGGTTCCTCAAGTGACGATCATATCCGCCATAGGTTAAAAAATCTGTCAAAATTTTTTGGGTTAATTTTGCACTGGATACGGACATCCCTCCCCGAAGGTTCAACACTTTTTCCTTGAAGCGTTTCCCTGGTATTGTCCAACCAATTCGGAAACCGGGAGAAAGGGTTTTTGAAAAAGAGGAACAAGTGAGCACTAGATCATGTTGATCGTGGGACTTGAGAGGCAAAGGTTGTGCGCTTTGATAATGAAGCTCACTGAAAATATCATCTTCAATAATGGGAACATTGTACTTGTGGGCCAGAGAAACCAGTTTCTCTTTTTTATCATCCGGCATTAATGAACCCATCGGGTTGTTAAAATTAGGTGTGAGCAAACAAGCTTTGATATCCATCACCTTGAGTACATTTTCATAAGCATCCACATCAAAACCATGCTGGGGTGTTGTCGGAATTTCGACCACAATAATTCCCAACTCTTGCAATAATTGAAGCAGAAGGTAATACGTTGGAGATTCCACCGCAATAATATCACCGCTTTTAGCCAACGCATGCAGGCAAATAGATGCTGCCTCCACACACCCATTGGTGATAATAATGTCATCCGGACCAATCCCTTCTACTCTCCCCATCATATGTTGAGCAATCAAGCGTCGGAGCTCGTAATTTCCCTGGAATGATTCATATGTCAGCAGCCGTTTGATATCATCGGCAGAAAAAGATTTTAAAATTCTATTGAAATACTTATAAGGAAAGAGTTGAGGATCAATGATGCCAGCACCCAAAGGCAAATAATCCGAATTTGCCACCATATCAATAATAGAATTTGTTGCTTTATCCAATGCTATCGGTGCAGGAATCGATTTAAATCGACGATGTTTGGGAAGTTCAAAGGGAATGACTTTGGGGGATTTTACATAATATCCGGATTTTGGCTTGGACTCGATTAAATTGTGTTTCTCCAGTTCTTCAAATGCCCGGTTTACTGTGACCATACTGAGATTCATTTTTTTTGTAAAAAGTCGAATGGATGGAAGCTTGTCCCCAACTTTATAGACTCCTGTATTGATCTTGTCCTCAATTTCTTTGGCCAGAGTTTCATATTTAAAATTGGATGTCCTCATATACCTCCAAACGGAATTTTAATCTGTTCTTGTTTTTTTCAAATTAACTGTATCTGTTCTTAAGGTGATTTGTCAATCTGTTCTTATTATTTTATAGTATGTCTATATCTGTTATTGCTGGATCATTCTGCTATACTTATTTCACGCTCAGGAAAAAACAACCATTTGTAAAAAGGACACATCATGGAAAAAAACTTAACTTTAGCCCCGATATTAAAAAATAATCAGCAGATTTCTTTGGATCATGTTAAAAGTGTCATAACACAAATGATGAAAACGATTTTGACATGGGAAGAGAGAAACCGACAAAGAAAAGTGCTGAGCACACTTTCTGATTACGAATTGCGGGATATTGGGATTTCCAGAACGAATGCCATCGTAGAAGCGAATAAACCATTTTGGAAAGAATAGATGGTTCCTCCGAATAAAATAGTGGGAAAGTTGTCTTTCCGGGTGAACTCTTATCTCGCCCTGGGCATGGGAATCCTGATCATAGGCTTTTCTGCCATTTTCATTCGACAGGCAAATGCGCCGGGAACCATTACAGTTTTCTATCGTATGGCAATAGGTTCACTCGTCATGACCTTGCCATTCGTTTTACATCTCCGGACGCAGAAACGCAGACTCCCGTTGCAAGGGGTCTTGATCGCTATATTTGGTGGAGCATGCCTTGCGGTAGACCTGGCCCTTTGGTCAACAGGGATTGTCATGAGTGGTGCGGCTTCTCCGACTCTCATGGCAAATACCGCACCGCTATGGGTCGGTTTGGGGGCCTTGCTGCTTTTTCGAGAACACCAATCCATTCAATTCTGGATTGGCCTTAGTGTCACTTTAGTTGGTGTAATCGTTGTGATGGGAAAAGATTTGTTACATTCGATTAACTTTGGTGTAGGATCTTCGTTGGGATTACTGGCAGCAATTTTCTATGGCGCCTATCTGTTAGTTTGTCAACATGGACGTAATAATCTAAGCACGCTCACATATTTCTGGCTGACAACATTCAGTGCCGCTATAACACTTCTGATACTGAATATTATTTTGCAACGGCCTTTTACCGGCTACAGCATGTCGACTTATTTGAATTTCCTGTTGCAGGGAGCAGTTGTTCAGGTTTTCGGCTGGATCTCCATCAATTATGCTCAAGGACATTTGCCGGCCTCCATCGTTGCTCCTACCTTATTGGCACAACCCATCTTAACCGCTCTTTTTGCCTGGCTGCTGTTAGGAGAACAGTTCACCATGTGGCATGTCGTTGGCGGTGCTGTGGTGATTAGCGGCATTTATACGGTTCATCGCAGTCGTCACATCGTTCCCTCCTTTCTCTTTGATTCCCAAATCGTCCTGGATAGAACAGAATTCACTGACCAATCGGACCAGCGATTCTGATTTATGGGTATTCAGTCGATCAGCCACAAAACCCCATTTTTTGGTTTGTGGGTCGCTTAAAACCAACTTGCGAATATTTTCGCAAAAATCCTGCATTCGCTCAATCTCGACCACTCCATTGAGAAATCGGAAAACCGGTTTTCTCAGGGAGTTCCAGCGCTAGAGCTGAAATTCAGCAGTATTCTTCCGAGGAATAAGTCGTTGGTGCCCCGGGGCGAGGATTATCTTTTAAAGCTGTTGAATTTTTTGTTCTAAGGAAGGCGAAAATAATAACATGTGAAAGTTACGCAGGGTTTTCATCGAGGTTCAAGGCGTTTTATCGGGTGCATCACTGGTAAAGCAACGCAGAAGATCGTTGAAAAGGCAAGTAGATTTGCTAAGTTATTGTTTGAGCATTCCTTAGCATCCACATGGATGCCTTGGCTCGTCAGCAAGTCACTGACAATGGAAAAAGAAGGGCATTGCAAAAACAAGTCACATTGAAAAACGCGGTTTAGAACCACACGCCAAAGATAATCGTTCCATTCCCGCATGAAATCATTCAATAAAAAGTAGGAATACGATAAATCTAAATGCGTCAAACCGTCAGACACTTCCGATAGAACCCTCTCCAGGTCGCGTCAAAATCACGTGATTCTGCTGCCGTTAGAAAAAATAGCTTCATTGTTCTTCATCATTTCTATAGTCTCCATATGCCTCCTGGGGTTTTAAATTTGTTTTAGTATACGGACGATGCAGTCCTACTTGGGGGGGCAAAAGGTTTTTTATTTTGTCACACTATTGGAATGCACCCAGACGAATGTTTATTTTTAAAAAACGATTTTCATCAGCCTTGGAAATTGCCCAACTGGGCAATCCCGTGTTGCGGCAAAAAGCGGCACTTGTGGCAAATGTTCAAGATGAAGCAATCCAACATCTGATTAATCAATTGATCGCAACGGCTGAGAAGTACAAGGGGGTGGGCATTGCTGCGCCACAAGCAGGACAATCGCATCGTTTGCTGATCATTGCTTCATACCCAAGTGAGCGATATCCCCATGCGCCGAACATGGCGCCAACCCCCATGATCAATCCCTCTATCATTGACCATTCAAAAGAAATAGAGAAAGACTGGGAAGGCTGTTTGAGTATCCCAGGTATTCGTGGCCTGATTCCTCGATATCAATCCGTGGAAGTAGAGTATCTGGACCGAAGTGGGTATGGCAGGAAGCAGATATTATCGGGGTTCATTGCCCGTATTTTTCAACATGAGTATGACCATCTCGAAGGCAAAGTATTTTTGGATCGCATTGCAAACACGCAAGAGATCATGACCGAATTTGAATATCAAAAGCAGATTGTGAGGCAGGATGGAACAAGATAAAACAAAAAAACTACTCGAAACAGGAAAGTCAACCTATCTTCCTGTGTATGCACAAAAAGAAATGATCTTGGATTATGGGAAAGGGGCTCGTCTTTGGGATCTGGCAGACAAAGAGTACATTGATTTGGGAGCCGGGATTGCAGTGAGCGTGCTGGGGCATCAAAATCCTGAATTGGTTCAAGTGGCCACCGAACAGCTGGGAAAATTGTGGCATACCAGTAATATTTATTTTACAGAACCAGCCATTCAATTAGCATCTGATCTGGTTGATGCGACATTTGCAGACCGGGTGTTTTTCTCAAATTCTGGTGCTGAAGCCAATGAAGCTGCCATTAAATTGGCAAGAAAATTTGCCAGCTCCCACGCTTCTTCAGAGAAACATGAAATCATAACCTTTGAAGGTTCTTTCCATGGCAGAACCCTCACTACTATAACAGCGACGGCACAGCCTAAGTATCAAGAAGGATTTGGGCCATTGCCCGAAGGTTTTACCTATTGTCCTTTCAATGACTTTGAGGCCATTGAACAAAAAATTTCTGATAAAACCTGTGCGATTTTGCTGGAACCCATACAAGGAGAAGGTGGAGTTCATGTTGCCAGACCCGGTTTCCTTGCGCACTTACAGGCATTGTGTCAAAAGCATGAGGCCTTATTGATTTTCGATGAAATTCAATCGGGTATGGGGCGAACTGGCCGTTTGTTGGCCTATGAGTGGGAAGAAAATATACAACCTGACATTGTGACTGTGGCAAAGGCTCTGGGAGGCGGTTTGCCCATAGGAGCTATGCTGGCGACAGAAAGAGTGGCTCAGACAATGAAGGTCGGGGATCATGGCTCTACATTTGGAGGGAATCCTGTCATTGCCGCAGTGGCTTGTGCCATCCTTAAGCAAGTCTGCTCCTCTGCCTTGATGGACAATGTGAACAAGCAAAGTGAAAAACTGCAAGCGGCTCTGTCAGATCTGAAGGAACAAAAACAACTTTTTAAGGAAATTCGTGGAAGAGGATTGATTGTTGGCGCTGAGCTACAGGGAGCCTGGGAGGGGAGAGCGGCTGATTTGAGTGAGGTATGCCTCCAGCATGGACTCTTGATCCTTCAGGCAGGACCAAATGTTTTGCGTTTTCTGCCCCCTTTGAATATTACTGATGAAGAGTTAGAAGAGGGTTTACAGCGAATGAAATCCGCACTGAATCATGTATGAGCGCAACAATCTATTTAGGCTTAGGGTCCAACCTGGGAGACCGATCCTCATTACTAAAACATGCATGCCAAGAGCTGCAACACCTCCCATTGAAAGACTTTCAGGAATCTTCAATTTATGAAAGCGAACCCTATCAAGGAATGGAACAACCACTGTATTATAACCAGGTGGTCCGTGGAATGACTTCATTGACTCCTCGACAGTTGCTGGAGACCTGCCTGGAAATTGAGAAGAGGCTGGGAAGGAAGCGCGAGTATCGTTGGGAATCCCGATTGATTGATATTGATATTCTCTATTATGATGATTTAGTATTGGATTCAGAGGAACTGATTATTCCTCATCACGACTTGGTCAATCGAGGTTTTTTTTTGCTACCCCTTTTTGAATTGGCACCTGATTGGACGGATCCCAGAGCACAACAAACAGTGGACCGATTGCTCCAACATTGGAAAGCCCGTGCCAGCGAACCCATGCCGGTGTGTATTCATTAATTTTTATGGGATAAACTGGACATTTTCACAAAAATTTTGGTACAAATCATTGATAAAATGCATTATTCTGGAGGCATACCTTACTTGAATGGCAGAACCACGGAGGATTACAATGAGTGACACAAATGAAATGAGTATGGATCAGATCTTGACAACCCTTCAAGAAGCAAATATCTATGATGTCCCTGCCAGTGCATTCAAAGCCATTAAAAATAAATATTTTGATTTGCAAATACCTTACTCCCACCTCATTATATTTGCCAACTCTGAGTGCGAAAATGTAGTGTTTCATCTTCGCAAAGCATTGTCGCTCCCCTATTTCCATGCAATGGGTCCCAATGGAAAGAGTGTTTTCATTAACAGGAATGACCAAAAACGGTTAGTGGTCGATTTCTTGTTTGAATACCAGACCGAAGCACGTATAGAACACTATGGGAAAATGCTGGAAGCCTACATCATGTTTTTGGATATTGTCTGTAGCACCAAATGAGATTGCAGAAATTACTCATACAGGACAGGTGAAGCCGATCCTGTATGAGCAGAGGAGTGTTATGAAAAGAAGGCATCGTTGTTCATGATGCGAGAGGTTGATAGCATTCTTCCACGCTGTCACTGTAATCTAGATAAGTAGTGACGCTATTCACCCTGGTTGATGGAACATGGACTTGTGCTGGTAAGGTTGTGATCTGGCCCCCTTGTCTGAAAAAACGATCCATTTCTGTTTTAAGTTCTTGTCTGGTTATTTTTATTGCTGTCTTTCGTTTCCTCATAATCCTCCTGACGATGTTCTAGTCCGCACGATCAACTGCGGAACAATTGGCTGCTTTATGTTGAGAATTTTTTCCCCATTGGCTGAAAGAACAAATGAATCCATTTGGCCATCATGAGGAAAAAATTCTCACCCCCTGAGTGCTACTCTTTAGTAGTAATGTGTTGCAGTACAAAACTAACGATAAACGGGCAGTGTAATTAGGAGTGTATCCCTTATATAGCTAAATCCGTGCCGTTTTAAAAAACACTATAAATACAATGGTTTAGATATGTATGGTAAAGAAAAGAATACGATTTGGGAGAGAAACTACAGGGAAATGCGACAAATTGAGAATAGTTAAGGAAAATTACTACAAAGTGCGACAGTTTTTTAAAAAAAATAAGGGATGAGCGACAAAATGAGACAATTGTCGCTCAATCCAAAAACTTGTCAGCGAATCAAAATTCCGCCATACTCTACAAAGAAAGGTACAAATACCAAACTAATGATAGCAGAGAGCTTGATTAAAATATTGAGAGAAGGCCCCGAGGTATCTTTTAGGGGATCACCTACGGTGTCACCGACAACGGCCGCGTGGTGTGCTTCAGATCCTTTTCCTCCCAGGTTGCCTGCTTCAATATATTTTTTGGCGTTATCCCAGGCTCCTCCTGCATTTGCTGAAGCAATGGCTAAAATCCCGCCAGTAATCAGGGAGCCAATCAAGACACCCGCTAAGGCTGGAATTCCAAACAAGAACCCGACAGCAATCGGAGTGGCCATAATGAGGGCACCAGGAAGCAGCATTTCTCTCAATGCGGCTCTCGTGGAAATTTCAACACACTTAGCATAATCAGGCTCTCCAGTTCCATCCATGATTCCTGGAATGGTTCTGAATTGGTTCCGTACCTCTTCAATCATGTCAAAAGCCGCTTTCCCCACGGATTTCATGGTCATTGCTGAGAAAAGGAATGGCAAAACCGCGCCACAAAACAAACTCGTCAAGACGAGGGGGTCTATAATATTGATGCTTTCCAGAATCTTGGCTTCGGGATCCAGTTGGTCCGCTCGGGTGAGAAATGCGACAATCAGAGCCAATGCAGTCAAGATCGCTGATCCAATCGCAAAGCCTTTACCAATGGCTGCGGTTGTATTGCCTGCAGAATCCAGCAAATCTGTTCTTTTCCGAACATCTTCTCCCAGTCCTGACATTTCTGCAATACCACCGGCATTGTCAGCAACAGGTCCGTACGCATCAATCGTTAATCCAATAACCAGAGTCCCTAACATTCCCAGGGACGCAATCGCTACTCCGTACATGCCGGCAAACAGAAAAGAAATGAAAACACTGGCTGCAATGGCCAGAATAGGGAAAACAGCACTGCTGTAGCCCAGTGCGAGGCCAAAAATAATATTGGTAGCAGAACCGGTTTCAGAAGCACGAGCCACTTCTCGAACGTACTCGAAATCGTGAGAAGTGTAGCGCTCTGTGAGCAACCCAACGGTCAGACCTCCCAGTAAACCAGAAAGGAAACACCAGTAAATACCCATATTCGTGTAGACTTCTCCATAAATGGTGAAGGTGGCTGGCAGCAGCAGCAGCGTACTCAGCAGAACATTTACCGCCATGATCCCTGTGGAGATGAGCAGCATGTTTTTTAAGGCAGGAGCCACGTCGGCTTCTTCTTTAACACGAATGAACATCAGTGTAACTAAACTGACAGGAATCCCGATGGCAGAAATAAGGATTGGATAAAGCAACGCCTGAATGTCAGTAGAGAAAGCAACTGCTCCAATCACTAAGGCCGCACAGGTACTTTCTGCACAAGAACCAAACAAGTCAGCACCCATTCCAGCAACGTCACCGACATTATCACCGACATTGTCAGCAATAACAGCGGGATTCCGAGGATCATCTTCAGGAATTCCCTGCTCTACTTTTCCAACCAGGTCTGCACCAACATCAGCAGCCTTGGTGAAAATTCCTCCTCCAACACGGGCAAACAGAGCAATAGACGATCCTCCCAATCCAAAACCTGCGATAATTTCCATCAAAATATGAGTGGCGGCATTAGGCAACAGAAAATCCAAGGCCATATAGATGAGAATCAGGCCTAAAGTTGCCAGACTCACCAGGGAAAATCCCATCACTGCACCAGATTCCACGGCAACCTGAAATGCTTTTTCAAGAGAACTTTTTGCAGATACAGTCACCCTCGCATTCCCATTGGTAGCTGTCTTCATTCCAATAAAACCAGAAAAAATGGAGATAGCACAGCCCAGTATGAATGAAACGGCAGTATACACTCCTTCATTGATGTCTGGAGTATGGGGGTCATCAATCAATAGAAAAATAACCGCAGAAAAACCTGCAATGAACACAGCCATGTATTTGTATTCTTGCAGCAGAAAGGCCATGGAGCCTTTTGAAATCGCATTCTGAATGAAATGAATGCGCTTTGCCTGTTCAGGATTATCGGCATAAGCATCAACATGGACAAGAGATGCTCTTCTTATATAGAACAAGGCCACTCCCAGGCCGAAGACACTCAAGACTAATATCAATATGACAATTAACGGTATAGGCATAAAAATTTTCCTTTCAAGTTATATAGAGGAGCTGACAGCTTTATACATGCAGCGGTACTCACAGTGAAAGTTTGTAATGATGGAGGGTTTAGAAAAGTGGGCCCACCTGGACTCGAACCAGGGACCAGCCGATTATGAGTCGGCGGCTCTAACCAACTGAGCTATAGGCCCAATTGCAAGGAAACATAGCGTATGGAATATATATTGAATTATCTTCAATCATTGCTATTTCAGATCCAATTTGATTGCGGGTCAGTCAGGATTACTGAAACAATTTACCCATACGTAGATGATAGAAACTACGGCTATTTCAAAGGGTACAATCTAGCCTAACCATCTGTAGAAAGCAAGCCATGAATTCGGTTTTTAGCACAAAACATTTTCGATTGAATTTGCTGATTCCTGTTGTTGGCATGCTGATGGTTCTACTGCCCTTGTGTGTCTGGTACAGCAATGATTTACCCAATGATTCTTATCAGCATTTTCAGACCAGTGTGGACGTGTGGCAAGCGCTTGACTGGAAAAGTTGGATTGTAGATACCTGGAATAAGCCTTTTCCGTCTTTGCTGTATGGAATTTCAGGGCAATGGGGGATATCGTCTGCACGTTTTGTCAGTGTCCTGCTAACCATGGTAACGGGTCTGCTGACATACTGGCTGGCTGATTTTTTGATGCAGTCGAATCTGCGTAAACACCCCTGGACTTTTGTGGGTTTTTTCTTTTGCCAGCTTGCTGTGTTGCCTCAGTCATTTTTGACCATGACCGAATTGCCAGCAGCTTTTTTATTAATATTGGGACTGTGTTTCTATTATGCGAAGCGTCACTTCCTGGCTTATGTCACGCTCGGTTTTTTGCCGATGGCTCGGCTGGAAATCTCGCTGACATTGGCATGGGTATTTATTATTTTTTCTCTGGAATCGTTAGAAGAAGGGCGATGGTCGCACGATACATGGCTCCATGTGATTTGGTGTAACGGCTGGGGGGGGCTTCCTTTTTTGGTATGGTGGGGTACCGGGTTTCATTATACTGAAAAATGGTCATGGCCTCTGGAATCGGCCTATTCTCCATATCTGCGGCCCTTTAATTTTTTTGACATATTACAGGTCAATGCACTGACGGCCCTTCCTGGTGTTTTATCTTCTGTGGCTTTGTTTCTTTTCTTTCTGGGGCTCTGGCAGCTTCCTGCAGTTGTTCCTGCTTGCTTTTCCCTCCGAAAACGATCGGTTTGTCTTTTGTTGTATGGAATGCTGTTCATTCACGGGGTGTTTCTCAGTAGTTTTGTGGTTTATCCCAAAGGAAGCCGCTTTGGTGATTTGGGGATTGGTGCAATCAATTCACGAAATTTTAATGTGATTTCTCCTCTCCTGGCCATTTTTATATTTGCGGGAGCGGTCTCTTTAATTAATATTGTACAGAAGAAGAAAAGCATAAGGAAGTTGGTGTATCTTTTGGCGCTGACGGAAGTGATACTGGTGGCGTTTTTTTTGTTGCAGCAGCAGTTGGGAACCTCTTTGGTAAAGGGATGGATAAAATTTGGAATCCACAATGGACTGCTGTTTGTTTTTTGTATCTGGGTTCTGTGGCACGTTAGCCAGGGAAAAATTGGGAGAACAGCGAAAGCAACACGATTGCTGATGCATAAGTTGGACCTGAGCTCTATTGCCGGGATTGTCATCATTTCTTTTGTATGCAGTGTCCCTTTATTTTGGCATCCTTTGCGCTTTTATGATCAAAATTTTTTGGCGCAGAAAGACTTGTGCGGCTGGTTGACCGAGTATTCTGGAAAAAGGCCGGTTCCTCTGGAAGTGATTCAGGATACCAATAGCCGTTTGGTTTCTTTTTGCCAGCTTTCCTCGGTCAATGCTTCCTGGCAATGGGCTCATTTTTTTGTAACAGTGATTGCGGCGGCACCACCGGGTAGTCTGGTGATTTTAGAAACAGATGAGAACTTCCATCCCCGATCACGTTATCCTGCAGAGCTGCTGGAGATGCTGCAGGATTCCTCCCACTTTGAGCTCATCAAAAAAAGCAGAATAATTCCTGTCAAACCATGGGAACATTGGTTCAATAAAATTTCTGCCAGGAATATTCCAGCCCGGTGGGTAGTCTATCAGAAGTTGCCAAGGCCATTGACAGGGCTTGTTAATGGGGGACTCATCAGTGAAAGGATAATCGGGGTGTCCTTTCTCTCCTGGAGTATAAAACGTGTCAAAAAATATCAATTTCCCAACAGTCTATTAATTACTTGAATGAGCTTATTTGTGTCAACAGGTTTCATAAAAAACTCACTAATTCCAAGTGATTTGGCCTTGCTTTCAGAGATGGCACTATGGTATCCGGTTGCCAAAACAATGGGAATATTGGGCCGGATCTTCAACAGTTCAAGGCTCAATTGGTCTCCTGTCAAATGGGGCATGGTATAGTCTGTAAAGACCAAATCAAAATGTTGCGGGTTTGCTTGAAAAGCGGCTAAAGCCTCTAGTTCATCATTAAAAACGGTGATTGTGTATCCAATGTCTCTCAGAATCTCTTTATAAACAGCTGTGATTGTCACCTCATCATCAATAATTAAGAGGTGCCCTCCTCCTGGAGAGATCGTGATTTCTTCTTTTTGCTCTTCCTCGGTATCATCGTGAGCAACAGGAAAATAAATGTGAAAACTAGTCCCTTTATTGACCTCACTTTCTACTATAATCAGCCCATCATGCTGATCAATAATACTATGCACAACAGACAAACCGAGCCCTGTGCCTTTGCCCACTTCTTTGGTGGTGAAGAAAGGATCGAAGATTCTTTCCTGTTCTCCAGGGGCGATACCGCAACCGGTATCGCTTACGGTCAGTTTCAGATAAGAGCCTGTTTTGAGCTTGGAGAATAAACTTTCTTCATATGTTTCTTCCTGCAAACAAACCTTCAACACCCCCCCCGTCTTTTCCATTGCATGGAATGCGTTGTTGTAGAGATTGATGAGAACTTGATGAATCTGGTTGGTGTCCGCGAGAATCGGAGGACAGTTTACATTAAGATCATGTTGAATATCAATGGTGACTGGGGTGGTTGCCCTCATCATTTGGAGTGTTTCTTTAATCAGAGGAGCCATGTATTGAACACAACGTATCTGATCGTCCATGCGGCTGAAGGTCAGGATTTGCCTTGTCAAATTAGCAGCGCGTTCTCCTGCGGCATGCACACCTTCCACGTATGATTTTTCTGGGCTGCCTTCTGGGAGCTTGTGAAGCAAAAGTCCGCTATATCCCTGTATGACCGCTAATATATTATTAAACTCATGGGCAATCCCTCCTGCCATGGTTCCCAATGCATCCATTTTTTGAGAATGTCTCAGCTGCTTTTCTAGTTGTTTACGCTTGGTAATTACTTGGAAATAGATGGTGATTCCCTCTTCGTAAGGGTATACACGGATTTCATACCAGTTCTCATAAGGAGAATTGCCAAAATAAGTTTCAAAAGAAACGAACTGATTTTCTTTAAGGGCATTTCTGTATTTTTCTTCAAAAACAGAACCTTTTGCTTCCTTAAATGCTTCCTCAAACAAATGCAACCCAAGGACTTCCTCAGCTTTTCGTCCCAATAATTTTTCAGCAGATTTGTTGAAATATCTCACAATGAAATTTTTGTCCAGCGTCAAAAATCCATCGCTGATGCTATCAAGGGTGTTATTAAGACGCCGAGTTAGTTTTTTTAATTTCTTGTCTGCCTCGTGTTTATACAAGGCCATTTCGATGGTGGCCTGCAGTTCTTTTTTTCCGACAGGTTTAATCAAGTACCCAAATGGTTCCGTAAGTTTGGCTCGTTCTACAAT
The DNA here is from genome assembly GCA_015231885.1 of SAR324 cluster bacterium. Taxonomy (GTDB): domain Bacteria; phylum SAR324; class SAR324; order SAR324; family NAC60-12. Next base: position 47,278 of record JADGAT010000036.1, read on the forward strand.
AGATTTATCGGAATGCCCTGTTATGTAAACAACAGGGATCTCAAAAGATGCTTTGATTTGAGAGGCTGATTCAATACCATCGTTTTCACCTTCCAGAATAACATCCATCAGAATCAAATCAGGAGGGCTCTTTTTGATTTTCTGAAGAGCTTCTTGTCCTGTTGATGCCGTACCCGCAAATTCATATCCCAAAAGCCTGAGTTGGGACTTGAGTAATAAAACGATGGTGGGTTCATCTTCAACTATTAAGATTTTTGCTTTTGACATGCGAGGGCCTCATTGTTCAACCACTTACTGCAGGTTGCATTCATTCGTATAAATCATGCTGTCGCTAAGGAAGGCGAAAACAATAACTTGGCAAATCTACTTGTCTTTCCAACGATCTTCTGCGTTGCTTTATCAGTTACATAGCCTTGCTATGCGCCCGATAAAACGCCTTGAATCTCGATGAAAATCCTGTGTAACTTTAGCATGTTATTATTTTCGCCTTCCTAAATGACTCACCCGACCTCTGTCAAATTGGGTGCTTGAGAGATGAGTGGAGGGTCTTGTTGTTCTATAAGATTTTCCTAATTTTGCAAGAGGGGGTGTTTGTTTAGAAAAGTAATGGCCTCTTCCTCCGTGTCATACAACGGAAGAATTTCATTCAGGCGAACGACCTCAAAAGCGAATTGAATATTTTCATGAGGCTGACACATCGCCGAATGAATCTGCTGTGCGGTCAGGGACCTATATAGAATGATAAATTTTGTTATTCCTGATGAATCAACTTTGGTGACATTTTTCAGATTGAACAAAACGGCCTTACTCTTTTGTTTGTTCATTAATTTGGCTAGATTTATCTGAAATACCACCAAGTCCAAATCGACAAAGATTCCCTCAAAATATACAATACAAATGTTATCTTTGAATTGGTGCGACCAGTCTGTAACGCCTCTCATTGGAAACAATTGAAGAATAGAATTGGAAACAATTGAAGAATAGAATTGGAAACAAT
>JADGAT010000037.1 GCA_015231885.1 SAR324 cluster bacterium
ATGTGCCTTTGAAGACAACACCGTAGACGAGGAAAAAGACAAGTCATCTGTAAAGGTTATTTATGTACGGGCCCTAATAATGTAGATGTTGTTCAGAAGGGAAAGCTTTTGGTCATTTTTCTTCCCCCGGAAAGTACCAGAAACTTCCCCTTTGTTAATTGAATTGAAATTTCCCCCCATCCATGGTTGACTAACAAATTATAAATACGGTAAAACTTCATAATACCAATCGTTACTCCCCTTGCTATTTTTCTTTTCTTTGCTACCATTTCTCTTTTCTGTTTCTCCTATCATCTGGAATGTATGAATTTTAAAAAAAAAACATTATTTCGTGTGTTGGAGCAATCTGCGGTTCCTTTGAATGTGAACCAAATCCGGCATCGTTTGGGAATTCGTAAAAGACAGCGCCCCAAATTGCAGGCCATTTTGCATGAATTGCTTGTAAACGATAAGATCATAGAGAGAAATGGCAAATACGCACTTGCTGTTGTCGGAAGTCGTCCGGGATTCAGAAAATCAGAGGAAGGGGACACTCCTCTTTTGCAAAAAAAAATATCCCATCGCATCACAGGCTTATTTTCAAAGTCTTCTCAGGGCTATGGATTTGTTGATATTGGAAGAGGCAAAGATGACATTTTTGTTCCAAAAACCCGGCAGCTGAATGCGGCAAGTGGGGACCGGGTAGAAGTTGAACTTTCCCGAAGCAGGCAAGCCTCGCGTCAAAGGGGGAGGATTGTGAAGGTCATTGAAAGACATTGCAAGCAGTTTTTAGCACGTGTGATCCGCGGAAAACGAGTCAATCTTGCCATGCCCATCAACGAAAAATCAGGTCTCCCTCCCGTTGTTATTTTACCCGATCATGATTTAGAAAACGCCAAATCCGGTGATGTGGTGGAGGTCAGCCTGTTGGATAACGATGTGAATTCTAAGGAGTTATTTGGAAAAATTGTTCGCGTTTTGCCGGTTAATTCTGTCAGTGACGTGGCATTTGATCTCATTTTGATGGAAAATAAGATCCGCACCTCTTTTTCTTCAGAAGCACTCCAGCAATCCGAAAATTTTGGACAACAAGTGAGGTACAATCCAAAATCGGGTAGAAGGGATTTGCGAGCACTTGGTTTTGTGACCATTGATGGTCAGGATGCCCGGGATTTTGATGATGCTGTGTTTGTTGAAAAACAGCGGTCAGGAAATTTTCTTCTATTTGTTTCTATTGCTGATGTGGCCCACTATGTTCAACCGGGTTCTCCTATTGATCAGGAGGCGTATCAGCGTGGAACCAGTACTTATTTCCCCACTCATGCCATTCCCATGCTCCCTGAAGCCTTGTCGAATAATTTATGCAGTTTGAAACCTAAGGTCAATCGGCTGACATTGACGTGTGAGATGGAGGTGACACCTGAAGGAGAAATAGAAGATTATTCCATTTATGAGAGTGTTATTCGTAGTCAGGCACGTTTGACTTATGAGGAAGTTGCCGATCATTTGGAAGGTGAAAAAAAACCTTTGCAGCGTAATGAGTCGATATCTCAACTGTTAGAAGTGATGCACGAATTGGCACAGGTTTTGGCTAAGAAACGATATCAGCGCGGCTCCATAGACTTCTCTTTCCCAGAATATGTGGCAGAACTGGACAAAGACCGGAACATCAAGGGCTTTCGCAAGAACTACCAATCGGTTTCGATGAAGCTGATTGAACAATTCATGCTGGAGGCCAATGAAACAGTGGCCCGACATTGTTTGACAAATAACCTGCCAGCCTTGTATCGTGTCCATGACAAACCGGATCTGTCCAAACTGGAGAAACTGCAAAACACGTTCTGGCATTTTGGTATATCCGCCAAGCTATCCCAACTGGGCAGTGCAAAAAAAATCAATCAGGTTTTGCAAAAAATAAAAGACAATCCCGCACAGGAGCAAATACAGGTATTACTCTTGAAAAGTATGGCACTTGCCTGTTATCGTATAACCAATGATGGACATTTTGGACTGGCCGCTGAGTTTTATACTCATTTCACTTCTCCCATCAGGCGCTACCCCGATTTGATTGTGCATCGTGCTTTGAAAGCAAAGCTGCATCGAAAATACCAGGAAACGCAAATTCGAACAGAATCTGTTTCCTCAGAAGTAGCAGCTCACTTGTCACAGCAAGAGCGGCAGGCTGATACTGCTGAAAAACAAAGTTTTGAATTGGTCAAAACGATTTTCATGGAGAACTATCTAGGACAGTCCTTACCAGCCAAAGTAATGTCTGTCAATTCTGCCGGAATAACAGTGGAATTGGAAGATCTCTGTATTGATTGTTTTCTTCCGTTAGAGCGTCTGTCGGATGATTATTACCGATATGATGATGTGAGTCTGTCCTTGTTTGGAAAACAAAAAAAACGTATAATCCGTACCGGTAAACGAATGCTAGTCACGGTGGCGCGTACTGACCGAATTCTTCGTCAAGTCGATTTGCAAATAGCAAAGTGGTTAGAAAAATAATCTAATGGAAACAACCTTTTACTCTTTATCCGTTCACTCAGACTGCATCGAAGGCATTTCCCTGGAAGGGCATGATCAGAAACTGCTGATTCAATCGGAATACTCTGCGGCATTTCTTCAAGCAGATGAGGAGCAGGAGCTTTCAGGAAAAATAGAAAAATTCTTAGAAGGGCATCAATGGCAGGACAACTACACTTCTATGATTATTCCTGCGGAAGAGGTTAATTTTCGTACGGTTCTCTTGGACCTTCAGGACAAAAATAAAATCAAAAAAGCGTTGCCCATGCAGATCAAAGATGAGTTTTTGGAAAATGCTGCAGAAAAAATATATTACTACACTATCGAGCCGCTCCCTGATGGTCAGTCCAGGGTATTTTTATTTTTGACACAAAAGGCTTATCTAGAGTCGCTGCAAACAGTTGCCAATCAACGCAATCTGCTGATTCGAAATATCGATTGTGCTGCCCATGTCTTGTTTAAAAGTGTTCCTTATCCTGGAGATGTAGAAACTTCTTTTCAAGTGTATTTGGGAGCAGAAGAGACCTTCATCAATGTGATAGAAGGTCAGTGCCTTCAAGTGGTTAAAATTTTTCCAAACCGGATCCCTGTTTATTTGGCTGAATATCCGGATCTTCAAAAAATTGTGCCTTCTGACTTCCTTCAGATGGTCAACAATCCTACTGGGAATGTAGAAAAATATCCTGATTTGAACAAGGAATCCTTGACGTCGCTGCTTGCTTTGATTCAAGAAGAAATTCAGGATTTGTGTCGGCAGTTCAATATGTTTGTAAAAGGCTGGCAGCTGAGCGAAAAGATTCACGTTTCGTTTCATGGTTTATTCCAGACAACCATTGCCTGGGATGGAAAGTCATTTGCGTGGAGCCCTGCTGATGGAATTGCCGAGTCAGAACGGTCTGCTTTTCAGAAACATTGGGGGATTTTGGGAGAGTTGAAGAAATATGGATGGAAATATCTCGATGGTCCTGTCCAATCTTTTTATTCAGAAGTGACGCTGTGGCTTCAGTTTTGGCGCAAACATCGTATGCTGGCTTTTGCCGGAATGGTGCTGCTGGCTTTAGGAATAGGACTCCTCACCACGAATTATTTTTTGCAGCTCCATGCGATGGAAAAAGAAATTCAGGTCATAGAACAGCAACTTCAGGTCAAGCTCAAACGGTTGGTACCAGGAAAAGCCAATCAGGATAGAAAAACCGCCATTGCCGAATTGCAAAACAAAATCAAAAAGAAAAAAGCTGCCCAGCAGGATGCTCGATTCACACAGCGGTCTTACAATAATTTGGAGTTTTTGCAAAAGATATCGACCCTGTTGCCAGAAAGTATTGAATTCCGGGTTCAACATTTGGAATTGAACAAAGCCCGATTTACTTTAAAAGGGGTGATTGACAGCTATAAAAGTTTGCAGACTCTTAAAAATGGTATTGCGGAATTTACCGAATTTAAGGGCAAAACGATCGTGGAAAATAACCGTTCCACTCCAAATGGAATTCTCTATAATATTTCTGTGAGTCTGTGATCATGAGACCCCTGACACAACGAGAATACATACTGGTTGCGATGATGCTGGCTTTGTTCACCCTGATTGCGATCACTTTTGGATTACGAAAGCTGGGAGCCAATGATGCCGAAATTCGGGAAAAACTGGTTTCTACCCAACAACAGATGGAACTGGTGACAGAGTTGGAAAGAGAATGGGAGCAATTGAGTCGTATTCCGAACTTGCCGACCATTCCTCAGTCATTGAATACGTTCGTAGAGAATGGTGCTCGAAAGTTTAAGCTGGAAAATCATCTGCAGCTGAATGCACTCACCTCAGTCCCTGAAAGCACCGAAGGCATCCAGGTGAAGTTGGACCGTCTGAACCTGGATCAGTTATTTGACATGCTGTATTTTTTAGAAAATCATAAACCGGTTTTGTTGATGGAACAGTTGGATATTTTAACAATTCCCCGATCTAACCTTTTGCGAGCCTCGTTTCGCCTTTATAAACAGAAAAAAGGATAATTGTCTTCTTCATGCTCAATCAATTACCACTAAAAAAAGGAATCATTGTTGCTGTTTGCCTCATCGTCGGAATATTTTTCTTTATGATGGGCCTGCAGCATACTTTTCCCGGACAGACGATTGCTCAATACATGGAACAGCAACTGGCATCTCAAACTTCTATTCAAACAAAAATTGCACCGGTGGAGCTGAACAATATCAGCCATTTGAGCATAGAGCGTGTTGCAGTTTTGGCGCCCCCTTCAGAAGATATCACAGAACTTTTTGTTTTGGAGCACCTTAAAATTGACCTGTTTCCTGAATGGTTGCAAAACCAATTGCATGTGGAAGCCGAGGCTTATGGAGGAAAAATTGAAAGTGTTCTTGATATGGATACCATGAAAACATTGGGGGTGGGAGCGGAAAATGTTTCTTTGAATCTGATCCCCATTGTAAACCTTTTTCCTTATGCCATTTTTAAAGGGACCCTGAAAAAATTTTTTGGCAGCATTCGCAATGTGCAGGAGCTGCAAAGTGGTAAAGCACAACTGCCAGCAGGGCGAATTGTTGTTCTTTTAGAAAATTTAAAGGTGCATCTAAAAAATTTGGATCAGCTCGTTCCCGGAGGAATTTCTGTTCCAGATCTGTCATTTTCCTCAATCACCCTTGATGCCGAATATGATAAACTGCTCACTATACGCAAAATGGAATTAAAAGGTTCTATTGAAGGTTCTATTGAAGGGCAGATTGCATTGAATCATCGCAATTTGCAGGCATCGACAGTCAAACTGCATCTGAAGTTTACCTTGTCCGAAGAAGTACAAAAGGCGTTGGGGCCCATGACTTTAATACTTCAGGGAGTGCAGTGCGGGAATGTGTTTGATTTTGATTTGACGGGTACATTCCGGTCATTGAATCCTCCAAAAAAGCGGACATGTTCATGATGTTGCTCGTGAAAAAAATCGCCATCAAGATCGCTGGCTTATTGATGGGGGTGATTCTCTTATTTGGGGGAGTGCTGGCTTATGAAATCCATTCCTACCTCCACTCACCCGTGGCAGGCAACCAGGAACAACTGTATAAAATTATCACTATTCCCAAAGGAGCAGGATTCAACCAGGTGCTGCAAATTCTTGTAGACCATCAGTTGGTGGCACTACCTGGCCGGTTTAGGCTGTTGGCAAAATACCGGAAAGCCTTCACGCAAATCAAGGCTGGAGAGTTCAGGGTGCAGACCGATTGGACGCCCATCCAGATGCTGGATCATTTGCTTGAAGGACGCAGCCAGCTTCATAAAATTACGATTCCCGAAGGGTTGACGTTTGAGCAGGTCGTGATTCGCCTTGCAGAAGCAAATCTGGGGAAGTTAGAAACATTCAGGGATTTGCAAGAAGATTTGCGATTGCGACAAGCTGTTGATATTTCTCCAACAGTACCGTCTTTGGAAGGCTTTCTTTTTCCAGAAACCTATTTTTTTTCCAAAACGGATTCAGAATTCGATATTTTGAAAACAATGGTCAAACAGTTTAATCAAAACTATCAGCAGATAGATCGCCAGCAAGCACAATCATTTGGCCTATCCGACTATGAAATGATTATTTTAGCGTCTATTATTGAAAAGGAAACAGGGCGGGAAAAGGATCGAACCTTAATTTCAGCAGTCTTTCACAATCGGCTCAAACGCCGAATGCGTTTGGAAAGTGATCCTACGGTAATTTATGGAATAAAAAATTTTGATGGGAATTTGACACGCAAACATTTAAAAACACCAACACTTTACAATACCTATACCAATTTTGGATTACCTCCAGGACCTATTTGCAATCCTGGAAAATCTTCGATTCAGAGTACGCTTTTTCCGGCAGAGGTGCCGTATCTCTTTTTTGTGTCAAAAGGGGATGGAAGCAGTTACTTCTCATCCAATTTGAAATCTCATAATCAGGCTGTTCGCAAATATCAAAAAAATCGAAAATATCGATTGAAAATGCAACAGCAGCATTAAAAAATTTAAATGCCTATCTACCAGTATCGTGCTTTTGGGAAAAATGAAGAGATGCACAAAGGGACCCATGATGCCGCATCAGAGGGAGAAGTGCACCAGTTTTTACGTACCCAGAACTTGTATCCTATTGAAATCAAGCCGACTCGCTTCTCCAAACATAAAAAAAAGGGGAACTTGCCAGGGGGAAGCAAAAAAGAAAATAGTTTGCTGAAGGGCTCCATAAAGTTCAAGGCTCTAGACTTGAAAAAATGGTTTCCTTATCAAAAAAAATACCATACCCAGGTTGCTGGATTCACCCGACAGTTGGAAACTTTACTCGAAGTGACGATCCCCTACGACAAAGCACTGGAAATGATCATTGCACAAACTCCGGATCATTCATTTCAAAGTATTTTGTCTGATATCAGAAGCCGGGTGGTTGAGGGATCTCACTTAGCTGAAGCCATGGGGCATTATCCCCATGTGTTTCCTCCCATGTATGTCAGCATGGTCCGTGCCGGAGAAAATGGAGGCACGCTGGGAATGATCATGAGTCGGCTGGCAATCTATTATGAAAACCAGGAAAAATTGCGCAGCAAATTAAAATCGGCAATGATTTACCCTATTTTTATGATGGGTTTCTGTTTGCTGGTGGTGACCTTCATGATGCTCTATATCGTTCCTAAAATCACGGCAATTTTTGAGGCCCGTGATACCGTATTGCCTCTGGCGACACGAATCTTGATAGCCATCAGTGGCTTTTTAACAAACCACTGGCTGCTTTCCTTTTTTGGTCTGATTGCTCTGATCAGCGGCTCCGTCTTTTATTTCAGGACTCCTCATGGAATTCTTTTCAAGGATCGCATGGCGATCACGCTGCCTCTCATTAAAAAGCTGGTGATCAAGGTACTGGTCCTGCGGTTTTGCCAAACTTTGGGAACATTGCTCAAAACCGGTGTTGATTTGAAATCATCCCTAGAAATTTCCAAACATGTGGTGGTCAATCATATTTTCCTTGGGTCATTGAACCAATTGATCATTGATGTCAATAATAAAGGACTGCCTCTTTCTGCGGCCATGCGGCGTATTCCTTTTTTCCCGGAATATGTCTGCCATGTGGTGGCCATTGGGGAGCAGGCTGCCAAGGTCGATGATCTTCTAGAAAAGGTGGCGGAACGGATGCAAATGGAGGTCTCTCATACAATGGAGGGGTTGACATCGTTACTGCAACCCGTGATGATCCTGATTATGGGGGGAATTGTCGCTTTCATTGCACTGGCAATTTTATTGCCGATGCTTAGTATGAACCAATTGTTATGATATACTTGAGCCGGGTTAATATTTCATTTTCCCAATGGCACTTTCCCTTTAGTAAAGGGAGCCGGAGGGATACTATGATAATCGAAAAATGAAATTTGAATCCGTTTTCTGTATAGTTCAATGGTTAATTCTCATTTCTGAAAAGCAATTTAGCTGGGCAACAGGCTAAAGTCACGGTATATTAGACTACTTGAAATCCACTCTCCGCGTCTCTGTGACTCCGCGGCTGAGTAGTAACCCTTATTCAACATAACTGAGGTCAAACATGTCATCAAATAAAAGTACACTCTCTGTTAAAAAAAAGAAAAGACGAGGATTCAGTTTCATTGAAATCATGGTGGTGATCATCATTCTGGGTTTACTGGCCACACTGGTGGGCGTGAACATGCTGCCTGCTGTAGATGATGCTAAAATCAAAACCACTGAAGTTAATATTCGCACTTTGGAAGCAGCACTGAAGCTGTATCGGCTTCATACGTCGACTTACCCGTCAACCGAACAGGGGTTGAAGGCCCTGAAAGAAAAACCCGAAGTGGGAAAGGTCCCAGACAACTGGAGTGGACCCTATCTCGAAAAGAATCTACCAAAAGATGGATGGGATAGGGATTTCAAATACAAGGGGGATGGACAGAGTTATGAAATCTTATCCTATGGTGCTGATGGCACAGAAGGTGGAACGGACGTGAACGCAGATATCAATTCTAAAGACCTTTGAGGGTATTTTTTAGGAATGAGGACAAAATAACTTTCAACAACAATTCCCTCTTTGGCAAAGGGGGCAAGGAGGATTGTCAAAAGACAGGGAAGTTATTTAATTCTTGTTCCTTAGTGTCATTCCGAGCTAAATGGATGGTTGATCGGTCGAAGCAGCGCTGTTGCGGTATCAATGCAGTAAGAAACCTGCTGGGATTCACCTTCATTGAAATCATGATCGTGATGGTTTTGTTTTCTCTGTTGGCCTCACTGGCGGCTCCTGAATTTTTTTCAGCATTTGAAAAAACCAGCCAGGCGGAATTGCGAAAATTAGTCCGTGTGATCAATCTTCTGCGCAATGAAGCCATTTTAGGAAACAATCAGTACTACATTGTATTTGATGTGCTGGAACAAAAATACCATATTGAGGTCATGCGCAAAGAAGGGGGACGGGTTCAGGTAGACTCACCCAAGCTGTTGCGTGCTCATTCATTTCCTGAGGAGTTTCGCCTGGAGGAAATTTCTCTGACCAATGATGCCATCATTCTCAAACAGAACAGTTTTGTGGGGCTGTCAGAATTTGCTAAAGAATCGGTATCTGTTTCCATTGATAGTTCTGGTTTTGTGACTCCATTCACCCTGTTTTTTACTCTGGATGAAGAAATATGGCTGATCCAAACTAAAAATATCATGGGCCAGCTGGAGTTAAAAAAGAATGAAGACGTTTAGAAAAGGATTCACCTTACTTGAAATATTGATTGCCATTGCCATCCTTTCCATCACGTTGATCAGCATCTACCAGTCTTTCTCTTCTTCTACGCTTATCCTGTCGTCCACCAAAAATCTATGGAAAGCCATGACCTATTCCCACAATGAATTGACCAAATGGGAGCGTAGTGTCAGTACACGTACTTCGATCGCACAAGGAGAGTTCCCAGAGGGACATGCTCTGGCAGGCTTCAGTTGGTTACGCACCATTGCGGATGTCGCTCCGTTTCCTGGGATTTTTGTCCGCAAAGTAAGCTATCGACTCCAGTGGCAGGAAGGGCTCAACGAGTATTCTTATGATGCCGAGATTTATATCAAACCAAATTAAGGGCTTCTCATTGATTGAAGTGCTGCTGTCCATTGCCTTGCTGTCGGTGGTGATTGCCTTGATCTATAACGCTTTTTCTCAAGTGTCTGATTCGACCAAAAAAGTCACCGAATCGTTGGAATCAGGACAAGAGCTTCGTCTGTTGATGAAAATTGTACTGGATGATTTACGATCTGTGCAGTATATGGAAAATCTGGTGGTGCATAACAATCCCGGCAGTGATGGACCTTATTTTCATTCTGGAATTGTTTCTGAACGCTCTCCCGGACCAGATAACAGCCAGCTCAATTCCATTCATTTTCACACGGCAATCCCCACGCGCTTTTTCCCGGAAGCCATTGCTCTCAATAAAGATCCAGAGCTCCATGAAGTGGGGTACACGCTGGAATTTAATTCCTTTGAAGAAAAATGGATTTTCAAACGAAGAGAAGATTTTTATGTGGATGATGATATGCTGGCAGGAGGGAAAGAACAGACGCTGTCGGAGTCGGTGGTTCAATTCGAACTGGAATTTCTGGAGCAAAATATTTTGGAGGCGGATTCCTCAGAGCTGCAGGAAGTTTGGGTCAATGAATGGGATTCTCTTGAAAATAACTGCAGTACGCTCTCAAAACAGGCAAGCACCCCCTGCCTCCCTTTGGCAATCCGGCTCACCATGTCGCTGCAAAAAAAAGGGGAGGGGAAAGTGACCGATACCCTCGAAGTCAATCTACCCGTTTCTCTGCAGCAATAACCAATAATCTGCCCATTTGGACTAGCGGGAGCATTTGAACAGAAACCTACGCTTTTGAATCACACCTTATCTCCAACAGGTAAACCAATCGCAAAAACAAACATACCTATCTCCCTCTAAATAGACGTGAATTGAATGTGGGGGACGTTTTTCATCTATCACGTAAATTCAATTGCTTGTTAGCAAGAGGTAAGGTCACTAAAAGACCTTTTTTATTCATGAACTCCAAAGGGGGAGAATACAAAGGATGTGGTATTCCATGGGTAAAACACCACTCGGTGGGGTCAATCAGTAAAGTTTCATCTCCAAACTTGATAGGAATCTTTTCACGGCGCTTAAGTAGTTTGATTGGATTAAATTGGACATTCAAAATTTCCTTCTCAGTTCTTATCAACAGTTGATTTTCCACATCTGAAGCACTCAATGCGATAGGTTTGAAGGGAATGGAAAGTGATCCTACTGGATTGAAGTGTTTCATATCAATAAAATTAATTACATCTGAATGTTCATTGGCTAAAGCAAGAAATTTTCCTTCTTTTGAAAATGCTAAAAACCGTGGAGCTTGATCAATCACAATAATTTTTTTCAATCTGAGTGTTGCCAAAGCATAGATCTGAACGGCTTTAGCATCATTAGATGTCAGGACAACTAAATACTTGTGTTTAGGATCAAAAGAAAAATTATGAATCAAATCCCCCACCTTGACTTCCCCTAAATTTGTTCCTGATTGGTCTACGATTGAAATATTTCTTTTATCTTTATCAATCCGAAAATATACTGGTATTCGGTTATCTTGTGCCTTGAGATCCATTCTAATGTGAAATTCAAAATCGAGATTTGCAGAGATGTTACTATTATTCTCCCACATAAAACAATAGGTCTGCGTCAATTTGGGATTAAACATGGTGGAGAAAGAGGCAATCACTCGTTCAGAAACAGGATATTTGATTTGTTCTCCTGAATGATAATGAATGTTAAAAGAAATCGGTTGATTAGCCTTGAATGAATAATCTACCCGTTGTTTATTTTTCAATGATAAACATTTCTCGTATATTTCGGCTGAATCGATTGTAATTGTGATCTGATCATTGTCTTTTTGAAGTAAAGATAGTCCTGTTACTGACTCTATCCAATCGAGTAAATTGGCTTCCTTTCCGTGTGAAAATTTTGAGCAGATAACGATTGAACAAACTAAGATGATTGTAAATTTAGTGTAATTATTCATCTTCTACTTTAGAAGTATTACAGTCGTAGGGCAATAAGCAGTAAGGATATCGCCATAATCCAAGAAGCCAAAATACGAACCCCTATTCTCTGCCAAGGATATTTTATTTCAAATGATCCGTTAAATTTTAAGACATCAGCAGCTCTTGCCGAAATAATAACAATGAGCGGAATCAGGATTGCTGAACGAATTAAAACTGCCTCTGGATTAGAGTCAAGCCCAAGCGGGAAACCAGTCGCAAAAGCAAACACACCTGTTAAGAGAGCAGGAATATTAAAACCCGAAGCGACAATCCCCCCAATAATAATGGCATTCAAATAAATCGAGGTTGATGAGAATGGAGGTATCCCAATTTGTCCTAAGACAATTCCGACTAGTATTGCAATAGCGAGGGAGATTCCTCCCCATCGAAAATGTTGCTGACTTCTCAGCGACAGTAATAAAATGAAAGCAGCTATGACAAGGAGATGAGAATAGGGAAAGGATTCATTCAATACATTGTGCTGATCGTCAACTCCGTGACCTCCTGAATGTGCATAAATATTTGTTGCCAAACATATGAAAAGTAATGTCCATCCATTTTTCAAAGTTGTCATAATAGACCAGTCAGAAACCCCACTCCAGCCATAGCAATGGCTCCTCCGCCCACTCTTACAACTAATTGCCCTGTAGGCCATTTAACTAAAGCTCCAAAAGCAATTCCAAACAAATGTAAAAGACCCGTCGAGAGCACAAAGCCGATACTGTAAGTCAGAGGATTGGCCGCTTGAGGAAGTTCTGTGCCGTGAGCATGTCCATGAAATATTGCAAAAAAACCAACGATAATAGCAGCAACCCAGAGAGGAAATCGTGCGGCAGCGGCAACAACTCCCCCTAAAATGATTGCTGATACAGCAATTCCTGTTTCAACGGCTGGTATGGGAAAGTTTAAAACGCCCAATACACCTCCAAATGCCATCACCAAAGGAAATACAATAGGAAGTTGCCAAATGGCAGGTTTTCCCAAGAAAGCCCCCCACATTCCAACCGCTACCATTGCTACAACATGGTCCCAACCGAAAATAGGATGGGTGAATCCGCTAATAAAACCATCAATATGGCCTTGAGCCGTATGGGCAAAAGCTATTGTCCACATACCAAACAGGAACACGATGACTAAGCTTACAAACTTATTAAACATGGCACTCTCCTATGCTTGAGAAATAAATGTTTTGTAATTTTAAAACTTTCGACCCGCCGTAGCGGCTGTCAGCTTACCGTATAACACTCCATTCAAACTTATGATTTTATCACTGGCCTCTTTGATTTCCTGATTAGTTCCTCTGATGATAAGGACTTCCAAGCACAAATGATGATCGATATGGACATGAACATTGGAAATGATGAGTTGAAAATATTCATGTTGCAATTCCTTCAATGAGTGATCGACATCTCCATGATGATGATTATAGACAATCGTTAAGGTTCCGAAGGCTTCTTTTGTTCCTTCTTCCCACTCTTCTTCGACCAAAGTATTGCGAATGCTGTCTCGAATCGCCTCTGAACGGTTCTGATACCCTTTTCGGGCAATCAAATCATCAAATTGGTTGAGCAATTTTTCAGGAATTGAAACTCCAAATCGTGTCAGCTTGTTTTCCATAATCTGAATTTAGTGTTACAATTTTAATAATCGTGTTACTACCCTAAAAAGACAAGTGTAAATCTGTGCCTTACTATTATGGGACTGTTTTTAAAGTGATGTTGTTTTTTTTCATCCAATTATAAAGGTTTGGAAGGGAAGTATTAAATCGTTTTGCGATATAAGTTTTTGTGGCACCGTTTTGTAGAAGTGCTTCAATTTCTGGTTTAAACGCATCGAGCTTGGACTTCCCTGTTCCTTTAGGTCGTCCTAGTAGCTTACCTTTCTGTTTGGCAACAGCCAGTCCTTGTTTGGTGCGTTCAGAGATCAGGTCTCGCTCAATCTCAGCAAATAATCCGAATAGAGTAATCATCGTTTTGCTTTGAATATCCTGTTTTCCATTGAGACGGATATTTTCTTTGACGGCCACAAAACGAATTTTTTGTTTAACTAAGGCATCCACAATCTGAATAATTTGTCCAACGCTCCTCCCTAAACGAGACAATTCACTGACTAGCAAAGTATCCCCTTCTTGAAGATCAGCCAGAAGTTCATCAATTCTTCTAGCTTGTGTGGATTGGCGTGAGGAAATCTCTATTTCAATGAAGTCATCAATTTTAAAGTCATTGCGTCTGGCATATTCATGTAATTCTAGTCGTTGATTCTTGATGTCCTGCTTCCCTGTTGAAACTCTGAGATAGGCTAGCGTTCGTGGTTTTTTCTGATCTGAAGATGCCATCATTTTAGTGTGGATTTGGGGTTTTTAAGTAAAAACCTTAAATTGAACTTAATCTTTACAGAAATATTAAATATAGTTCAACCCTTTTCATTTATTATAACCTGTAATCTTTAACGCTCGTTTTTGCTTTATTATTGAGCCATCACATGCCCTCGGAAGAAAATTTTCTAACAAGTCGTAAGCGTAACCAGCCAATCAATTTAGCCCAAGATTTTTCCGATGAGGAAATGGCTCGGGATTGGACATTATCTGAAGACGATATCCAAGAAGTCAGGAAGTATCGAAAAGATTATCGTTTATTTTTCAGTATTCAGCTGTGTGCAATCCGTCTTTATGGGCGGTTTATAGGTGATATACATGATCTGTCTCCCCGTATTCTGAATTATCTGAATCAACAACTTGAACTACCACCCTCCCTGTCTGTGCAGGTTCCAGAGAGAGAGGCAACCTACTTGAAACATCGTCTGAGAATCCTAAATTTTTTAGGATTTCAAAAGTATGATGAAGCAGCACAGTCGAAGCTGGAGAATTGGCTTGAGCAACAAGCCATTCAAGGCCAACTGCCAAATGAATTATTTCATCGTGCGGAACGATTTCTTTTAACTCATCAAATCGTATTGCCCGGACCTTCTGTGATAGAGCGTCTTGTTGTCAGTGTTTGTGCAAGCACTCATTCCAAGTTCTTTGAATCGATCTATAAAAAACTGTCCCCGCAATTACGACAGTCGATTGATCGTTTACTGACTGTATCAGAAGGAGAACAACGATCTTTATTTTATCAACTCAAAGAATATCCGCCTTCAGCAAAAATATCTTCTCTCAAAGATTATTTACAGCGTTATCGCAGTCTCTCTGAAACAGGTATTGATGAATTTGATATCCAAATGATTGATCCAGAATTTTTGACATACCTTTTCAAATTGGCAAAACGCTATAGTTCACGGGATATGAAGCGTTTTCAGGAACACAAGCGATATGCTCTCATGATCTGTTTTCTGCTGGAATCCAGAAAAGTATTCTTGGATCATTTAGTCAAAATGCATGAACAATACATGATGGAAATTAGCCGAGAAACTAAAAATTCTTATGAAAAAAAGCATCGAGAATTTCGAAAACGTCAAAAGAAAGCAATCGACATTGTTTTAAAAACGACGACGAAACTACTCAAATGGCCTGATGATCAGCCAATCTATAAAAATCACTCTGGGATGATTCTGGGGAATTGAAACTGTTGGCCTCCCTTGATGTTGCGTACATTCAAAAAATGGAAGAAAGGGGTTATGGCGACTTACTACTTGCTCGGTATCCTAGCTTACGAAAATACTTTGCTGAATTCATCCACCTTCCATTTGTAGCAGCAAAAGGGAGCGAGGAATTGATGCAGGCCATTGACTTGGTTCGACAATTAGACTCTGGAGAGCTTAAAAAGCTTCCTGAAGATGTCCCCACTGGTTTCATTCCAAAGGAACTGAATCAAGCTCTGAAAGATAACACAGGACAAATCAATCGCAATGCTTGGGAAATGGGACTTGCTTTGGAAATCAAAGAATCGATGCGGTCTGGAAATCTTTATATTCCGCAAAGCAAACAGCATATTTCATTCTGGAATTTTATGGTTGATGAAAACAATTGGAAAGAGACGAAAGATGCTTCTTATGCTGAACTAAAGCAACCCCAACCGAATGAAAGTCGAGCACAACTGGCTCAAAAGTTTCAAAAAACTGTTGAGCGAAGCAAACAATGTTTTAAATCGGACAGTTTTGCTGAAATACAGAATGGCAAATTGAAACTTAAACGTGATGATAAATTGGTATTTCCAAAATCAAAAACGTTTCAGAAAGCCATTGATACGGCTTTACCCATTGTCCGAATTGAACAACTCTTGATGGAAGTGGATCAAGCAACTGGTTTTTCTCGTCACTTCATTCCTCTTCAAAACCACCAGTCGAGACCAAAGCAGTTTTACAAGACCTTGTTGGCAGCCATTATCTCTCAAGCGACAAATCTGGGGGTTGTTTCCATGAGTTCCAGTGTGAAAGGTGTCTCTGTTGATATGCTTCGCCATGTTCTCCAGCAATACATACGGGAAGACACTATAACGGCAGCCAGTGCAGAAATTGTGAATCATCACCATTTGCTTCCACTCAGTTTCGTTCATGGAGATGGAACGCTGTCCTCGTCAGATGGACAACGGTTTAAAATGCGTGCGGATAGTCTATTGGCTTCCTATTATCCCCGATATTATGGGTATTATGAAAAGGCGATTGGTATTTACACCCACGTATCAGACCAATATTCCGTCTTTAGTACAAAAATTATTTCCTGTAGCCCACGTGAGGCACTCTATGTTCTTGATGGGCTACTTGAAAACAATACGATTCTAAAAATACGTGAACACACCACAGACACCCACGGATATACTGAAATTATTTTCGCATTATGTCATCTACTTGGTTTTGATTTTATGCCTCGCATCCGTGATTTGAAAGACCAGCAACTCTATCGAATTGACAAAAATGCAGACTATGGAGCCTTTACACCGTTACTCAACAAAACGGCTGATTTGGATATCATTGAAGAACAGTGGGATCAGATGATTCGAGTAGCGAGTTCACTCAAAAGACGCAAAGTTCCTGCCCATGTGATTGTTCAACGGCTCACCAATCGATTTCCATCAGACCGTTTATCTAAAGCCTTCACCAACTTAGGCCGGATTATCAAAACAGAATATATTTTGAGGTATCTTACTGATCCAAGCCTGAGAAGAAAGGTGCAACGACAACTCAATAAAGGAGAGTACCGACACAAGTTACCCCGTCGGATATTTTTTGCGGATCAGGGTGAATTTAATACGGGAGATTACGAAGAAATAATGAACAAGGCTATCTGTCTCAGTTTTGTCTGTAATGCTGTGCTATACTGGAATACGGTCAAAATCAATCAGACTATTGAAGCACTGAGGAAGCAGGGAGAGGTTATTGATAATGAAATGCTTTCACACACTTCTCTATTGCCCTTTAAACACGTTTTGCCTAATGGAACTTACTTTGTGGACGAACTCTAGGTGAATTTTCAACGAAAACCTACGGTTATCAAAACATATTCATGGTCAAAAGCGTAGGTTTCTGTTCAAATGCTCCCGCTAGTCCCATTTGTATCCCTTGCTCCATAGGTGTGACCTCTTCTCCTTTTTTCAATGAGACAGGCAATGCTTTTCAAGGTTGAAGGGTTTTATTTTTCACAAAGTCAGCAAGTTCCCCTCTCTGCCAGGCAAGGGTTTTTTTCCCGCAATTTTGGCAAGAATACGTCCTGGTTTGGCGTACCGATTTCCTCGACGGGCAAACAGAATTCCTTCGGTGGTGCTCCGGACGACGGAGCTGCGTTTGTCATGATGGTCTTCCAGCAGATTTAAAACTTCAACAACCACCTCCCCTTTTTGGACCAGTTCCCCTACATTTTTATGATAAATGACAATACCCGGGGCCTCCGAGGTGATGTATTCAACTCCTGCCAATGGAGTGGCTTCTCGTTTCAAGGGAGGGAGTGGAATGAGAGTGTCCTCAATAAATTGTGACCTGACCAGATAATCATACAAATTTTTAGCATCCTGTTTCCCAAATTCATGGCAGACATCCTGCTTTCCCCGCAGCTCCACGGTAGCAGCAAGGCATGCTGGAGGAATGGGAAACTGTTTAAACTGTTCTGCCAACTCCCACCAGATTTGATTGCATGCCTGATCAAAGGTTTTCCCTTGGGAGATTCCCTCTATCAAGGTCACTTCGGCTCCAAGCTGCGCTGACAAATCGGTTGCATCAGGCTTCATTCCTGTATAAATATGCAGAGCAGCCTCAAAATCACAATGCAGATCCAGCACAAGGTCACAATCACCTGCCAGGGTGAGCAACGTACTTTTTAAAAAATCCGCTTCATCCGTAATTGTGCACTGCCCCATGCATGCTTTGAATGCCTGGCGGATGAGAGCAATATTTTGGGAGGGATCGGTTGTCAGGAACTCTTTGACTTTCTCTCCAATTTTATCAGCAAGTGGCCAGTAGTTTCGATTGAAATTGATATTGTCAAAAAAATGGAAACGCCCCTGAATCGCATCATCACGCCATTGATTCAAACCAATAGGGTTGGCAACAGGAACAAGGATAATGTTGTCTTTGATTTTATTTTGAGTATCAGCCTCATCCAGAAGCTTGAGCAAATGATGCATTACGATAAATCCGGGAGGTTCATCAGCATGGATGCCTGCCTGCAGATATGCTTTTTTGGTGGGAAACGGACCGGAGTAGCGAACCACTTTAAGAAATCGTTCATTACCGATACAGGAGGCGGGAAAAGTAATGGTTTCTATCGTTTTCATGACACTTGCTGCATCAGGCTAATTCTTTACGCGGCCGCAAATGAGCAAACCACTTGTACTCTAGTTTTTTAAAGAGCCAAACTAGAATATAGGTAATGACCATGTAAAACACTGCAGCCGTGATATAGGCCTCATAAGGGCTATAAAATCTGCTATTGACCACCCGGGCAGCTCCTGTTAAGTCAATGAGAGTGACAATGCTGGCAAGAGAAGTGCCATGGAGCATGAAAATCACTTCATTTCCGTAAGCCGGCAATGCTCTGCGGAAAGCACTGGGAAGAATAATTCGACGCAGCATCAACGCTCGCGACATACCAACGGATTTAGCCGCTTCAATTTCGCCAAAGGGCATTGCTTTGATGGCCCCCCGGAGAATTTCAGTAGTATAGGCGGCTGTATTTAAAGTAAAGGCAAACAAACAACAAAAGTAGGCTTCTTTGAAAAATACCCAGAGAATCGTGTCTTTCATCCATTCAAATTGTCCAAAACCATAGTAGACTATGTACAACTGGACCAGAAGAGGAGTCCCTCGGAAAATATAAACAAAAAACCGCACAGGAGCCTGGACAATGAAATTTTTGGAGCTTCTCATGATTGCGAGAGGAACGGCCATTCCCAGTCCACAGAGTAAAGACACAAAAAGCAGCTGCAAGGTCATCCACAGACCCTCGAAATAAAGCCCTAAATTTCCGGTAATGATGGAAAAGTCCATAGAGTTCTTTTGCTTATACGGTTCTCACTCCAACACTGTATTTCTTTTCCAGTCGACTCAACAACAGTACTGAAATCGAAGTCATGACCAGGTAACAGACTGCTACCATGAGATAGAAAGTAAACGGCATTTTTGTTGCTCCTGCGGCCAGTGCT
Organism: SAR324 cluster bacterium; assembly: GCA_015231885.1. GTDB lineage: Bacteria > SAR324 > SAR324 > SAR324 > NAC60-12. Next base: position 19,130 of record JADGAT010000037.1, read on the forward strand.
GCTTTTCGAACAATATCGTCGAGACCTATGACTGACACAAGGGCCGTAGCTTTGAGCAAAACCAGCCAATTGTTGCCAAAACCAGGAATGGCATGCCGTATCATTTGGGGAAACAAGATACGGATAAACACTTGTCTGCCAGACATTCCATAAGCACGGCCAGCTTCCAGCTGCCCTTTGGACACCGACATAATGGCTCCTCGGAAAGTTTCTGCCATATAGGCACCATAAATAAATCCAATGGTGACAATTCCAGCAAAGTAGGGATTGACATCAATATATTCTTCGTAACCCACCATCTCGGCCAGCTGATTGATCATCATCTGACCTCCGAAAAACAGGAGCAGCATCAGCACCAGCTCAGGGATTCCACGTACGATGGTGGTGTAACCATTCATTATTTTTTGAAGAATTTTATAACTGGAAAGCTTTCCCAAGGCTCCGCAAATTCCCAGGATCATGGCAAAAAATAAAGAAAAAAATGATAAGGAAATCGTGAGCAAAAGTCCTTCCATCAAACTGGGGAAATATCCTTGTAGATCAAACATAACTGCCTGTATTTAAGGGATTGGTCATATATTCGCCCAGGATTACTCGTGATTGTAAAGACTGAGGAACGAAGAACGCGGCAATCTCAGGAAGAAAGAGATCGCTTCGTCGTACCTCCTTGCGATGACAATCTCGGGGTGGACTAAAATGTGAGCATCCCCGTATTTAAGAATGACTCCATCTAAGGAATGCTCAAACAATAATTAGCAAATCTACTTGTCTTTTCAACGATCTTCTGCGTTGCTTTACCCGTTACATAGCAAGCTATGCGCCCGATAAAACGCATTGAACCTCGATGAAAATCCTGCGTAACTTTCGCATGTTATTATTTTCGCCTTCCTAAGAGCCATGTATGAGGTTAGGATTGTAACCTTCAGCGGTCAGCTTCCATCTTTTACATCCCTGTTCATCCATCAGAACTGAAAGCTGACCGCTGTCATTAAAAATCATTATTAATAAATATCTACATCAAAGTATTGATCATTGATTTTTTTATAGACCCCATTGGCCCGGATGGCTTGAATGGCCTTGTTGAATTTTTCTACCAAATCCTTGTCGTTTTTGCGAATGGCAATACCAGCACCAGGACCAAACCACTTGACATCCGTGATACTTGGGCCGACAAATTCAAAATCTTTTCCATCTTTTTTTAGAAAACCATCTTCCAGTGCTACCGAATCTGCCAGCAGAATGTCCAAACGTCCGGCCAGGATGTCCAAGTACGCTTCATCCTGACTTCCATATCGTTTAATATTCATGATCTTTTCATAGTTGTCGCTCAAATATCGATCATGAATCGTTTCTCGTTGCACCCCAATATTTTTTCCTTTGAGCAGCTTTGGGATATCCTCCTTTGTGAAATTGGGAAACATCCCCTTTTTTGCCGCAAATTTAGCAGGAGTGTGGTAATACTTATCTGTAAAAGCTACTTTTTTCTTTCTTTCTTCAGTGATAGACATGGAAGCAATGATGGCATCATATTTCCTCGCCAAAAGGGCAGGAATGATCCCGTCCCAGTCTTGCGGAACCAGTTTACACTCAGCCTTCATTTCCTCACATAAGGCCCAGGCGATATCAATATCAAACCCAACCAGTTTTCCGTCAGCATCTACGGAACTGAAAGGGGGGTATGCGCCTTCCACACCAATTCTTATTTTATTCCAGTCTTTTGCTTGAAGCATCCCCACACAGATAAAAATAAAAACAGCAAATACAGCAGCAATTCGTTTTTTCATAATAACCTCCATTGTTGTTCATTCATTTCAAAGATTATTCGCCAGAAACTGGCGAAATCGTTCTGATTTTGGTGTTTCAAACACCTCTGTTGGGGGGCCATCTTCTTCGATACTCCCCTCGTGTAAAAATAAAACCCGGGAAGACACTTCTCTGGCAAATCCCATTTCATGGGTTACCACAATCATAGTCCTGCCTTCTTCCGCCAATTTTTTCATCACAGACAAGACTTCTCCTACCAACTCTGGATCAAGCGCAGAGGTGGGTTCATCAAACAGCATTACTTCCGGCTCCATGGCCAGTGCTCTGGCAATGGCTGCCCGCTGCTGCTGCCCTCCTGATAAATGGGAAGGGTAATAGTCTTTTCTATCAAAAATACCAACTTGTTCCAGGTAATATTTGGCTTTTGCCTGAGCTTCCTGCTTGGGAACACCCAATACATGCACAGGGGCCTCCATCACATTGGCCTGCACGGTCATATGAGACCAGAGATTGAATTGTTGAAATACCATGGCAAGCCGGGTGCGCATTCGCTCCACTTGTTTTTTATCATGTATCTTGTTGTCTCCCAGTTTATCCTGGTACAGTTGAATCTGTTCTCCCGAAACAACAATTTTCCCGCTATCTGGAATTTCCAACAGGTTGATACAACGTAAAAACGTGCTTTTTCCTGATCCGCTGGAGCCCAGCATTGCCACAACATCTCCTTCACAAGCAGTCAGTGAAATTCCTTTCAAGACTTTCAGAGAACCAAAACTCTTGTGAATGTCTTCTACCAGTAAAGCAATTGGACGATCTGCCATAACATTCTCGCAACACATTAATAGATTGTAAGAAAGGTATCAACCTGTGACTGCCTCTTGATAACTTTTATCTACAGCACACCCAGCAAAGAATCAACAGGAATCCCGTCATTTCCTCCCTTTAGCTTGGTTTTGTTTTGAGAAGCATCGGGTCGTTTCAGTATGGTTTTTATATTTAATTACAGAAACAGCGCTCTTTTTCAAAAAAAAATATTTTAAATGATCATTTTATATAACAAAAAAATACTCAATATGGATTCTGGAGATTGAATAAGGAAGGCGAAAATAATAACATGTGAAAGTTACGCAGGATTTTCATCGAGGTTCAATGCGTTTTATCGGGCGCATAGCTTGCTATGTAACCGGTAAAGCAACGCAGAAGATCGTTGAAAAGACAAGTAGATTTGCTAATTATTGATTGAGCATTCCTAAACATGTATGCATTTCAGAACTAAGAAGTTGTCATTGTGAGGCGATACGACGAAGTAATCTTAATGATATCAATGAGACTTCCACGTCACTCGTACCTTGTGTCTCGCGGTGACAAACCTTCCTGAAGCAAAGGATCATTATTTTGATTCAGCCTCCTGAAACGCATAAAGAACAAGGTTTTAATTGAATTCAATGAAAAAAAAATAAAAATTTATGAACAAAATTAAAGAAGACAGTATCTATAGTTAATAATACTTTAAAAAATGACTGTATTATGTAAATTATTATTTGTTAAAAATAAGTTATTATGTTATTTTTTAATATATTTTTTTATTAAAAACCAGAGAAATAGTTCAATAATTGAACTGAGGAAACTGTTAATCTATCAAGGAGAATGGCTATGTTAACGTTATCAGTAATCATTTTTGGATTCATTCCTATGTCAGGTGCTTTATACTTAATCAGTAAAAAGTCCTATGATTTCAAAGATCTCACACAATTGAAAGAGATGGCAATCACATTTTTCTCACCAGCAGGCGTTGGATTTATTTATTTTGGAATCATGGGAGGGCGATTGCTGGAAATATTGACAGGTGCGGCATTTCTGTGTATTGGCTATTACGACCTGTACAGGCGAGTAGGCGCAGCAGGTGGAAAAGAAGGGTTGAAAAACGATCCACTCTATCGACACTGTCAAAAAGCGTCAGTGAAAATGACTCGGCTCTATCGACACTGCAGGAAAGTATCAGGCAAACTAGCTCCTTTCTACCATCGTTGCCAGAAAGTGTCAGGGAAAGTTTCAGAGAAAGTGACTCTTTATATAACAAAAGTCCAAAAGTCATTGTCTCCAAAAAAAGTAGCCTGTGTTGAGAAATAAACAGCAGGTATTCAAAAAGCGGCTCTACTTTCTCTTCAATGTTCATGGATTTGATCAGAAAGTAGAGTTTTGATAGAAATTATCGAAATCGGCTCAAATCTCGTACTCCTCCTTTTGCGGCACTAGTCACCATCAGACTATAAGCTTCCAAAGCTTTGGATACCACCCGTGCTCGGGGTCCGGGATTCCAGGCTGCGGATCCTTTTTTTTCCATCTTTTTCCGACGTTCCTCCAAGGCCTCAACAGGAAGTTTTACATCTATTTTCCTGTTTGGAATATCAATGAGGATGACATCGCCTTCTTCGACCAGGGCAATCGCTCCTCCCTCTGCTGCTTCTGGTGAAATGTGTCCAATGCTCAAACCAGAGGTTCCACCGCTGAAACGTCCATCGGTGATCAAGGCGCATGCTTTTCCAAGGTTTTTTGATTTAATATAGGACGTTGGATAGAGCATTTCCTGCATGCCGGGTCCTCCTTTAGGTCCTTCGTAACGGATCAGCACCACATCACCGGCTTTAATCTGATCTCCAAGGACTGCATCACACGCCGCATCCTGTGAGTGAAAAATTCGGGCAGGTCCTTCAAATGTCCAGATACTCTCATCCACTCCTGCTGTTTTGACAATGCAGCCCTCTTCGGCAATGTTGCCATATAAAACACACAACCCTCCATCTTGGCTATAGGCATTTTTCAAGGAACGGATGCATCCCTGCTCTGCATCCAAATCCAGTTGATCATAAAATGTATTCTGTGAAAATGGGATTTGAGTAGGAATACCGCCAGGTGCTGCCCGATAGAGCCTTTCAGCAACAGAGTTTTCACCAGAATGCAGACTGTATTTTTGGATCTGTTTTGCGATAGTCATTCCAGAAACGGTCCCGCAATCGCCCTGAATCACTCCTTTTTTTAAGAGTTCTTCCAAAATGCGCATGATGCCTCCAGCCCGATGGACATCTTCAACATGATAGTGAGAAGAGGGTGCCACTTTGCACAAAGTAGGAATTTTACGAGAGATGGCATCCATTTCTTTCATGGTGTAATCGACTTCAGCTTCTTGTGCAATGGCCAAAAGGTGCAAGACGGTATTGGTCGATCCTCCCATAGCAATGTCCAGTGCCATGGCATTGGAAAATGCATCAAACGAAGCAATGGATCTCGGTAAAATCGATTCATCCTCCTGGAAATAATACATTTTTGCCATTTCTACAATTCGTTTGGCTGCCTCCTCAAAAAGTTTCCATCGCCCCGCATGAGTTGCCACCAGCGTTCCATTTCCCGGCAATGCCAATCCAAGTGATTCATTCAGACAATTCATGCTGTTTGCGGTAAACATCCCGGAACAGGAACCACACGTAGGGCAGGCAGAACGTTCCATTTGATCCAGCTGTTCGTCAGACACACTGCTATCTCCAGCAGCAATCATCGGATCAATCAAATCCAGTTTTTTCTCACCAACCACTCCGGCTTCCATAGGTCCGCCAGAAACAAAAATTGTTGGAATATTCAATCGCATGGTGGCCATAAGCATTCCTGGAGTGATTTTGTCACAGTTGCTGATACAAATCAAAGCATCCGCACAATGACTATTGACCATGTATTCCACAGAATCGGCAATCAAATCTCGACTTGGCAGGGAATAAAGCATCCCATCGTGTCCCATGGCAATCCCATCATCAATGGCAATGGTATTAAATTCCACGCCAAATCCTCCATGTGCGTCAATGACTTTTTTCACTCGCTGTCCCACATCAAACAGATGAACATGCCCGGGAACAAATTGGGTGAACGAATTGGCAATCGCAATAATTGGCTTTTGGAAATCCGCATCTTTCATGCCAGTCGCCCTCCAAAGTGATCGTGCTCCTGCCATATTTCGTCCTTGTGTGGTGGTACTGCTTCTCAATTTTGGCATTCTTTACTCCTTTTTACGATTAATCTATACTTAGTTCTTGCTTCCATCGAAATGGCCTTATATATTAACAAAATCGTAACTACTCTGATGTATTGCCACTGAGACACGGAGACCCGAAGAATAGGCATAATGCTTATAGGAATATTAAGGAATGCTCAAACAATATTTAAAATTAATTTTCTGCGACTCTGCGACTCTGTGACTAAGTAGTGACAGAAAATCATAATTTCTAAACTACTGGAAGTCAACCCAAATGCCACAAAGACTCGTTTTCATTCCAATTTTACTAGTGCTGGCAACTTGCGGCACTATCGCATCGAAGATGACAACGCCGGATGGAGGCAGCGGCTATTTTGTGCGATGTCAATCCACGAAAGCCGAGTGCTTTGAAAAGGCTATTACCACTTGTCCCACGGGCTATCGTATCATTGATAGTGAAAATATATCTCCAACTCGTGACACCTCCCCTTTTTTTGAAATGCTGATTCAATGTGACTACTCTTGGCAAAATATGGAGCGGACTCTCAAGAAATGAACAAAACTATCGCAGACAAATCACCCATCACCAATAAATTATACAAATTCCACTTGCAATCCTGCTACAATCCAGGCAGTTTGAATGAGTTAAGAAATGCTCAAACAATAATTTAGGGTTCGTACATAAATAACCTTTACAGATGACTTGTCTTTTTCCTTGTCTACGGTGTTGTCTTCAAAGGCACATGCTCCAGTATGCACAATTGAAGACGCCTTGTAGCCAAGAAAAAATACTTTCTCATCTTTGTCAACATTATTTCTGCACGAACCCTTAGCCAACCTACTTGTCTTTATTAAAAAACTCTAGCTCATTGCCATGGAAATTTCTCACCGTTTCAAAAACAATATTCTTATTTTGTCATTATCCGGAGACATTGATGAAGACGAAGTGGGAAGCATCATCAAAAAAGTTTCAGCGTTTGCAGAAAAAGCAAGGGGCATTGTGGTGGATTTGAAGGACATCCGCCATCTGGATTCGATCGGCATTGGGATTATGGCTTTGATGTATGGAGAAGCCGAGAAACTCCGCAAAAAATTGATCATCTGCAACTCTTCCGAAATCGTCTTTGAAACCTTGATTTTATCAGGAATTGACAAGCTTATTAGTATTTGTTCGACACTGGAAGAGGCATTGGACGATTTTAAGCAGGCCTCTGTAAAACGGGGGCTGCAGATCACCCATCGTATCGAAAATGATGTTCACATTGTTTCTATTGGAGGGGAGCTGGTTCAGGAAACAACAAATGAATTCAGGGGGTATCTCGATACGTTTCTAGACAATGAACATTTCAAAGGAATCATTCTCAATCTAAAAAACACAAGCCAGGTCAATTCAGCAGGTTTGGGTAATATCATTGCCGCTCAAAAGAAACTCCAAAAAACGAACAAACATTTAAACATTTGCTGTTTAAATAAAAATATCAGCCGCATATTTTCCATTGGTCTTTTGACAGAGGTCATCTCCATTTACCCTGACGAAGCAGAAGCATTAAGCAGTTTTGAAGACTAATCCATCTTCTTCAAAAAAAAATTGCAAACTACGTAGAATTACGGATAGTTTAATTTATAAAACCTGTTAAATTGTTCTCGTTACTATGGCTTCTCTAGTGTGGATCACTGAATAGATGCGGGCGTAGTTCTTAAAAGAACTCTATACAGTGTTCCACACATTTTTCATACCGTCCTCCCTTCTATTCAAGTCAAAAAGACCACATATTTTCCCAAAAAATTACTGATAGCTTTGTAATATTTTGCAATGGTTTCCTGTTTTCTCCAGCCATGACCTTCCCCAGAAAATACGTGGTATTCATGAGGAACCTGACGTTTTGCCAGCGTGGCACTAATGGCATCCGACTGGTTCATGGGCACCACCTTGTCTTCTTCCCCTTGAAACAGGATCAATGGCCGTTCAATTCGATCGGCAAAAAATAAAGGAGAGCGCTCATGAAAAACACTGGCCGCCTCAGGCAATATACCAATGAGAGAATCGGTATAATGCTGCTCAAACTTGTGAGTATCCTGGACCAGACTAAACAAGTTGGAAATACCATAAGAACAGATACCAGCACGAAAAAAAACGGGATGGTTGACCAAAGCCTGCAAAACGGTATATCCGCCGGCACTGCTTCCTTTAATAACGATTTTTTCGGGGTCGACTCGTTTTTCTTTTATCAAATACGACGCCATAAACACAGCATCTTCCACATCATAGACCCCCCATTTTTCTAAAAGTAAATCGCGATAGCGTCGGCCATATCCGCTGCTGCCACGGTAATTCAAATCAAGATAAGCATATCCCCGTGATGTAAAGAACTGCACATCGCCTTTCCAGACGGGCAATGCCTGACTGGTGGGTCCTCCATGCACCTGGACAATCAAAGGAGGCTTTCCTTTGCTTTGAAAATCAGGACTTTGTGGAGAATACAGCAATCCATAGATCACTTGCCCTTGTTCATTTTTTGGATGCAACGACTCAGGTTTTGCATAATAGATCGAAGGGATTTGTTCATTTGCAGAACGTTGGAGAACTTGCAGGTTTGATTTCCCTCTATCTTGTGACATAATAACAAGCTGCATTGGCATGTCATAACGACTCGCCAACAAAACGATTCTTCCTTGAGAAGAAACATTGATTGATTCAAAGTAGGCATAGCGTTCTTCTATCAGGGATAGTGTTGAGACTTTGCCTGTTGTCGCATCAATAGTTTCTAACGAGGAAAATCCTTGTACATTTTTAATGGCAACCAGTTTTTTACCATCTCCCATCCAATCATATGACCGCATTCCTAAAATCCAGGCAGGATTTCCATATTCAGCCTCTTCCTGAACAAGAGCGCTCTTTTCTTCCGTCTTGATATTGTACAGGTAGAGATTATACCATCCACTCTCATCACTGACATAGGCTAAATGATCCGATACGGGAGAAAATTCAGGCTGAACGACGGACACATATTTTCCTCCGGCAATCGTACGAACTCCTGACGACAAGTCCTGACAAAATTTTTTTTCTGAAACAGAGACCATCTGCAAAAAACTTCCATCCCACGGCATATTGGGATGATTCCAGCAGATCCAGGACAACCAGTTTCCATCATCAGACCACCGTGGATCCATGTAAAAATCATCACCCACGACCACTTTCTGCGGCCACCTCTGTCCATCCAGGGGGACAATTGCTAACCCGCTCTCTCCTTCAAATTCATAAACATACACTACGTGCTTGCCATCAGGAGATATTTGAGGGGAAGCGCATTGTCCAAAGCCTGGAGTGATTGGAACGGCAGGCCCTGCTTCTAAATCCTGGCGATATATCTTTCCTTTGTTCCCAACAAAGACCACCACCCCATTGGAAACTGAAAAATGTCCTCCACCATATCCGACACGTGCTCGAACATCTTGTTCAAATGTTATTTTTTTGGGGCAGTCTCCCGAAAAATCGGTTCCAACCAAAAAGCCTCTGCCATCATCCTGTTCCCGCCAAACCAGAATATTTTTTTTTTTATCCCAGCATGGTTCACTCAGCCCAATCGCATGAGACAATACTTCTGCAGTAAAAGGGCTTTTCCATGTTCCATAAATCTGATGTACTTTCATAATAGCTCTCTATCAAAAAGATAGCTTTCTTATTTTTCCAAATCCATTAATTTAGCATAAGTGCTTCGCCGCTTTGCTTTCCTCTGGCTGTGAAATTTCTTTTTTGTCATTTGCTGAACAGGGTCAGGAATCATCGACTCGTCTAAAATATTCACTGCATGACAAATACCGCACGTGGAGTAGAAGCCCAATTCTTTTTTAGTGGTCTGTTCTTGTTCAAGGTAGTCATACTCCAGAAGATCCACTGTCACACATAGTTTTGCTTCACAAACAAGGCACACCTGCCAAAGATTCCAACCTCCTGCCATAATATCAACTACATCTAAGAATGATCAATAAACCCATGAATGAATAAACCTTTTTATCGAATGAAGGTAGGAATGTAAAGGTTGAATCTGTGTTAAAATCAATAAATTCGCTGATTGAAAATTTATTCAAGTTTCGATACAGTCAAGCATGAACAAAGAATCTGATCATGGACTCGCTGATAACCATAACAACTCATGAAACATTGTGCTTAAAACTTTTTCTTTTCTGTATGTACTCACATTGATTTTGATTACAATGCTCGGCTGCGCCAAACACGGGATCTCTGAAACAAACTCACCGGGTCTGTCACGCCGTGAACTCGATCAACAAAAAACATTGAAAATGTGGGAAAATTCACAGAAAGTACAAAGTGCCTACGGAGTTTCTCATGACGAGTTTGAAGCATCAAATAGAAATCAAGTGAATCGACGATTTCCTCAGCCTTTAGATGAGCACAAAGGACAAAAGCAACCACTCCATGGAAAAAGATGCTGGGTGCATACGGACTGTGGTTGGAAATTTCGTTGTGTTCAGGGAATCTGTGTAGGAGGCTTTCGTCCGCCCCAGCGTGGGCTGTGTATCAAAGCCCAGCTGTCTCATTTGGTTTGCAGTAATACAGGTGAAGAATGTGTATCTCATGAAGAATGTGTCATACCATAACGATTCACACCTGTTTCGCGATGAAAAATATTTAAATTGTTCATGGAGAAATTCCGTCTGATTTTCATATTGCATAAGAATCAGACGGACACTTTGGAATGAGGGATACGCTGTGCAACAACGACAATGCTGCTAAGGAAAGCTAAAATAATAACTGTGTTTTAGACCCAAAAACCAATGGCAAACAAAATCATCGTCAATAAAAAGAAAACACCCCGGATGAGATAAGTTTCTTTTCTCATCACTAATTCTGCAAACATATCCAACATTGTATCATATACTTTTTGTTTCATAACCATAATGCCTCTTTTGTTATGGGTGCTTACTTCTCCTCAAAGTATGCATCTTTTTTCGTTTTTTCACTGCCGTTCCTTCCCGCAATGATTTTTTGACTCTGAAATACATTATATGATACCTTTTGCTTTTGATCTACTCGTAGATCTACTGGTTTTGGGCCATAGACAAGACCCGCTATAGGTAGAGGAGTTCCAATCCAGGTAAATCTACTGGGAACAAATGAACATGGGCTCCTGCAGGTTACCATTCATCCACGCTTAACCCTGGAACTCTATCAAATTCTTTCAGGAAGGCGAAAATGATAACATGCGAAAGAATCCTTCTCATCTTTCCTTCATTCACTCAAAGAGCTGCAGAGCCTTTGTCAAACTCTCTGCCAGCAGATCAATGTCTGAGTAGTCGTTGTACAGAGAAAAACTCACACGAACCGTGGCATGAACTCCTAAACGGTTCATCAAAATCTGAGCACAATGGTGTCCTGCCCGCACTGCAATCCCATCGTCATCAAGGACTTGGGCGACATCATGAGGATGGATAGTTCCTATTTGAAAAGAAATCACACCAGCCCTTTCTGCGGTACCTAAAGGCCCATGCACCTGCAATCCGGGTATTTGTGTCAATTTCTGCAATGCATAGTCTGTCAGATCCTGTTCATGAGCCCAGATTAATTCCAGCCCCATCTCCTGAAGATAGTCAATGGCAGCAGACAAGCCAACGGCTTCATCCACTGGAGGTGTCCCTGCTTCCAGTTTCCAGGGGTACTCTGCCCAGCTGGATTCTTGTTCCAATACCTCCTCAATCATTCCTCCTCCGCCCATAAAAGGCTGCATTTCTTGTTGATACTGAGGTTTACAGTACAAAACACCAATACCGGTAGGCCCATACATTTTGTGTGCAGAAAAAGCAAAAAAATCGCAACCCAGGGTCTCGACATCCACCTTCTGCCGTGCAACCGCTTGAGCACCATCAACCAGTACGGGGATATTGTGCCGATGTGCCAACTCAACCAAACGCCGAATTGGGTTCACGGTTCCCAGTACATTGGAAACAGCACTGACTGCAAGAATGCTGGTGTTTGGCGCCAGCAAGGCGTCCAGGCTTTCTAGATCCAAAGTTCCCTGCTTTGTTATAGGAAGGTAGTGCAACTGGGCACCTGTCTCCCTGGCGACCATCTGCCATGGAACCAGGTTGGAATGGTGTTCCATTTCGGTAACCAGGATACGGTCCCCCTTCTTCAACCTGGGCTTTAGCCAGGAAAATGCTGTCAAATTAATAGACTCCGTTGTCCCACGCGTGAAGACGACTGACTGAGAAGAAGGCGCACCAATGAATTTGGCTACTTTGTGACGTGCGCCTTCATACAAGGATGTTGCCTCTTCGGAAAGCTTGTAAATTCCCCGATGCACATTGCTGTTATGCTGTTCATAAAAAGAAATCAGGCTTTCCAGCACTTGTTTTGGTTTTTGTGTTGTGGCGGCATTGTCCAGATAAATGAGGGGCTTTCCATTTATTTTTCTCTGCAGGATCGGAAAATCAGCCTTTGCTTGTAAAAGACATTTTTTTTGCCGGGTGTTAAACTGCTGAACGGCTTTTTGATAGTCCGTTTCCGTATCAATATCCTGAAGCACATGGTCTGTATCCATGGGCACCTGACGTAGATGATCCATGTTTTGCTGAATGATTCCCCAACAACCTTCAGGCTCCTGGTGTTGCAACAGATGGGACCGATAGTATGCCGAGAAGATAACAGGATGGCCAGACTGTCCTTGAAAAGAGGGAGAGATGATCACTTTTCTATCCTGCCACAGCGATGAATCAAACACATCCACCAGATCATTCAACTCGCTCGATTCAATAAAAACCAAATCAGAAAGGAAAAGCAATATCCCCCGGCTGTTTGAAGAAACAGCGTGAACACCCGTTTGAATGGATGAAGTCATTCCAGTATGAAAATTGGTATTCTTGATTATTTTGGCTGACCGATTTTGCAGGACCTTCTGTACAAGATCGGCTTGATGCCCTGAAACAACAATGATCTCTCCAACCTTTGACAGGGCAATCGTATCGACAACATGTTCGATAACCGTCTTGTTCGCCAATGGCAGCAAAAGCTTATTGGAGCCCTTCATTCGCTTAGACTCCCCAGCGGCTAGAACGATTGCTGAGATCATGTCAATTCACGGCAGTGTCTTCATCCAGTATGTTGCGAATCAATGTTCCCAACTCAGAAAAGTCTATAGGCTTGATGATGTAGTTTCGAACTCCCATGGACTTGGCTTGTTCAGGAGAAAGAGTTTCGCTGTATCCTGTGATAAGAATAATGGGGATATTGGGATTGATGGATATTATTTGTTTTGCGAGTTGCGATCCTGAAATATTCGGCATTGTCTGATCTGTAATGACCAGGTCAAATTGATTGGGTTTTTCTTGAAAATAATTCAGAGCCTCCTGGCTATTAGTCGTTGCTGTTACATGATAACCAATGCGTGTGAGCTTCTGCTCAAGCATGTCGACAAGAATTTGCTCATCATCCACCAGTAAAACCGATTCTTGGCCTTGAAGAACAGAATCACTGGTTGATAACTCTGGTAACACCGGACTATCAATTTCAGGCAAAAAAATTTCAATGGTTGTGCCTTTTTCCGGCTTACTTTGCACGGTAATGGCTCCATTGTGGCTTTTGACGGAGCCATGTACTACAGAAAGTCCCATCCCTGTCCCTTGCCCGGGTGATTTTGTCGTAAAGAACGGTTCAAAAATATGATCTGCCACCTCGGCATCCATCCCACACCCGGTGTCTGTGATTCCCAACTTGACATACGTACCTTCCTGGATTTCATGCCAGGTAGCAAAATCAGGAGATATTTTGATTCTTTCCAGAGTAATTTTCAAAATTCCACCCTTTGTCATCATAGCATGACTGGCATTCGAGCACAGATTCATGATGATTTGATGAATTTGGGTGGGATCAGCCAAAACCACATGTTCATCAATAGAAATTTCCTGCTGAATATCAATCGTGGTTGGTAATGTAGAACGCATCAATTTGAGGGCTTCTTTGATCAGGGCTCCCACCTCGACAGGCTTATAAGTCGTTTCACTGCGACGACTGAATGTTAAGATTTGCTGGACCAGATCTTTAGCGCGTTTTCCTGCCTTGATGATCTGCTCCACGTTATCCAGAATGATAGAATTCTCAGCAGCATCTTCTCTGATCATCTCAGAGTAGCCTGATATGGCAAACAGGAGATTATTGAATTCATGAGCAATTCCTCCTGCCAGCACCCCCAGAGCCTCCATCTTTTGAGCTTGAATCAGCTGCTGCTGAGTTTGCTGCAATTCTCGGGTTGTCTGAATCAGGTTGTCGTTCAACGATTGCTGAATTTCAAGAGCTTCTTCCAATTCATCAGTTTTCTCTTCCAGTTCTTTGATGAATGTCTGATTGGCCAATGCCGATTGAATCCGAGTACGAATTCTAGTTTCATCAATAGGTTTGACAATAAAATCGGTTGCGCCTTTATCAATGCATTGTTTTAATACTCCCTTATCCGTGTCCCCGGTTACCATAATGATGGGGATGGCCTTATAATCAGGATGTCCTTTCAGTTTGTCCAGCAGCTCCAGGCCATTCATATCCGGCATATTAATATCCATCAAAATCAAATCCACCGAATCATGTTCCAGATAATCAAAAAGATAATTTGGATACAATGTTGTCAGTGGCTGATAACCTAAGGATTCAACAAGGATTCCCAGCTGTTCAAGAACTTCTTGCTGATCATCTACAATGAGAATATTAGCCATGTAATGCCTTTTTAATCAAACTGTTTGCTTTTTTGACTTGTTTAGAAAAAATTGCCGATTGGATTTGATCCAAAATTTCTGGATAAGGAGAATCATATTTTTCACAAAGCCTTTGCATTTTCTGTAATTGGGTATGAATATTACCTGTCATATAAAACGGAATTTTCTGCAATTTTTCGAAATCCATCATCAATTGCTTTTTATTTTGTGTTGGCAACGAACGTTTTTTTTGTGAAGTCTTTTTAATTTTTTCCTTTTCCTGCCGTAAATATTTTCCCAACACCTGTAACAGTTTATTAACTTGCAGTGGTTTCGTCAAATAGTCATTAATTCCAACTCGAAAAGCCTCCTGTTGCTGTTCATAAAAGGCATCGGCAGACAAGGCGACAATAGGAATATCTTTGCATTCAGTCACACTGCGAATTTGGGTAGTTGCTTCCAACCCTGTCATTCCAGGCATGTGAATATCCATCAAGATTAGATCTGGAGGGGTGCCCGATCCCTGCATTTTCAAAGTCTTTTCAATCCCCTTAGCGCCACTGTCTGCAAGATTGATTCGCAAACCCAGATCTTGAAAAATAATTTTCATCATCTCCTGATTTGTTGGATTATCTTCGACAACCAATATTCTATTATTTTTAGAAAAATGATAATCCTCCCAATTCAATTCGGTTTGATAGGTCACTTCTCCAGTGGCTTCGACTAAGGGTATTTTTACAGAGAACAACGATCCTTTGCCCTCTGTGCTTTCAACCCTAACGGATCCTTCGAGCAATTCTGTCATTTTCTGAGTAACGGCCAACCCCAATCCGGTGCCGCCAAAATGCAAAACGACCTTGTTACTGCCCTGTTCAAATGCTTCAAAAATGGCCTCTCTCCTGTCCGCAGGAATGCCAATACCCCGATCTTCTACTTCTAAAATCATGAAATCTTTTTCACGTTTTGTCCGAAGCCAAACTTGTTTTTTTTCTGGAGTGAACTTGATGGCATTGCTGGTCAAGTTCATCAAAATCTGGTTCAGTTTGTTTCGATCAGAAATCACCAATTCTGGCAATTCAGGAGTTAATTCATAAGTAAACACGAGCTTTTTTTTAGAGGCTGCTGCTTTATTAATATGATAAATTCCCTGAACCAGTAAATTTAAATTAAGCACCTCTTTAGCAAGTGAGAGTTTGCCTGCTTCAATTTTGGACAAATCCAGGATATTGTTGATTAACTCAGAAAGGTTCTCTCCACTGTTCTGAATGGTTTTCAGATACTGTGCAAAATCATGAGGTATTGTCAAACTCTCTGCCCTCCTTGATAAGATTTGACTGAATCCGACAATGGCATTGAGCGGTGTGCGAATTTCATGACTCATGTTGGCCAAAAATTGACTTTTTGCCTGGCTGGATTGCTCCGCAAGATCCCTGGCAAGACGAAGTTCCTTTTCCATCTGTTCCCGTTCCGTGATATCACGAATGATTCCTATAAAAACCCGATCACCTTCCTTGATGATCTCCCCAAAGGACACTTCCAAAGGAATTTCTCGACCATTTTTATGGACACCGGGAACCGCAACCCTTTTCCATGAGGTGTGTTTTTCATTGGTACTGATGTATTTTTCCAGTGCATTTAAATGAGCATTCTGGAGATGCTGAGGCATGATGATCGTTAGATTTTGGCCCAAAATTTCTTCAGATGAATAACCAAATATCGTTTCGGCAGCATGATTAGCAAACAGGATGATACTATCTGAACTGATGGTTAAGATGGCATCGTTTGCTGTTTCTGCAATCAGACGGTACTTTTCTTCACTTTCTTTCAGAATTTCTTCGGTTTTTTTATGTTCAGCAATTTCTTTTTCCAGTTGAATATTGATCCGTTCTGCATCTTTTTGTGCCGTCTTTAATTTTGCTGTAGTGTACAGCAAATTGTCCGATATTTCGCGTTGCACCGCCAAGGATTGTTGCAATTTTGCGGATTGCTGCTGAATCACCAGCATTTGTTGGTCCAACGCAACAAAAACTCTGACTTTATTGAGTAGAATGCGCGAATCGGCAGGTTTGATGAGAAAGTCCACTGCTCCGGATTCGTATCCTTTGAATACGTGCTGATCGGTATAGGCTGCTGATAAAAAAATAATAGGCACATGTTTTGTGTTCTCTTGCCCACGTATCCATTCTGCCACTTCGTACCCATTCATACCGGGCATGCGCACATCCAGAATAACCAGTGCAACTTGATGATGAGACAAGGCTTCCATGGCTTTGTATCCACTATTGGCCTTGACGACGTCTACTTCTAGTTTTCCCAATGTGCGCCCAACAATGAACAAATTATCGGGCTCATCATCAACAATTAATATTTTTGATTTTTCTTCCATACGGTTGAGAGTCAGAGTATGATTCAGAAACATTATTTGAGTTTACAAACTTTACTCTGTCAGCAAAAGCATCACAAAATTTCTGGCAAAAATTTTAAAATTTCAGTTGTTTGCAATATGCTTGTGTGTGAGAAAGATCTCGTTGACAGATCCGTTCGACACAACGGCCCACTTTTTTGAACAGATGACCAGCAGGGGGCTGAAGACCGGAGGAAGCTGTTTGAACGCTTAAGTAACAGGCAATCAACTGCTTTTCCAAAGAGACCACCCCTCCCCGGGAAAAATAACAACTGTTTCTATGCCCCACAGGCCGCTGGTTTAAATAATATTCCATTTCCTGCTGGGCTTGCTGCAAATGGGAGGTGTAGGTGACAGAGCTTCTTTTTGTGCCACAAAAAAGAGTTCTATCCCGAGAATCATACACCTGTGAGACCATCTCGGCAATGAGAATCATTGCCAGCACCAATAGAACCAGTAATAGTATTCCGCCCACTACTTTCCACAACCACGTTTTTTTTTTACCTCGATCGACGTAAGCCACTTCGAAAAGCTGAACCCTTCCTTCCTCAGACTGCTGGTTGAGCGAGGGAGTTTTGTTATAGCGCATGATGGTACCGACCAGTCTTGTTTCAGAAACTGCAGGACGGGCCATCCCCGTTGTCAGATCAGAGATTTGCGCAACTTTCTTTGCATACCGGTTAATCAGCTTGATGACTTCTGGATGATCCGGCCAGTTTTGGCGATTCACGTTGGCAGCATTGACAATGGCCAAATCTCTTTCTGAGAAAAAAACCGCTTTCCTTTTATTATCATCCCCCTGGTCACACACACCAATCGGCATCCATTCAGAAAATTTTATTTCCGGATTTCCTTTTTCGGCAACAGGCATTGAATTCTTTTCAATCAGTTTGTTTACAGGGTGCTGGCAGCTTGCGCAAAGAGGAAGTTCACCATGTGAAAACCAAAATACGTATCAGAAGATTGCACAAATGCCGTCGTGTCACTCTTCCGGAAACCATTGTTGCAATCGTGCTACCATCTGCAAGGCTTGCTTCTTATTGGATATATTGAACTTGGATTTTTGCTGAAAGCGACCGCTTTGTTTTTGGTAGCGGCGAATGCTCACCTTCGTTTCCCCATATTCTTCTTTTCTGGCATTCCACTCCTGGTAGAGATACATCACCGTGGACCAGGCCCCCTTGGTCAACACATGCTTGTCCAACTCCTTCACTACTTCGATACCACCTTCTTCATATGTGATTGTTAAGTCATCTATTGTTTCACTCATACTCCATTCCTTTTTTCAGTTTTTATAAAATTTTTCAAATCGGCACGCACCTTTAAAAAGAACTCATCATATTTATGTGCACGCAAATCAGGAAATGTCCATGCAAAATGTTGATATCCGCCTTTTTTTTTGAGTAATACCATGTCGGCCCACACTTGTTGACCCAAATATATTTTTTGCCCTCCATATTTAGAAGAAAGCAGAACGACCTTGTGAAAGTCCAGATATCCGGGATCAATATTGATTTCGCGATTCCCCCGAACCCTAAACGAATCCTCTACCGTATCCGTCAATTTTTTCCAGAGATGTATCTGTTCTAGTGAAACCAAACCCACAAAGCTCACAAACAGGCGTTTCAATCCATCGCCCATCTCGGCTTGATAGTAACTGGTTTCATGAAAAGAAAAGCTGTTCGACTGTAGTTGCACTTCCTCCGTTTCCTGGATTAGCATTTCCAAGGCAGCGTGCAGGACATCTTCGCAGGAAAATATAAATCCGGCAATTCGTTTACCATACATGTGCATTTGTTCCTTAATCATCACTACAGCAGGAGAGGTAATTTCGTTTACCACAACCATCACTCTATTGAGAAACAAGAAAGAAATTGTTTCCCCCATAAAATGATGTTACATTTTTTATTTTTGTCTCATCATTATTGTATCCACTCTGTTGTATAGAAAGTATTCCATATGTCAACTTCCATCACACGCTTTTTTCACCATCAGTTTGATTTAAAGTATGGCTGCAATCCTCATCAAAATCCTGCAGCCATATACTCCCTGCAAAACAGAGAATTGCCTTTTGAAGTTTTGAATGGGAAGCCTGGCTATATCAACCTGCTGGATGCGATGAACTCCTGGCAGCTGGTACAGGAACTCGACAAAACTGCAGATCTTCCTGCAGCAGCCTCATTCAAACATGTCAGCCCTGCTGGAGCTGCCGTCGCTGTTCCACTGGACGATACACTAAAACAGGTCTATGAATGCAGTCAACAAGAACTGAGTGATTTAGCCACAGCTTATATTCGTGCTCGTGGTGCCGACCCCATGTCGTCTTTTGGGGATTTCATTGCATTGAGCCGAACAGTGGATACCGCTACGGCACAGATCATCAAACCCGCGGTTTCTGACGGAATCATTGCGCCTGATTATGCTCCAGAAGCCCTGGAGATCTTGAAGGCTAAAAAGAAAGGAAGTTACGTTATCTTGAAGGTCAATCCAGGCTATCTTGCTCCTGACATGGAATATCGGGAAGTGTTTGGAGTCGGATTTGCCCAGAAATCCAATGATTTGGTACTCGGAGAGGATAATTTATTTCAGCATATTCCTACAGAAATCAAGGACATGCCCACCGATGCCAAGCGCAACTTGATCCTTGCGGCAGTTACGCTGAAATACACTCAATCCAATTCGGTGGGGTATGCGCTGGATGGCCAAATGATTGGTATTGGGGCCGGACAGCAAAGCAGGATTGACTGCACCAAGCTCGCAGGAAAAAAGGCCGAAAACTGGTTTCTGCGGCAGCATCCCAAGGTACTGGGTCTTCCATTCAAATCGGAAATCAAACGTGTGGAGCGCACCAATGCCCGGGTATGTTATATTGAAGGAGACATGACTGCCAGAGAGATGGACGCATGGCAGCAGAATTTTAATTCCGTCCCCCCAGCATTGACTGATGAAGAAAAATCATCATGGCTGGAAAAAATGAGCAGGGTCTGCCTGGCATCTGATGCATTTTTCCCATTTCGAGACAATATCGATCAGGCTTCTAAACGCGGAGTCTCCTATATTGTCCAGCCGGGCGGAAGTGTCCGGGATGACGATGTGATTCAGGCCGCTAATGACTATGGGATGGTCATGGCATTTTCAAAAATCCGCTTATTTCATCACTAACCAGAAAAACAACGAAAGCTCTTTTTGATGATAAAACTCATAACCCTCTTCCTTGTATCAATGATCGTCATTGGTTGTATTCCGGAACAAAAAAAAGAACAAGGATCCTTCACTCCAACGGATTCGATTTTTTTTGGCCACTGGAGATCCGACTCTGACTACCAGGTTCAAAGCTTCAGCAGTGGTGCCAGAGTGCATTTCATTTTTATGCTCAATGAGAAACAGACGGCTTCATGCTACCAAGGCATCAAAAGCAAAAAATGTTTTTGTGAAAACACCAATACGGACATATCCAAGTGCTTCCAAAAAAAGAGCGCGGACAAGCTGATTTACACTTGCGGCCATTTTGGAGACATGGAGTTCACCAAACAAACGGAGTGGCCTGTCGAATGCACGCTTAGGCAATAAAGGACAACCTTCCATCTCGTGTTTATGCGGTGACAGAATTACAATGAAAGCATGGTTTTGACGGCATTTTCAATTTTTTTTGCATTCCATTCCCCTTCATGCATTTCTCCTGAACTTCTGAGGACAATTTGCCCCTTTGAGTCTATCAGATAAAAACTGGGCCAGTATTGATTGCCTAAAGCGTTCCAATAGCGATAGTCATTGTCCATCATGATCGGGTGGTCCAGTTTGTAGCGCTTGACCACCTTGAGAACTTGTTTTCTCTCTTTTTCATATTCAAATTCTGGTGTATGGATTCCAATGACCTGGAATCCTTTGCTCTGATATTTTTCTTTCATTCCATGGACCCATGGAAAGCTCCGGATGCAATTAATTCATATAGAAGTCCAAATTTCCAGTAAGATGACTTTTCCTTTCAAATCGGCTGTTTGCAAAGGCTTTGAGTTGATCCATTGATCGGGGACCGTTGTTGTGAATTCTGGCATCGGTGCCGCCTGTCCTTTGTCAGGAATGGCAAAAATAATGAAGCATCCGACAATCGCATACCAAAAAACATGCTTGTGAAATTGAACCCGTTCTGAAAAAGTGTATCCCATGTTCTCCTCCTGAAAATTAGATTTAGGCCAAGCGAGGTTCTTCATATTTTCCTCATATTTGTATGATATTTTGAATGATCCATGATGTCTAATCTTAAATGTGAATAGGACGGTATGAGACTCACATTATTTCAAAAACTATTTGGTGCCTTTTTTGTAACATCCTTGCTGATGGTTGGACTGATGGTGGGTTTCCTTCAATTCTCCATTGCCAGTAATTTTTCAAACTATGTCGATCAGGTTGATCTGGAAAAAAGTCAAGAGATCGTAGAAGCACTGGGACAGTTCTATCAGCAACATCAAGGATGGCAGAAAATACAGGGAGACCATCGGTACTGGTACGGCCTCATCCTCCAGAACATTCAGCAATTTAGCTCGATTCCAGACCGACCTCCAGGCTTTAGAAGAGAGCAGCAACGCCAGTCACGCAATGACTGGAAAGAATGGGAACATCGGTTTCGGATGGGCCAACAAGACAGGCCAAACCGTCCCTGGAGACATTTGCACCCAAGATTCATCAAGCGATTCAGCCTGTACGATGTCAACAAAAACCTCATTGCCGGGAGAGGCAATTCCATAGAAAATCATTTACTCAAACCCATCCAGATCAATGATGCAACAGTCGGCTGGCTGGGGCTGCGTAAAATAGAAAAACTTTCCAACCCGTTGGATATTCTTTTTTTGAAGCAGTACACCCGAGCCCTTTATTTCATTGGAGGAGGCCTGTTTTTATTTTCCCTGCTCGTATCCTACCTCATTTCCAGACCACTTGTTTCCAAAATTAAACATCTGGCAAAAGGTGCTCGAGACATTGCATCCCGCCAATTCAGTACCCGAATTGATGTCCAAAGTTCCGATGAGTTAGGAAATTTGGCAGCGGACTTCAATCAAATGGCCCAAACCTTAGAAAACTATGAGAACTACCGCAAACAATGGATTTCTGATATTTCGCATGAACTGGGAACCCCGCTGTCCATCATTCGTGGGGGATTGGAAGCCATGCTCGACGGTGTTCGGGACACCACACCCGAACACCTGAATAAACTGCATGCCGAGGCCTGCCATTTAGGACAAATTGCTAATGACCTTCGCCTGCTTTCCCTGGGTGATACGGGAGGACTTTCTCTTGACAAAACTTCCCTTTCTCCTGTAAATCTGCTGAAGGATACTGCAGAGAATTTCCAAAATAAATTTGCAGAACAGAGTCTTGATCTGCAATTGGAGCTAGAGTACCATGCCTCTATTCAGGTCATGGGAGATGCTCAGCGTCTGAAACAACTCTTTTCGAACCTGCTTGAAAATGGGCTGAGGTATGTAAGCTCTCCAGGCTCAATGACGCTGAAAACCCGGTCGAATGATTCTGACTTGATATTGTGTTTTGAAGATTCGGGACCAGGCGTACCGGAAGAAGCATTGCCTCATTTATTTGAACGTTTTTACAGGGTTGAAGAATCCAGAAACCGAACCCAGGGAGGAAGCGGTTTGGGGTTGGCCATCTGCAAACAAATTGCGGATGCCCATGGAGGCACAATTACTGCGACAAACCTTCCGGCAGGAGGCCTGCAAATTGAAATCACATTTCCCAAAATATAATTTTTTGATGTTATTATGCCTCAACACATCTTAGTCGTGGAAGACGAAAAAGAAATTGCCAGCTTGTTAGAAGATTATTTGAATACATTTGGTTATCAAACGGCCTGTCTTCATCACGGCAATGAAGTCATTCCTTATGTCGAAAAACATCACCCTGATTTGATTTTACTGGATGTGATGCTGCCAGGAAAAGACGGAATTGAAATTTGCCGGGAAATTAGAAATTCTTCCAATGTCCCCATTATCATGGTCACCGCGAGAATCGAGGAGGTGGATCGTTTGCTGGGGCTTGAGCTGGGAGCCGATGATTACGTGTGCAAACCTTTCAGTCCAAGGGAAGTGATGGCACGGGTAAAATCTGTGCTCCGTCGTGTACAACCAGCACCTGCAGGCAATTCTGAACAATTGCTGGCTGGTCCCATCCGTATGAACACCGCCACATATCAGGTGGTCATCCATCAAACCAAATTATCGCTCACTCCCAGTGAATTTGGATTATTGAAGGCAATGGTCGAACAGCCGGAACGCGTTTTTTCCCGTAATGACCTGCTCAACAAAGTCCAGGGCTATGACTTTGACGGTTATGACCGAACCATAGATACCCATATTAAAAATCTGCGAAAAAAAATAGCCTTGGCATTGCCCAATCAGGATATCATTGTTTCCGTGTATGGAATTGGTTATCAATTGATGATCCCTTCTGCTTGAAAAAAATTAAAAGCCTTTCTACTCATTCATTCCCTCTTGAAACTTCAATCATTATGCAATAAGACACAAGAACGGATGGCCTGCAAGATCCACTTTCATGTCTCCCCAGCAAATCCAAACAAGGAAATGAATGCCGCAAATCAATTTGCATAGTCAAATCATCTATTCGTTGATTTTGTTTCTCTTTTTGATTATGGGCAGTGCCTTGGCCATCACCTATGGCATTCAACGACAGCAAGTATGGGATGACACCCAGCAAAAAAACATCGCGCTGAGCCAACTGACACAGGATCAACTGGATGTGTTTTACTCCAAATTGCCTGACATTCTAACACCCGTCACCGACAGTAAAGTTCTTCAAATATATCTGGATCCCAGTAAAAAAAGGTTTCTTTTTTTCCAAACCGGGGTGAAAGAAGCCATTGAAGAAATTTTCCTCAAGATCAATCAAACCTCCTCTGATTTAATTTTCTCCATTCGCCTGGTTGACAGCCAGGGCATGGAAAAAATTGTTGTTCAAGAAAGCCTGGTCCAGAAAAATCTCCAAAACATTCAACATGAAAAATATTTTCAGCAAATGATCCAGGAAGCGTCCTTCCAAAGAACACATGCTTTTTTTCGAATCATTGAAGAAGTCGGTCCCGTCCTGGAATATGGGGTGCCTGTTGAATACAGCGGAAAGAAAGTAGGTATTTTGATCGTTAGCATTTATATGAGGTTGCTTGATAAATTGTTTGAATCTTTCCAGATCGAAGGAGCGGTCGATGAGGTGTATGCCACCGATTGGGTTGGCCGTTATTTGATCAATACCCGCAACCCCGAAAAAGCAATGCATGGGACTGCCGAAGAACATGGAAAAGCTTTTATGCAGCTAATGACAGGGGAGACCGGGGCTGTTTTTGACAAGGAGGACGATGAAGTGATGTCCTACAGCACGCATAAAGAACTGGGCATTCGATTCATGCTGGCAACCACCAATAAGACCATGCTAAAAGCTCTGAACACCGTCTTTCAAAAGGTTATACCCGTTTTAATAGGCGGTGTTGCCATTTTTTCTATTCTTTTGTTTTTCCTATTAAACAAGCTGCAGCGTGCTGAGGGAAAGTTGCTGAAGAATATGGCGATGCTTGAAGAATCTGAGAAAAAATTCCGGTCTGTTACCCAATCGGCCACTGATGCTATTTTGTCAGCCAACAGCCAGGGGATCTTGACTTACTGGAACAAAAGTGCTCAGGCAATATTTCATTATTCAGAAGAAGAAATACTGGGGAAATCTTTGAATCAAATCATTCCAGAACGTTATCGGGAGGGTCACCAGGCAGGAATGAGACGCTATATCGAAACAGAAGATCCCCATATTATGGGCAAGCCTGTGGAAATGCATGGCCTGCGGAAAGGAGGCATTGAGTTTCCCATAGAAATTGCCCTGTCCTCCTGGAAAATCGAAAACGATATATCTTTTACGGCCATCATCCGGGATATCACCGAACGTAAAAAGGCTGAAGATGAACTAAAAAAATCTTATCAAGTCATCAAGTCACAGCACAATCAACTCGAACTGGAACTGGCACACGCACGAGAAACACAGAAAATATTGTTTCCCTCCAAGCTGCCCAGCTTTCCTAATATCAAACTGGCACGTAAATATGTTCCAATGGAACAGATTGGGGGAGATTTTTATGATGTGTTTTCTGTAGAAGATGGGCAATTAGGTATTATGGTGGGCGATGTGACAGGGCACGGAATTCCTGCGGCTCTGCTTTCTTTCATGGTGTCTGGAACTTTCAGGAACAATGCACGCGGATGGGCTTCTACCCAAGGAGTGATTGACATGACCAATGGTTTCCTGGACGGCAAAATGCCTTCGGCGTCCTTTGCCACCATGTTCTACGGCATCTATGACCATGATCAAAAATCCCTGCTCTTCACAAATGCAAGCCACCCTCCTGGATTGGTTCTCCGCCCTTCCACCGGAGAAGTCTTTTCTCTCAAGTCCCACGGTCTTCCCGTCGGAGTATTTCCCAGCGATATCACCAACTACAAAGAAGAAGTATTTTCCATGCAGTCTGATGATAAACTGCTGCTCTATACTGATGCAATCTTTGAAATAAAAGACGAAAAAAAGAAGATGTGGGGTGCAAAACAGCTTGAAGAATTTTTAAAAGAACACCAGGAAGAATCTATTGAAACACTGCTCAACATGATCTATGAATTTGGTTTATCTTACTCCCATACGAACAGTTTCAATGATGACGTGACGATGATTGGCATGCAAATTTTACATTAATCCCCATCACACATACGCTTCGCCTCCATATCCTTCGATGGAAATCTTTCCGGCTTCCTGCAGCCTGATGACCGTTTTTGCTATTTTTTGCTGCGCTTCTTCAACTTTGGTGACTGGCACCGGCCCCAAGGCCTCCAAATCGTCTTGAATTCTTTCGGACATCCGGGTTGAAATACTTTTGAAAATCCAATTTTTGGAAGCAATCCTGCACTTCTTCAATGCCAGCGTCAAATCCGATGGATCTATATTTTGCAGGACCAGGGGCATGTGTCGTATATCAATTCGGGGCATGTCATCAAAGGTGAACATCAATTCTTTCATCTGATTGGTGAATACCGATTTTTCCCCAGCTCCTCCCAAAATTCGATTTCTGGTATCCGCATCCAGTTTCCCCAGCAATGCTGCCGCTTTTTGCTTGCCGGAAACCCTCACCCCAGAATTTTCACTTTCACTTTTTGATTGCTCTGCAGCCAATATATCTTTCAACCAGTCTTCATTTTTTGATCCCATATTTTTTCCTGTTCAAATAGTTATGATTGCTCATCAACCACAGTGCCACAAAGACCCGGAGACTTATTTCGCAAGGTCAGTCCAGAATAATAGTCATACATTTCTCCCGAGTTCTAAGCTTCAGGGTCCTCAGGAATTCTCAAATACTTGATCATACGGATGGTGTTGCCTGTCTCATTCCAAGTCACTTCGTCCATGAATGAGCGAATCAAAAAAATGCCTCTTCCGCTAAGGGCCATGCTGAATAGATCGTCGGCTTCAGGTAGTGTCGAAATATCAAATCCTTTTCCCTGATCCTGTATCACAAATTCAAATTTTTCTGCTGTGACATCATAATAGAACTTCACTTGACGATCGGCATACTCGGGTTGCAATTCCCGCTCTTTGACCATGGAATTGAATTTTTGCCAGGATTCTTCTTTAAGGGAAGAATCAACTTCCAGATTCCCATGAATGACTGCATTGGTCAGTGCTTCAATCAAAGAGAGACCAATTTTTTTCACATTCATTTTGTAATGGTCACAGATGTCTTTAAAATGTTTTTGAAAATGAGTCACCAGCATATAGATAAATTTGGTGTGGCTGGGTACCAAAAACTGCATTTGAGCAGTATGGTGCGGCAGTATCTCAGCAAGCTCCTGTTTGGGTAAGGTCAGGGATTCAATTTTTGATAATGCAATCTCTAATGTTTCGAATTCAAAAGGCTTTTGGATGAAATCGAGTGCCCCCAATTGCAGGGCTTTGATGGTGTAGTCCAATTCAGCATAAGCAGTCATGATGACAATAGGAACATCAAAATCGTTTTTTCGCACAAGATTACAAAATGCCAACCCGTCCATAACAGGCATCTTGATATCTGATAAAATGGCATCAAATGATTCAGGAGCCGCAGAAAAGAGATCCCATCCTGCTTGACCATTGACAGCATGCTCGACATGGTGGTTTTGCCGAGATAAATAACGCTTTAACATGGTACTGACTTGCTGGTCGTCTTCAACCACTAAAATATTCATAGATCTCCTAACGGTAAACTGCTATCAAAATAGAAATTAATGAACTTCTACACATTTTTAGGATGGAATAGGACAGGTGTCAAGGGAAAGAGTCAAAGATTACCCATTGTATCAAAAAATTTATGAAATTGTCTGTCACATTCCGCCAGGGCAGGTGGCCACTTATGGGCAAATTGCGAAAATAGCGGGAGGGTGCACAGCAAGAATGGTGGGCTATGCCATGGCGGTTACTCCGTGGGATCAGGATATTCCATGGCAGCGAGTGATCAACAGTCGAGGGAAAATCAGTCCAAGGCATCATGGAAAAGGTGATTTGCTCCAGCGGCAGCTGCTGGAATCAGAAGGTGTTGTTTTTGATGCTCAGGAAAAAGTAGATTTGGAAAAGTTTGGATGGAAAGCCTACTACTTGCCTGCCAGCAAATAAATGGCAAAACCAATCATGGTTCCTCCTGCCAGACGGTTGACCCATAACACCCCTTCTTTTGTGATTTTCTGACGAATCAGTACAACGGCTGTACTCAAAAAAAACCACCAGAGGATAGATCCCAGAAAGACACCAAATACCAGCAAGGATGCTAAAAAATAGTTTTCCTGCTGTCCAATCTTCAAGCTGGTAAAAATCGCCGCAAATGAAAGAATCGTGACAGGGTTGGTGAGTGTCAGCATGAAAGTGGAGGCAAAGTTGGAAAAAATATGACGAGCTTTGGCAACCAATATCTCTTGTTGAGAGGATTTGGATAGTAAACTACGGCCTCCCAGATATATTAAAAACAGGCTCCCCAACCAACTCAGCCACTCCTGCTGTTCGACCAGGAAATTGGTGATGACCGCCAATCCAAAGGCTGCCATAAAACCATACAATCCATCGGCAAAGGCCGCCCCCAACCCAGTTGCCAGTCCTGCTTTGAATCCTTCGTTTATTGTGCGTTTGATACACAACAGGCCTATGGGACCGACCGGGGCGGCAATCAGAAAACCCATTCCAATTCCTTTGTACATCAATTCTAACGACATCTGCCAATCCTTACGCTACTCAATCCGTGATGATCAGAGAGGTAATTCACTGATTTCTTTTGGGCTGGATAAAACAATACTGGTACGAGTCCTGCTCACCCCTTTTAAAGATTTGATCCGGTCGATCACCTGTTCCTCCAGATCTTTTGTCCCTTTGCAGCGTACTTTCAACTGGTAATCATCATCCCCTGTAATATGGTGACATTCCTGGATTTGAGGCATTTCTGCCACCAGTTTCATAAAGTTTACTCGATCTTCCGTCTGAGATAAAGTAACTGCGATCAGAGCCGTTAAAGCACACCCAACCCGAGCAGGATCCAGCTGGACACTAAACCCCTTGATCACTCCGGCCTCTTCCAATTTCCTCACTCTTTCTGCAATGGCCGGAGAGGAAAGACCCAACTGATTTGCCAGCTCTGACCATGTGATTCGGCCCTGCGACAAGAGTGCGATTAATATTTCTTTGTCAATCGAATTCATGCTTGTTAAATATAAGTAAATTTGTATTAA